>JBBQTC010000007.1:0-87859 GCA_038234785.1 Acidimicrobiales bacterium
AGCACGCCGCGGAGCTGATCAAGGACGCAGCCGCCGATCTTCGCCACGACGTCAGCAACGACCTGCTGTCGACCAAGGCCGCGACGGAGGGGCTGCAGCACAGCCTCGAAAACAGTCCGCTTCCTGGCGCGTCGAGTGAGCAAAGCGTGCAGGAACAGTTGGCGGCGATGTCGGCGGCCCTGCCGGGGATGAACGACGGGCAGCGACAGGACGCTGCGCAACGGCTGGACGACCTCGCGGCCACCCAGGATCTCGGTGATCCGGCAACGGCACAGGCACTGCGCGATGCGGCACAGGCACTGCGCAACGGCGACGTGGCCACAGCGCAGGCCCGCCTCGGCGAGGCCGCCCAGGCCAGCGCCCGCGCGAGCGACAGCGTGTCGCAACAGACCGCGGCCGCCGATGGGGCACAGGTTGCCGCCGACGCCGGCGATCGGCTGGCCACCGCCCGCGACGGCGACCCCCAGGCCGGACAAGGCCAAGGTCAAGGACAAGGCCAAGGTCAAGGTCAAGGTCAAGGTCAAGGCCAGGGTCAAGGGCAGGGTCAAGGCCAAGGGCAGGGCCAAGGCCAAGGGCAGGGCCAAGGGCAGGGGCAGGGGCAGGGCCAGGGCCAGGGGCAGGGCAACGGCGGGAGTCCGTCGGGCAACGTCAACGGTGGCAACGGCTCGGCCGGCAACGGCGGCAAGGGTGGTCAGGGCACCGGAACCGGTCATACCGATGGCTCCGGCGGCCCCGACACGAACACGGTCTACGACCCCGCCCACGGCAGCGGCGGCGGCACCGGGACCGTCGGCGGTGGCACGGGTACGGGCCAGGGTGGCACCGTTGGCACGACCAACGGACAGACGAACAACGGCCAGGCGACGGTGCCCGTGTCGCAGGTGATCGACGACTACGTCCGCACCGCGACCGCGGCGATGGACAACCCCAACATCCCGCCGTCGGTCCGCAACCTCGTGCTCGCCTACTTCGATCAACTGCAAGGGAAGAACTGATGGCATCGAAACTCCCCACCGTCTCACCCGAGCGCTACGCCGAGATCGCCGACGAGATCGAGCGCGAGGTCGGCAAGGTCATCGTCGGCCAGGACCAACTCGTTCGAACGGTGGTGACCTGCCTCCTCGCCGAGGGCCACGCGCTGCTCGAGGGTGTCCCCGGACTCGGCAAGACCATGCTCCTCAAGGCCCTGTCCCAGGCGGTGGACCTCCCCTTCTCGCGCGTCCAGTTCACACCCGATCTGATGCCGGCCGACATCGTCGGCACGCAGGTGCTCCAAGAGGACGAGCACGGGCACAAGGCCTTCCAATTCCGCGAGGGCCCGGTGTTCGCCAGCTTCGTCCTGGCCGACGAGGTGAACCGAGCGACACCGAAAACACAGTCCGCGCTGCTGGAGGCCATGCAGGAGCGCGCGGTTACCGCCGGCGGCGCGACACGTGCCTTGCCGCGACCCTTCCTCGTGATGGCGACGCAGAACCCTTTGGAGATGGAAGGCACCTATCCCCTCCCGGAGGCGCAACTCGACCGCTTCCTGTTGAAGGCCCAGGTGCCGTTCCCGACCGCCGACGACCTGGTGACGGTCTTGGAACGCACCACCGGCACCCATTCGGTGGAGCTCCACACGGTCGCCGATGCGCCGACGCTCATGGCGATGATCGCGCTCACGCGCGACGTTCCCATCGCCAGTCATGTGCTGCGACACGCGGTCGACCTCGTCGTCGCCACCCATCCCGATGCAGCGAGCGCGCCGGATCTGGTTCGCCGCTACGTGCGCTTCGGTGCCTCGCCGCGTGGCGCGCAGGCGATGGTGCTCGCCGGCAAGGTGACCGCACTGCTCGACGGTCGGCCGAACGTCTCGATCGCCGACATCCGCTCCGTGGCGGTGAGTGCGCTGCGCCACCGTCTGGTGGTCGGGTACGAGGCCACGGCGGACGGCGTCGATGCTGCCCAGCTCGTCAGCGCACTGCTCGACGCCGTCCAGGAGCCCACTGCAGGGATGCGCGGCGCGCCGTGACGACCCTGCTCGAGCCGCAGCTGCTGGCCCAGCTCGAACGTCTCCAACTGCGCACGCGCCGCCGTCTGGCCGGCCGCTTCGCGGGAGAGCATCGTTCGACTCGATTCGGCAACTCCCTCGACTTCGCGGACCAACGCGAGTACCACCCCGGCGACGACTATCGCCGGATCGATTACGCCGTCTACGCACGCACCGGCCAATTGTTCATCCGCCTGTTCGAGGCGGAGGACGACCTGCATCTACGAATCCTTCTCGACGTGTCGGCCTCGATGGGCCACGACGACAAGCTGGCCCAGGCGAAGCGCCTTGCTGCCGCGATCGGGTTCCTGGCCCTGACCCGACGTGACACGGTCACGCTGCACCTCGAGCCGTCGACCCGTCCGCCGCAACGTTTCGCCGGGCGCCATGCCGTGTCGGCCCTGTTCGCACAGTTGGACCGGCTCGAACCGGCCGGCACGACCGATCTGCGCTCGGCTGCCGGGGACCTGCTCGCCCGGCCTGGGCCCGCCGGGGTCACGGTCGTGATCAGCGATCTCCTGACGCCGTCGTGGGAGCCTGCCATCGACCGGCTACCGGCTCGCGGCGGCGACGTCACCGTGCTCCACGTCCTCGCGAAGGAGGAACTGAACCCGACGTTGATCGGTGATCTCGACGTCGTCGACGCGGAGTCCGGCGAGCACGTGCCCGTGAGCCTCAGCCACGACAGCGTCGCCACCTATCGCGAGGTGGTCGACCGCTGGCTCGTCGAGGCGGCGGCACGCTGCCGGTCGCGTGGTGCGGCGTACCAGCAGGTGATGGCCGACGACCCGATCGAAGACGTGGTGCTCAAGGGCTGGCGTGAGAACGGCGTCGTGAGATGAACGGCGTCGTTCGGTGATCGCGTTCGGCATCTCGCTCGCCAATCCGGCCGGACTGGCACTGCTCGGGCTGGCGATCCCCGTGGTGGTGCTCCACATCCTGCGGCCCCGCCGGCAGTCCGTGACGGTGAGTTCGACGTTCCTCTGGCGAGCAATCGAGCGCCCCGTGAGCAGCGCGTCACCGTGGCAGAAGCTGCGCTGGAGCCTGCTGCTGCTCGCCCAGTTGCTCACCGTCGCCCTGCTCGCGCTGGCGGTCTCGCGGCCGGTCCGGCTGGAGGCGGCAGCGCTCAGCGAGCACACCGTCTTCATCATCGACGCCTCGGGCTCGATGGCCGCGCTCGACGGGTCTCCCGACCGGCTGCAGCTCGCGATCGACCGCGCGACCTCACTCCGCAAGGAGCTGCCGACCGGTGGCATCGCCAGCATCGTGATCGCTTCGGATCGACCTCGTGTCGTCCTCACCGCGAGCGACGATGCGTCGGCGTTCTCGTCGGCACTGCGAACCGTGGAGACCACCCCTGGGCATGCCGATTTCGCCGGTGCGTTCAGTCTCGCCGAGAGCCTCGACACGAGCAGCGCCGACATCGGGTTCGTGTTCATCGGCGACGGTGGCATCACCCCCGACGAGGAGAAGTTGCTCCCTCCTGCCACCCGATACGAGCGGATCGGCTCGCAGGACACCAACCGCGCGATCACCCGCCTCGACGTCGAACCCCGCGGAAGCGGGCTGCATGCGAGGGCCACCGTCCGCAACTTCGGCGGCACCGAGGTGACGCAGACCATCCGCATCGATGTCGACGGCACCACCGAGAGCGAGCAGTCGGTGAAGATCGGGCCGCGCAGCACCAGCGTGGTCGAGGCAGATCTCCCACCTGGCGAGCGGGTGCAGGCGTATCTCGATGGCGGTGACCTCCTCGCCGCCGACGACATCAGTGTCGCCGTCGGCGCTCGCCGGCCGGACCTCAAGGTGCTCATCGCCGGCGACAGCCGCTTCTGGAAGGAGCTCTTCACGTCGATGGACGGCGTCGAGACGAGCGTCATCGACGTCGCGTCGGGTGCCGTGGGTCCTGATGGCGACGGGTACGACATCGTCGTCTACGCCGGGGTGCAGGTGCCCGCCGCACCGCAGGCTTCCTTCCTCGCCGTCGCACCACCCGGCGGGGTCGACGGTGTCACGCCATCGGGTGTCGTCGACACCCCGGCGGTCACGCTGTTGCGCACCGACGATCCGCTCCTCGCCGACGTGGACCTCACCCAGGTCGCGATCGCCCAGGCCCAACGAGTCGTCGCCAGCAGCGACACCGAGGTCCTCGTGGCCGGCGAGAACGCGCCGCTCGTCCTGCGTGGCGAACACGGGGGCCATCGGTTCGCCTACCTCACGTTCGCGCTCGGCGACTCGAACCTCCCGTTGCAGGTGGCCTTCCCGATCCTCGGCGACCGGCTGCTGACCGAGCTCAGCGGGACCGCGCTCACCAGCGCATCGTTGGAGGTGGGAGCGGCGCTCCCGATCGACCCGGCCACCGCAGGGAGCGCCGTCGGCCCGGACGGACAGTCGCGGAGCTTCGCCATCGGCGATCCGGCGCTGCGAGCGAACGTCCCCGGCTTCTGGACCATCCAGGTCGAGGGGCGCGTCGACCGCTCGGTGGCCGTCAACCCGCCCGCCGACGAGTCGGCGATCTCACCACGCGACACCCTCGTGCCTCCGCCCGACGACGCGAAGCTGCACATGGTGCCTGCCCGCATGCAGCACTCGATGCTGCCGTGGGTGATCATTCCGCTGCTCCTCCTGCTTGCGCTCGAAGGCTGGCTGGCGTGGCGTCGTCTCGGCGTCGGCCGCCGGCAGTGGCGGGTTGCAGTGGGTCTTCGCCTCGCCGTCGCGGCACTGCTCATCGCCGCCCTCTTCGCCCCGACCGTTCGCCGCGCCAGCGACCGCGTCGCGACCGTGTTCGTCCTCGACAGCTCGGCGTCGTTGGGGCCGGCGGGCGATGCGGCGTCGTTGGCGTGGCTGCAGGATGCCCTCGCCAAGCAGCCCGACGATGCGCTCAGCGCCGTCGTCGTGTTCGGGGGCGACGCTCGCCTCGATCGGGTGCTCGAGAACTCCCCCGAGTTCGACGGGCCGGCGGTCGTGATCGACGACAGCTCCACCGATCTGGCCACCGCCCTCCGCCTCGGCGGCGCAGTGCTGCCGTCGGATGCCAAGCGACGGGTGGTGGTGATCAGCGACGGACGGGTGACCACCGGTGACGCCGTCGAGGAGGCCCAGCAACTCGGGACCGATCGGGTGCAGGTCGACGTCCACACCATCGACTCGTCCGTCGGGGCCGACGCCGCCGTGCAGGGCATCGACGTGCCTCGGCTCGCTCGGGTCGGTGACGAGATCACCGTCAACGTCTCGGTCGCCGCGACCCAGGCCGGGCAGGCCACCGTGCTGCTCCGACGCGACGGCACCGACGTGGGGACCAAGAAGGTCGATCTCGTCGTCGGCGACAACACCGTGACCTTCACGGACAACGCCGGACCCACTCCGGCCGCAGTGCTCCGCTACCAGGCCGTCGTGACGAGGCCCGGTGACAGCCAACCGAAGAACGATGCCGCGTTCGCCGCCGTGCCGGTCGATGGTCCAGCGCGCGTGCTCATCGTCGAGGGCGCCCCAGGAGAGGCCACGACCCTCGCCGCCGCGGTGCGCGCCGGCGGCGTCGCCGCGGAGGTCGTCAACCCGGCGGAACTCCCCGACGTGCAACAGCTCGCCACCTACGCCGGCGTGGTGCTCGTCGACGTGCCCGCGTCGTCGCTGACGGGCGAACAGATCGAGGCGCTGAGCGTCTCGGTGCGCGACCTCGGACGCGGACTCGTCACCGTCGGCGGCCCGCGCAGCTACGGGGTGGGCGGCGACCTCGACTCCCCGATCAGAGACCTGCTCACGTTCGACAGTGAGATCCTCGACCCAAAGCGACGCAAGACCGTCGCCGAGGTGCTGAGCATCGACACCTCGGGTTCCATGGCGGCGTGCCATTGCGACAGCGGCACCATGAACCCGGGCGTCGAGCAGGGCGGCATCAACAAGACCGACATCTCGCGCGCCGCCGCCGAACGCACCATCGAAGCGCTGACGGCCAACGACCAGATCGGGGTGATGGCGTGGACGGCGGGCACCGACTGGGTGATCGATCTGCAACGCCTCCCATCCCAGTCCGTGATCGACGACGGCCTCGGCCGACTGCGGCCCGACGGCAGCACCAACCTCATCGATTCGCTCGAAGAGCCGGCCGACAAGCTGCTGGCCAGCAACGCCGAACTGAAGCACATCATCCTGTTCACCGATGGCTTCACCGACGTGGCGATCATCGATCGCCTCGCCACGCGCGCCGCCGAGGTGTATGCGGAAGGCATCACCATCTCCGTGCTGGCGACCGGCGAAGGTGCGGCACCCTCACTGGAGAAGATCGCGGTTGCCGGACACGGGCGCTACTACCCCGGCACCAACCTCGCCGACGTTCCCCAGATCATGGCCGAGGAGGCCGTGATCGCCAGCCGCGATTTCATCAACGAGGGGAAGTTCTTGCCCGAGGTCACGTCGAACGATCCGGTCGTCGCCCCGCTGACCGCCTCACCCGAACTGCTCGGCTACATCGCCACCACGGCCAAGCCGGAATCCAGCACGTTGCTGCGCATCGGCCCCGACCGCGACCCGTTGCTCGCGACGTGGCAGGCGGGCCTGGGTCGAGTGACCAGTTGGACGAGCGACGCGAGCGAGCAGTGGTCGCAGCAGTGGGCCAACTGGGACGGCTACGTCGACTTCTGGAGTCGCGTCGTGAAGGACACGTTCCAGTCGGGCGACACCGCCGGCGCTGCTCAGGCACAGGTTCGCAACGGTCGGCTGCACATCACGATGGAATCGGCCACGAACTTCCCGGACGGCTCGACAGCCACCGCGACGGTCGCCGGACCCGACGGTCAGCGATACGAGGTGCCGCTCGATCGCGTCGGCCCGGACACCTTCGAGGCCGAGATGCCGGCGACGCGCAGCGGTACCTATGCCGTCGGGGTGAACGTGACCGCCGACGGTGCGACCGTCTTGGCCGGCAGCACGCTGGCGAGTGAGAGCTACCCGGCCGAGTACTCGCCCGGCAACAGCGACGCGGCGCTGCTGGCGCGGGTCTCCGCAGCGGCGAACGGGCGCGGCGAGATCCAGCCCGCAGACGCCTGGAGCACCGACGGTCTCACCGCCGGCTTCCGCCGGATGGCGCTGTTGGGCCCGCTGCTGCTGCTCGCCGCGCTGCTCTGGCCGCTCGCGGTCGCGCTGTCGCGGCTGTCCGTCCGCGGTGCGACGGTGGCCGGTGCCACTCGAGGTCTGGCCACGACCGGTCGGCGACTGCGAGCTTCGCTGCCACGCCTGGGCGTGGCCGACCCGCACCACACCCCGACCCCCGGTGCAGCAGCGCCGACCTCCAAGCCGGCGACCACGGCGACCACGCCGACCACGCCGACCGACCGTGCACCGACAACGAAGGCGACCGGCACGCAGACCGCTGCGGTCAACGAGTTGTTGGCGAGAAAGCGGGCTCGACAATCGGGCTCGTCCGGCGAGGACGACGCCAGTTCACGGTGAGCACGCCAGCAGTGGTGAGCAGCACGCCGAACCACACCATCCACATCAGAGGTCGCTGGCGGACGACGACGGTCATCGCACCACTGTCGCTGGCGTCGACGAGTGTGACCTGGATGTCGCGCCATGGGCGGGTGACCATTGCCGTCTCGGCGAGGACCCCTCCACGTTCCGGATAGGCGACGAGCGCCGGGCGCATCAGCCGGCCGTTCACCTCGACGTCGGCGACCACCGCCTGCACGTCCGGACGCGGCCCCGGCTCCACCGACACCCCGCGGGCGACCACATCGAGACCAGCGGCTCGCACCATGAGGTCGGGGCCAAGCGTGACCTGCTGTTGCTGGTCGAACGTGGTCGCACCGATGCCGATCAGGAGCACCAGCATCCCGACGTGCGCGAGGCGGGCATGGGGTCGACGAGTTCGCATCGCGAGAAAGGGAACGCAGACCAGCGCCACCAACCCGACCGTGCGGGCAAAGAACTCCCCCCGCACCGCAGCGGGCCGGGATGCGACGACGTCGATCGCCACGGGCGCCAACGTTCCCAGTGCCACCACCACGAGAACCACGGCCCCCGCAATCGCGGGCACTCGCGACGCCGGGTCGAGCGCGTCCGAGGTCACTCGTGGCCGAAGCCAGGCGAACGCGAGCGCACTGGCAAGGGTCAGCCCGAGCATGGCCCACCCGACGCTGGCCTGCTCCGAGAACCCGTGGATGCTGGGGGTCGCGCCTGACCGCACGAGCGTGGCGCCCACCAGCACCAGCATCCACGGCGCGAGCGTGAACGAGCGCCGCTCGGGCACGTGGAGCGCGACGATCGCGGCCAGCCACACCATCAGCGACGTGTTCTCGACCGGATCCCAGGCCCAGTACCCGCCCCATCCCTGCTCGACGTAGCTCCACAGCCCACCGATGGCCATCGCCAGGGCAACGATGGCGATGACGGCCCGCAGCCAAGTGGTCGGGGCTCGGCCGTCGAGCGCGAACATCGCCGCCCCGAGTGCACAGGCCAACCCGATGTACAGCAACGGCGGATGCACCGCCATCGCCGGATGCTCGAGGATCGGCGTCAGCCCGAAGCCTCGCAACGCGGGTGCGTCGAGTGTGCCGAACGGACTCACCAACCAGAGGTCGATCGCGGTGAGCGCCACCACCGTCGTCGTTGCCAACCACACCACCGCGGGACGCCGCACCCGCCATGCGGCGACCGATGCGACGATTCCGACGACGCCGGCGAACAGCAGGAGTGATCCTTCGCTACCACCCCACACTCCGGCGAGCCGGTAGTACCACGCTGCGTCTCGACGGCTCTGACCGGCGACGTATCGCCAATCGAGTTCGTTGGTGAAGAACGCGACCCCGAGTCGGGCGAGC
Organism: Acidimicrobiales bacterium; assembly: GCA_038234785.1. Taxonomy (GTDB): domain Bacteria; phylum Actinomycetota; class Acidimicrobiia; order Acidimicrobiales; family Ilumatobacteraceae; genus UBA668. The sequence continues at coordinate 8,848 of JBBQTC010000007.1, forward strand.
GCCAGCCACACCACGATCGTGACGGCCCAGAGGGCGTTGCGGGCTGCGGTGATGGGCTGCACCTTTTCAGTCTTGTCGGCCCGACGGGCCTCCGTTCAGCAGCAACGCCCGAGCGTCACCGGCTCGGTGGTCGAGGCCGGCTCGCAGCACGTCGATTCCGGCGCGTACATCACGTCCGCAGGGGCGAGGACCGTGTAGATCTCGAAGTCGGTGGGGCCGCCCTCGACCCAGAACTTGTCCTGGACGGCGAAACAACACGTGGTCTCTCCATCGACCACGCTGCCGAGACCGGCGGAGGTGATGCGCTGATGCTCCTCGGCCACCTGCTCGCGCGTCTCGACCTCCACCCCGAGGTGATTGATCGATCCGTGCTCGGCCTCGGCGTTCTCGATGAGCACGAGCTTGAGCGGCGGCTCGACGATGGCGAAGTTCGCGTAGCCCGGCTTGATCTTCGCCGGGCTCGTTGCGAACAACGCGCTGTAGTGCGCGGTGGCCGCGTCGAGATCGGTGACGTTGAGGGCGAGCTGCACTCGTGACATGGTGGCTCCTTCGGAACGGGATCGGTTGCTATATTGATCGATGTCGATACCATATCGGAGACATTGATGAGTGTCAATGTCTTGTTCGAACTTCGCGAGGAGTCCCCATGGCACGCTCCGTCCAACCCGAGACGACCACGATCGTGCAGTGCTGTGGTGTGGTCGGCGATCCTGCGCTCACCGTCGAACAGGCCGACTCGCTGGCAGCGGCGTTCGCAGCCCTCGCCGATCCCGCCCGCCTCCGAGTGCTCTCGCTGATCGCGACCTCCGAAGCAGGTGAGGTCTGCGCATGCGACCTCGTCGGGCCGGTCGGCAAGAGCCAGCCGACCGTGAGTCATCACCTCAAGGTTCTCCGCGAAGCCGGACTCGTCACCTCCGACAAGCGCGGGGTGTGGATGTGGTACCGGGTGGTGCCCGAACGGCTCGTGGAACTGCGCGACGCGCTGGCCTGACCGCTCAGTCGACCCAGCGCTCGATCCGCGCCGCCGCCGAGTCGTCGCCGAGGAGCTCACAGAGGGCGTCGACCCGTGCATGCCAGGCGCCTCTCCACTCGAGGTCGGCGGTCGCCTGCCGCAGCGGGAGATCGATCCGCAGTCGGGAGAGATCGCGGCACAACAGCGCCTCCTCGCGGCGCTCGCGCAGCGCGGTGGCGAGCGCCTTCTTGTTGCGCACCGGGACATCCCACTCCGCGGCGTCGACGGGGATCGCCTCGACCGTGCCGTAGCGAGCGAGCATCGTGCCCGCCGAACGGAGGCCCCAGCCAGGGACGCCGGGCAGCCCGTCGCTGCGGTCGCCGACGAGGGCGAACAGGTCGGGGATCTGATCGGGCGCCACGCCGTATCGTTCGAACACGGCCGGCTCATCGGTGACCACGTTGCGAATGCGATCGAGCACGACGACCCGCCCGCCCACCACGCACTGGTTGAAGTCGTTGTCGGTGGCGCAGATCACCACCTGCGACACGTCGTGGTCGGCAGCGAAACGCGCCGCAGCGGTAGCGAGGATCTCGTCGGCTTGATAGCGACCACTCGGCCACATCGTGACGCCGAGGCTGCGGGCGACGGCGGCGGCGAGCGGCGCCTGGGCGGCGATGAGCGCCTCGGCTCCCCGGTTGCGAGTCGCCGGCGGCGCGACCACCGAGTCGAACGCGACCGCAACATGGCTGACATCGGGTTGGGCGAGCAGGGCGACGAGCGTCGCGAACAGCCCCCTCGCGGCCCCGACCTCATGCCCCTCGTGCTGCGCCCGGGGCGCGCCGTGGAAGCAGCGGAACAACTCGAAGGTCCCGTCGACCAGATGAACTTTCATGGTGCCCCCACCATCGCTCCGCGCTCGCTACGAGCGATCGCTCAGAAGAGCCTGGCCGTGAGCTTCTTGCGATATCCGGCCGTCCGCGGGTCGTCTGGGCCCATCAACTCGAGGATGTCGAGGAATCGCTGACGCGCGTCCTCATCCGCCTTGACCTCGTCGAGGAGCGCCTCCAGCGTGGCGTCGTGGTCGTCATCGGCGACGAACGGCACTCGGGCCTTGGCGGCGACCACCCTGGTGCGGTCGGACTCGGGAATCCGCGCCAGGAACTGCAGCGCCTGCTCGCCTTCGCCGCGAGCGACGAGGAGCTCGGCGAGGCCCACGATCGCATCCTCGTTGCCCGGTTCGAGCTCCAGCGCCGCCCGGAACGAGCCCTCGGTTCCTTCGGCGATCAGGGCCGCCAGCGTCTGCTCGCCCTCCGTGGGGATCAGCGTGTCGACGAACTGCTGGACGACGTGCTCGGCCATGGCGCCCATGAAGCCGTCGACGATCTGCCCGTCCTTGAGCGCGTACACCGCGGGGATGGACTGCACCTGGAACGCCTGCGAGATCGCCGGGTTCTGATCGGTGTCGACCTTGACGAGCTCGACCTGGCCGTCGGTGGCGTCGACCACCTTCTCGAGGATCGGCCCGAGCGTGCGGCACGGACCACACCACGGCGCCCAGAGGTCGACCACCACGGGCACGGTGAACGACCGCTCGATGACGTCGGTCTGAAAGGTGGCATCGGTGACATCGGTGGACATGAGGGCACGATACCGCCCGGGGGCGGCACCGGCCGCCCAGCGCCGATACGGTACGAACACCATGACCGACGTGCCTGGCATCAATGTCCCCGCAGTCACCGAGTGGCTGCATGCCCACGTGCCCACAGCCCATGGACCGTTCACGTTCGACTTCATCGCCGGCGGGCACTCCAACCTCACCTACGCGGTCACCGGCCGAGATGGGGCCAGATTCGTCGTCCGCCGCCCGCCGCTCGGACACGTGCTGGCCAGCGCGCACGACATGGGTCGCGAGCACCGCATCATCAGCGGCCTGCAGTCGTCGGCCGTGCCGGTGGCCCCGGCGCTGGGCTTCTGCGACGACCCGGCCGTGAACGATTCGCCGTTCTACGTCATGGGTTTCGTCGACGGGCACGTGTTGCGCGATCGCATGACCGCAGAGGCAGTGCTCAGCCCCGCCGCCCGCCGCACCGCCAGCGAGTCGCTCGTCGACACGATGGTCGCCATTCACTCCGTCGACCTGACGGCCAGCGGTCTCGCCCAGTTGGGTCAGCACGAGGGGTACATCGCCCGTCAGTTGAAGCGGTGGTACGGCCAGTGGAACCAACAGAAGACACGCGAGCTCGCCGCAGTCGATCGGGTCCATGACGAGCTGTTGCGTCGGATCCCCGAGCAGGGACCGGCCACGATCGTCCACGGTGACTACCGACTCGACAACTGCATGGTCGACGCCGACGGGCACGTCGTCGCCGTGCTCGATTGGGAGATCTGCACGCTCGGCGACCCGCTCGCCGACCTCGGACTCCTGCAGGTGTACTGGACCGGCCCGAACGATCCGGCCTCGGCGTGGAACGGATCCGCCACCACCGCGCCCGGTTTCTTCGAACGCAGCGAACTCGCCGACCGGTACGCCGCCGTGTCCGGTCGCGACATCTCCGCGCTGCCGTTCTACGTCTCCTTCGCGTATTGGAAGCTGGCGTGCATCCTCGAGGGCGTCTACTCGCGCTACCTCGGTGGCGCACTCGGAGTGCGCGATGCCGCCGAGCTCGAGCCGTTCAAGCTCCAGGTCGACGCGGCTGCAGCGAGTGCGCTGGCGCAACTGGAGACGTTGTCGTGAGCGCCGCCTACGAGGTCCACGGCGAACTCCCGACGCTCGACCGACCGGTTCTGGTGGTGATGCTCAGCGGGTGGATCGATGCCAGCGGCGCGGCGGCCTCGGCCATGAGCACCATCGACACCGGGTGCACCACGACGCCACTGGTCACCTTCGACAGCGACACGTTCATCGACTACCGCGCCCGACGCCCGATCATGGAACTCCGCGACGGGGTGAACACCCGACTCGTGTGGAGCGACATCCAGCTCAACTCGGGCACCGACCCGAACGGGAATCCGGTGCTCACCCTCACCGGTCCCGAGCCCGACGCGCAGTGGCGCGCGTTCGCCAAGGCGGTGTCCGAGCTAGCGCTGCGGCTGGGCGTGTACCAGATGGTCGCGCTCGGGAGCTACCCGTTCGCCGCCCCGCACACGCGACCCGCACGTCTGTCGAGTACGTCACCGTCGGCGGACGTGATCGCCAACGTGCCGTACCTGAAGAGCTCGGTCGACGTGCCGGCCGGCGTGAGCGCGGTGCTCGAACACGGTCTCACCGAGGCGGGCATCGCGTCGTTGGGTCTGTGGGTGCAGGTGCCGCACTACGTGAGTGCGATGAGCTACCCCGCCGCGTCCGTGGCCCTGCTCGACGGGCTCCGCGAGGTCACCGGGATCGCCATCGACGCCAGCGCACTCGGGGCCGAGGCCGAGATCCAACGGGCTCGCATCGACCAACTCGTGAGCAGCAACGACGAGCACGGTGCCATGGTGCGCCAGCTCGAGCAGGCATACGACCAGGCGGCGCAGGAGAGCAACTCGCTGGGTACCGCCGACCTGCCCAGCGGCGACGAGCTTGCCGCCGAGTTCGAGCGCTTCCTCCGCGACCAGGGCGACTGACGCACGACTGACCCTCCGCTCCTGGCACGCGGCTACCTTGCTGCTCACGTTCGAGGCACGGAGGGGAACCATGAAGGTCGACGGAGGCATCAGCACCAACCTGCACACCGCAGGCGCACAGGCCAAGGATCTCGAGGCAGCCGGCTACAGCGGCGCTTGGACGGCGGAGACGAGCCACGACCCGTTCTTCCCCCTCCTGCTCGGCGCCGAACACACCGAGACGCTCGAACTCGGCACCTCGATCGCCGTCGCCTTCGCCCGAAATCCGATGACGCTCGCCAACATCGGCTGGGATCTGCAGTCGTTCTCCAAGGGTCGCTTCATCCTCGGCCTCGGCAGCCAGATCAAGCCGCACATCACCAAGCGCTTCAGCATGGAGTGGAGCCATCCGGCGCCACGGATGCGCGAGATGATCATGGCCATCCGCGCCATCTGGGACACCTGGGAGAACGGCACGCCGCTCGCCTTCCGAGGCGACTTCTACACGCACACGTTGATGACCCCGTTCTTCACCCCGGAGCGTGCCGACCTCGCCGGCTTCGGCGTGCCGAAGATCTTTCTCGCCGGTGTCGGAGAGCTGATGACCGAGGTCGCCGGCGAGGTGTGCGACGGGTTCATCTGCCACGGCTTCACCACCGAGAAGTACCTCCGCGAGGTCTCGATCCCGGCGCTGGCTCGTGGCCGCGCCAAGGCCGGCAAGACCATGGACGGCTTCGAGATCATCGGCCCCTCGTTCGTGGTCACGGGCAACACCGAGGAGGAGATGGCGGCGGCCGCAGCCGGCACCCGCCAACAGATCGCGTTCTACGGCAGCACTCCGGCATACCGCGGGGTCCTCGACGTGCACGGCTGGGGCGGGATGCAGGAGGAGCTCAACCGGCTCTCCAAGCTGGGCGAGTGGGTCGAGATGGGCAACCTCATCACCGACGAGGTGCTCAACACCTTCGCCGTCGTCGGCCAGCCCGAGACGGTGGCGCCGGAACTGCACCGCCGCTACGGCGACGTCATCCAGCGGCTCAGCTTCTACGCGCCGTACAAGAGCAACCCTGAGCGCTGGGCCCAGGTCCTGGCCGACCTCAAGGCGGCCTGACCCCGCCGATCGGCCACCCGGCTTCTGGTCAGGAATCCTCCCGTCGCCGCTTCTGGTCCGGGTTGTTCCCGGCAGCCGGGAAAATTGCTCCCCAGAAGCCGCCGTGGTGGGGGTCAGCGGGCGCGCATCGCCCCGTCGATGGGAATTGCCGCGCCGCTCAGGAACGCCGCGTCGTCGCTGCACAGGAACAGCATCAGTGCGGCGACGTCGACGGGTTCGCCGTAGCGCCCGAGCGGGATCGACGCCGCGATCAGATCGTGCACAGCGGCCGGGTCGGCGGGGTTCATCCCCTCCTCGAGTGCCCGCATCATGCGGGTCTCGATCGGCGACGGGCACACCGCGTTGACGCGGATGCGAAGTGGTGCGAACTCGAGCGCGGCAGTCTTGGTGAGGCCGATCACGGCGTGCTTGGACGCGCCGTAGGCGACGATGCCCGGCGTGCCGCTGAGTCCGGCGACCGACGACAGGTTGACGATCGCACCGCCGCCACGACCGGCGATCACCGGGCCGGCGTGCTTCATCCCCAAGAAGACACCGCGCACGTTGACGGCCAACACGCGGTCGAACTGGCCGACGTCGGTGTCGGTCAATGGCGTGATCGGGCCCTCGATGCCGGCGTTGTTGACGAGCGCATCGAGCCCACCGAAGGTGGTGACCGCCGCTTCGACGTAGGAACGAACCTGCGCCTCATCGGTGACGTCGGCGGAGACTGATGCGGCACTGCCACCCGCGGCACTCACGAGTCGAACCGTCTCCTCGAGCGCGTCGCCGGCGAGGTCGACCGCGACGACCGAGGCCCCCTCGGCGGCGAATCGGAGTGCCGCCTCCCGTCCGATACCGCCTGCGGCGCCGGTGATGGCCACCACCCGTCCTTGGAATCGCTGCGTGCTCATCGCCGGACGGTACACCGTCGTCCGATCGCTATCGTCGTCGAGATGTGCCGCAACATCACCACGCTTCGCGGACTCGAGCCCGGCGCTACGGCCGAGGAGATCGAGGCCGCCGCCCGTCAGTACGTCCGCAAGGTCAGCGGCGTGCAGAGCCTGTCACCCGCCACCGCCGAACCGTTCGAGCACGCAGTCGCCGTGATCGCCGAGGCGACCACCCTGTTGTTGGCCGCGCTCCCGCCCCGCAAGCAGCCGCCGCCGACCCTGCCGCCCCTGCGCCGGATCAAGGTGGCTCGTCCGGCGTGAGCCCGGTTTCCGCAAGAACATCTGTTCGATAAGGTGGCGCGATGGCCGTCGCTCGCACCCTCTCGATCCCGTGCGTCTACTGCGGCGGCAGTCATGGATCTGCAGCGGACGTGCGCGACTGCTGGCAGCGCGCCGGTGGAGTCGAGGCCGTTCCCACCGACGACGCCGCGCCGACCCTGTTCGACGCCCCGCCCGACGCGGTCGACCCACCGTTCCCGGTGCACGCGACTGTTGCAACCGCGACAGCACGGCGCGGGCCACCTGCGCTCGGCCGCAACGTGCTCGTGCGATCCGGGCAGGCACCGCCCGACGAGTGGGCCGACGCGCCGCGCATCGTGGTCACGGCCGACGACGTCGCACTGCTGGTCGAGCTGCAGGCGCTCGCCCATCAGCGTTCGGGCGTCGTGCTCGAGGTCGACGACCGCATCGCCCCCGAGCGCCTCGCCCCCGGACGCTCCTCCGCTGCTCCTCACGAGCTCGGGCCACGCTTCACCTTCCACGTCGACACCCTGCGCCACATCCTCACGGCGAACACCGTCGACGCCCGCGATGGTGCTCGCTGGGCGCCGCTCGATGCGGCGTCTGCGCTCGGCGCACGTGCCGTCACCGATGGGCGAGGCGACGTCGAACTGCCCGACGGAACCCGCGCCTGGCTCGACGGCGGGCCACCCAGGTTCACCCCGTCCATCGACGGGATCGCCGTCGTGCACCGTGTCGGCATCGAACACCGCTCGTTGCGGCTGCCCATCGACAACGAGTCGGTCGCCGACCTCGCCCCCGACCAACTGGCTGCGGTCACCCATCCCGATGGCGCGGCGCGGATCATCGCCCCGGCCGGCTCCGGCAAGACCCGGGTGCTCACCGAGCGCGCCCGACATCTCGTCCGCCACTGGCAGCTGCCACCGTCAGCGGTGTGCCTCGTCGCCTTCAACAAGCGCGCGCAGGAGGAGATCGTCGAGCGCACTCGCGACCTCCCGGGTCTCCAGGTCCGCACGCTCAACGCCATCGCCCTCGCCGTGGTCAACGGCACGGCGCCGTTCGCCCGCCAACCCCAGCGCTTCGCCACCATCGACGAGCCGGAGGTCCGCCGCATCATCGGCCGCCTCGTCACCTTCCCCCGCAAACGCAACGCAGATCCGGTCGCGACCTGGCTCGAGGCACTCTCATCGGCACGGCTTGGCCTGCGTGACCCGTCCGAGGTCGAGCAGAGCTATGACGGCGACGTCGAGGGCTTCGCCGAGGTCTTCCCCAGGTACCGATCCGAGCTCGCCGGCGCCGGGTCGCTCGACTACGACGAGCAGATCTATCGAGCGATCCTGCTCCTGCTCACCGATCCCGACGCCCGCGCGGTCGCGCAGCGGGCATGCCGGGTGCTGCTCGTCGACGAGTTCCAGGACCTGACGCCCGCCCACTTGCTGCTCGTGCGGCTGCTCGCCGGACCCGACGCCGCGGTGTTCGGCGTGGGCGACGACGACCAGACCATCTACGGCTACAACGGTGCCGATCCCGCCTGGCTGATCGACTTCGCCGGGCTGTTCCCGGGCGCGGGCCAGCATCCTCTCGAGGTCAACTACCGGTGTCCGGGAGGCATCGTTCGCGCGGCCGACACCTTGCTGCGCCACAACCGACGGCGCATCGCCAAGGTCATCCGATCCGCGCAGCCCGACCGCGACGGATTCATGGTCGCCCCAGGTGACGGCACGTCGGTGAGCACCACGGTCAGAGCCGTGCAGACGGCCGTCGAGGCCGGATCGCCGACGACGGAGATCGCCGTGCTCACGCGCGTCAACTCGTTGCTCGCACCCGTGCAGGTCGGACTCCACGCGGCGGGCATCGCCACCAGCGGTGGCGTCGGCCGCGAGTTCTTGGAGCGCACGGCAGTCCGCGCCGCGCTCGCTTGGCTGAGGCTGGCCATCACCGACGGCTCACTCGACCCTGGCGACGTCGGCGAAGCGCTGCGACGCCCGTCGCGGTCCATGCACCCCAGGGTCGCCGGCTGGGTGGCCGAACAGTCGTCGGTGGCGGGTCTGCGACGTCTCGCCGACCGCATCACCACCGAACGCGACGCGAAGAGTGTCACCGAGTTCGCCGACGACATCGAGAAGCTGCAGCGCGGCGTGAGCAGTCGCCGAAGCACCGCACAGCTGTTCGCCGCATTGCGCGACCAGATGGGCCTCGCCAACAGCATCGCCACGCTCGACGCGCACCGTCACGGCATGAACCGCGCCGCGCAGAACGACGACCTCACCGCGTTGGCGCAGTTGGCAGATCTCCAGCCCGACCCGGCAGCGTTCGAGCCTTGGCTGCGCAACGCACTCTCCGCCCGCTGGCAGGCCGACGGGGTCACGCTGGCGACGGTGCATCGCGTGAAGGGACAGGAGTGGCCGTTCGTCGTGCTGCACCAAGCCGACGCCGACCAGTTTCCCCACCGACTCGCCACCGACGTCGAGGAGGAGCGACGCCTCTTCCACGTCGCCATCACGCGGGCCCAGCGTGATGTGTTGGTCGTCCCGTCGGATCATCCGTCGCCGTTCATCACCGATTGCAGTACCGAGCCCAGCGAGCGCCGCACGGTGGTCGCTCCCACTCGCGCAGCAGTTCGTCCCGCTGCTGCCGCCAAACCTGGTGACGGTCTCACGGGCGAGCAGGCGGCGACGTTCGAGGCTCTGCGGGCATGGCGCCGACACGCTGCCGCAGGCAAGCCGGCCTACACCGTGCTGCCCGACTCTGCGCTGCACGAGATCGCGGTGCGCCAGCCGTCGTCGCTCGACGCCCTCGCCGCAATCAAGGGAATCGGCCCGAACAAGCTCGGCCAATACGGCAACGGCATCCTCGGTGTGCTCGCCGACCTGACGTCGAGCTAGGCGGAAGCCCCGGCGCGCGCCGCGCCCACCGTGATCGACCACCCGTGCGCGTGCGCTTCATGTCATCTGCGGAGGCAGATTTTCAGCCTCCGGGGATGACATGAACGAAGTTCGTGGGGGTCTCCTGGGGTGCCGTCGCCCTAGGTGCCGAGGCCGACCAGCCACGACTGCACGTTCGCACCCAGCGCGTCGACGTCGTAGCCGCCCTCCTGGAGGACCACCGTGGGCAGGCCGAGTTGGCGGACGACGTCGCCGCAGCGACCCATTCCTTCGGTGGTGACGGCGAGGTCGCAGATCGGATCGGTGATGAAGGTGTCGAGGCCGAGCGACACGATCAGCACGGACGGGCCGAAGGCAGCGATCCGCTCGCAGGTGGCAGCGAGGGTCGCGACGTAGCGGCCGTCGTCGGCTCGGACCGGCATCGGGACGTTGATGTTGTGACCGAGTCCACGCCCGGTACCGGTCTCGTCGGCGTAGCCCATCGAATACGGGTACGCCCGCACCGGATCGCCGTGCAGTGACACGTATTGGACGTCGTCGCGATCGTAGAAGATCTGCTGGGTTCCGTTGCCGTGGTGGTAGTCCACGTCGAGCACGGTGACCTTTGATCCGGTGGTCGTGGCGATGTGGTGAGCGGTCACCGCCGCGTTGTTGAAGAAGCAGTAACCGCCGTACATCGACGAGGTCGCGTGATGACCCGGAGGGCGACACAGACCGTACGCGGCGCGCTCACCGTCGAGCACCAGTTGCGCCGTGCTGAGGGCCGAGTCGACCGCCGCCCGTGCAGCGATGTAGGTGCCCTCGGTGAGCGGGGTCGTGGTCTCGAAGCACCAGTACCCGAGACGACCGTTGATCGACGCAGGCTCGCCACGCTCACCCATCTTGTCGCGAAGCGCCGGACGGTAGAAGACGTCAGGGACGACGTCGCGCACGCCGGGGTGCTCGGCCGCGAACAGCTGCCAGCCTTCCTCGAGGAAGCGCACCAGCCCACCCTCGTGCACCGCTTCGACCGGGGCCAGACCCCATTCGGTGGGAGTCGAGAACTCGAAACGGGCATCCGCCTGCAGCGTCTCCCGAATGGCCTCGGCGCGACCGATGTGCTCGAACGGGGAGTGCGCCGACGAGGTCTCGAACTCGACGTGCGGATCATGACGGAGGTGGGTGGGGGTGTAGACGACCTTCATCTCAGATCAGCTCCAGCTCATCGGCGAGGTACAGCTCGCGGCACTTGGCGCGCTGCAGCTTGCCCGAGGACGTCTTGGGGAGCGAACCGGGCCTGACCAGCATCACGTCGCGCGGCGGCAGCCCGCACACGTCGAGTGCCCGGTGGTGGATCTCGTGGCGCACGACGTCGGGGTCGTCGGTGCGTACCTCCGCGACGACGACCACGCTCTCCTTGCCCTTGTAGCCCTCGACTCCGAACGCGATCACATTGCCGGCACGTACCCCCTCCAGCACACCAACGGCACGCTCGATGTCCTCGGGGAACACGTTGCGACCGCCGACGATGATGACGTCCTTGATACGGCCGCACAGCACCAGCTCGCCGTCGACGAGATACGCAAGGTCGCCGGTGCACAGCCAATCGTCGCGGAACAGCGCCGCAGTGGCGTCGGGTCGCTTGTAGTACCCCGGCGTCACCGAGGTGCCGCGCAGCAACAGTTCGCCGACGTGTCGCTCCGGGAGTTCCTCGTACGTGTCGGGGTGGACGACCTTCATCTCCAGACCGGGGACGGCCTTGCCGAGCAACGGGAGACGGCGCACGTCGATCTCCTCGGTGGCCTCCGTGATGTCGAGCGGCTTGGCGACGCGATCCCGTTCGAGCACGATGCGATCGACCGAGTCGCACAGCAGACCACGATGGCGAACGGGGAACGCCCCACCGATCGCGACCTCGGCCATTCCGAACGCGGGGAACACGCTGCCAGGACGGAATCCGAACGGCTCCGCGGCGCGCACGAACGCCTCGACCGCGTTCGGGTCGACGGGCTCAGCGCCACTGAGAGCGAGCGTGAGCGACGACAGGTCGAGATGCTCCATCCGCCCCAGGGCTCGGGTGGCGAGCACCCATGCGAAGTTGGGTCCGGCCGTCGCCGTGCCGTGATGGTCGCTGATCCACTGCATCCAGTTGCCGGGCTTGGCGAGGAAGTCCTGTGGGGCCGCCTGCACCAACTGGACCCCGTTGGTCATCGGCAGCGACAGGAAGCCGACCAACCCCATGTCGTGGTACAGCGGCAGCCAACTGACCATCACCTCGTCTCCGTCGAGCTCGGCCGCCTCGCAGGACGCATCGAGGTTGGCACGCAGCACCCGGTCGGGGATCATGACCCCCTTGGGCTCGCTGGTCGAGCCGCTGGTGTACTGCAAAATGACCAGTCGCTCGGGGTCGTACTCGGGCAGCTCGAGCCGTTCACCGCTGGGCACGCCTGCGGCTCCGGGAAGCACTGCTGCCATCGGCTCGATCGGCGGATCGCCCGCGGCCGACTCGTAGAACGCGGCCAGCATGTCGTCGATCAGGATCAGCTTGGCGTCACCGTGGCGGATTCGGGCGCGTGTGCTCTCGACGAACGCCTCCAACGAACCCATCCGCATCGGCAACGGCAACACCATGCTGGCGACGCCGGCGAGCCAGCAGCCCTGGATGATCGTGATCAGCGAGCGCGACGTGGGGCCGAGAATCGCGACGTGATCGCCGGGCATCAGTCCACGCGCTTGCAGCGCGGCGCCGACCACACGGGCTTCCTCGTGGACCTGCGCCCAGGACACGAACGGATCACCGTCGGCGGGCATGACGCTGGGTCCCACGAACTGCACGCCTGTCGGACGGTCGGCGGCAGCGATGATTCGGGAGACGATGGAGTCCGTGTCGGAGCGGAGACCTGACATGACCGACCACCGTAGTGCCACGTCGAACTCGCTGCGAGGTTCGCGGTTCACCGGCAAGACTGGCTGTCATGGCACACCTCGTCGACCTCAGCCACGTGATCACCGACGGACTGTCGACGTACCCGGGGCTGCCCGAACCACAGATCTTCGACCATCTGGACAGGGCGGCTGCAGAGGTCGTCTATGGGCCGGGCGTCACCTTCCAGATCGGGATGATCACGATGTGCAGCAACACCGGCACCTACCTGGACACTCCGTTTCACCGATTCGCCGACGGTCACGACCTTGCCGGACTCCCGCTGGAGCGCGTCTCGGCCGTGGAGGGGGTGTGCATCGACTGTCGCAGCGAGCGAGTGATCGGACCCGCCGTGCTCGACGGGGTGGACGTGCGGAACAGGGCGGTGCTGTTCCTGACCGGACACGGTGACCACTTCGGCTCACCTGACTACCTGGTCGACCACCCTCACCTCGCGGTGACCACTGCTCAGGCGCTGGTCGACGGCGGCGCCGCCTTGGCCGGCATCGACTCGCTGAACATCGACACGACGGAGGGTCCACTCGGGCAGGGCCGACCGGTGCACACCACTCTGCTCCGCGCCGGCGTGCCGATCGTGGAGCATCTCACCAACCTCGCCGCACTCCCCCGGACCGGTTTTCGGTTCACGGCCGTCCCACCAAAGGTGGCCGGGATGGGCACGTTCCCGGTGCGGGCACACGCGCTCATCGAGTGACCGGTCAGGGCTCATCGGCCGTGCCGATGGTCCGTAGGACGTCGGCAGCGATCGCCTCGGGCCTCACCGTCATGGTGTCGAAGCGCAGGTCGTAGCGCCATCCGTCGTGGACGGCGAGCGACGCCGCCGCCCATCCGCCACCCACGTCGCCCCCTCGTTCCTCAGCGCGCGCAGGACGGTCGACTTCCCGGAGCTCGACGGCCCGTTGACGATGACCGCACGACCACCGGGGACCGGCACGAGCACTGGCGGACGGGCGATGACGTCGACCCACTCGACGATGCCGGTCTCGTTCGCCCCGAACACCACCCGCCACTCGTCGGCGCCCGATCGGGCGACGACGTCGACCCGCTCACCGTTGACCGCGAGCGACACCACCTCGAGATCCGACCGATCGCCGAGCACAGCGAGGCGATCAGCCACGAGCGAGGCGAACAGACGAGCTGCGACAGCGTCGGTGACCACCCGCCGAGCGTACGCGCTGGGCTCGTGTGAAAAGATCGACCGCATGACGACATTGGCTGACATTCGGTTCGACCGGTTCCCGCGCTTCGAGGAGCTGACCGAGTGGATGCGGGCGCTCGCCGCCGGGAGCAATGGTCTGGTCGAGCTCTCCAGCATCGGTCGGTCGCACGAGGGGCGCGACCTCTGGCTGGCCACGGTCACCAACCCGGCCACCGGTGCCCACGACGAGAAGCCCGCGCTGTGGATCGACGGCAACATCCATGCCTCCGAGCTCACCGCAGCGGCCGCGGCCATCCATCTGTTGCACACGCTGGTCACCCGTTACGGCGTCGACGACAAGGTCACCCGGGCGCTCGACCGCCGCACCTTCTACGTCGTTCCACGCGTCAATCCGGACGGCGCCGAACTGGCGCTCGCCGAGCTGCCCCGGATCGTTCGCTCGACCGTGAGGCCGTGGCCGCGAGCCGAGCAGCAGCCAGGGTTCGTGAGCGAGGACGTCGACCACGATGGTCGCCTGTTGCAGATGCGCGTCCGCGACCCGAACGGCACGTGGAAGCCGCTCGCCGCCCACCCTCGCCTCCTGGTGCCGCGCGAGCCCGACGAGGACGGTCCCGGCCCGTACTATCGCCTGCTCCGCGAGGGCACCATCGGCGACTACGACGGCGTGCTCATGCCTCCGGCACCGCTGCTCGCAGGCATCGACTCGAACCGCAACTTTCCGTTCGACTGGCGACGCCACCCCGCCATCCCCAGTCCGTCTGGCTCGGGTGACTTCCCGACCAGCGAGTCCGAGGTGCGGGCGGTCGTGCAGGCGGTGGTCGACCGACCCAACATCACCGGCTACCTCGCCTATCACACGTGGTCCGGGGTGCACCTGCGACCCTACGAGAACCAGTCCGATGACGCCCTTCCCACCGCCGACTTGCGCGTGTACCAGGCACTCGGCGAGCGGTTGACGGCCATCACCGGCTACCCCTGCATCAGCGTGTACCACGGGTTCCGCTACGACCCGAAGGACGTCATCACCGGCACCGGCAGTGGCTGGGCGTACGACCAGCAGGGCCTCATCGCGTGGACGACCGAGTTCTGGAACCCGCTGCGCGCCGCCGGGCTCACCGATGTCCATCCGATCGAGTGGTACGTCGACCACCCGCTCGACGACGAGCTCCAGTTGTTGTCGTGGGTCGAGGATCATGCCCCCGACGGCTACATCGACTGGTACGAGTTCGACCACCCCCAGCTTGGAACGGTGGAGCTCGGCGGATGGAACAACGCGGCGATCTTCCGCAACCCGCCGATGTCGATGCTCGAGGCCGAGATCGCCCCGCACACGACGGCCATGATCTTCCACGCGCTGATCGCCCCCGAACTGCGGCTGCACTCCACCGATGTCGTCGCCCTCGGCGAGGGCAGCTGGCGGGTGCGGATGGTCGTCGAGAACGCAGGATGGCTCCCCACCAACGTGACGGTGAAGGCGATCGAGCGCAAGGTCGCCCAGCCCGTGGAAGCGACCATCGAGCTTCCCGACGGGGTCACACTCGCCGCCGGCACGGCCCGCGTCGACCTGGGGCACCTTGCCGGCCGGGTCGGGAAGACGTCGAGCATCGGCGTGTTCGGCGGCCAGAACGACCTGACCTCCGATCGGGCCAAGGCCGAATGGGTGGTCACCGGGCCGGTCGGCAGCGAGGTGCGGTTGACCGCCGGGACCCCACGAGCAGGGTCCGTCCGGGCTGTCGTCACCCTCTCCTCCTGACACTCGCTCGACCTGGACAGCGATCTTCTCGGAAACCGGGAAGATTCGTTCCCAGAAGCCGAGTTGGGAAGATCGCTGTCCAGAATCCGAACGTCCGGCAACAATGAACGGGGGCGCGAGGCGGGTCGACTCGTAGAATCGGGTGCGCTATGAGCGAACCCGGTCCCGCGTCCCCCACCACCGACACCCCACCCCATCGGTACGCGGGCGCGCTCGCCCAGGACATCGAGGCCCGGTGGCAGGACCGGTGGGACGCGCAGGGCACGTTCGCCACGCCGAACCCCACCGGCCCACTGGCTGATCCGGCCCGATTCGACGCCTCCAAGCCGCGGGCGTTCATCCTCGACATGTTCCCCTACCCGAGCGGCGCCGGTCTGCACATGGGTCACCCGTTGGGCTTCACCGCCACCGACATGTATGCCCGCTACCAGCGCCTGACCGGCCACAACGTGCTGTACACGATGGGCTTCGACGCATTCGGGCTGCCCGCCGAGCAGTACGCCGTCCAGACCGGGCAACACCCCGCCGTCACGACCAACCAGAACATCGCCAACATCCGCGCCCAGCTGCGCCGTCTGGGCCTGAGCCACGACCCGCGCCGCAGCGTGAGCACCACCGATCCGCAGTACTACCGATGGACGCAGTGGATCTTCCTGCAGATCTTCAACTCCTGGTTCGACCCCGACACGAAGAAGGCTCGCCCGATCGACCAACTGGTCGCCGAGTTCGATGCGGGCACCCGCAGCGCGACCACGGGCGACTGGGCCGCCATGTCGCCAGCACAACGCCGCGAAGAGCTCGACGCATGGCGGTTGGCCTACGTCAGCGACGCACCGGTGAACTGGTGCCCCGGTCTGGGCACCGTCGTCGCCAACGAGGAAGTCACCGCCGACGGCCGTAGCGACCGCGGCAACTTCCCGGTGTTCAAGCGCAACATGCGCCAGTGGATGATGCGCATCACCACCTACGCCGACCGACTGATCGACGATCTCGACACGCTCGACTGGACCGATGCGATCAAGGCCATGCAGCGCAACTGGATCGGCCGCAGCGAGGGCGCCACGGTGCACTTCGATTCGCCCTCCGGTCGCATCACCGTCTTCACCACCCGGCCCGACACGCTGTTCGGTGCGACGTTCATGGTGCTGGCGCCAGAGCATCCGCTGGTCGACTCCTTGACCACGCCGGCGCAGGCCTCCGAGGTCGCCGCATACCGAACGAAAGCGGCTGCCGAGGACGACTTCCAGCGTCAGAACGACACCCGGGACAAGACGGGCGTGTTCACCGGTTCGTTCGCCACCAACCCGTTGAACGGCGAGGAGATCCCGGTGTGGATCGCCGACTACGTCCTGATGGGCTACGGCACCGGCGCCATCATGGCCGTGCCGTGCGGCGACCAGCGCGACTTCGACTTCGCCCGCGCGTTCGGCCTGCCGATCGTTGCCATCCAGGAACCCACCGACGGTCGCGGCACCGACACCCGCACCTGGGCCGATGCCTTCGTCGGCGATGCCCCGTACGTGCACAGCGCCAACGACAGCCTCGACCTGAACGCGGTCACGTCCGTCGCCGAGGGCACACGGCGCACCAGCGAGTGGCTGGCCGCGCACGGGCACGGTGAGGCAACCGTCACCTACAAGCTGCGCGACTGGCTGTTCAGCCGTCAGCGCTACTGGGGTGAGCCGTTCCCCATCGTGTACGACGCCGACGAGAACCCGCGGGCGTTGCCCGATGAGATGCTGCCGGTGCTGCTGCCCGACACCGACCAGTTCTCGCCACGTACGTTCGACCCCGACGACGCGATGAGCAACCCCGAGAGCCCGCTCGACCGCCTGGAGGACTGGGTGTGGGTCGAGGCCGACCTGGGCGACGGCGTGCGCCGCTATCGACGCGACACCAATGTCATGCCCCAGTGGGCGGGCAGCTGCTGGTACGAGATGCGCTACGTGGACCCCACCAACGAGCAGTGCTTCGTCGACCCGATCAACGAGCGCTACTGGATGGGCCCCGCTCAGCCCGGCGAGTCCGGCGGTGTCGATCTGTACGTCGGCGGTGTCGAGCACGCCGTCCTGCACCTGCTGTATGCCCGCTTCTGGCACAAGGTCCTGTTCGACCTCGGTCACGTGAGCTCCTTCGAGCCGTTCCATCGGCTGTTCAACCAGGGCTACGTGCTGGCCGCCGCATACCAGGACGAGCGCGGCATGTACGTCGATGCGTTCGAGGTGGAGCAGCGCGACGGCGGCTACGTGTTCGAGGGTCGACCGGTCATCCGCGAGTACGGGAAGATGGGCAAGAGCCTGAAGAACGCGGTTTCCCCCGACGACGTCTGCGCCACCTACGGCGCGGACACGCTGCGGCTGTACCTGATGAGCATGGGCCCGCTCGACGCGTCACGCCCGTGGGAGAGCAAGGACGTCATCGGCGTGCACCGCTTCCTGCAGCGGCTGTGGCGCAACCTGGTCGACGAGGACACCGGCGAGACCCGTCTGCTGGCGGAGTCGGCGGGCATCGAGACCCTGCGCGTCCTGCATCGCACCATCGCCGGCGTACGCGACGACCTCGACCACCTCCGCTTCAACACCGCCATCGCCAAGCTGATCGAGTTCAACAACCATCTGACGAAGCTGGGCGGATGCCCTGCCGACATCGCCGACGCGCTGGTCATCATGTTGTCGCCGCTGGCACCCCACGTCGCCGAGGAGCTGTGGGCGAAGCTGGGTCATACCGACACCGTCACCTACGAGACCTTCCCCGTCGCCGACCCGGCGATGCTGGTGGCCGACACGGTGGAGTACCCCGTCCAGATCAACGGCAAGGTGCGCGGGCGGGTCACCGTCGCGACCGACGCCGACGCCGACACCGTGCAGGCGGCGGCGATGGCCGACGACAAGGTGCAGAGCGCGTTGGCGGGCGCGACGCCGAAGAAGATCATCGTGGTGCCCGGCCGCATGGTGAACATCGTCGCCTGACAGCGACCGAGACCGACCTCAGGCGAGCTTCAGGAACAGCTTCTCGACCTCGTCGGCATCGAACCCGGCCGCCGCAGCGCCGTCCGGGTCCTGCAGACACGTGGCCATGCCGGCCGCGAGCAGCTTGAACCCCACCTGGTCGAGTGCCTTTCCGGCCGCCGAGAGCTGGGTGACGATGTCGCGACACTCACGGTTGTCGCGCAGCATGGCCTGCACGCCGCGCACCTGGCCCTCGACGCGGGCGAGGCGACGCAGCAGATCGGCCGTGGTGTCCTCAGGCAATTCCATCGCCACAGCATACCCCCTGGGGTGTCATCGTGCCGTTCATCGTGTCGTGCATCGTGTCGTGCATCAGTGCGTGAACGACACGTTGGGCAGCACCTTGCCCAACCAACGGGGCAGGTACCAGTTGCGCTCACCGAGCAGGGACATGGTCGCCGGAACGACGAGGACCCGGACCACGGTGGCGTCGAGCAGCACCGCGAGGGCCAGGGTGATGCCCAACTCGGTCGGTGGAATGGGACCGGTCACGCCGAACGCGACGAACACCACGATCATGATCAGGGCTGCGTTGGTGATCGGTCGCCCGGTCCGGGCGATGCCTTCGCGGACCGCCACGTTGGTGTCGCCGGTCGCCTCGTAGCGCTCCCGGATCGCTGCCAACAGGAACAACTGGTAGTCCATCGACAGCCCGAACAGCAGGGCGAAGAAGAACAACGGCGCCCACGCGTCGATGAAGCCCTGGGGATGGATGCCGATCAGGCCGGCGCCGAACCCGTGCTGGAAGACCAGCGTCGCGAACCCGAACGCTGCGCCGACGGTGAGCAGGTTCATCGCCACCGAGAAGAGCGCGATCACGAGACTGCGGAACACGATCAGCAGCAGCATGAACGCCACCAGGAGGATCAGGGCGATCGCCAGCGGCGCCTTGCTCGTGAGCAGTTCGGCGAGGTCGTGGTTCTGCGACGCAGGACCACCCACTTGTGCCGAGGGCGCCACCGTTGCCGTGGCGGCACGAAGGTCGGCGACCATCGTGCCCGTCGCACGGTCGTCGACCGCGGTGGATCCGATGACGCGGACGACCACTCGGCCGGTCGCTGCCGGCTCGCTCACCACCCTGGCGTCGATCACACCCTTGACGGCGAGCGCCGCATCGACGACCTTGGCGGCTTCCGGCGCGTCGACCGTGACCAGCACCGGCGCCGCCGCGCCAGGACCGAAGGCAGCGATCATCGTCTCGTAGCCGTCTCGACTGGTGCGGCCCTCGTCCACCACGCGGGGCCCGGGCATCCCGAGCTGCATCCCCAACGCCGGTGCAGCGAGGGCGAGCAGCAGCAGCACACCGACGCCCAGCGTGAGTGCCGGGCGGCGCAAGGATGCAGCGGTGACCTTGGCCCATCGACTCTCGGCCGCGATGTCGGGATCTTCGGTGTCGTGCGGGTGCGGGTTCGACCTGGTGCGCAGCACGCGGTCGCCGAGCGCCATCAGGACCGCCGGCAGGAGGGTCAAGGACGCGATCGCGACCGCCACGACGGACAGGATCATCCCCAGCGCCATCGAACGGAACACCATGACCGGCACCACGAACACGGCAGCGAGCGAGAAGACGACGGTGAGGGCGGACAGGAACACGGCCTTACCGGCGGTGCTGAGCGTGTTGGCGATGCCGTCGATCGCGTCGGCACCCTCTGCGCGTTCCTCGCGGTAGCGGCTGACGATGAACAGGCTGTAGTCGATGCCGACTGCGAGGCCGATCATCATCGAGAAGTTCATCGACCAGACCGAGACCGGCATCTGGACGCCCAGCAGGTGCAACGAGGCGAAGCCGACGGCGATGCCGGCGACGGCGAGCAGCAGGGGAAGTCCGGCGGCGACGAGACTGCCGAACGCGAACAGGAGCAGGATCACGCTGGGCAACCCGGACAGCAGCTCGGCCTTGTGGAGCGCCTCTTCGTTGCTGCGGTTGAAGTCACTCCACACGGCCCATTCACCGGTGACGTTCACCGTCACGCCGTCGGTGAACTGCAGGCCACCGACGAAGTCGCCGACCTTGCCGGCGGACTCCGGCAACTGCGCGTCCTCTTCGGCCTGGAGTGCCACCGGCACGAGCGCGGTGCGCCCGTCTGCACCCATCAATCCGGCCTCGGCCGGCATGGTCCGCGGGTCGACCACGCCGGCGGCCCCTGGCGCATCCGCCAATGACGCAACCAGCTTGTCGAGCTGCGTGGGATCGTCGGCGAGCGGAGTGTCCTGCTGGAACACGACGTACGCCGCTTCCGCCCCCATCGTCGGGAAGTCACGACGAAGCTCGTCGCGCACCATCTGCGACGTCGTCCCCTGTGCTTCCCATCCGGCACCGGAGAGAGCGCCGTTGAGCGTCACGGCCAGGGGGGCCGCTCCGATCACGATGACGGCCCACACGATCATCACCAACCGGCGATGGGTGGCGCTGAACCGCGCGATGCGTGCGAGCAGGCCGGGTGTGCCGGTGTGGTGATGTCCACGCTCGAGGTCGGGATGCGGCTGCATGATGGGGAAGAACCTTTCGATACCGGTTGGGGTATCGAGAAGCTATACCCCAGGGGGTATCTCTCACAACCCGCGCCACCACTTCATGTCATCGCCCGAGGTGGGATTTCCGCCTCCGTCGATGACACGAAGCTGTATACGGCGCGAGGGCGGGCCAGGGCGGGGCGGGGTGGGGTGGGGGGCGGGGCGGGGCGGGTCAGCCGAGGAGGTTCTTCTGCACCTTGCCCATGGCGTTGCGTGGCAACGCCTCGACGACCCGGATCTCCCTCGGGCGCTTGTGGATCGACAGCAGGGATGCCACGTGCTCGATGAGCTGCGCGGCGTCGACACTGCCCTCGGCGGGCACAACGAAGGCGACGATTCGCTGACCGAGGTCGTCATCGGGAACTCCGATCACCGCGACCTCGTGCACCGAGGCGTGCGCGAGCAGCGCTTCCTCCACCTCGCCGGCGCCGACCTTGAATCCGCCGGTCTTGATGATGTCCATCGACTGCCGACCGACGATGCGATGGAAGCCGCCCTCGTCGATCAGGGCGGCGTCGCCGGTGCGGAACCACTCCCCCGCGAACGATGCCGCCGTGACCTCGGGCCGATGGAGGTACCCGTCGAACATCGTCGGCCCGTTCACCTGCAGCTCGCCGATGGTCATCCCGTCGTGCGGTACAGGTTCACCGTCGTCGCCGACGACACGCGTCCGCACCCCCTCGATCGGCACCCCGACCCAGCCGGGTCGCCGTTCACCATCGGCGCGAGTGCTCAGCGTGATCAGGGTTTCGGTCATGCCGTACCGCTCCACCGGCTCATGACCCGAGAACGAGCGGAGCCGATCGAACACCCCGACCGGCAAGGGAGCGCTGCCGGACACGAGGAGACGGGCGCTCGACAGCGCCGCAGCGAACTGCGGCTCGGCACAGACGCGACTCCAAACGGTGGGCACGCCGAAGTACAGCGAGCCACCGGCCGACGCATATGCCTCGGCGGTGGGACGACCGGTGTGCACCAGCCGGGAACCTGTCCGCAGCGCACCGAGGACACCAAGTACCAGACCGTGCACGTGGAACAGCGGCAGTCCGTGGACCAGTGTGTCGTCGCCATCCCACTGCCACGCGGCAGCCAGCCCATCGAGACCCGCCGCGATCGCTCGCCTCGACAGGACCACCCCCTTGGGGGCGCCGGTCGTGCCCGACGTGTAGATCACGAAAGCGGTCGCGTCGGCATCCGGCTCCGGCATGGGCGATCCGATTTCTGCTGCGTCGACTCGAGGCAGCGCGACGTCGTCCCACTCCGGCCGACCGACGACGGCGACAGCCCCGGAGTCGCGCAGGATGTGCTCCCGTTCGAGCGGT
Organism: Acidimicrobiales bacterium; assembly: GCA_038234785.1. Lineage (GTDB taxonomy): Bacteria > Actinomycetota > Acidimicrobiia > Acidimicrobiales > Ilumatobacteraceae > UBA668. The sequence continues at coordinate 31,235 of JBBQTC010000007.1, forward strand.
CCGGCATCGGGGGCGACCGGTACGACCGGGACCCCTGCGGCGAGCGCCCCGAGCACGGCGACGACCGTGTGCAGCGTCGGCTCGGCGTCGACGGCGACCGCCTGCATCCCTGCGACCTGGGTCGCAACTCCGGCGGCACGGGCCGCCAACCGTTCCCAGCTGATCAACTCGCCGGCGACCGAGACCGCGTCGGGACGGTCAGGAAATCGTCCGTGCAGCGCCGGCAGCAGCTCTGTCATGACATCAGGTTCGCGCCGACGCGATGCGACCCGCCAGCCGGTCGAGGAACTCGGCGAAACACCTGTTGAGCCGCCGGCGATCACCGGTGGCCAGCAGGTCGATCACCAGCCCGGTGAACGTGGCCTTGGCGAGCGAGGCCTCGAGCACGGCGCGATCGTGGCTGAGTCCATCGTGCTCCAGCCGGTGTTCGACGTCGTGCCGCCAGACCCCGATCTGATCGGCCCGGAACGCGCCGGCCAACCCGGTGACCTTGGTGTCCAGCGCGGCGGCTTCGTAGTTGAGCCGCACCGTCGCGAGGTTCGACGGCGACTCGTTCATCCATCGCCACCAGCGCCGATACAGCTCGACCATCGTCAGCTGCGGGCTCCGGGCGAGCCAGGCGTCCTGCACCGCGATCTGCTGGTCGATCGCTCGTTGGAGCGCGGTGGCGACGAGTTCGTCCTTGGACCCGAAGTGGTGGACGAGGCGATTGATGCTGACGTCGAGCGACGCGGCCATTGGACGCAGCGTCGCCTGGGCCAGGCCGTTCTCGGCGAGGTACACCACGATGCGGTCGAGGAGCTCCTGGCGGCGCTCGAGGTCGGGGGTGCGGGCCACGGGCGGCACCCTAACGCGTCAGAGCGAGGACACCTTGACCGCCGCGAGCGACACGACCGCGACCAGGGCCCAGCTGCCCAGGCCCAGCATCAGTGGCTTTCCGCCCACCGCGCGGAGCTTGCGCAGGTCGACGTTGCTACCCAGACCGACGAGCCCCATGCCCAGCAGGATCGTCTCTGCGTCCTGGATGTGCGGGAGCCACCACGTGGGGATGATGCCCGACGAACGGAGGGCGACCGCGACGAGGAAGAGCACGATGAACAAGGGCAGAAGGGGCGGACGCTTGGCACCGGCGATCGCGTCGGCTCCGACGCGACGCCGGGCGGAGATGGCGACGCCGGCCAACAGCGGCGCCAGCAACGCGACGCGGGTGAGCTTGACGATGACTGCCAGCTTCAACGACGCCGCGCCGTGTGTCGACGCCGCGGCGACCACCTGTCCCACATCGTGCACCGACGCACCGACCCACGCGCCGAACTGGGCATCGGGGAGGCCGAGGAGCGTCCCGATGGCCGGAAGGACGGCGATCGCCAGCGTGCCGCAGAGGGTCACCAATGCGATCGCGTAGGCGACCTCTTCCTCGGTCGAGTCGGCGAACGGCTCGACGGCGACGATGGCCGAGGCGCCGCAGATGCTGTAGCCCGTGGCCATCAGCAACCCCAACGACGGCTTCAGGCCGAGCCGCTTCGCCAACCACTGCGTCCCGAAGAACGTCGCCGCAACCACCACGACGACGGCGGCCAGGGCCCGCGGGCCGAGCTTGCCCAGCTCCGACAGCGAGAGGCGAAACCCCAGCAAGACGATGCCTGCCCGCAGGATTCGCTTCGCCGAGAACCGCAGGCCGGGTCGGTACGACTCCTCGATCCGGCCGAACGTCGCGCCGAGGATGCCGATCGTGACCGCGATGACGTGCGGAGAGATGACATCGATCCGTTTGTGGACGAAGAACCCGACCAACGCGACCACGAGGGCCACGGTGATCCCGGGGAGCAACGGCGCGACCTTGCCGGGCGCCGAGTTCGATGCGTTCGTCTCCTGATCCGTCATCCGAGACCGCCACCCTCGATCACGCGATGGATCAGCGGTACACCGGGGCGGTAGACGAGATGCGTGTAGGACGGCGCGTCGAGCACGCAGAAGTCGGCACGCATCCCGGGCGAGATGCCGCCCACATCGTCGCGGCGCAGGGCTTTCGCTCCCCCGGCGGTCGCCGCGCGGAGTGCCTCGTCGGCGGTCATCCCCATGTCGCGCACGGCGAGCGCGATGCACAGCGACATCGACGTGGTGTAGCTGCTGCCCGGATTGCAGTTGGTGGCGATCGCCACGCACGCGCCGGCGTCCATCACACGACGAGCGTCCGGGTACGGCTGGCGCGTGCTGAACTCGGTGGCGGGCAAGAACGTGGCGACGGTGTCGCTGCCGGCGAGCGCGTCGATGTCGGCGTCGGTCAGGAACGTGCAGTGATCAGCCGACGCGCATCCCATCTCGACGGCCAGTTGCACGCCAGGACCGTGGCCGAGTTGGTTGGCGTGGAGACGCAGGCCGAGACCAGCTGCCCGACCGGCGGCGAGCACTGCGCGCGACTGATCGGCGTCGAACGCGCCGACCTCGCAGAACGCATCGATCCAGCGCGAGTGCGGCACCGCGGCAGCGAGCATCTCGTTGCAGACGAGGTGCACGTAGTCGTCCGCGCGGCCGACGAACTCGGGGGGCACGACGTGCGCTCCGAGAAAGGTCGACTCCTGGGTGAACCGCCGACCGATCTCGAGGCAACGCGCCTCGTCGACGACGTCGAGCCCGTAGCCCGACTTGATCTCGACGGTCGTGATGCCTGCATGGCGCGCCTCGTTGCGGCGGGCGTCGGTGAGCCGCATCAGTTCGTCGTCGCTCGCGGAGCGGGTGGCGGCGACCGACACGACGATGCCACCCGCCTCGTACGGCCGGCCGGCCATCCGGGCGACGAATTCCTCGCTGCGGTCGCCTGCGAACACGAGATGCGTGTGGCTGTCGACGAAGCCGGGCACGACGCAGCGGCCCTCGGCGTCGATGCGATTGTCGGCGACCAGCCCCGACGGCCCGACGGCGATGATGCGATCACCGTCGAAGACGACGCTCGCATCGGTGATCAGGCCGAGCGGACCGTCTCCGAGCGTGGAATCGTTCGTCACGAGCAGCCCGATCCGGTCGAGCACGGTGGTGGTCATACATCCTCCTCCGAGACCTGGGCGATGGCACGCGCCAGCGAACCGGCCACGTCGACGGACAGGTGCAGCCCCTCGGCGACCACGGTACGTCCGCCGACCACGACGTGGTGCACGTCGGCGGCCGACGCCGCGAAGACCACCGACGCGAGGGCGGATCCGGCGGTGGAGCCTGCGGTCCGCACGGAGTCCAACCGGACCGAGACCAGATCGGCGAGCGCGCCGACCTCGATGACGCCGGCTTCGGCCCATCCCAGGCTGCGCTGCCCGTCGGCCGTTGCCGCATGGAGCAAGGACGGCGCGTCGTGGCTGCCGCGCTGGTTCGACGCCAGCCGTTCGTCGAGTTCCACCGCTCGTGCCTCCTCGAACATGTCGATGACGGCGTGGGAGTCCGAGCCGAGGCTGATCCGGGCGCCCGCATCGCGCAGCAGCCGTGCCGGGCCGATGCCATCCGCGAGATCACGTTCGGTCGTGGGGCACATGCAGATCGTGCATCGGTGCTCGCCGTGCATCGCGACATCGGCCGCGGTGAGGTGGGTCGCGTGCACCGCTGTGCATCTCGCTCCGAGCACACCCTGCTCCCCGAGCAGCGCGGTGGGGGTGAGCCCGTACTCGGCGAGACACTCCTCGTTCTCCGCCGGCTGCTCGGAGACGTGAACGTGGATCGGTGCGTCGTGAGCAGCCGCCCACTCGGCCACGGTAGTCATCGCTCGCGGGTCCACCGCGCGAACCGAATGGATCGCCGCGCCGACACGCACGTCGGGGGAACCTCCGTCGAACGCGGCGACTCGCTCGGCCCACGCATCTGCGGTGCCGTCGCTGAACCGCCGCTGCACCTCGTTGGGCGCCACCCCGATCCCACCGTGGAGATAGCACGTGTCGAGGAGCGTGAGGCGCAGGCCGGCGGCAGCGGCGGCGGCAGCGAGCACCCGGCTCATCTCGTTCGGATCGGTGTACCGGACACCGCCGGGCGCGTGGTGGAGGTAGTGGAACTCGCCGACGCTGGTGATCCCGGCGAGCACCATCTCCGCGTACACCGCCCGGGCGAGATCGAAGTAGGTGTCGGGTGTGAGTGCGGCGGCGAACCGATACATCTGGTCCCGCCACGTCCAGAACGACCCGGTACCGACCTGGGTTCGACCCCGCAGCGCACGATGAAAGGCATGGCTGTGCGCATTGGCCATGCCGGGCATCGTCAGGCCGTCCAACCGAGTGGCATCGGGCGGGCGGGGGACGCCGGGATGGATGCCCGTGATGCGTCCACCGTCGACCTCGACACACACGTCGGCGGTTGCAGCGCCCGCGCCCAGCCAAGCGAGCTCGCACCAGTAGCGGGACACCGTCACGTCAGGAGCCGACTCGCTCGACGAACTCGGTGATGCGCTCGATGAACGCGGCTCGGTGGAACCGCTCGAACTGCTCCCACGTCGTGAGCGAGGTGGTGTCGAACACCTTGTCGAGGAACAGCAGTCCGTCGAGGTGGTCGAGCTCGTGCTGGAAGGTTCCCGCCGTGAGTCCCCGCTTGATCTCGTCGTGCTCGACGCCGCCACGGTCCCAGTAGCGGACGCGCACGTTCACGTTGCGCATCACGTTGCCGCGCATGTTCGGCACCGAGAGGCATCCCTCGTTGATCTCCACCAGTTCGTCGTCGAGTGGTTCGACCACCGGGTTGACCACGACCGTCAGCGGGATCGCCGGCTTGTACGGATAGCGCGGGTTCTGTGTGACCTCGATCGTCGCGATGCGCACCAGTTCACCGATCTGCGGGGCAGCGATGCCGGCGCCGTTCGCCGCGTGCATGGTGTCGATGAGATCGTCGATGAGGGTCTGCATGGCCGGCGACGCGAGCTCGTCGCGTGTCACCTCGTGTGAGCGCTCTCGCAGCGTCGGGTTGCCGACGTGCAGGATCTCGCGAACGGTCATCTCAGCCCTCGCGCATCGGGATGCGCACCCCGCGCTCGTCGGCGACGTCGATGGCTCGTTCGTAGCCGGCATCGGCATGGCGGATGACACCCATGCCGGGGTCGTTGAGCAGCACCCTCGACAACTTCTCCGCGGCGAGGTCGGTGCCGTCGGCCAGACACACCATCCCTGCGTGGATGCTGCGGCCGATCCCCACGCCACCACCGTGATGGATACTCACCCAGGTGGCGCCCGACGAGGTGCTGACGAGCGCGTTCAGCAACGGCCAGTCGGCGATCGCATCGGACCCGTCCATCATCGCTTCGGTCTCGCGGTAGGGCGACGCCACCGAGCCGGAGTCGAGGTGGTCGCGGCCGATGACGATCGGTGCCTTCAGTTCGCCGCGCTTGACCATCTCGTTGAACCGAAGACCGAGGCGGTGCCGCTCGCCGTAGCCGAGCCAGCAGATGCGGGCCGGCAACCCCTGGAACGCCACCTGCTCGGCCGCCATCTTGATCCAGCGATGCAGGTGCTCGTCGTCGGGGAACTCCTCGAGCACGGCGCGGTCGGTGGCGGCGATGTCGGCCGGGTCGCCGCTGAGCGCCACCCAGCGGAACGGTCCCTTGCCCTCGCAGAACAGTGGGCGGATGTAGGCGGGAAGGAAGCCCGGATAGTCGAACGCCCGCTCGAAGCCTCCGAGTTTGGCCTCGGTGCGCAGGCTGTTGCCGTAGTCGAAGACCTCACTGCCCTTGTCCATGAACCCGACCATCGCCCGGCAGTGTGCGGCCATGCTCTCCCGGCTGCGACGGATCAGCTCCTGCGGATTGGTGCGCGCCATCTCCGCAGTCGCCTCGGGAGTGAGGTCGACAGGGACGTAGCTCAGTGGGTCATGGGCGCTGGTCTGGTCGGTGACGATGTCGGCGGGGAAGTCCATCTCCAGCAACTGCGGCACCAGCGTCGCAGCGTTGCCGACGAGTCCGACCGAGAGCGGGCGGCGCTCGTCGCGGGCTTGGATGCACCGACGCACGGCGTCCTCGAGCGAGTCGGCGATCTCGTCGAGGTAGCGATGCTCCTTGCGACGCTCGACCCGCCACGGGTCGACGTCGATGCACAGTGCGACACCGCCGTTCATGGTGACCGACAGCGGTTGGGCGCCGCCCATGCCGCCCAGACCCGCAGTGAGCGTGATGGTGCCGGCGAGCGTGCCGTCACCCGAACCGACCGCGAGCCGACGGCGAGCGATCTCGGCGAAGCACTCGTAGGTGCCCTGGAGGATGCCCTGCGTGCCGATGTAGATCCACGATCCGGCCGTCATCTGGCCGTACATGGTGAGCCCCATGGCCTCGAGCCGACGGAACTCCTCCCACGTGCCCCATTCCGGCACGAGGTTGCTGTTGGCGAGCAGCACCCGCGGCGCCCACTCATGGGTGCGGAACACCCCGACGGGCTTGCCGGACTGCACCAGCATCGTCTCGTCACCCTTGAGGGTTCGCAACGTGCGAGCCATGGCATCGAAGGCATCCCAGCTCCGCGCAGCCCGACCCGTGCCGCCGTAGACGACGAGGTCGTCGGGTCGTTCGGCGACCTCGGGGTCGAGGTTGTTGTGGAGCATCCGGTACGCGGCCTCTTGCGGCCACCCCAAACAGTTCAGGTCGGTCCCTCGGGGGGCACGAACCGGGCGAGCGCCGGCAGACATCAGAGAACCTCCAGAGTTCCGATGGTGGATTCGACGGCGGCGAGCACGCTGCCGTCGGAGAGCAGGGCCTCGGCGCGACGCAGGTCCGGCGAGAGCCAACGATCAGGACCAGGTCCGGCTACGTGCTCACGCAGCACTCCGAGCGCGGCGCCGGTTGCCGCGGCGGGTGCGAGTGGACCACGCAGGTCGATGGCCGCCGCGGCACAGACCAGTTCGACGGCGAGGACACGGCGCAGGTTGTCGACGGCGCGGCGTAGCTTGCGGGCGGCGGCCCAGCCGTTCGAGACGTGGTCCTCCTGCATCGCACTGGTGGGCAGCGACTCGACCGAGGCGGGCATGGCGAACCGCTTGGCCTCCATCGCCATCGCCGCCTGGGTGTAGTGCGCGATCATCAGCCCGCTGTTGACGCCCGCATCGGGTGCGAGGAACGGCGGCAGACCGTGCGAGCGTGCCGTGTCGAGCATTCGATCGGTACGACGTTCCGAGATGGCGCACACCTCAGCCGCGGCGATGGCGAGGAAGTCGCAGACGAACCCGATCGGCGCTCCGTGGAAGTTCCCGCACGACTCGACCCGGCCGTCGAGCAGGATCATCGGGTTGTCGATCGCTGCGTCGAGCTCACGCTCGGCGATGGTCCGCGCATGCGCCACGGTGTCCTGGGCGGCACCGTGGACCTGCGGGGTGCATCGCAGCGAGTACGCGTCCTGCACCCGGGTATCACCTTCGCGATGACTGGCCACGATCGCCGATCCCGCCAGCAGTCGAGTGAGGTTGCGAGCACTCACCGCTTGACCCATTTGGGGACGCAACGCCTGCAGATCGGCGGCGAAGGCGCGGTCCGTGCCGAGCAGTCCCTCCACCGTCATCGCCGCCGTGACATCGGCCAGGCGAGCGAGTTCGGACAGATCGTGCAGCGCCAGGCACAGCATGCCGAGGATGCCGTCGGTGCCGTTGATCAGCGCCAGCCCCTCCTTTGCGCGCAGCGTGACAGGAGAGAGGCCGGCCTCGTCGAGGGCCGCACGCGTGGGACGGAACGATCCGTCGGAGGCCCACACCTCACCCTCGCCGATCAGCGACAACGCGCAGTGGCTGAGCGGCGCGAGATCCCCGCTCGCACCGAGTGAGCCGTGCTCGCGCACGACCGGGGTGATGCCCGCGTAGAGCATCGCCAGCTGCAGTTCGACGAGTTGGGGGCGGGCGCCCGAATACCCCATCGACAGGCTGCGCGCCCTCAGCAGCAGCAGCGCCCGCACGACCTCTTCCTCCACCGGCGCCCCCATGCCGGTGGCGTGCGAGCGGACCAGCGCGACCTGTAGTTCGGCGGTCCGTTCGGGCGGGATGACCGTGTTGGCCAGCGATCCGAATCCGGTGGTGACGCCGTACACCGGGCGGTCGCCGGCGACGAACCCCTCGACCAACGCTGCACTCCGCACCATGGCCGCGCGGGCCTCCGCGGTCAGCACCACCCTCGCCCCGTGGCGGGCAACTGCAACCACATCGGCGACGGTGAGCCCCCGGCCGGCGAGCTGGACATCGGCGGAGTCGGCGGACGGCGTCATGTGTTTCATCCTATGCAACAGCATGCCATACTGCGCAACATGAACATGACCGCATCGAACGGCCGGCCGCGCGCCACCGACCGCGGTCTTGCGCTCGTGCGAGTGGTGGCAGAACACCCACTGGGCATCGCGCTCGCCGACGCAGCACGTGCGGTTGACCTCACGCCCAGCACGGCGCTGCGTCAGCTTCGTTCGCTCGAGTCCGCCGGCTTCGCCGCCCGCGATGACGACGGCCGTTTCGTGCCCGGGCCCGAACTCCTGCGCATCGCCCGCAGCCTGGCGGCGACTGCCGCCCTCCCCCGTCTCGCCGAGCCGGTGCTCGCAGCACTCGCCGCGATCACCGGCGAGTCGGCGTACCTCGCCGAATCGTTCAGCGCACGGGATGCGGTCTACGTGGCAATGGAGCCGGGCACGCACGCCGTGCGCCACGTCAGCTGGCTCGGACAGCGAGTCCCTCGCAGAGCCACTGCCGTCGGAGCGGCGTTGGCGGGGCGCGTCGACGCAGACGGCATCGCGGTGCGGTCGGACGCCGTGGAGGACGGCGTCACGGCCGTGTCGGCACCGGTGCACGATGCGAACGGCGAGGTCGTCGCCGCACTCAGCCTCGTCGGCCCGTCGTTCCGTCTTGTCGACGGCGCGCTCGAGATAGCGAAGACGGCCGTTGCGCGCCAGGCGCGCCTGCTCAGTGCGATGGCAGGGGCGCCAACGCCGCCAACGGCTCGTAGTCCTCGAGCGCAAGCGGCACGAAGCCCCGAATCCTGAGCACCTCCCTGGCCCGCGCCGTCGCCGGGTCGGCGACCGCTGCGACGAGTGCTGCCCGCACCTCGTCACGACGATGAGCGAGATCAACCGCCATCACGAGGGGCAACGTGGGCACCACCGGCCCGTGACCGACGACGTGCAGCCGACCTGCAGTCATCGGCTCGATCTCGGACAGGAACTCGAAGCTCAACGCGTCGATGGACGCCACCTGCGCCCGACCTTCGGCGACGGCCCGCATGCTCTCGACATGGGTACCGGTCATCAACAGTGACGTCGGTCGGCCGCCCCAGACGTGGCACAGGCTGATCCACCCCGACAGCGAGTCGAGTCCATTGACCGCGACGATCGCTGTCGGGTCGGCGCGCCAAGCTGCGATGCTCCACGGCTTCGACGCCACCAGCACGCTGCGGTAGCGCCCGGCCGTCGCGAATGAAACCGACACGTCGAACGCGCCGATCACCTCCACCACGTCGCGGAGCTCGGTGATCAGCGGCCATCCACAGGTCTGACCGAGGAGCAGGTCGGGGCGATGCCACGACTCGCGGAGATCGAGCTCGCGGTCGAGGGCGGCCGGCGCATCGGTGATTTGCGCGCGCACCGCAGTCCACAGCTCGTCGTACCCGTCGCGCAGGTGCGCGAACGGATACATCGACAGCGACGCGGTGACCGCGCCCACAGGCTTCACACCAGGCCGCGGCTGCCGATTGGCCTGGCGCCCGCGGACAACGGGTGGTCGGGCTGACAGAAGGGTGAGAAGAAGTAGGTGCGCACGATCTGCAGGTACCCGCCGCGGTACAGCCCGGCACCTTGTTCGGCCAACTGGTCAGAGCCGAGCTCCCGGTGCATCGCCGGGATGCGGTACCACTCCAGGTCGGGCAGTGCATGGTGCGTGTGGTGCAGGTTGTTGTTCAAGAACAGCAGCGACATCACCGGACCGGCGATGACCACGGCCGAGCGGGTTCCCTGGGGCACCGCGGCGTGCTCGGCGAACGAACGCAACTGCGTACACGCCGAGCCGCCGAGGCAGAACGCGAGCACGTAGACCCACGGCGACATGCCGACGACCCCGAACAACCACCATCCGAACACGACGGCCGAGGCGAGGTGGACGACCCATTGGATGATGACGCGAGGCTCGCGCACGGTGCGGATCTCACGGAGCCAGAAGCGCATGATGCCCCGGGGCACACCGACGGTGAGCCGGCCAGGGATCGTCCGCATGAAGAGGAACCACGCCCGATGGAGGCGACCGGCGTTCTGCCACACCGGCGGGCGAACGTAGAACGACTCGGGATCGTCCTCGGGGTCGGTGAGGTCGGACTGGTGGTGCTTGCGGTGCAGCGCCTTGTACCGAGGGAACGGCACCCAGAATGCGAGGGGGAGACTCCCGATGGCGGTGTTGACCCAACCCCATCGAGTCGGGTGTCCGTGGAGCAGTTCGTGACCAAGGGACATCCACAGTCCACCGAGATACAGCAGTGCCAGCGCTTGGAGTGGCCACGGAATGGCGTCGTGGAAGCCGATGACCAAGCCCCATGCCGTGAAGAATCCGATCAACAGGACGACGGTCGGCCATTCCGTGGCCGACCGGGACCTTGTGTTCGCCACCCGCGTGCCTCCTGTTCCGTGGAGTTACCGGTACGAACGTTACAACAACCCCGTGTCGTTCTTGCGGTCATCGGCGTCGGTATTCGGACCGGTAACCAGTGCCGGAACCGCCCATTGCGCCCTGCGCGCGGTACCGATCCCCCAGCCGGATCATCGCTGCCGGATCGAGTGAGACCCCGAGCCCGGGAGTGTTTGGTACCGGCAGGACCCCACGTCGCGGCGAGAACGGTCCCTGCGCCAACGCAACATCGGCCGTGAACCGGAACAGCGACTGGTGCGGCCGGATCATCGAAGGCTCCGCCGCAGTGAGGTGGAGGTAGGCCGCAGTCATCACCCCGGCGTCGCCGCTGTAGCACCAGAAGTCGACGCCGAGGAGGTCGCACGCGCGAAGAAAGTCCTGGCTGCGGCGGTAGCCGCCGAGCTCGGCGATGTCGACGCAGATGCCGTCGGGGACTCCCGACCTCGCGGCGCGGACGAGCGCTGCCTCGTGGGTCGAGAACGACACCGGCACTCCGTCGTCGCGCAACCGCTGCGTCTCGTCGAGCGAGCGGCACGGATCCTCCAGCCATGCGATGCCGAGGTCGGCGAGTCGGTGACACACCTGTCGGGCGGTCGCGACGGTGTAGGCGCCGTTGGCGTCCACGCGTCGGACGGCACCGGGACCGAGCGCGGTGACGAGGTCGCGCAACATGTTCATCTCGTCGTCGAATTCCAGAACGCCGAGCTTCCCCTCGAACCACGGAGCTCCGAAGTCGTCGGCCATCCGTACGCAGTGGTCGATGAGTTCGGCTGGAGTCGACTCGATACCTTCCCGCAGCGCGAAGTACTCGGTGAACTCGACCTCGTCTCGACACCGACCGCCGAGCAACTCCGACAGCGGCACGCCGGCTCGCTGTGCACGGATGTCGAAGATCGCCATCTCGATCGCACCGAAGGCACGCCGCTCGGCCGCCGCGTCGTCCCACAGGCTGAACCCGGTCCGCGCGACACAACGACGCTCGGCCTCGTTCAGCGCATCGACCGACAATCCGTGGAGGCGGGCCCCGAACTCGTGCACGAGGGCGACCTGGTCGCCGTGAGGTGATTCACCGAGTCCGACCACGCCGTCGGCGTCAGTGACCTCGACGATGGTCGTCGTGAAGCTGCCGAGCGATCCGAACGAGAACCTGTAGGGGGCCACCATCGGGACGTTCACCGCGGTCGCCGTGACGGATGCGATCGCGCTCATCGGAACGTCGCCTGGGAACTTGCGGTGCGAGCGAGGACCGCCTCATCCAGGCGGCAGCCCAGGCCGGCGTCATCGGACAACGTGATCCATCCGCCATCGGCACGGAGATGACGAGCGAGAGGGTAGTCACGACGTTCGATGGTCCATTCTGGCGGGTCGTACGGCCACTCCACCCACTGCGAGCCCGCATGACCGACCGTGCCGGCGACGAGGTGCAGGTTGGCGAGCACGCCGATGCCGTTCCCCCACGTGTGCGCCGTGAACAGCTTGCCGGCGGCCGTCACTCGGCGGGCGATCGGTGCGAGACCGCTGATCCCTTGCGTGCATGCCGCATCCGGCTGGAAGACGTCCAGGCACTCCCGCTCCAGCAACTCGCGGAACTCGTAGGGCTCCCGCGTCATCTCTCCGCCGGCGATCTTCATCGGCCCGAGCTCCTGCACTCGCCGCCGGAGCTCCGCCATGCCCGCATAGTCGCCGCGGTGCAGCGGCTCCTCCATCCAGAAGACGCCCTCGGTAGTCAGCCGCTGCGCCACCACCCAGGCCCGGTCGAGGTCCCAGGGCGTCGCCGTGTCCCAGGGCATGCGCCAGCCCTGGTTGCAGTCCACCATCACGGTCAACCGGTCCCCGCAGGCGTCCCGGAGGGCGGCGAGCACCCCGAGATCGTCGTCGATCGAGGGCCGTCCGAAACGGATCTTCATCGCGTCGAACCCGTCATCGATCATCCGCTTCGCGACCTCGACCATCTCGGCGGCGGACCGGTGGACCGCCGTCGAGGCGTACAACCGAAGTCGAGGAGACGAGCCGCCGAGCATCTCCCACACGGGTTGTCCAACGGTCGTGCCGGCGAGGTCCCACAGCGCCAGGTCGAGCGGCCAGGGACGCCCGGCGTGGAACTCGATGTTGGCCAGCCGGGCCGCATGCTCGGCGAGGTCCAGCGGGTCACGACCGAGGAACAGGTGTGCCTGGTCCTCGAAGCCGTACATCACGTCGCCGGAGCCGACGCCCTCGCGCCCGGACGAGTCGCGGACCCGCACGATGGTGACCGGGAACTGGGTCCGCGGTCGAGGATCCCACGATGCCGGGAACGGCGGGTCGAGCGGAAGTTGGTGATGGGTGATCTCGATGGCCACGATCTCGCTCATCGACACCTCGACTCGTGTCGCATCATCGGCTCCCCCACGCATCGCGCACTGCCCGAATTCTTGTGACAACCGTACAAGGAATCCCGACGGCGGTGTAGTGTCGCACGGCGTGAGTGACGTGCAGAGGGACGACGTTCAGCCCGAGACCGCCCGGAGCGATCACGGCCGTCGGCGAGGACGAGATCGTAACGAAACACGCGGTCCCCGACTGCCCGAGCAGATCCCCTATCGCCAGCCGTACATGCGGCTCAACCACACCGAGGTCGTCTCCGCCGACGAGTTGGAGTCCATCCACGAAGCGTCGCTGACGATCCTGGAGCGCATCGGGATGGAGTTCATCGACCCCGAGGCGCGCAGCATCATTCGAGAGGCTGGCGCCGACGTCGACGAAGCCACCCATCGGGTCCGGTTCCCCAGGGAGTTGATCGAGAGCTCCGTCGCCAAGGCACCCGCCGAGTACACCCTGCACAGCTGGAACCCCGCTCGCGACATCCGCGTCGGCGGCCGGTGGATGGCGTTCGGCACCGTGGCCAGCACGCCTCACTACATCGACCGCAACGGGGTGCGCAAGGCGGGCGACCGCGAGGGCTTTCGCGACCTGCTGAAGCTGGCGCAGATGCTCGACATCATCCACTACGTGCCCGGGTACCCGGTGGAGCCGATCGATCTGCACGCATCGATCCGGCACCTCGAGGCCACCTACGACGTCCTCACCATGACCGACAAGGGACTGCACTGCTACAGCCTGGGCCGACAGCGCAACCGCGACGCCCTGGAGATGGTGCGAATCGCCCGCGGCATCGATCACGCCACGCTCGATCGTGAGCCGTCGGTGATGACCGTCGTCAACACGAACTCCCCGCTGCGGCTCGACGTCCCGATGTCGCAGGGCATGATCGAGTTCGCCCAGCACAACCAGCCGGTCGTGGTCACACCGTTCACGCTCGCCGGCGCCATGGCCCCCATCACGCTCGCCGGCGCGCTCGCCCAGCAGAACGCGGAGGCGCTCGCCGGTATTGCGCTCGTGCAGATCGTCAACCCGGGCGCGCCGGTGATGTACGGCGGCTTCACGTCCAACGTCGACATGCAATCCGGGGCGCCGGCGTTCGGCACCCCCGAGTACGTCCGCACGGCGATGGTCGGCGGCCAACTCGCCCGCCGCTATCAGGTGCCGTATCGCAGCTCCAACGTCTGCGCCGCCAATGCCCTCGACATGCAGGCCGCTTACGAGAGCGTGTTCTCGCTGTGGGGAGCGATCATGGGCGGGGTCAACTTCCTCATGCACGGCGCCGGCTGGATGGAGGGCGGGTTGCACGCCAGCCTGGAGAAGATGCTGCTCGACGCAGATCTTCTGCAGATGGTCGCCAAGATGCTCGAGCCGGTCGTGGTCGACGAGAGCACGCTGGCGATCGACACCATCGAGGAGGTCGGCCCCGGTGGCCACTTCTTCGGGACTCGCCACACACAGGACCGGTTCCGCGACGCGTTCTACCGACCGATCCTCTCGGAGTGGCGGAACTACGAGAGCTGGGAAGAGGCGGGGAGTCCCACCACGGATCAGCGGGCGAAGCGTCTCGTGGGCCAGTACCTCGACGCATACGAGCCGCCCCCGATGAACCCGGCGGCGAAGGCGGAGCTGCGTGCGTTCGTGGACAGGCGGGTCGCCGAGGGCGGCGTCGCCACGGACTACTAACGCATCACGACAGACACATCACGACAGACGCATCACGACAGACGCATCACGACGGAGAACAAGGGGTAGGCAATGAAGTCATCGGCACAGGTCGTGGTCATCGGCGGAGGTGTGGTCGGCGCCAGTGTGCTCTACCACCTCACCAAAGAGGGATGGACCGACGTCGTGCTCCTCGAGCGCAAGCAGCTGACCGCCGGGAGCACCTGGCACGCGGCCGGCGGGATGCACACGCTCAACGGTGACCCGAACGTGGCACGGCTGCAGCAGTACACCGTGAACCTGTACAAGGAGATCGAGGCCGAGAGCGGCCAGAACTGCGGGATCCACCTCCCTGGCGGCCTGCAGTTGGCCGACACACCCGAGCGCCTCGACTGGCTGCGCATGGCGCAGGCCCGCGGTCGCTACCTGGGCATGCACATGGAGATCATCTCCATGAAGGAGGCCAAGGAGCTCAACCCACTGCTCGAGGAGCGGTTCTTCGTCGGCGCCCTCTATGACGAGGACGAGGGCAGCGTCGATCCGTACGGCGTCACGCACGCCTACGCGATCTGTGCCCGCAACCGCGGCGCCGAGGTGTACACCGACACGTGGGCCACGGATCTGCGTCAACGTCCCGACGGCACGTGGGACGTCATCACCGACCGCGACCACACGATCCACGCCGAGCACGTCGTCAACGCCGGAGGCCTGTGGGCCCGCGAGGTCGGTCGCATGGCCGGGCTCGAGCTGCCGGTGCTCGCCATGGAGCACCACTACCTGATGACCGAGCCGATGCCCGAAGTCATCGAGTACAACGCGACCCGCGGTCGCGAGCTCCCCCACATGATCGACTTCGCCGGAGAGATCTACGCCCGCCAGGAGGGCCAGAGCATTCTCCTGGGCACCTACGAGCAGGACAACCGGCCGTGGTCACCGAAGGAGACGCCGTGGGACTTCGTCTTCCAGCTGCTCCCCCACGACCTCGACCGCATCGCTCCCGAACTGGAGAAGGCGTTCGAACACTTCCCGCTGGTGGGCAAGGCCGGGATCAAGAAGTTCGTCAACGGCCCGTTCACGTTCAGCCCCGACGGCAACCCGCTCGTCGGCCCGATCAAGGGCATGAAGGGCATGTGGATGGCGAACGCCGTGATGGCCGGCCTGTCCCAGGGTGGCGGCGTCGGGTTGTCGCTCGCGCAATGGATGGTGAACGGTGACCCCGGCGCCGACATCTGGGCGATGGACGTCGCCCGCTACGGCGACTACGCAACGCTCGAGTACACCAACGCCAAGGTGCGCGAGAACTACTCGCGCCGATTCCGCATCACGTTCCCCAACGAGGAACTGACCGCCGCACGCCCGCTGCACACGACGCCGATCTACGACCGGCTCACGGACCACAACGCGGTGTGGGGCGCCGGCTTCGGACTCGAGCACCCACTTTGGTTCCAGCAGCAGGGGCTGGAACCGAAGGAGGACGTCACCTTCTACCGCTCGAACGCGTTCGAGGCGGTCGGCGAGGAGAGCAGGGCCGTACGCGAACGAGTCGGCTTCAGCGAGGCCTCGAACTTCGCCAAGTACAAGGTGAGCGGACCGGGCACCGCGGCGTGGCTCCAGGGTCTGTTCACCAACACACTGCCCAAGGTCGGCCGCACCAACCTCACCGCGATGCTCAACCCGCAGGGTCGCATCGAGGGCGAGTTCTCGGTCTCGCGCATCGGTGAGGACGAGTTCTTCCTCTTCGGATCGCAGGCGGCCGAGGTGCACCACCCGCGCTGGTTCCTCGCCCACCTGCCCGCCGACAGCCAGATCCGCTTCGAGGTGCTCTCGCTGTCGATGGTGGGACTCACCGTCGCCGGGCCTCGTGCTCGCGACGTGCTGCAGAAGCTCACCGACACTTCGCTCGCCGGTAAGGACTTCCCGTTCATGGCATTCCGCAAGGTCACGTTGGGCATGGCACCCGTGTGGCTGTCGCGGATGACCTACACCGGCGACCTCGGCTACGAGATCTGGATGGCACCCGAGAACCAACGTGCCCTCTTCGACCTCATCTGGGACGCCGGCCGAGAGTTCGACATGCGCCTGTTCGGGTTCCGTGCACTCATCACCATGCGGCTGGAGAAGAGCTTCGGCACCTGGTTCCGCGAGTTCCGCCCGATCTACACACCGCTCGAGGCGGGCATGGACCGGGTGTTGAAGTTCGACCACGACTTCATCGGCCGTGAGGCCGTCGAAGCGGAGATCGCCGCCGGCGGACCGACACGAAAGCTGGTGATGTTCGAGGTCGACGTCGACCCCGAATCACCTGCCGACGTCATCGGCGACGAACCGGTGTGGCACGACGGCGAAGTGGTCGGATGGGTCACGTCCGGCGGGTATGCCCACTACAGCGGCGTGTCGCTCGCGCTCGGCTACATCCCGACGTCGTTGGCCACGGCCGAGTCCGGATTCGAGATCGAGATCATCGGCCGCCGTCGTCCGGCGACGCTGCGCCACGAGCCCGTGCTGGACCCGTCAGG
Organism: Acidimicrobiales bacterium; assembly: GCA_038234785.1. Lineage (GTDB taxonomy): Bacteria > Actinomycetota > Acidimicrobiia > Acidimicrobiales > Ilumatobacteraceae > UBA668. The sequence continues at coordinate 48,358 of JBBQTC010000007.1, forward strand.
TTCACGCATGCGCGCCTGAGTCAGACGGGGGACGGCTTCGCCTGAAGTACGGCGAGCTCGGTGATCGGGATGTGGCAGCGCATCGAGTGACCGGGCGACACTTCGGCGAGCGGCGGCTCGGTGACCTCGCACACACCCGGGATGACCCGAGGGCACCTGGGGTGGAACACGCAGCCCGTCGGCGGGTTGGCTGGCGACGGGATCTCGCCTGCGAGCCGGATGCGCGATGTCGGCTCGCCGTCGACGCTGGGGATGGCCGACAGCAGTGCTTCGGTGTACGGGTGGTGGGGACCGTTGAACACCTCGTCGGTGGAACCCACCTCCTGGATGCGACCGAGGTACATCACGGCGATGCGGTCGGCGAGGTATCGCACCACGCCCATGTCGTGCGTGATGAAGATGTAGCTCGTCTTCTCCGCCGCCTGCAGGTCGGCCAGCAGGTTCAGGATCGCTGCCTGCACGGACACATCGAGTGCACTGGTGGGCTCGTCGCAGACCACGATGCGCGGGTCACCGGCGAAGGCACGCGCGATGGCGACTCGCTGCTTGAGACCGCCCGACAGCTGACGCGGCTTGAGGTCGAGGTGGCGCGGAGTGAGGCGGAGCTGCGCAGCGAGCGCCTCGACCCGCTCGTTGGCCTCGGCACCCTTCACGCCCGTGAGCTTCTCGACACTGCGCATCAGAATGCGCCGCACCGACCAGCTGCGGTTGAGCGCCGAGTCAGGGTTCTGGAACACCATCTGCATCGCCCGCTTGTCGGCGGTTGATCGCGATGTGGTGTTGCCGGCGACCTCGTGCCCGTCGAGTGACACCGCGCCCCCCTCGTCGGCAGCCTCGATGCCGAGGATGGTCTTGGCCAGCGTCGACTTCCCCGAACCGGACTCGCCGACGATGCCGAGCGTCTCACCCTCCGCCAGTTGGAGGTCGACGTCGACCAATGCCGGCACATCGGAGTTCCGCTGTCGGAAGGTCTTGGACACATGCGACAGTTCGAGCACCTCGGGGTCTGCATCGGAGCTCGAGAGAATGCCGACCGGAACATCGACGGGTGACTCGAGGATCTCGTTGATGCGGTCGGGGTGGTGGCACCGCGTGAATCGGTTGCCCGCGGCACCCACCGGCACCACCGGAGGAGCGATCGTTTGGCAGGTCTCGTCCGCCAGCGGACACCGATCGACGAAAACGCAGGTCGGCAGGTCGGTACCGATGAGCGGCAGGATGCCGGGAATCGTCGCCAACGCGCGCTCGGTCTTGCGGACGCCGCGGCGTGGCAGCGACCGGAGCAGGCCCACGGTGTAGGGGTGCTGCGGGTCGTCGAACACCTCGTCACTTGGCCCCTCCTCGACGATGCGGCCGGCGTACATCACGCCCACCCGATCGCACAGGGAACGGATGATGCCCAGGTTGTGGGCGATCATGAGGACGGCCGCGTCGGTCTCGCTCCGCAGCAGACGAACCAGGTCGAGCACCTCGGCCTCGACGGTCGCATCGAGGCCGGTGGTGGGTTCGTCGAGCACCAGCAACTTCGGGTTGCAGGCGAGTGCCATGGCGATCACCACGCGTTGCTGCATGCCGCCCGAGAGCTGGAACGGATAACGGTCCATCACGCGGGTCGGATCGGCGATCTGCACCCGGCCGAGTGCGGCCAGCGCCGACTTCCCGGCCTCGGCGTTGGACTGACCGAGCAATGTGAAGCTCTCGATCAGCTGGCGCCCCACTTTGAGCGACGGGTTCATCGCCTGCGCAGGGTCCTGGTACACCATGGATGCCTCGGTGGCCCGAAAGCGCTGGAGCTGCGAGGTGTTCATGCCGGTGACGTCGGCGCCGGCGGCAAGGACTCGGCCGCTGACGATCTTGCCGTTGCGCGGCAGGTAGCGCAGCGAGGCGTAGGCGGTGGTCGACTTTCCGCAGCCGCTCTCGCCCACGAGGCCGTAGGCCTCGCCGGGCGCGATGCTGAACGACACGCCGCGCAGCACGACCCGGTCGACACCACGCACCGTGTAGACCACCCGCAGGTCTTCGACTGCGAGTGCGGCTGTGTTGGTTGCTGGGGCCGTGATGCTCATGATGCCTCCAACACCGACTGCACGGAGTCGGCGATGAGATTCACTGCGATCACCAGACTGGCGATCGCGAGTGCGGGGAAGAACGTGGTCCACCAGATTCCGGCGCTCACGACTCGGAAACCATCGCTGACCTGCAACCCCCAGTCGGGACTGGGCGCCTGCGGGCCGGCACCGAGGAAGGCGAGCGTGGCGACCGTGAACACTGCGTAGCCGACGCGGACCGTCAATTCGACGATGATCGGACCGCTCACGTTGGGAAGGATCTCGCGGAACATGACGAAGGTGGACCCCTCACCGCGGAGCTTCGCCGAGGTGACGTAGTCGAGATCGCGTTCGGCCAGCACGGCCGATCTGACGGTGCGGGCGACGATGGGGGTGAACAACGCCGCCACGACACCGATCACCACCCACGTGGAGTTGCCGAGCGTCGTCACTGCCAGGAGCGCCACGAGCAGGACCGGCAGGGCGAGGAAGGCCTCGACCACACGGCCCAGCACGAGGTCGATCCAGCGGCCGAAGTAGCCCATGATCATGCCGACGAAGACGCCGAGGATGACCCCGAGCACGGCGGCGACCGGCGCGACCTTGATGACGTCACGAGAACCTGCCATCACCCTCGACAGCACGTCTCGACCTTGATCGTCGGTGCCGAAGGGGAACTTCGCTCGGGGGGTCAAGTGCGGCTCGGCACGAAAGTCGAGTGGGTTGTGCGGGGTGATGCGGTCGCCGAGAATGGCGCACGTCGACCACAACACCACGATGAACACACCGAGGACGAACGCCGGCCGCTTGCGGATGAGCCTCCAGTTCTCGCGGCGGGCCTGTTGGCGCTCGCTCAGCTGCACCTCACCACTGAGCTCGACTTCGGCTGCAGGTGGCTTGCTCCCTCCAACCATCGAGTTCATCGGATTGGGGACGAGCATGTCGGCCCCCGGTGTCGAGATCAGCTCGTCGCGCGCGCGGGTCTCATCGGAATCGCTCATCGTGTGGTCTCCAGACGGACTCGCGGATTGAGGTAGGCGATGATCACGTCGGCCAGCAGGGTCGACACCATGTAGATCATGCCGACGACCAGCACGGCTCCTTGCAACACCGGGATGTCCTTGGTGTTCACCGCGTCGAGGATCGTCCGGCCGAGGCCGGGGTAGTTGAACACCTTCTCGACGCCGATGATGCCGCCGAAGAGGTAGCCGATCTGCACGCTGATGACGGTGATGGTCGGCGCGAGTGCATTGCGGAGGATGTGCTTGCGCATCACCTCCCCCTTCGACAAACCCTTCATGGTCGCGGTTCGGGCATAGTCGGATTGCAGTCCGTAGATGACGCCAGCCCTCGACATTCGAGTGATGTAGCCGAAGTACGCCACCACCATCGCCATCGCCGGCGTGAGGAGATACGGGAGCTGGCCGATGATGCTCGTCCCGTCGGGCCACGACGCGGCGTAGACGTGACCGAGCTTCCAGTGCACGCAGAAGATCGACATGAGAACCGCCGCGGTGACGAACTCGGGGATCGAGGAGGTCGCCAGTCCGGTGGTGACGACGGCTCGGTCGGCGAACTTGTCCTGACGGCGGGCTGCATAGATGCCCGCCGCGATGGAGATCGGAATGGTGATGACGAAGGCCAGCAACGCCAGCTTGCCCGACCGGAGAAGGGCGGGGAACACCATGCTGTTCACGGTGCGCCCGGTCTGGTAGCTGTCGCCGAACTGCAGTGTGAAGAGGCGTCGCATCTGGCTGAAGTACTGGCTGATCAACGGCCGGTCGAGACCGTGCGTGTGGTTGAACCGCACCACGTCCTCCTCGAGGGCGAACGGTCCCAGCACCCGTCGGCCGATGTTCTGGGGGAGCACGCTGACGACGAGGAACACGATGGTGGCGAGGAGCCACAGTGTCACCAGCGCCGACCCCAAGCGGCGCAACACGTATCTGCCCATCTGGCCTCCTTCAGTGGTTCGACAGTGTGAGAAATCGAGTGCAACTAGCCGTCTGGCCTGTGTTGCCACCGCCCAAAGGTGGTGGCCCCACAGGCCAGACGGGCTCGATGTGGGAAAGGCTCAGGCTGTGAAGCCCGCCTGTCCGCAGTAGAAGTGGCCAAGACCGGTGGCAACGACGCCGGTCACCTTGCTGGTCGTCGCGTACAGCGAGTTGTAGAAGTACGGGATTCCGTACGGCACGTCCTCGTTGGCGATCTTCTGGATGTCCTTGATCGCGGACTTCTGACCGTCGAGATCGAGCGACGACTGGTACGACTTGACCGCCGCGCGGAGCGGCTCGGAGATGTAGTGCGCCGAGTTCCATTCGCCCGTTGCGTATGCCTTCACGAGGTACACGTCCGGCACGCCACGCGGGCCGTAGTCGACGATCCCGAAGTCCATGCCGCCGTCGCAACCGGTCGGCTCGTTGGTCGAGTCGTAGACCTTGCACCACTCTTCGCCGTCGACCGACTTCTCCTGTTGCAGCGTCACGTTCATGCCGATCTCCTTCAGCTGGCTCTGAATGACCTGGGCGAGCTGCGGGATCTCCTGGAGCTTCGGGAACGCCATGGTGGCCGAGAGACCTTCCTTGCCGGCGTCCTTCAGCAACTGCTTGGCCTTCTCGATGTCACGCTCTCGCTGCGGCTGGCTGCTGTCGAAGTAGGCATAGATCGGTGCGATCGGGTGATCGTTGCCGATGTCGCCCTTGCCCTTGAGCACGGTCGAGATCAGCGCGTTGCGGTCGAGTCCGAGTGCGACGGCCTGACGGACCCGAACGTCGGTGAAGTCGCCCTCACGGCAGTTCATCCACATCTGGCGGTGCGCCGAGCCGTGGATGACACCGATGTTCAACGAGGAGTCGGCGAGCAGTGCATCGCCGCCAACGACCGAGAACTGCACGATCGCATCGGCCGCGCCACCCTGCAGGCCCGAGATCTGCGTTGCGATGTCATCACTGAACAGGAACTCGAGCTTGTCGAGGTAGGGCTTGCCGCCCCACCAGTCGGTGTTGGCCTCGAACGTCGCTCCGGTCGCGGGGTCGTACTTGGTGAGCTTGAACGCTCCGGTGCCGGCGGGCTTCTGGTCGAGCGTGGTGCCCAGTTCGTAGTCCTTCGGAGTGATGACCGCCTGCGGGTTGTAGGGGCCGACCTGGAACGGGAACTGACCATCCGGCGTCAGGAGCGTGATCTCGACGGTGCTGTCGTCGAGGGCCTTGGTCGATCCTGCCTCGATGTAGGACTTCAGGTTGCTGCCGGCGAGACGATCCATGGTGGCCACGACGTCGGCCGAGGTGAACGGCGAACCGTCGTGCCACTTGACGCCCTTTCGGAGGTTGAACGTCCACACACTGCCGTCGGCGTTCGGGCTCCACGACTCGGCGAGCATCGGTGACAACGTCGCGCCGAGGGTGTTCACGAGGTACTCGAACGAGGTCACGACGGGTGTGTAGGTGCCGAGGTCGGCCATGGCCACCGGGTCGAGCGGACCGGCGGGCTTCTGCGCCGCGATGCGGAGCGTGCCGCCCTGCTTGATCGCGCCTGCCGGAGCCATCGTGTCGCCGGGACCGGTGGTGACGCTGCCGCCGCCGGCGGTCGTCGGGCTGCTGGACGGACTGTCGCTGCCGCAGGCGGCGATGACCGATCCCATGAACGCCATGCTGAGTCCGATGACGCTGCCGCGCTGTACGAACGCACGTCGACTCAGGCGACCCTGTGCATACGATTCGATGAGTTCGAGCTCGACCGGTCGCGCGTTGCTGCGCAGCTTGTCGAAGAGTGAATATGCCATTGGTTCTCCCCCAGGTGCTGTGTGAATATCGCAACGATCTTCACCCAATCGAGCGGACGGTAGCCCTCACGATCGTCGAAGGTCAACAACGTAGTTGCTTTCCCCCGAGGTGGTGAGCCGTGTCGAGATCTCGCCCTCCACGGTTGGCGGACTGTACCACGGGTTTCCGGTACAGTCGTTCCAACATCGACGAACGGTCTCGCCGAGAATTGGGGGAATCGATGACCACGATCGAGCCCACGCCGCCGCGTCGACGAACAGGGGGACGGGCCGCGAGAACCGCCGCTCGGTCCGGACCCGGCGCGCGCCCGAGCGCGCCACCGTTCATCACCCGCGAGATCCCTCCGTACGAGTTGCTCAGCGAGGACGGCGTCGCTTCGGTGGAGGCACACGGCGACCGTCTCCTCGCCGAGATCGGCATCGAGATCCGCGACGATGCCGAGGCACTCCAACTCTTCCGCGACGCCGGTGCCTCGATCGACGGCGTCACCGTCCACTTCGATCCGGGCCACGTCAAAGCCCTGTGCGCAACTGCGCCGCGCGAGTTCACCCAACTGGCACGGAACCCAGCCCACAACGTCCAGATCGGCGGCAACCACGTCGTGCTCGCTCCCACGTACGGCTCGCCGTTCGTCCGCGACCTGCAGAGTGGACGCAGGTACGGCACGATGGAGGACTTCGAGAACTTCGTCAAACTCACCTACAGCACGCCGTGGCTCCACCATTCCGGTGGCACCGTGTGCGAGCCGACGGACGTGCCCGTCAACAAGCGCCATCTCGACATGGTGTACGCACACCTGCGGTACACCGACAAGGCGTTCATGGGGTCGGTCACGGCGCCCGAGCGTGCGGCCGACAGCATCGAGATGGCCAGGATCGCGTTCGGCGCCGAGGTAGTGGATCGCGAGTGCGTCATCCTCGGCAACGTCAACGTCAACTCCCCGCTGGTCTGGGACGCCACGATGACGGGTGCTCTCAAGACCTACGCCAGAGCGAACCAGGCGCCGGTGGTCGTGCCGTTCATCCTCGGCGGAGCGATGGGCCCGGTCACGACTGCGGGTGCGGTCGCCCAGGCGCATGCGGAGACGCTCGTCGGTGTCGCGCTCGGACAGCTCGTCCGCCCGGGCTCACCGGTGATCTACGGCAACTTCCTCTCCTCGATGGCCCTGCGCAGCGGCAGCCCCACCTTCGGCATGCCAGAGCCGGCACTCGGGTCGCTGTTGGTCGGGCAACTGGCGCGACGGGTCGGGCTCCCTCTGCGGTGTTCGGGCGCATTCACATCCTCAAAGGTTCCCGACGGACAGGCCATGACCGAGTCGGCGGTCAGCATGATGTCGGCGCTGCTGTGCGGCGCGAACTTCATCCTCCATTCTGCGGGTTGGCTCGAGGGTGGACTGACGATGGGCTACGAGAAGTTCATGATGGACCTCGACCTCTGCGGCTCCGCGCACACCTATCTCAAGGGCGTGTCGCTCGACGAGGATCAGTTCGCCTTCGACGGATTCGCAGAGGTCGGGCCGGGCAAGCACTTCTTCGGCTCGCAGCACACCCTGCGCCACTATCAGTCCGCGTTCTACGAGCCGTCGCTGAGCGACAACACCTCCTACGAACAGTGGCGTGACGCCGGAGAGATGGCGTCCGAGCAGCGCGCCGCGGTGATGGTCCGCGACACGCTCGGAAGCTACGAGGCCCCGCCGATCGACGATGCGGTGAACGCCGAGCTCCAGGAGTTCGTCGCGCGGCGCAAGTCCGAGATGCCGGACCAGTGGTACTGAGGCGACAGGGGCACCGGCGGTGAACGACGCACGCACCGACCCACTCCTTCAACCGTTCCAGCTGAAGCACCTGCGGTTGAAGAACCGCGTGATGAGCACCTCCCACGAGCCCGCGTACAGCGAGGACGGCATGCCCAAGGAGCGCTACGCGGCGTACCACGCCGAGAAGGCCAAGGGCGGGCTGGCTCTGACGATGACGGCAGGCACCGCAGTGGTCAGTCCTGACAGTCCGCCAGCGTTCGGCAACCTGTTCGCGTACGCCGACGAGATCGTGCCGTGGATCCAGCGAATGACCGACGCCATCCACGAACACGAGTGCGCGGCGATGATCCAGATCAGCCATCTCGGCCGGCGCACCGGGTGGAGCCAGGACGACTGGCTGCCGGTCGTGGCGCCGTCGCGTCTGCGCGAGCCCGCGCACCGATCGCACCCGAAAGAGGCAGAGCCCTGGGACATCCGCCGGATCGTCGGCCACTATGCCGACGCCGCGGAACGGATGAAGGCCGGCGGCATGGACGGCATCGAGATCGAGGCGTATGGGCACCTCTTCGACCAGTTCCTCTCCCCCGCCACGAATCATCGGACCGACGAGTGGGGCGGGTCGTTCGAGCACCGGCTGCGCTTTCCGATGGCGGTGCTGCGCGCCGTGCGCGAGCGGGTGGGTGCGGACTACATCGTCGGCGTGCGGATGGTGATCGACGAGCAACTTCCCGACGGTCTGGACACCCGTGGCGGGCTCGACGCCGTGCAGCGGTTCGCGGCGGAGGGCCTGATCGACTTCGTCAACGTGATCCGCGGCAGCATCGCCAACGACGCGCTGCTGTCGGAGGTGATCCCCTTGCACGGGATGCCATCGGCGCCGCACCTCGACTTCGCCGGCATGGTGCGCGAGCACACCGACATCGCGGTGTTCCACGCCTCCAAGATCGACGACATCGCCACCGCACGCCATGCAATCCGAGAGGGCAAGGTCGACATGATCGGCATGACACGCGCCCATCTCGCCGACCCGTACCTCGTCACCAAGATCCGACTCGGCCAGGAGTCCACGGTCCGGCCCTGCGTGGGCGCGACGTACTGCCTCGATCGCATCTACCAGGCAGGCGAGGCGCTGTGCATCCACAACGCGGCAACCGGACGCGAACTGTCGATGCCCCATGTCATCGATCGGGCGACCTCTTCCCGTCGCGTCGTCGTGATCGGTGCCGGCCCCGGAGGGCTCGAAGCGGCCCGGGTGAGTGCCGAACGCGGCCACACGGTCACGGTTCTCGAGGCGATGCCGTGGGCCGGCGGGCAGCTGCGCCTCGCCGCCCGCAACCATCGCCGACGCGATCTGATGGGCATCGTCGAATGGCGGGTGGCAGAGCTCGATCGCCTCGGTGTCGAGGTTCGCTACGACACCTACGCCGACGATCGCGTCGTCATGGACCTCGCACCCGACGTCGTCATCGTCGCGACTGGCGGCATGCCACAGAACCCTGCGGTGGAAGCGGGGGCCGACTTGATGGTGAACGCGTGGGACGTCGTCGGCGGCGACGCCCGGCCCGACGGCGACGTGATTCTCTACGACGACGACGGATCCCACTCGGCGATGACCACCGCCGAGATCCTCGCCCGACAGGGGGTCCACCTCGAACTGGTCACGCCGGAACGCACGATGGGCGTCGACGTCGGCGGGCTCAACCTCGTCCCGTATGCGAGGGCACTCAACGAAGCCGACGTCCGCGTCACGCTGAACCAGCGTGTGATGTCGATCGCCCGCCGACCCGATGGGCGACTGGCGGTCGACATCGGCAGCGACCACTCGCCGGTCCGACACACCCGCATCGTCGACGCGGTGGTCGGCGACCACGGAGTGCTCGCCAATGACGAGCTCTACCACGCCCTCGTGCCGGGCTCACTGAACCTCGGCGAGGTCGACCATCACGCGCTCGTGCACGGCGACCCGCAGACCGTGCGATCCAACGAGTCAGGCACCTATCAGGTCTTCCGCATCGGCGACGCAGTCGCGGGCCGCAACATCCACGCGGCGATCTTCGATGCGCTCCGACTCTGCAAGGACCTCTGACGCCGCCCCCGAGGTCCCGCCCCGATGCCGCAGGCCCGAAATGATGCCCCAGGGGCATCATTCGGGGCCTGCGGCGGCGCGACCGGCGAGCTCTGAATGTTCCGTATCGTGGATTGTTCCACCAGGCGGAACGATGCGCTATTCTTGGCACGATCGTTCCCTCAACGTCGAGGGGATTCCGTCCTCCAGGGGGTAACCGTGTCCTTCCCGTCCGATCTCGAGATCGCACGCGCTGCGAAGCTCGCTCCGCTCGCCGACATCGCCGCCCAGATGGGCATCGGCCCGCACTTGCTGGAGGCCCACGGCGAGGACCTGGCGAAGATCAAGCTCGAGGCCATCGAAGAGCTCAGCGATCGCCCCAAGGCGAAGTACGTCGTCGTCACGGCGATCACCCCGACCCCGCTGGGCGAGGGCAAGACCACGACCACGGTCGGCCTCGGCCAGGCGATGCAGCACATCGGCAAGCGTGCCGTCATCAGTCTCCGCCAACCCAGCATGGGGCCGACGTTCGGCATCAAGGGCGGCGCCGCAGGTGGCGGCTACAGCCAGGTCGTCCCCATGGAGTTGCTCAACCTGCACCTCACCGGCGACTTCCACGCGGTCACCGCGGCCCACAACCTGCTCTCGGCAATGGTCGACAACCACCTGCACCAGGGCAACGAGCTGGGGCTCGATCTTCACAACATCACCTGGCGACGAGTGCTCGACGTCAACGACCGTGCACTGCGCAACATCATCGTCGGGCTGGGCGGGAAGATGGACGGCGTCACCCGCCAGACCGGGTTCGACATCACTGCGGCCTCCGAGGTCATGGCGATCTTCGCCCTGTCGACATCGCTCGAGGACATGCGTGCCCGCATGGGGCGCATCGTGGTGGGGTACACCAAGGACGGCGACCCGGTCACCGCCGAACAACTCAAGGGCGCCGGCTCGATGGCCGTCATCATGAAGGAGGCGCTGAAGCCCAACCTGCTCCAGACGCTCGAACACACGCCGGTGATCGTGCACGCAGGCCCGTTCGGCAACATCGCCCACGGCAACAGCTCGATCGTCGGCGACCTGATCGGCATCCGTGGCGGTGACTACCTCATCACCGAGGCCGGCTTCGGCGCCGACATGGGTGCAGAGCGGTTCTTCAACATCAAGTGCCGCACCTCCGGCATGGTGCCCGACGCAGCGGTGCTCGTCGCAACGGTCCGGGCGCTCAAGGCGCACAGCGGCAAGTTCAAGATCGTTGCCGGCAAGCCGCTGCCGGCCGACCTGCTCGCCGAGAACCCCGACGATGTTCGGGCGGGCGCAGCGAACCTCATCAAGCAGATCGAGAACGTCAAGGTGCACGGCGTCTCCCCCGTCGTCGCCATCAACGCGTTCCCCGGAGACTTCGCCAGCGAGCACGCGGCGATCCGCGAGATCGCCGAGAGCGTCGGCGCTCGCGTCGCGGTCTGCACGCACTTCTCCGATGGCGGCGCCGGCGCCACCGATCTGGCCCGTGCCGTGGTCGAGGCCTGCGACGAGCCGAGCAACTTCCAGTTCTGCTACGAGGACGAGGACTCGCTGAAGACCAAGATCGAGAAGGTCGCCACGAAGATCTACGGCGCAGCCAACGTCACCTACTCCGCGGCGGCGAACACCCAGCTCGCTCGCTACGAGAAGAACGGCTTCGGCCACCTGCCCGTCTGCATCGCCAAGACCCACCTGTCGATCAGCTCCGACGCCTCGCTGAAGGGCGCTCCCACGGGGCACACGGTCAACGTCCGCGAGGTACGGGCCAGTGTCGGGGCAGGGTTCGTGTATCCCATCTGCGGCGACATGACCACGATGCCCGGCCTCGGGTCGGCACCGGCGGCGAGCATCATCGACTTCGACGAGCACGGCGAGATCATCGGGTTGTCATGAGCGAGAACTTCGACCGCACGCCCGGCGGAGCGATCCTGATGGACGGCATCCGCTTGCGCGGCGAGATCATCGCCCAGCTGAGGGCGACGATCGACGCTGCCGGTTCGCCGAGCGTCTGTCTCGCCACCGTGCTCGTCGGCGACGACAAGCCGAGCCAGCTCTACGTCGCCAGCAAGCGCAAACTCGCCGGCGAGGCAGGCATGCAATCACGACACGTCGGGCTGCCCAACGACGCGTCGCAGGCCCAGGTCGAGGACGCGGTCGCCGAACTCGTGGCCGACCCGGCGGTGCACGGCATCCTCTGCCAACTTCCCCTGCCCGACGGACTCGACCCGGAACCCGTGCTCGCGCTGATCCCTCCGGAGAAGGACGTCGACGGTCTCACCGAGCGCTCGATGGGGCGCCTCGTGCGCGGGCTGCCCGGCCACGTCGGCTGCACCCCACTCGGCGTGATGCGACTGCTCGAGCGCTACGGCGTTGCCACGTCGGGCAAACGGGCCACCGTGATCGGGCGCTCCACGCTCACCGGACTGCCCCAGGTGCTGCTGCTCGGGCGCAAAGGCGTCGACACCACCGTCACGCTGGCACACTCGCGCACCGGCGCGGCCGACATGCTCGAGGTCTGCCGTCAGGCCGACATCATCGTCGCCTGCGCCGGCCAGGCGCGGATGATCACGGCTGCGCACGTCAAGCCCGGTGCGGCCGTGGTCGACGTTGGTGTCTCGCGCACCGAGGCGGGCATCGTCGGCGACGTCGATTTCGACGCCGTGCAGGCGATCGCCGGGGCGATCACGCCCATGCCTCGCGGCACCGGCCCGATGACCATCGCCTGCTTGCTGGAGAACACGCTCTCCGCGGCTCGCATGCTGGGAGCCTTTCCCGCGTGACGGGTGGCCACACGCTGCTCACCCTCGACCAGATCGAGGACATCAGCCGGCGGATGCTGCGGGCGTCCGGCGCCTCGCCGCTGCAGACCGATGCCACCGCCCGGAGCATCCGGGAAGCCGAGGCCGAGGGCATCCGCACCGTCGGGCTGAGCTACCTGCCCACCTACTGCGATCACGTCGCATGCGGCAAGGTGATCGGCGACGCGGTTCCACGCGTCACCCGCCCACGCCCTGGCACCGTCGTGGTCGACGCAGGTCTCGGTTTCTGCCATCCCGCATTCGAAGCCGGCGAGTCACACCTCGTCGCGAGCGCACTCGAGAACGGCGTCGCCCTGGTGGCGATCACGCACTCGTACTCGGCCGGGGTGCTCGGCTGGTTCGTGGACCGCCTCGCTCGCCAGGGACTGGTCGCGATCATGTTCGCCAACTCGTCGGCGCTGATGGCGCCACATGGCGGCACCCGTCCCTTCTTCGGCACCAACCCGATCGCGTGGGCGGCTCCTCGCCGCAACGGCGTACCCGTGGTGGCCGATCTCTCGTCGTCGGCCGTGGCCTGGGTGCGGGTGAACGCTGCGGCCCAGGCCGGTGAAGCGATCCCTCTCGGCTGGGCGCTCGATGCGAACGGCACACCCACCACCGACGCAGTGAAAGCGCTCGCCGGGTCGATGGCGCCGTCGGGTGGCCACAAGGGCTCGGCCCTCGCCCTCCTCGTCGACGTGATGGCCGGCGGGGTCGCCGGGTCCAACTTCTCACACGAGGCGTCGAGTTTCGGCGGCACCGTGGGCGGTCCGCCGGATGTCGGCCAGGTGGTGCTGGCCATCGATCCCACCGCCACGATGGGCGAGGCGTTCCTCGACCGACTCGAGCACGAGTTCTCCGCGCTCGCCGCGGAGCCGGGGGCGCGCCTGCCCGGCGACCGGCGGCTCGCCGACCGCGCCGCGGCCGAACGCGACGGCGTGTCTGTGCCTGCGGATCTGCTGGCGCTGCTGCACGAGTACGCGACGACCGGCTCACCCGCTCGGCGTTCCATCTAGCGGAACGTATGCCGTATGATGGGACGTACCGGAAGGGACGGACCGGGAAGGGGCACCGATGACGACCGTGCAATCGATCGACCGAGCATTCGCGGTGCTGCGATCGCTGACCGCCGGTCCGGCCGGTGTCACCGACATCGCCGACCGCGTCGAGTTGCCCAAGAGCACCGTGTCGAGGCTGTTGTCGACGCTGGAAGAACTCGGTGCCGTCGAGCAGGTCGCCGTCGGGGGGGACTACCGCATCGGCTGGGCGATGCTCGAACTCGCTGCTGCGGCACGTCCCGGCAGGTCGTTGGTCTCAGTGGCACGCCCCCATCTCGCCGAACTGAACCGGCTCACCGGCGAGGCCGCCGGCATCTCCATCCCCGACGGCATCGAGATGCTCTATCTCGACCAGCTCACACCCGACAGCGAGTTGCAGGTGAGGGATTGGACGGGCCACCGTATTCCCATGCACGCCGTGCCATCGGGCCAAGTGGTGCTCGCCTCCGACCCGGATCTCGTCGCCCGCGTCACCGACGGTCCGCTCACCCGGTTCAGCGAGCACACGATCACCTCCGCCGTCGAGCTGCAGAAGCGACTCGCGCTGGTCGATCACGACGGCTACGCGTGGGCCTTCGAGGAGTTCGCCGTCGGTCTCAACTCCGTGGCAGCAGCAGTGCGCGCCGAAGACGGCCACGTGATCGCATCGCTGCACGTCTACGGACCCGCATCCCGCTTTCCCGGCGACACCGACCTTGCGGAACTCGGTGCGCTCGTGCGAGCGACCGCCGACAAGATCCGCATCGACTGATGAAGAGAGAACACGTGGACCATTACGACTACATCATCGTCGGCGGAGGATCGGCCGGATCCGCCCTGGCCAACCGCCTCAGCGCCGACCCTGCGCACAAGGTGCTCGTGCTCGAAGCAGGTCGCCCCGACTACAAGTGGGACGTCTTCATCCACATGCCGGCGGCGCTGATGTTCCCCATCGGCAGCAGGTTCTACGACTGGAAGTACGAGAGCGAACCCGAGCCGTACATGAACGGGCGCAAGGTGTACCACGCACGCGGCAAGGTGCTCGGTGGGTCGAGCAGCATCAACGGCATGATCTTCCAGCGCGGCAACCCGATGGACTACGAGCGGTGGGCTGCCGACAAGGGGATGGACACGTGGGACTACGCCCACTGCCTGCCGTACTTCAAGAAGATGGAGAACTGCCTCGCCGGCGGCGACGAGTGGCGCGGCAGCAGCGGACCGCTGAAGCTCGAGCGTGGTCCGTCCACCAACCCACTGATCGACGCGTTCTTCGAGGCGACGCAGCAGGCCGGATATCCGATCACCTCCGATGTCAACGGCTACCAGCAGGAGGGCTTCGCCCGCTTCGACCGCAACGTGTACCGCGGCCGCCGGCTGAGTGCCGCTCGCGCCTATCTGCACCCGGTGATGAACCGTTCCAACCTCACCGTCACGACTCGGGCACTCGTCCACAAGGTGCTCTTCGACGGCACTCGCGCGACCGGGGTGCAGTACTCGGTGCGGGGCAAGATCCGCACCGCGCAGGCAGCCGAAGTCGTGCTGTGTGGCGGCGCGTTCAACACTCCCCAACTCCTCCAGCTCAGCGGGATCGGCAACGCGAAGGAGTTGCAGGCACTGGGCATCCCGGTCGTGCACGACCTGCCGGCCGTCGGTGAGCACATGCAGGACCACCTCGAGGTCTACGTGCAGCACGCATGCACGCAGCCGGTGTCGCTGCAGCAGAACCTGCAGTTGTGGCGTCGACCTTGGATCGGGCTGCAATGGCTGTTCCGCAAGGGTCCCGGTACCAGCAACCACTTCGAGTCGGGCGGCTTCACGCGGAGCAACGACGAGGTCGCGTACCCGAACCTGATGTTCCACTTCCTCCCCATCGCCGTGCGCTACGACGGTTCGGCGCCGGCAGGCGGCCACGGTTACCAGGTGCACATCGGCCCGATGTACTCGAACTCGGAAGGGTCGGTGAAGATCACCTCGACCGACCCGACCGTGAAGCCCGCGCTGCGCTTCAACTACCTGTCCACCGACCAGGATCGTCAGGAATGGGTCGAAGCGATCCGGACCGCACGCACCATCCTCGAGCAACCGGGCTTTGCCCCCTACGACGGGGGCGAGATCTCCCCCGGCCCGTCGGTGGCGACCGACGAACAGATCCTCGACTGGGTCCGCAAGGACGGTGAGACGGCGTTGCACCCGTCGTGCACAGCGCGCATGGGAGCCGAGGACGACTCCAGCGTGGTCGATCCGCTGACCATGAAGGTCTGGGGAGTGGACGGTCTGCGCGTGTGCGACGCCTCGGCGATGCGCTACGTCACCAACGGCAACATCTACGCCCCGGTGATGATGATGGCCGAGAAGGCAGCGGACCTCATCCTCGGGAACACGCCGCTCGCCCCGGAGCTCGCGCCGTTCCACCGAGCGAAGTAGGCCGGCCGATGCGGGGGGTGGTGCTCACCGGTCACGGAGGGTACGACTGCCTCGTCGAGCGCGACGATCTCGAACGTCCGGTCGCAGGACCCGGCGAAGTCCTGGTCCAGGTCGGGGCCTCCGCGGTGAACAACACCGACATCAACACACGCATCGGCTGGTACTCCGGCGGAGGCTGGACGGGGTCGTTCACGTTTCCCCGAGTCCAGGGCATCGATGCCTGCGGCCGCATCGTCGCCGTCGGGCAAGGTGTCGAGACCAGCCGACTCGGCGAGCGGGTGCTCATCGAGCCCTGCTGGCGAGAACCGGGTGCCGCACTCGCGTCGGCGATCTTCTTCGGGTCCGAGGTCGACGGAGCGTTCGCCGAGTTCACCGTCGTGCCTGGGCGACATGCGCATCGTGTGGACAGCCCGTTGAGCGACACCGAGCTGGCATCTTTCCCGTGCTCGTACTCGACGGCCGAGAACATGCTGACCAGAGCGGGCGTGGTCCACGGCGATCGGGTGCTGGTCACCGGCGCCAGCGGCGGGGTCGGCTCGGCGGCTGTGCAACTCGCCGCGGCGAGAGGCGCGGTCGTGGCCGGTGTTGCCGCGACCGACAAGCACGCCGAGCTTCACGAACTCGGAGCGGCATCGATCGTCGACCGCAACGACGATCCAGTTGCCGCGTTCGGTCACGATGCGTTCGACGTGGTGCTCGACGTGGTCGGTGGAGAGCGATGGCCGAACCTCCTCGACATGATGCGGTCTGGCGGGCGCTACGCCGTCGCCGGTGCGATTGCCGGCCCGGTCGTGCCGCTGGATCTGCGCACGCTCTACCTCAAGGACCAGCGACTGTTGGGTTGCACGGTGCTCGACAACGGTGTCTTCGCCGCGCTCGTCGAGCGGATCGAACGCGGCGAGGTTCGCCCACTCGTTGCGTCGACGTTCCCGTTGAGCCAGATCGTCGCGGCGCAAGAACTGTTCCTCACCAAGCAGCACGTCGGCAAGATCGTGCTGACGGTGGGGGATTCCGGATGAGCGACGATCGCACCACACGTCTCGACGACGTCGATACGGGCGAGGTGTACGAGCGCGTGCGCCAATCGTTCCTGGCAGTCGTCGCCGATCTGACCGCCGAGCAATGGGCGACGATGGTCCCGGCAACTCCCGCTTGGAGCATCCACGACGCGGTCTCGCACGTGGTCGGCATCGCGGCGGGTCTCAACGCGCTCGAGTTCCCCGAGAGCGACGACGTCGGAGGCGAACGCTGGGCGCGACACCAGGTGGAGGCTCGTCGTGGCCACACCTTCGCCGAGCTGCGTTCGGAGTGGGATCGGGAGGCGCCGACGTTCGAAGCGGGCCTCCGCGACTTCGGGTACGAGTTCGGCAGCCACTTCGTCGCCGACCTCCACGCGCACTACCACGACGTCCGACGCGCGCTGCGACTGGCCCCCGATCGGGATCCGGCGGCCGTGCGAGTGGCGCTCGATCACTACCTGCTGTTCGTCCACGAATCCCTCATCGAACGCGACTGGGGTTCGATCGAGATCGTCGCGGACGGCGTCATCCGCGCGGTCGGCGTCGGGCCGACACGCGCGCGAGTGACCGCCGACGAGTTCGATCTGCTGCGATCGTGCTCGGCACGGCGAACCCGACGTGAGGTCGCGGCGCTCGATTGGTCGGGCGACGTGGCCGCCGTCCTCGCCGTGCTCGACACCATCTACACGGGCGGATACCGCTTCCCCGACGACGGTGAGCGTCACGTCTGAGGTGAGCCGGCTTCACCGTCCGCTCTGACGAGCGGTGCGGCGTTCTGCGGCCACGCCACGCCCCCTGTCCGTTGTTCCCTGTCCGTTGCTCCCTGTCCGTTGCTCCCTGTCCGTTGCTCCCCACCTCGGACCCATGGGCGCGGAACCGTGCCAGATCCGCCCCATCTCGCGCCCATGGGTCCGAAGTGAGCCAGGTATGGCACCGTTTCGCGCCCATGGGTGGGTGGGGAGGGTGGGTGGGGAGGCTGGCCGCGCTGGGGGCGGGGCGGGGAGCGACCGGGTGTGGGCTATTGGAGGATGGCGGGGAATCCTTCGGCGCGGAGATCGGTGCCGAGTGCGTCCTCCAGGAGTTTCACCACTTGGCTGGACCAGGCATCGCCGCCGTACTGGGCGCGGGCGCGCACGAAGGTCTGCATCGTCTGGCCGGCGAGGTCGAGCGGCACGCCGAAGTCGCGGCCGAACTGCATCGCGAAGCCGAGGTCCTTGCACGCGAGATCCATCGTGAAGCCGATGTTGTAACTGCCGTTCAGGATGACCTGGCTCTCGGTCTCGTGCACGAAGCTGTTGCCGGAGCTGTTCAGGATCGCTTCGAACGACTTGGCCAGATCGAGGCCGCCCCGCTTGGCCAGCATCAGCGCCTCACCCGCAGCGACGAGGTGGATGAACGCGAGCATGTTCGTGATCACCTTGATGACCGCCGCGCTCCCGAGCGGACCCATGTACAGGACGGGGCTCCCGATCGCGGTGAGCAGCTCGGCGTTCGATTCGTACACGGCCTCGTCGCCTCCGACCAGCACGGTGATCTCCCCGGCCGCCGCCTTGTGCACTCCCCCGGTGACCGGCGCCTCGAGCACCAGCACACCCTGGACGCTGGCGAGCTCGGCGAGCCGAATGGTCTCGTTCTGATCGTTGGTGCTGTTGTCGATCCAGGTGCTTCCGGCGCGCAGCCCCGCCAGGACACCGTCGGGACCGGTCACCACGGCGTCGACTGCTCGAGGCGATGGGAGGCACGTGAACACGACATCGCTCGCCTCGGCGACTCCGCGGGCGGTGTCAGCCCAACGGGCGCCCATGGCGAGAAGTGGCTCGGCGACCGACCGGTCGAGATCCGTCACGGTCACCTCATGGCCGGCTCGCACGAGACTGTGAGCGAGGTGGAAGCCCAGGTTGCCGAGGCCCACGTAGCCGACGCGGCGAGGTGATGAGGGTGGGAGCGCAGTCATCTCCGCAGTATGCACGACGAACCGACGGGGCGGCCGTCTCGAGGTGGTTACAGTGGTGCGGCAATCAGCCGCACGATCGGGGGGTCGACGTGGACGTGGAGTGGAACGCTCCGGGGCCGGGGCAGTGGGCGATGGACCGCAGTCACATGCCGGCGGGCACGACACCGATCGTGCAGCACCTCGTCACTCGGTCGATGCCCGAAGGGATGCGACGCATGTTCCGCGACCTCGGCGTGCCCTTGGAGTCGCTCGACGCCAGATTCGTGAACGGACAGTTCTACTCGCGCTTACGGCCGTTGATCGGTGCCGACAAGCCTTCGGCCAAGCTCCCTCCCGTCGTCCTGTTGAAAGTCGCCTCGCGCCTGCACCCCGAAATGCGTCGACGGAATCGGACTGCCGGACGAACGCTCGTCGAGCAGCCATGGATCAAGGTGATCGACGACTGGCACCACGGCGGCAAGGCCGGCATCGAAGCGGCGAACCGCGCCCTGCAGTCGGTCGACCTCGGCGGAGCAACCGACGCGGAGGTCATCAGCCACGTCCACCGGTGCCTCGAACACTGCGTGACCAACTGGACACACCACTTCTGGCTGCACGGGTACGACCTCGGTCCGATCGGGCGCTACATCTTCGAGGCTCGCGACTGGGGCATCGCACCCTCCGATCTGCTCTCGCTGCTCCAGGGGGCATCGCCGTCGACCAGCGCCCCTGCGCGCGAGCGCGCAGCCATCCGTGCGGCAATCGAGGCAACCGGCCGCACGCCGGCCACACTCGACGAGATGCGGTCGTTGTCGCCCGACATCGCGCGGCTGCTCGACGAGCACCTCGATCGAAGGGGCAGCGTGCTGTTCTCCCGGTACGACGTGGACGGCGTGACCTTCGGCGAACGACCCGACCTCGTCCTGGCCACGGTCCTCAACGCCGAGTACGTCGACCGCAGCGATGAGGTCAACCGACGAACTGCGGCGATCCGCGAGCAGATCCCTGCCGAGCACCTTGGACGATTCGACGACCTCCTCGGTCAGGCGCGCAACGCGATGGACCTGCGCGACGACAACGGGCCGACCACCGCCGAATGGCCACTCGGCATCCTGCGCATGGCATTGCTCGAGTTGGGTCGCCGGATGGTCGCCGCAGGTGTCGTCGACGACCAGACGCTGGCGCTCGAGCTCGAACCCGCGGAGATCGACACCGTCCTCACCGGCGCTCCGGATGCGACCACGCTCCACGCTCGTGCCGGCTGGCGAGCGGCGATGAAGCGCATCGAAGCCCCGCGTGTACTCGGCCCGGATGAGGCGGCCCCGCCGCAGGGAGTCCTCCCCGCCAACCTCGACACCCTGGTCAACATGGTCCAGTCGGTGATGCAGCACCTCGGCATGGACGGCGACGCCCGATCCGGGCTCCACGGCACCGGCATCGGCACCACCAGCGTCACCGCCCGCGCCAGGGTGGCCACCTCGCCGGAGGCTGCGCTCGACGCACTCGAACCGGGCGACATCCTCGTGGTCGCCGGCACCACCCCGGCCTACAACCTCGTGCTGTCATTGGCCGGCGGAGTCGTCACCGCCGACGGCGGGCCGATGAGCCACGCCGCGGTGATCGCTCGCGAGCTGTCGATCCCAGCAGTCATCGGCGCCGGAGGCGCACTGACGGACATCCCCGACGGCGCGGTGGTGACCGTCGACCCCGTCGCCGGGCTCGTCACGGTGCACGGCTGAGCAACCAGCCCACCCCCGAACGACAACGGCGGCCCCACCCGAAGGTGAGGCCGCCGTCGACGGATCTGTCACTGCAATCAGCGAATCAGGCGGGAACCCAGGTCTTCCACACGTCCTGGTTGGCGTCGATCCACTTCTGGGCGGCGTCGGCCGGCGTCATGCCGTCGCGATCCACGTAACCGGCGATCTCCGACTGCTGCTCGGTGGTGAGCTGCAGGCTGGAGAGGAACGAGAACACCTTGGCGTTCTTCGCCTCGAGGCCAGAGTTGGCCGCCTTGTACAACTCGTCGACCGGGTAGTCGCAGGCGTACTTGCCGTCGGCGGCGGCCGCCGAGGCCAGGCAGGCATCGGTGACCTCGGGCAGCTTCACTTCGACGAGATCGACCTCGAGCTGCTTCCAGTGCGGCTTCCAGAACTGCATGAGCAGCGGCTTGTGGTCGGCGATCGACTGGTCGATCGCGGTGAGCAGCGCAGCTTCGGAGCCGGCCACCACGTACTTCAGCGGCAGGCCGAGGTTGGCGATGATCTGCTCGTCGTAGGTCACGTAGCTCGGGTCACCCATCGTGAACTGACCGAGGTCGCCGGACTCCGCAGTGGCGAACAACTTGGCGAGCTTGGGGTCCTTGAACCCCTCCCAGGTGGCGAGTTCGGGGTGCTCGTCGACGACGAACTTCGGCACGTACCAGCCGATCTTGGCCGCCGGGCCGAGCTTGCCGATGTCGACGACGGACTTCTTCTGCGTGATGTAGGTCTCGTAGTCGGCAGCGTGACCCGACGGCCACACCTCGAGCACGGCGTCGATGCTGCCGTCGTCGAGGCCGACCCACGTGGCGTTCTCGTCGATGTCGACGATCTCCACCGGCACACCGAGGTTGCACTCGATGACGGACTTGGCAACGTACGCGTTGACCGCGGAGCCGGTCCACGGGTTCACCGCGAGCTTGATGGCGTCGCCGCTGGTCGCGCACGACTCGGCAGGAGCGCCGGTGGTGGTGTCGGATCCGCCCGTGGTTGCGTCGGAACTGCTGGTGTCGCTGCCACAGGCAGCGAGGGTGGATGCGATCAGGACGCCTGCCAACAGCAGATGTCGCTTGGTACCGGATGCTCTCATGGATGTCCCCCTGGAGGTGTTTGGGTAGTGGTCGAATTGTTCACGATCGACTGGCTTCCTTGGTGGTGCCCCACGCCTGCGTGATGCGATCCAGCATGATGGCCAACAACACGATACTCAGGCCACCGGCCACGCCTTGGCCAAGCTTGATGTTGGGCTTCGCGGTGGCTTCGTAGGCGACGAGACCGAGCGCACCCGAACCGACGAGTGCAGCGATGATCACCGTGGCCAGCACCATCATCACCGTCTGGTTGATGCCGAGCAGGATCGCCTTGCGGGCGAGGGGGAGCTGCACCATGCGCATCTCCTGACGGGGCGTGGCCCCGAAGGAGATCGCCGCTTCCCTCGGCGTGAACGGAACCTCACGCAAGCCGAGCGAGGTGAGCCGGATGCACGGCGGTACCGCATACACCACACAGGCCACCACACCTGCGGCACGCCCGATGGAGAACAGGAACACCACCGGGATGAGATACACGAACTGCGGAAGCACCTGGGCGATGTCGAGGAACGGGCGCAGCACGCGTTCCACCTTGTTCGAACGACCGCTGAGCAGTCCGAGCGGCAGGGCGATGAGGACAGCGAGCGTGATCGCAACCAGCACCTGGCTGAGTGTGTCCATCGCCACGTCCCAGAGCGCCACGCGACCTCCGCCGCCCGGGATGGTTCCCATCGCCGCGATCAGCAGCAAGCAGCTCCCGACCGTGGTGGCGAGTCGCCAGCCCTTGCTCAACCATCCGATGAATGCAACCGCGACCACGACGAAGAACCACGGCAACCAGAGGAGGAGGTCGCGGATCGGATCGAGGATCCAGGTGACGAGGAAATCGCTGATCGCCTGGGTGCCGCCGATGATCGGGACGTCCTTGCGCAGGTTGTCCTGCACCCACTTCACCGCCGTGTCGATGGGTGACGAGATGTCGAAGGTCAGCCACGACGGGAAGTCGGTGATGTCGAACACGCGTGCCAGCACGATGGCACCGACGACGACGCCGACGGCGTTGAGGGCCCCGGCCCGACGCGACACCGACGGCAGCGATTGCGCCCACTGCGGTCGCCGTGCGGGTCGCTCGCCGGTCGAGATGCGATCGAGCGCGACAGCGAGCAGCACGATGGCCAGGCCTGCCGCAGCGGCGTCGCCCACCGACTGCTTCTGCAGCGCGGTCAACACGTCCTGGCCGAGGTCGCCGGTGCCGAGCAGGGAGGCGAGCACGACGATCGCGAACGCCATCATGATCACCTGGTTGAGCCCGAGCAGGATCGTGCGTCGCGCCATCGGCAACTGCACCTTGAAGAGCTGCTGACGAGGCGTGGTCCCGAACGACTCGCCGACCTCGTTGATGACCACCGGCACCTGACGGAGCCCGAGGTTGGTGAGGCGAACCGCGGGCGGCAGCGCGTACACGACCGTGACGACGACCGCCGGTGCGTAGCCGATGCTGAAGAACACCTGGGCGGGGCTGAAGTAGACGAAGATCGGCATCACCTGCGCCGTGTCGAGCAGCACGCGGATGATCCGCTCGACCCGGTCGGACCGGGCGGACATGATGCCGAGCGGCACGCCCAGCACCAGCGCGATGAGCACCGCAACGATCATGATCGCGAGCGTGATCATGGCGTGGTCCCAGTTGGCGATCATCCCGACGCCGAGCATCGCCGCCGCGCCGGAGATGCCGGCTCGAATCCCGCCGGTGCGCCACCCGACGGCACCGGTGATGGCCACCACGCCCGGCCAACGGAAAGCGTCGAGCAACGAGACGGTGTGCTCCACCGCCCAGCCGAGGAAGTCGCTGATCGGGGTGAAGAAGTCGGTGAAGATCGGCGCGGTCTGCCGGTGGATGATCGTCCACTTGTAGCGATCTTGCGCCCATTTCTGGACGTTGAGGTCGAGCCAGCTCGGTACCTCGTGAGCGATCAGCACCGCCACCACTGCAAGTACGGCGAACACCCCGAACGCGATCATCCGATTGCGGTGGCGCGCCTCGACGACCTCGTGGGCCTCCTGTTCGGGAAGTGCTTCGACGGAGGTCGCCGTCACAGCACGTCCTCGCCGGCGATCACCGACAACACGCACATCCGATCGATGGTGCCAACCGCGCGCCCCTCGCCGTCCACGACGCGAACGGGAAGGTCGCTGTTCGCGACCAGGCGGACCGCATCACGGACCTTGGTGCCCGTCGGTACCTCGCCGGCGAACGGTCCGTCGGTCGCTGGCGACATCACTGCGTCGACGGGGACCACATGCGACCGGGGTACGTCGCGAACGAAGTTGGCCACGTACTCGTCGGCCGGTTCGAGCACCACCTCGGCCGGCGTACCCACCTGGACGAACCTTCCGTCGCGCATGATCGCGATGCGATCACCGAGTCGCAGCGCCTCCGAGAGGTCATGGGTGATGAACATCATCGTCTTCTTCAGTTCGCGCCGCAGCCGCACGATCTCGTCCTGCATCTCGCGCCGGATCAACGGATCGAGCGCCGAGAACGGTTCGTCGAACAACATGATGTCCGGGTCGGTCGCGAGTGCGCGGGCGAGACCGACGCGCTGCTGCTGTCCGCCGCTGAGCTGATGCGGCTTGTAGCTGCCCATGCCGGGCAGGCCGACCAACGACAGGGTCTGGTCGGCGCGGTCGCGGCGTTGCTTCTTGTCGACACCGCGGAGCTCGAGGCCGAAGGCGACGTTGTCGAGGAGGGTGCGGTGCGGGAGCAGACCGAAGTGTTGAAACACCATCGACACCTTGTGCCGGCGGATCTGGAGCAGTTGATCGTCGTTGGCGGCCGTGACGTCGACGCCTTCGATCGACACAGTGCCGGCGGTCGGTTCGATGAGGCGGGTGACGCAGCGGATGAGGGTGCTCTTGCCGCTGCCCGACAGTCCCATCACCACGAACACCTCGCCGGGGGCGACGTCGAGGTTGACGTCGCGCATGGCCACCACGTTGCCGTGCACCGATTCCAACTGACCACGCGGCAGATCGGCTTCGGGAGACCCGACGATGCGCTCCGCCCGCGGCCCGTAGACCTTCCACAGATCACGAACCGAGATCATCGACTCCACTGAACGCGTCCCCCTTTGGTTGCATCCCCGAACCTGCGGGAGCTTAGACCTCACCCTCGCGCAACCTGAACACTCGTTCCGTCAATGGACGATGACGATTCCGTCCGGCCCGAGCGCCGCACGTGCACCTCGCGACGGCGCTGCGTCGGTGACGAGCACGTCGCCCACTCTCATCGGGCTCAACGCCACCAGCGCCGCGTGACCGAACTTCGAGGAGTCGACCGCGAACACACGTTGCTCGGCGATCTCCCCCATGGCCGCCGACATCTCTGCTTCTGCCCGCTCCTGCACCATGAGCCCGCGGCGAACATCGAGCGCCGACGCCGAGAGAATCGCGAGGCAGACGTTCATCGAGCGCACCACCGCGAACGCGGCGGCATCGAAGGAGGCGCCGTCGTGATTGCGGAGTTCCACCCCTGCCATGTGGACCCGGTTGCCCGGAATCGTGGCGAGCGTGGTGGCGATGAACGTCGAGTTCGTCACCACCGTGAGACCTCGCCGCTGCCGCAGCGCCTGCGCGACGAAGCCAGTGGTGCTGCCCGTGTCGAGCGCGATGCTGTCTCCGTCGTGGACGAGCGCAGCGACCTTCGCAGCGATCGCGACTTTGGCGCGCTGGTGAACGGTCATCCGGGCGAGGAAGGGAGCCTCACCGGGTCGGCTACGACCGACGACGGCTCCGTGCACCTTTTCGACCGCGCCGCGTTCGACGAGCGGCTTCACCACTCGGCGCACCCTCTGCTCGCTGACGCTGAGCAACGTCGCCAGCTCACGAACGCTCACCGAGCCGCGCAGCGCGACCGCGTTCATCACTTCCTCCTCGTAGCGGGCCATGTGAGCATTCCAACACATAGCAACACTTCTGGCGTTGTTCGGGCCGAGACGCGCGAGGATGCGAGGGTGACCGAACTTCCCTCCTCCGCCCGGGTCGTGGTGATCGGCGGCGGCATCGTCGGCTGCTCCACGGCCTACCACCTCGCACAGCTCGGATGGACCGACACGGTGTTGGTGGAGAAGCACCAGCTCACCTCCGGATCGACGTTCCACGCCGCCGGTCTGGTCGGGCAGCTGCGCACGAGCGCCAACATCACCCAGTTGCTGGGCAACTCGGTGGAGCTGTACCGCACACTTGAGGCCGAGACCGGCCAGGCCACGGGCTGGAAGATGAACGGTGGGCTGCGACTGGCGTGCAATCCCGAGCGCTGGGCAGAGGTGCAGCGACAGGCGACGACCGCGAAGAGCTTCGGGTTGGACATGCACCTGCTGTCCGCGAAGGAAGCCCAGGCCCTCTGGCCGATCATGGAGGTCGACGACGTCGTCGGCGCAGCGTTTCTGCCCACAGACGGACAGGCGAACCCGAGCGACATCACGATGGCCCTCGCCCGCGGCGCGCGGATGAACGGTGTCACCATCTGCGAGGACACCGAAGTCGCTCGCATCGAGGTGATCGACGGAGTCGTCACCGCCGTGGTGACGGTCGCGTCCGATGGTCGCCCGGGCCGGATCGAGTGCGAGAAGGTCGTCGTCTGCGGGGGACAGTGGACCCGCGAACTGGCGGCGACGGTCGGGGTCAACGTGCCGCTCGTGCCGGTGGAACACCAGTACGTCATCACCGAGCCCCTCACGCCCGAGGTGCCACGGAACCTGCCGACGCTGCGCGACCCGGATCGGCTGACGTACTACAAGGAGGAGGTCGGCGGCCTGGTCATGGGCGGGTACGAACCGAACCCGATCCCCTGGGCCGTGAAGGGAATCCCCCGTCCGTTCCAGTTCCAGTTGCTCGAGAGCAACTGGGATCACTTCGCGCCGACGATGGAGCTCGCCATCGGGCGGGTGCCGGCCCTCGCCGAGGCCGGGCTGCGACAGCTGATCAACGGGCCGGAGAGCTTCACACCCGACGGCAACTTCATCCTCGGCGAGGCGCCGGAGCTCCGGAACTTCTTCGTCGGCGCCGGCTTCAACGCGTTCGGCATCGCGGCCGGCGGCGGCGCCGGCCAAGCGCTCGCCGAGTGGGTCCACGACGGGATGCCGCCCTACGACCTGTGGGTCGTCGACCTGCGGCGCTTCGGCCGCCCCCATCAGGACACCGACTGGGTGCGCACTCGGACGCTGGAGGCATACTCGAAGCACTACACGATGGCCTGGCCGTTCGAGGAGCACCGCAGCGGCCGACCGGCTCGCACATCGCCGCTCTACGACCGCCTGCTGGCGGCGGAGGCGTCGTTCGGGGAGAAGCTCGGTTGGGAGCGTCCGAACTGGTTCGCGGATGCGTCGCGTGGGGAAGTACCGGCCGACGTGTACTCCTACGCCCGGCAGAACTGGTTCGACGCCGTCGGCCGCGAGCACCGCGCATGCCGCGAGGCGGCGGTACTCATCGACCAGTCCTCGTTCGCAAAGTTCGCGTTGAAGGGTCCCGACGCCCGAGCCGCACTCGACTGGATCTGCGCCAACGACGTGAACAAGCCGGTCGGGTCGCTCACGTACACGCAGATGCTCGACGACCGCGGCGGCATCCAGTGCGACCTCACTGTCGCCCGCGTCGCGCACGACGAGTTCTACATCGTCACCGGTACCGGATTCGCGACGCACGACTTCGACTGGATCCAGCGCACGATCCCCGTCGGTGCCAACGCCCAGCTCTTCGACGTGACCTCGGCGTGGTCGGTGCTCTCACTGATGGGCCCCGAGTCTCGGAACGTGCTCGGCGCGGTCACCTCCGCAGGCCTCAGCAACGACGCCTTCCCGTTCGGGACGATGCAGACGATCGGGATCGCCGGGTGCCCGGTTCGGGCGCTGCGGATCACGTACATGGGTGAGTTGGGGTGGGAACTGCACCTGCCCGTGGAATACGCACCGAAGGTCTATGACGCGCTGATGACCGCCGGTGGGTCCGCCGGACTCACGAACGCCGGCTACCGGGCCATCGAGAGTTGCCGCCTCGAGAAGGGGTACCGGGCGTGGGGCAGCGACATCGGGCCGGACCACACCCCGATCGAGGCCGGCCTCGGGTGGGCCGTCAAGATGAAGACGGACATTCCGTTCAAAGGACGCGAAGCGATCGCGGCCCAACGCGAGCACGGCGTGCGCAAGCTCCTCGCCGCGTTCACGCTCGATCCCTCGGTGGTGTTGCTCGGACGGGAGACCATCTATCGCGACGGTGAGCGTGTGGGATGGCTGACCAGCGGTGGGTTCGGCTACACGATCGGCCGATCGATCGGCTACGGCTACGTCCGCAACCCCGAAGGTGTGACCGCCGAGTGGGTGCTGTCGGGCGGATACGAGCTGGAGGTCGGCGGCGTCCGCGTGCCGGCAGTCGTCGCCATGTCCCCCCTTTACGACCCGACCAACGCACGAGTGAAGGCCTGAGCCATGACCGTCCCTGTTCCTGATCGCGCCCGCATCGTCATCATCGGTGGCGGCATCCTCGGTTGTTCGATCGCGTACTGGCTCACCAAGATGGGCGAGACCGACGTGGTCCTGGTGGAGCAGCACCGACTCACCGACGGCGCCACCTGGCACGCTGCCGGGCTGGTCGGCCAGCTCCGCTCGTCACGCAACACCACCCGCATGCTGGAGCAGTCCGTGGAGATGTACCGCGGGCTCGAAGCCGAGACCGGACAGGCCGTCGACTGGCACGAGACGGGGAGTCTGCGTCTTGCCTGTTCGCCGGAGCGTGTCCTGGAGCTGAAGCGGCTGACGACGATGGCCAAGAGCTTCGGGCTCCCCATGGAGGTCGTCTCACCGCAGCGCGCGCAGGAACTGTTCCCGCTGATGTCCACCTCCGACGTGTTGGCGGCCGCGTTCCTGCCCACCGACGGCTACATCGATCCGGCCTCGGTGACGATGGCGATCGCCCGTGGGGCGCGGATGCGCGGCGCGCAGGTGTGCGAGGACACGAGGG
Source organism: Acidimicrobiales bacterium (assembly GCA_038234785.1). Classification (GTDB taxonomy): domain Bacteria; phylum Actinomycetota; class Acidimicrobiia; order Acidimicrobiales; family Ilumatobacteraceae; genus UBA668. Next base: position 77,049 of record JBBQTC010000007.1, read on the forward strand.
TCGTGTCCATCACCGTCGACGGCCGCCACTGCTCCACCGTGCACGTCGTCGGCACCGACGGCGGGCAACAGGCGATCGAGTGCGAGATGGTCGTCAACGCCGCAGGCATGTGGGGCATGGAGGTGGGGCGCATGGCCGGGGCCCGCATCCCCGCGACCGCGGTCGAGCACCAATACATGCTGAGCGGCCCCATCGAGGGGTACACGCCCGTGGAGCTGGGGAAGATGCCCACGATGCGCGACCCGGACCACCTCGTCTACTACAAGCCGGACGGACCCGGGCTCCTGGTCGGCGGGTACGAGCCCGACACCATCGCGTTCGGCACCGAGGGGATTCCTTCACCCTTCCAGCGCCGTCTGTTCGACCCGAACTACGACCGCTTCGCCCAACTTGCCGACCTGGCCGCCAAGCGCACACCGTGCATCGAACAGGCGGGCATCCGCACGCTCCTGAACGGTCCGATCCCCTATTCCGCCGACGCCGACTTCGTGATGGGGCGCGTCCCGGAACTCGACAACTACTTCGTCGCCACCGGGTTCCTGTACGGCATCGCCGCCGGCGGGGGCGCGGGGAAGATGATGGCGGAGTGGATGTTGGAGGGGCGACCGTCCCTCGACCTGTGGCCCCTCGACGTGCGCCGCTTCTCGTTCCACCACACGACCCGACACTTCATGGACACGCGCATGGTCGAGCTGTACGCGCATCACTACAAGCTCGCTGCACCGGGATCGGAGAAGGTCACCGCACGTGGGATCAGGCGCAGCCCACTGCACTCGGTGCTGCTCGATCACGGCGCCGTGATGGGCACCCGAGGCGGGTGGGAACGACCGAACTGGTTCGCGCCGGAGGGCGTCGAGCCGCTGGACCGGCCGTCGTTCGAGGAGCCGAACTGGTTCACCCACGTGGGCGCCGAACACCGCGCCGTCCGCGAAGGAGTCGCGCTCGTCGACCAGACGTCGTTCGCCAAGTTCGAGATCACCGGCCCGGGCGCGATGGCGGCCGTTCAGTGGCTCAGCGTGGCGGACATGGAAAAGCCGGTCGGCAGCGCGATCTACACGCAGCTGTGCAACGAGCGCGGAGGGATCGAATGCGATCTCACCATGACCCGCACTGCACCGGACAGCTGGTACGTCGTCACCGGAGCTGCGTTCGGCGCGCACGACATGGGTTGGATCCGCGACAACGCTCCCGCCGACGGGACGGTCATCGTGCGCGATCTCACCTCGGCTCGGGCAGTGGTCAACCTCTGCGGCCCGCGGAGTCGCGACGTGTTGCAGAGCGTGTGCCACGACGACGTCAGCAACGAGGGCTTCCCGTACGCCACCGCGCGGGAGATCACGATCGGGTCCGCGCCGGTGCTCGCGCTGCGCATCGGCTACACCGGCGAGCTGGGTTGGGAGCTGCACATCCCCACCGAATACGCGGCCCACGTGTACGAGACGCTGAGCGAGGCGGGCGCCGAGTACGGCATCGTCGACGTCGGATATCGGGCCATCGACACGATGCGGATGGAGAAGGGCTACCTGTACTGGAGCACCGACATCACGCCCGACACCACCCCGTGGGAAGCGGGGCTCGGGTGGAGGGTCAGCCTGAAGAGCGGCGACTTCCTCGGTCGCGACGCCCTTGTCGCCCAGAAGGAGGCCGGCGTCGGACGTCGACTGTGCACGTTCACCCTGGAGAAGATGGCCTACCCGGTGAGCGGTGAGGCGATCCTGGTCGACGACGAGGTCGTCGGGTTCACCACCAGCGCCAACTTCGGACACACCGTCGGCAAGCCGGTGGCGTACGGCTACCTGCCGATCGAGCTCGTCGACCGCACCGACTTCGTCATCGAGGTCTACGGCGACCCGATCCCGGCAGTCCGGCACACGGGCGCGCTCTACGATCCCCGCAGCGAGCGCCTCAAGTCCTGATCGCCCGTCACGGCGGCGGCGGCGAGTCGCCGAGCACCCGCTGCAGCAACACCAGGTCGAGCCATCTCCCGAACTTCGTCCCGATCTGGGGCATGCGGGCGACCTCGCGGAATCCGAGCCGCTCATGGAAGCGAATGGAGGACAGGTTCTCGCCGTCGACCGCGCCGATCATCACGTGCAGACCGGCCGTGGTGGCGCGGTCGATGAGCGCCTCCATCAACGCCCGGCCGACGCCCGAGCCCCAGTGGCTGCGGGCGACGTGGACGGTGTGCTCGACGGTCAGTCGGTAGCCCGGCCACTTGAGCGAATCGCGGAACGGCCCGTACGACGCCCATCCGACCACGGCACCACTCGCGATCGCAACCAGGATCGGGTTGCCTGCCGCGCGCTGCCGATCGAACCAGTCCATCCGCTCATCGATCTCATGGAGTTCGTCGGTCCACTCGATCGCGGTCGTGGCGATCAGTGCGTTCTGAATGGCGGTGATCTCGGCAACATCGTCGCGTCCGGCATCGCGGATGTCGATGTTCTCCGCCTCGACGAGACCGGCCAGCTTCGCCATCGACATCAACCACCCGAGCTCGTTGTCGGCGGGAGCGACACCCGGCGGCAGGTGTTGGTGGATCCCGATGACGTCGGTGCCGCCATCGGCCTCCACGAGGCGGTAGATGATCGTCATCTCACCCTGCATCGACGGGTCGGCCGTCTCGAACTCGACCACCTGCACGACCTCGCTGTCGGGGACGAGCTTGTCGAAACGGCCGTGGAACGTGTCGGTCCGCGGGTCGGACTTTCCGGTGCCCGTCGGATCGTCGTAGGTCAGCGAGATCCGGAACTTGCCGCCCTCGCAGGGGTCGAACTCATGCACGACGCTGGTCATCCCGTCGGGCACCATCCACCGTTGCACCGCATCGGCATCGAGCAGAGCGCGATACACCGACGTGCGATCCGCGCGCACGTGACGATGCGTCCGCGTGGTGGTCATCGTCGCGCCCCTCGAAGAAGATCGGTCCATGGATCGTCCGTGCTTCCCAGTCCGCGAAACTCGCCCGTCCACATCGGCCACGGCCTGGTGTGCTCGCGCAGGCGACGACACAGATCATGCGGCGGTTCGAATGCGACATCCAGCCCACGACATACGTCGTACGCATGAATGATCAGCTCCAGCGCGGCTCGTGGCAGGAAGTCGTACGGCGCGCCCAGCAACGGGCCCCGTTGGAAGAGGACGGCCCTGACATCCGGGTCGGTGTCGGCGACGAGGCTGACGAGCAGCCTGGTCGCGATCTGCAACGACTCGACCAGGTCGGCCGGTGTCGCCTGCTCGCGCAGCTCGAGGTTGCCGCCGGCGACCGGGTACGAGTCGAGACGACGCGAGGCGAGGAAGAACGCCGGGGCGTAGACGCAGTCGACGGCGTGGTCGGCGGTGGCCAGGCACGACCAATCGAGCGAGCCTGCGGGGACCGACCAATCCCGATCCGCGGAGGCCGTCCACGTCGACGCGACCAGATCGGACAACGCGACCAGGTCGTCCGACGTGAAGCGCTCGTCACCCGACTGGATCTGCACGGCCGTTCCCATCGACGCAGATTGTCAGACGGCGAACGCCCGGCGAGCGTCGTCAACCACTTCTTGACGGAGTTGCGTCGTCAAGTTAGCATTGACGCGTGGTAGCACTCTCCTTCGACGACCTCGTCGCTGCGGTCCGGTCGGCCGCACCAGACCAGGATGCGCTCGCCCGACTTGGCGCGGCCGCTGCACTGAGCGCCACGATTGCCGACACCGCCGACGCCCTCCTCACCCACTTCGTCGACGAGTGTCGCCGACTCGGCCACTCGTGGAGCGAGATCGGGGCTGCGCTCGGGGTTTCCAAACAAGCGGTGCAGCAACGCTTCGTGGAGAGCTCGCTTGGTCGCCTCACGCCTCGCACGCGCCACGTCGTCGAGGTCGGCCGGCAGGTCGCCGACGATCAGGGGGCAGCTGCGCTCCGGCTCGATCACCTCGCCCTGGCGCTGTTCAGCGAGCCGACCGCGATCGGCACCAAGGTGCTCACCGATGTGGGCGTCACGCGGGACGGCCTCGACGCGGCGATCGCCCGACGGTCTCGCGCTGCCGGTGCCCGGCTCTCCGACGCGCCCCCGATGGGCCAGGCGGTGCTGGCAACTGCGCTCGACATGGGTCACAACTACATCGGGACCGAGCACATCGTGCTCGCCTGCCTGCGCGATCCGAGTTCCTTGATCGCCAGGGCGTTGAAGGACGTCGGCGCGACCGACGCGAAGGTGCGACCGGCAATTCTCGCCGCGCTCCGGACTGGCTGAACCGCCGTAGCAAGATGGATGCACGGTTGCGCCGACCGTGGTGAACGAGGCAGCATCGCGCCCCATGAGCTCCCTCGACGCAGCACTCGCCCGCATCCCGTCGCTCGCCGGCGTCTCGGTCACCACCACTCGCCTGGCCGGGCTCACCAACGTCAACCACCTCGTCGACACCGGCACGGATCGGCTCGTCGTGCGCCTGCCTGGTGCCGGCACCAGTGAGTACATCGATCGACACACCGAGGAGGTCGCTGCAAGGTCTGCGGCAGCGGCGGGGGTCAACGCGGACGTCGTGTTCTTCGACCCCGCCGACGGGCTCATGGTCACCCGGTTCGTGGACGGCGCTGCAACCATGAGCGCCGAGCGATTCCGCGATCTGGACGCCGTCGCCCGGGCGGGCCGAGCGTTTCGGCGACTGCACACCGCCGCAGCACCCTTCGCCACCGACTTCCAGCTGTTCGGAATGATCGACGAATACAAACAACTGATCGCGAACAAGGGCGCCGCCCTGCCCCACGGTTACGAGGCGCTCCAGGCTCGGGCGGATCTCACCCGCCAAGCACTCGAGTCCACCGCCCGGCCGCTGGTGCCGTCGCATTGCGACCCGCTGTGCGAGAACTTCCTCGACACCGGTGAGCGGATGTACGTGATCGACTACGAATACAGCGGCAACAACGACCCGATGTGGGACCTCGGCGATCTGTCCGTCGAGGGAGGGTTCGACCCAGAGCAGGACGACGCGTTGCTCCGCGCGTACTTCGACGGCGAGCCGCCGGCCGCGGAGGTCGGGCGGATGGTCGCCTACAAGGCGATGTGCGACCTCCTGTGGACCCTCTGGGGCGTGATCCAGCACGTCAACGGCAACCCTGCCGAGGACTTCTGGGCCTATGCCGCGGGTCGTTTCGACCGCTGCGCGAGCCTGATGAACAGCCCCGAATATGCGCTCCAGTTGACTCGCGTCACCGCAGGTTGATGTGATAAAGTTTCACCATGCGGATTGGTTCCGCATGGTGGAACAGCAAGGACACGCTACATGAGCGACGGCGACGACCTGGATCTGGCTTCTCTCCCCGACGACGAGCTCGTCACCCAGATGCATGAAGACCTGTACGACGGCATGGCTCCCGAGATCGCCGAAGGCACGCTGATCCTGCTCGACCGCGGTTGGGGCCCCGATCGGGTCCTGAACGACGCCCTCGTCGAGGGGATGCGCATCGTCGGCATCGACTTCCGTGACGGCATCCTGTTCGTGCCCGAGGTGCTGCTGTCGGCGAACTCGATGAAGGCAGGCATGGAGATCCTCCGGCCGCTCCTCGCCGAGACCGGCGCCGAGCCGATCGGCAAGGTCGTCATCGGCACCGTGAAGGGCGACATCCACGACATCGGCAAGAACCTCGTCGCGATGATGCTCGAGGGTGCCGGCTTCGAAGTGATCGATCTCGGGATCAACACCGACGCCGAGGCGTTCTTGAACGCGCTCGAGGAACACCAGCCCGACATCCTCGGCATGTCCGCGCTGCTCACCACGACCATGCCGTACATGAAGGTGGTCATCGACACCCTGCAGGAGCGCGGGTTGCGCGAGAAGTACATCGTCCTCGTCGGCGGCGCCCCCCTCAACGAGGAGTTCGGACAGGCCATCGGCGCCGACGCCTACTGCCGTGACGCGGCGGTCGCATCGGAGACCGCGAAGCAGCTCGTGACGGCGCGCCGCGGCGCCCGTACCGAGCCTCCCGGCCCGTCCGTCTGAGACCTCGGATGTCGCAGCCTCTCGTACTGGCATGCGGTGCCCTGGTGAGCGAGCTCCGCGCGGTGCTCGCCGCCGACGGACTCGAAGATCGCGTGGACGTGCGATATCTTCCCGCCAACTTCCACAACCGCCCCGAACGCATCGTGCCCGCGCTGCGCGAGCTGCTCGACGAGCTCGATCCGAACGGTGACCGTTCGGTGCTCATCGGCTACGCCGACTGTGGCAGCGGCGGCCAGCTCGACGTGTTGCTCGCCGAACGGCCCAACCTGCAGCGGCTTCCGGGGAACCACTGCTACGAGTTCTTCTCCGGCAGCGAAGTGTTCCTCGAACTGAGCGAGGCCGAGCTCGGAACGTTCTACCTCACCGATTTCCTCGCCAAGCACTTCGAGGCGCTGGTGTGGCAGGGCCTCCAGCTCGACCGGCACCCTGAGCTGCGCGACGCGTACTTCGGCAACTACACGCGGCTGATGCTGCTGTCCCAAAGCGAGAACCCCGAGGTGATCGTCGCCGCCCGTGCCGCTGCCGAACGACTGGGGCTGCGCTTCGAACACCGTCACGTCGGCCTCGTCCCTTTCTCGGACGCCGTGTCCGTCACTCTCGGAAAGTTGGTCTGACATGTCCCGTCGCGCCAAGGACGAGGTGATCGTCATCATGTGGCGCGACATCCCCGCCCAGATCAACGGCAGGCTCGGCGAGGAGAAGCACGGCGTGGTGCTCCCCCATCGCTTCCAGAAGGCGATCGACCGGGCGGCAATGGTGGCCGGCAAGAAGACCGCGCAGGAGTACGTCGGCGAGTGGCGCCGCACCACGTATCCCGTCACCGGCGAGCTGGTCGCTTGCGTGGAGTCGACTGCTGCAGCCATCGAGCAGGAGTTCACCAACGAGCGCCTCATGACGCTCGTCGACAACGGCGGATGGGATCCGCTCTCACTCGACCCCAACGTCAACGACACGACACCCGACACGTTCAACGACACGACACAGGAAGCACCATGACTCACACCGTCGTCAGCTCTGCCACCAAGGAAGTGGTGATCGGTTTCGACCGGCCCTTCGTGATGATCGGCGAGCGGATCAACCCGACCGGAAGGAAGCTGCTCGCCGAGGAGATGAAGAACGGCGACTTCAGCCGCGTCGAGGCCGACGCGATCGCCCAGGTGGCCGCCGGTGCGCACATGCTCGACGTCAACGCGGGCATCCCCCTCGCCGACGAGCCGGCACTGCTCGCCCGCGCGATCCAGCTCGTACAGGCCGTCACCGACGTGCCGCTCTCGATCGACTCCTCCATCATCGAAGCGCTCGAGGCGGGGCTCGCCGTGTACAAGGGCAAGCCACTGGTCAACTCGGTCACCGGCGAGGACGAGCAGATGGAGCGCGTGCTGCCGCTGGTCGCAAAGTATGGCGCAGCGGTCGTGGCGATCAGCAACGACGAGACCGGGATCAGCGAAGACCCGAACGTCCGCTTCGAGGTGGCCCGCAAGATCGTCAACCGGGCCGCCGACTACGGCATCCCGAGCTACGACATCGTGGTCGACCCGCTGGTCATGCCGATCGGCGCGATGGGCACCGCCGGCCGTCAGGTGTTCTCGCTGCTGCGCCGGCTGGTCACCGAGCTGAAGGTCAACACCACCTGCGGCGCGAGCAACATCAGCTTCGGCCTCCCCGCTCGCAACAGCATCACCGGAACGTTCCTGGCGATGGCGATCTCGAACGGCATGAGTTCGGCGATCATGAACCCGCTGCACCCAGAGGTGAAGAACATGGTGATGGCCGCCGACGTGCTGGCCGGCAACGACCAGGACTGCATGGCCTGGATCCGCGCCAACCGCGATCCCGATGCGGCTGGCGGCGCCCGCGAGAACCGCGCCGGCGGCGGCCGACGCGCCCGGCGGACGGAATAGCACCTATGCCGCGCGTCGTGTTCACCCCGTCCGGCCTCGGCGGTCAGGTCGCGCCCGGCACCACGGTGCTCCAGGCCGCGCGCGACCTCGGCGTCGATCTGGACTCGGTGTGCGGCGGGCGCGGCATCTGCGGTCGTTGCCAGGTGGCCTTCGCCCCCGGCACCTACTCCAAGTGGGCCATCGAGGCCGGCACCGACGCGCTGAGTCCGTGGGGTGAGACCGAGGACGCGTACGAGGACCGGCGCGACATGAAGCCGGACCGCCGGCTCGGCTGCTGCGCGATGATCCACGCCGATGTCGTGCTCGACGTCCCACCGGAGAGCCAAGTGCATCGTCCCGTGGTCCGCAAGAGCCTCGACCTCAGCGACGTCCGGCTCGATCCGGCGGTGGCACTCGCCTACCTCGAACTTCCGCCGTCCGTCTTGGGCGATGCAGAGTCGATGTCGGATCTCGTCATCTCCGAACTCCTGACGACGCACGGCCGCACGGTGACCCACCTCGACCTTCCTGCCCTCCAGCAGGTGCACAAGGCGTTCTCCGGGCAGGGCCGCGCCGCCACCGTGGCAGTGCGTGGCGACGCCGTGGCCGCCGTGTGGCCCGGATACGTGGACCGGGTGTGCGGCATCGCCGTCGACATCGGCAGCACCACCATCGCCGGCCATCTGTGCGACCTCACGACCGGCGAGATCCTGTCGTCGGCCGGCCGGATGAACCCTCAGATCCGTTTCGGCGAGGACCTCATGAGCCGGGTGTCCTACGTGATGATGAATCCGGGCGGCGAGCGCAACCTCACAGAGGCTGTCCGCACGGCGCTCAACGAGCTGATCGCCGAGCTCTGCCACGACGCCGACGCACACGTGGCCGAAGTGCTCGAGATCGTGCTGGTCGGCAACCCGATCATGCACCACATCGTGGCCGGCATCGATCCGACGCCGCTCGGCCAGGCACCGTTCACGCTCGCCACCGCAGAGGCCATCACCGTGCGCGCTGCCGAGTTCGAACTCGACTGCCCGAACGCGCTCGTGTATCTCGCACCGTGCATCGCCGGACACGTCGGCGCCGACACCGCAGCTGTCATCCTCTCCGAGGGACCGCACCGCTCCGCGACGATGCAGCTCCTCGTCGATGTCGGCACCAACGCAGAGATCGTGCTCGGCAACTCGGAGCGGCAGTTCGCCGCCAGCAGCCCCACCGGCCCCGCGTTCGAGGGAGCCCAACTGAGCTGCGGACAGCGCGCCACGGCCGGCGCAGTGGAGCGCGTCCGCATCGACCGCGACACCCTGGAGGCCCGTTTCAAAGTGATCGGCAGCGATCTGTGGAGCGATGAAGCGGGCTTCGCAGAGTCGGTGGCCGAGCTCGACATCTCCGGCATCTGCGGGTCCGGCATCATCGAAGTGATCGCCGAGATGTACCTCGCCGGCATCATCGACACCGACGGCGTCGTGCAGGGAGCCCTCGCGGAGCGGAGTCAGCGGATCGTCGCCGACGGCCGCACCTTCAGCTACCTCGTCCACGAGGCGCCCGGGGTGCGGCTGACCATCACCCAGAACGACGTGCGCGCCATCCAGCTCGCCAAAGGCGCGCTGCGCGCCGGGATCGAACTTCTCCTCCACCACGCCGGGATCACCGAGGTGCACGACATCCGCTTGGCCGGCGCGTTCGGCAGCCACATCGACCCTGTCTACGCGCTCGTGCTCGGCCTCGTTCCCGATTGTCCCGTCGCCCAGGTGCGCTCGGTGGGAAATGCCGCCGGTGCCGGTGCCGTTCGGGCGCTGCTCTCGCTCGCCGCTCGACGAGAGATGGAAGCCGCCGTGCGCAAGGTCGTCAAGATCGAGACCGCGACCGAGCCTGCCTTCCAGGCTGAGTTCATCGCAGCGATGGCATTCCCCCACGCACTCGCCCCTTCGCCGCACCTGGCGGAAGTGATCACGCTCCCCGAGCGCACCAGCTCGGCATCGGGCAGGGAACGAACTGGTCGTCGGCGACGCGCCGGCGGCGACAAGGAGGAATCATGACCGACGCAGTGACCGAGCCCACGGCAGGTGGTCGCCGCTCAGGTGGGCGAGCGGGGCGTGCCGCATTGCGCGCCTCACACGTGATCGAGCGAGTTCCGTACCTCACCCGCACCATGACGCCCTTCGAGATCCTCAGCGAGGAGTCGCTCGCCACGATCGAGTACGCGGCCGACACGGTGCTCGAAGAGGTCGGCGTCGAGATTCGCGACTACCCCGAGGCATTGCCGTTGTTCGCCGCCGCCGGCGCGATCGTCGAGGGCACACGCGTCCGCTTCCCACGCGGCATGTGTCGCGAGATCGTCGCCACCAACGCACCGTCGAGCTACGTCCAGCACGCCCGCAACCCGCAGCACAACGTGGTCATCGGTGGCAACAACACCGTGTTCGCCCCGAACTACGGGTCGCCGTTCGTGCACGATCTCGATCACGGTCGGCGGTACGCGACCCTGGCCGACTTCCAGAACTTCGTGAAGCTCACCTACTCGTCGCCGTGGTTGCACCATTCCGGCGGCACGGTGTGCGAGCCGGTCGACATCCCCGTGAGCAAGCGTCACCTCGACATGGTGTACTCACACCTCAAGTTCAGCGACAAGCCGTTCATGGGATCGGTCACCGCCGGATCCCGCGCCCAGGACAGCGTCGATCTGGCCCGCATCGGCTTCGGCGGCAACCTTCAGGACCGCACCGTCATGACGAGCCTCATCAACGCCTCGTCGCCACTTGTCTGGGACGGCACGATGCTCGCCGCGGCGCAGGTCTACGCCGAGAACAACCAGGCGTGCATCATCACCCCGTTCATCCTCGCCGGAGCGATGGCCCCGAGCACGAGTGCCGGCGTCGCCGTGCAGACGCTCGCAGAAGCCTTGGCCGGCATGACGTTCACCCAGATCGTCCGTCCCGGCGCGCCGGTGGTG
>JBBQTC010000008.1:0-80741 GCA_038234785.1 Acidimicrobiales bacterium
TCCAACAGACCGCGTCCACCACGAATCTCGGCGAGCTCACGACGACAGGTGTCGACATCGACCAACGATGTCCCACCGATCACCTCACGCAACACCACCAGATCCATCAGCTCATCATGAACCAGGGGTCTCACACAGTTCCCCGGAGCGGCAGGCACCGTCGACGGTCCAGTGACCAAGGTCGTCCTCGACCAGGAGGGTCAGGCCATCGACGCGCATCGAGATCGACAGGCCCGCCATCATCTCCGCTGCGAGTGCGCCCGCGGCTGCGTCATCGAGCCGCGCGCCGACCGTGAGGTGGGGATGAGGTTCGGGAAACGCACCGCCGTAGGGAGGGCAGTCCGGGAACGCCGCGACGAATGCACTGGTCATCTGCCGGAATGGCTCCAGCGGCTGTGGTTCGAGGTACGTCGTGCCGTCGTCGAACCGACCCACCGTCGCGAACGTCTCATCGAACGGATCGATCCCGTACGCGATCGCCGCGACCTCGCGCGCCGTCGCCTCGTCGACCAATGGCTCGGCCTCGGCGACCAGCACCACGAGTGCGGATCGAGTCATGACCGGACCGATCTCAGTCGGTGAGCCAGGCGTAGGCCATCGGCTCCAGCCGCAGGCCGCCGGATTCCAGGTGGGCGCCGGTCGCTCGCTCGACGGTCGCCTCGCCCGACATCCCGACCGACTCGAACGACACCTGCGCCGTTTGGTTGCTGAAGTTGGCGACCATGACGAAGGAGCCGGCCAGAGGGTGCAACCGGGTGAACGCGAACACGCGCGCATCGTGGAGGTCGAGCACCGACGAGGGCTGCGCGCCGTCGAGCGCCCCGAGTCGCGAACGATCACGTCCGAGCGCCACGAAGATCTCGAACGCCTTCCCCTCCAACGAGTCGGCGATGGAACGGCGTTCGGCGAGGGACCAGTCCATCGCCGGTCGATGCATCCAGCGGTTGTCGTCGGCCTTCGCCGGGTCGAGCAGGTACGAGTCGTCGTTCCGCACCGCGAACTCGTCGCCCATGTACAGCAACGGGACGCCCCCGAACGAGTAGACGACGGCGTAGATCAGTTCCAGTCGTCGAAGTGCGAGCGCGAGATGCAGTTCGTCGCCCGAGGCGAGCGCCAGTTCGATGCCGCACAGGGACGCCGCGGTCCCGGAGATCCGACCGTCGCCGGTGAGCGGGTTGAACTGGAACATCGCCCCGCGGGCGAAGGACGTGGGGAACTCTCCCGAGAAGAAGCGGTTCAGGAACTCGCGGTGGTCGACTCCGTCCCATCCGACGGAAGCCGCGTCCTCATCGGTGACGGCCCACCCGATGTCGTCGTGACACCGCACGTAGTTGACCCACGTCGCATGGGACGGGATCGGTTGCAGACGACGCAGTGCGTTGGACATCAGCGCGGCATCGCCAGTTGCCAGACTGCTCCACAGCAAGACCATCAACTGGTTGTTGTAGGCGAGGTCGCATTCGTGGCGGGGCGGGTCTCCCGCACCGAGGTAGGCGGTCAACTCGTGGGGCGGCACGATCGCCTCGGCCTTGAACACCGTCGCCGGCGCGGCGATCGCCATCAACGCCCGCAACGCGCACAGGAGGGCATGCACCTCGGGGAGGTTCTGGCACACCGTGCCCTCGCGCTTCCAGATGAACGGCGCAGCGTCGAGTCGCAGCACGTCGATGCCGATGTCGGCAAGGTGCAACATCACCTTCAACATCGAGCGGAAGACATCTGGACTGGCCCAGTTCAGGTCCCACTGGTAGTCGTTGAACGTCGTCCACACCCATTCCTCGCGGTCGGGCAGCCACGAGAAGTTTCCCGGAGCGAACGTGGGAAACACCTCCAACAACGTCTGCTCGTACCGGTCGGGCATCGTCCGGTCGGGAAAGAACAGGTAGTAGTCGCGGAACTCGGGGTCGCCGACGCGCGCTCGCAGCGCCCACGGATGTTCCCGAGCCGTGTGGTTCACGACCAGGTCGATGCAGAGGTTCATGTCGCGTGCGTGCAGGCGCTCGGACAGCCCGGCGAGATCGCGCATCGTGCCCAACCGCGGCTCCACCTCGTCGTAGGCGGCGACGGCATAGCCGCCGTCGTTCGCCCCGCCGCGGGCCCGCAACAGCGGCATCAGGTGCAAGTAGTCGACAGACAGTTCGGACAGATGATCGAGGTGGTCGCCGACCCCTTGCAGCGTGGACCCGAAAAGGTCGGTGTAGGCCACGTACCCGATCGTCGACGGACGCAGGAACCAGCCAGGATCGGCCTCGCGCGACAGGTCGCGAAGGAACAACTCGTCCGGCCGGGCACCCACATGATCGGCGACGATCCGGCGCAGGTCGGCGACCAGTTCGGGGGCCGAATCCGGGTAGACCATCGCCAAGTTGTGCTCGACGACGGGCCACTGACGGGCCATCCGGGCGTCGAGCACGGCCGCACGGAGACGGTCCGACTCGATGGCAGCGCGGTCGACCGGTCGGGCCGCCGGTTCCGGAGCGTCCTCGTGGCGCATCACGTCGGCGAGTGTATTGTCAACGCGATGCAAGCGCTTACACATCCACCCGACCGGTCCGGGGTCACCCACCTCGACGGTCCCGACTGGTGGCGCGGTGCCATCGGTTACGAGGTGTACGTGCGCAGTTTCAACGACTCCGACGGCGACGGCGTGGGTGACCTCGCAGGGGTCGCGGCGCGGCTGCCGTACCTCGCCGCCCTCGGCGTCGACGTGGTCTGGCTGACCCCGTTCTTCCCCAGTCCCGGTCTCGACCACGGCTACGACGTCGCCGACTACTGCGACGTCGACCGCCAGTTGGGCACGATCGCCGAGTGGGACCGTCTTGCCGCGCAGGCCAAGCGGCTCGGGCTGCGACTGTTCGTCGACGTGGTCCCCAACCACACCTCCAGCGCGCACCGTTGGTTCCAGGCGGCGGTCGCCGATCCGACCGGGCCCTACCGCGACTACTACCTGTGGCGCGACCCTGCGGCCGACGGTGGTCCGCCCAACAACTGGGTCAGCCACTTCGGCGGGCCGGCGTGGAGCCTCGATCCGGGTGGATCGGGCCAGTACTACTGCCACCTCTTCCTCCCCGAGCAGCCCGACCTCAACTGGGCCAACCGGGAGGTCATGCGAGAGTTCCGCGAGGTCCTGCGGTGGTGGTGCGGACACGGCGTCGACGGATTCCGGATCGACGTCGCCCACGGCCTCACCAAGGATCCCGAGTTCCGCGACAACCCGCAGCTGCGCCCCGTTCACGACGGCATGCATCCGATGGAAGTCTTCGCGTCGTTCGAGCACATCCACGACCTCCACCGCATCGAAACCGCGCACCTGTTCCGTCAGTGGCGAGACGCCGTGTCCGACCTCGGCGCGGTGCTCGTCGGAGAGATGGACACCCGCGACGTGGATCGCTTCGCGGAGTTCGTCGCCAAGGGCGACGCGTTGCATGCCGGCTTCGTGCTGCAGGTCGGGCTCACCGAGTGGGACCCGGCCGACACGATCTCGACGATGCTGCAATACCAGGCGAAGTCCAACGGTGGCACGGCGTGGGAGGTCTCCAACCACGACCAGGCCCGAGCGGTCTCGCGCTACGGCGGTGGCGAGGTCGGTCTCCGTCGAACGATGGCGCTCACGACGCTCATGGGCGCGTTCGACGGGATGCTCTTCCTGTACCAGGGCGAGGAACTCGGCCTGCCCGACGCCGTCGTGATCGGGCATGCGGAGGACCCGATGGCGGCGCGCAACGGCCAGGGCATGTGGAGCCGGGACGTGGCCCGCGGGCCGATGCCGTGGAGCGTCGATCCCGACAAGGGCTTCACCACCGCGCCGATCGCGTGGCTCCACACGAAAGCCCTGCCCGTCGAACTCACGGCCGACTTCCAGACCGATCGCCCGGACTCCACCTATCACCGGTATCGGGCGCTCACTCATCTTCGCCGCGCGCACCCTGCCATGTGGCAAGAGCCGTTCGAGATGATCGAGCACAGTGACACGCACCTCGTGGTGGGGCGCGGCGATCTGCGGATCATCGCCAACCTCGGCCCGACACCCTTCCCGTTGCCCGCACACCTCGTCGGTGACGTCATCTTCGAATCGACCGCGGCTGCAGTCTCGACCACCGATGAGCGGACCGTGCTCGAACACGAGGCAACGATCGTCACACGCGTCGATCCTCATGAGTGACGAGATCCCCACCGGCATCATCGGCCACGCGACGATCGACGACGTCGCCCGTGAAGCCGGCGTCTCCACCGCGACCGTCAGCCGCGCTCTGCGCAACCACCCGTACGTCGCCGCGAGCACCCGGCTCCGAGTCGAACAGGCCGTCGAGCGCCTGAAGTACGTCGCCAACTCCAACGCGTCGCGTCTCGCCTCAGGGCACACCCGCACCATCGGCCTGCTCGCCCCGCTGCTCACCAGCTGGTACACGAGCGAGGTCGTTGCCGGCGTCGAGGAAGTGTTCGCCCAGGCCCGCTACGACCTCCTCATCGGCACCGCGAACCCACTTGCGCGAGAGCGGATGTTCCGTGGCGACGCGCGATTCCATCAACGCATCGACGGCGTGCTGCTCGTCGACGTGTTCTGCAGCGAGACCGGCGCCACCGCGCTCGCCGCGCTCGAGACACCGGTGGTGGTGCTCGGCGAGCAGTTGCAGTCGGTCACGTCCGTCGCGGTCGACAACGCCCTCGGCGCACGCATGGCGGCCGATCATCTCCTCGCGCTGGGGCATCGACGGCTCGCACTCGTGGGCGGTCACGCCCATCTCGAAGTGGCCCACAACGTCCCCACCGAACGCAACGATGGGTTCAACGCGGCGTTGGTCGATGCCGGGCTCCCGCCCCTCGGTGCGGACTACACCGAGAACGGCGACTTCACGATCGTCGGTGGATTCGATTCGATGCGTACCCTGCTCGCGCTGCCCGACCCGCCGACCGGCGTGTTCTTCCTCAGCGACGAGATGGCCTTCGGCGCGATGCAGGCGCTGCGCGAGGCTGGGCTGCGGCTCGCGCACGACATCTCGGTGATCGGCTTCGACGACCACCCCGCGTCCGAGGCGTTCGGGCTGAGCACGATTCGTCAACCTGTCCGAGACATCGGACGTCTCGGCGCACGATTGTTGCTGGATCACCTCGGCGGGTTCGGCGAGATCCGCCACCACCCCGTCGAACTGTCGCTCGTGGAGCGCATGTCGACCGGTCCGCTCGTTGCAGGTTGATGGTTGCGCGTTGATGGTTGCGGGTTGTTGACGACCTCGTGCGTCGTGGGCTACTCTGCAAGCGCTTACATAACCCGGACGTCACACCGACGACCGATTTCCTGAGGGGGAGACACATGGTGAATCGCCGACAACTGGCCGTCCTGGCCGCTGCGGTGTCCATTTCCATGCTCGCCGTTGCCTGTGGCAGCGACAGCAAGAGTTCCGACACAGCTGGTACCACCGGCGGCGACAAGCCGTACGCCGGAAAAGTGGTCACCATTTTCAGCTCCATCCGCGACGTCGAGGCCACTCGCCTCGAGACCGCATGGAAGCCGTTCGAGGATGCCACCGGCATCGACATCCAACACGAGGGTTCCGGCGCGTTCGAGGCCGACCTGAAGGTTCGCGTCGACGGCGGTAACTCCCCCGACCTCGCCTTCATCCCGCAGCCCGGTCTGCTCGCCACCCTCGCCCGCGACGGCAAGGTCACGGCGCTGACCGACCTCAAGGCCGACGTGGAAGCCAACGACATCGGCGGCTGGGTCGAGCTCGGCACCGTCGACGGCAAGTTCTACGCGCCGCCGTTCGGCGCCAACATCAAGAGCCTGGTGTGGTACAGCCCGGCAGCCTTCAAGGACAAGGGCTACGCGATCCCGACCACGTGGCAGGAGATGCTCGACCTGAGCCAGAAGATCGTCGACGACGGCGGCGTGCCGTGGTGCGTCGGTGCTGGCTCTGACCAGGCGACCGGATGGCCGCTCACCGACTGGGTCGAGGACGCAGTGCTCCGCTTCGCCGGCGCCGATGTCTACGACAAGTGGGTGTCGCACGCGATCCCGTTCAACGATCCCGCGATCATCGACGCCATCGACCAGGTCGGTGCGATCGTGAAGAACGACAAGTTCGTCCTCAACGGTTCCAAGAGCATCCCGTCGACCACCTTCCAGGAGGCCGGTCTCCCGATCCTCGACGGCGGCTGCTACATGCACCGTCAGGCCAACTTCTACGGCAACCAGTTCCCGGAGGGCACCACCAAGGGCCCCGACGGTCAGGTCAACGCGTTCTACTTCCCGACCGTCAAGGCCGACGACCCGAAGCCGATGCTCGGCGGCGGTGAGTTCATCACGGCCTTCAACGACAAGCCGGAAGTGGCTGCGGTCGCCAAGTACCTCACCAGCGCGGAGTACGCCAACAACCGTCTGGCCGAGGGCAACTGGATGACGCCGAACAAGAAGGCTGACGCCAGCCTCGTCACCGACCCGTTGGAGAAGACCTTCCAGGATCTCCTGGTCGGCTCGGACATCTTCCGCTTCGACGGATCCGACTCCATGCCCAGCGCAGTCGGCAACGGCACGTTCTGGACCGAGATGGTCTCATGGGTCACCGGCAAGAGCACCGTCGACGCCGCCAAGGCGATCGAGGACAGCTGGCCGAAGAGCTGATCTGACATGACGCTGGAGGGGGTGGTAGGGCTCACCGCCGTGCCACCCCCTCTTCGCGTCCTAAGGTGTGCCTGAAGTTCGACTACAGCCGGGGGGTGTTGTGTCTGCAATCCAAAGTGGTGGGACCGCGTCGATCTCCACCGAACGATCCAAGGGGACGATCGCTGCTGCAGTGGTGATCGGGTACGGGGTGCTCTACGGCATCCGCACGTTGCTCGGCGACGGCAATGGTCCGTTTGCCCAGATCTTCAAGACGCTGTACACCGTCGCAGTCGGTGTCGGTTTCCTCGTCGCCTTCTTCGGGATCCTCTACGCGCTCGCCAGCCAGCTCAAGGAGCCATGGCGTGAGCGAGCCCGAGTCGCCGTCTTCGTCGGCCCGGCGCTCATCCTGCTCATCGGCGGGCTCATCGTCCCGTCGGTGCTCACTGCGCGGCTCTCGCTGTTCACCGGGTCGAACACCGACAAGTGGTACGGGCTCCTCAACTACAAGGCGATGTTCACGCAGCGCCAGAACCTGCTGACGCTGCGCAACAACGTGTGGTGGGTGATCCTCGTCACGGGCTTCAGCACGATCGTGGGCATCACGGTCGCCCGCTTCGCCGATCGTATGCGCGGCGAGCCCATCGCCAAGGCGCTGCTCTTCTTGCCGATGGCGATCTCGATGGTCGGCGCCGGCATCATCTGGCGGTTCGTGTACGCCAACAACCCGAGCAAGCAGTACGGCCTGCTGAACTGGATCTGGGTCGGGCTCGACCCGATTCTCCCCGGCAAGCAGGAACCGCACTACTGGCTGCAGGACACCACGTTCTTCGGGATCAAGAGCGACTTCCTGCCAGGCTCCAACACGGTGTTCATGATCATCGTGCTCATCTGGATCCAGGCAGGGTTCGCCACGGTCATCATCTCGGCCGCGATCAAGGGCGTCCCTGACGATCTGGTCGAGGCTGCACGCATCGATGGCGCCACCGATCGCCAGGCGTTCTACAAGATCGTCCTCCCGTATGTGAAGACCACCGTCATCACCGTCGTCACCACGATCACCATCGCCGTGTTGAAGGTCTTCGACATCGTCCAAGCGATGGGACTGGGCGGCGCGTTCGAGAACAACGTGCTCGCCAACCAGATGTACACCGAGAGCTTCACCAAACAGAACGAGGGCTACGGTTCCGCCGTCGCCGTCGTCCTGTTCATTGCGGTGGTGCCCGTGGTCTGGGTCAACGCCCGGAACCAGAAGGCGATGCGGGAGGCACGGGCATGAGCGACGTCGAACCGGCTGCGATGACCGTCGGTGGCACCGTCGCCACGGCGATGGTCGACGACATGCAGCCACGCTCCCCGCGCGACCAGACCCCGACTGCGACGAAGGTCACCAAGAAGCTCACCAGCCCGTTCGGGCGAGCGATGGTGTGGCTCCTCGCGCTGCTCTGGACGGTGCCGACGTTCGGCCTGTTCATCACCTCGTTTCGCCCCGAGGTCGACATCAAGACCACCGGTTGGTGGACGTTCTTCTCCAACCCGACCGTCACCCTGGAGAACTACAAGTCGGTGCTCGACTACACCGGCGGCAGCGGCCGGCCGTTCAGCAACTACTTCTGGAACTCCGTCGCGATCACCGTGCCGGGTGCCATCATCCCGATCGTGGTCGCCGCATTCGCGGCGTATGCACTGTCGTGGATGAAGTTCCCGGGGCGCGATGCGATCTTCGTCGGCATCGTGGCGCTGATGGTCGTGCCGCTCCAGATGTGCCTCATCCCGCTGCTGCAGTTCTTCACCAGCGGCTTCTCGCCGTTGAGTGGTGGTATCCCGCAGATCTGGGTGGCCCACACGATCTTCGCCATGCCGCTGGCGATCTTCCTGCTGCGCAACTTCATCGGCTCGTTGCCGAGCGAGGTCATCGAGGCCGCACGCGTCGACGGCGCATCGCACATGACCATCTTCACCAAGCTCGTGCTGCCGCTGTCGGTTCCGGCCATCGCATCGATCGCCATCTTCCAGTTCCTGTGGGTGTGGAACGACCTGCTCGTCGCCAAGGTGTTCGGCGGTGGCTCGAAGAACGCTCCCATGACCTCGGCACTCATCGACATGGTGGGGACCAAGGGCAACGACTGGCAGCTCCTCACCGCCGGTGCGTTCATCAGCATGATCGTGCCGCTCATCGTGTTCCTCTCACTTCAGCGTTACTTCGTCCGTGGCCTGCTGGCCGGAAGCGTCAAGGGGTAGTACATGTCCACGCTCACCATGGTCAACCTGCAAAAGCGGTATGCCAACGGCTTCGAAGCCGTTCCCGGCCTCGACCTCGAGATCCACGACGGCGAGTTCCTCGTCCTCGTTGGTCCGTCCGGTTGCGGCAAGTCCACCGTGCTGCGCATGGTCGCAGGGCTGGAGGACATCACCGGCGGCGATCTGATGATCGACGACAAGCGGGTGAACGACTTCGGGCCACAGCAACGCGACATCGCCATGGTGTTCCAGAGTTATGCGCTGTATCCCAACATGACCGTCGCCGACAACATCGCGTTCGCCATGCGATTGCGCAAGACGGACAAGGAAGTGATGAAGAAGAAGGTGGCCGAGGTCGCCGAACTCCTCGAGCTCACGGCCGTCCTCGACCGCAAGCCCGGTCAACTGTCGGGCGGTCAACGCCAGCGTGTCGCCATGGGTCGAGCCATCGTGCGCGAGCCGAAGATGTTCCTGATGGACGAGCCGTTGTCGAACCTCGATGCCAAACTGCGCGTGCAGACCAGAGCGGAGATCTCCAAGCTGCAGCGGCGCCTCGGCGTCACCACGATGTACGTCACGCACGACCAGGTCGAGGCGATGACCATGGGTGACCGTGTCGCCGTGCTGCGCAAGGGCATGCTCATGCAGTGCGCCAGCCCTGCGGAGCTGTACGAGTCGCCCGACAACCTCTTCGTCGCCCAGTTCATCGGGTCCCCTTCGATGAACGTCATCAGGGGCCAGGTCCTGAGCGCCGACGACGGGTCCATCACGGTCAGCGTCGGTCAGCAGCAGGTGACCTTGGAGGGGGCGGCGGCCGATCGCCTCTCCGGCCTGCGGTCGATGGTCGGTCGTCCCATCGCGGTGGGCATCCGTCCCGAGGCGCTCGGTGGCGACGGGACGGCGACCGTGGAGGTCGACGTCGATCTCGTCGAGATGCTCGGTTCGGAGCTCCTCGTGCACAGCACGGTCAATGCGCCTGCGGTGTACTCGATCGAGGGCGGCGTGGAGATCAGCGAGCACCCGGACTCCACCGTCGTCGCATCGCTCGACCCGCGCAAGCGGGTGAAGATCGGCGACCGCCTCACCCTCACCCTCGACACGCTGCGCGTCCACGCCTTCGACCTCGACACCGGCAACGCCATCGGCCGCGGCTAGCCGCAGCGCAGTGAGGCTGCAGCTCGCCAAGCCGGCGGAGCATCCCGACATCGTCCGCTGGCCGCTGGACCAGGCGCTCGACGACTGGACGATCGAGGGTCTGCATCGAGTCGTCGGGCTGCATCGTCACGTCGTGCGCATGGTCGAGGTGGGCCAACTCTCCTACGTCGTCAAGGAGTTGCCCGATCATCTCGCCGAACGAGAGTGGCGGCTGCTGCGCGAGCTCGTCGAAGCGGATCTGCCGACGGCCGAAGTCGTCGGCGTGGTCACCGGCCGCGACGATGACGCCGACGGGCTGCTGATCACCCGTCACCTCGACTACTCGCTCCCCTACCGCGTCATGCTGTCGGGGCGCGGACTCCGAATCCCATACCTCGGCGATCGCGTGCTCGACGCGCTCGCTGGGCTGCTGGTGCGGCTGCACCTGGCTGGCTTCTTCTGGGGGGATTGCTCGCTCAGCAACACCCTCTTCCGACGTGACGCCGATGCGCTCTCGGCCTACATCATCGACGTCGAGACCGGCGAGCGGCACACCTCGCTCAGCGACGGCCAGCGTCGGCTCGATCTTCAGATCGCGACGGAGAACGTCGCCGGCGACCTCCTCGACCTGCAGATGGGCGGCATGCTGGCCGAGGGCATCGATCCCGTGGAGACGGCGCTCGCCATCGAGTCCGCGTACGAGGGCCTGTGGCAGGAGCTCACCGGCATCGACGAGTTCAATGCCGACGAGACGTTCCGAGTCGACAAGCGACTGCGACGGTTGCACGACCTCGGGTTCGACGCGGCCGAACTCGAACTGGTCACCACCGCCGGAGGGACGACGCTGCGGCTCGTGCCGAGGGTTGTCGAGCACGGGTTCCACGCCCAGCGCCTCCGAGCGCTCACCGGGCTGCAGTCGGGCGAGAACCAGGCGCGACGGCTCCTCAACGACATCAGCCGGTACGGCGCCGTGCTCGAACAGCGCACCGGCCGAAAGGTGAACGACTCGATCGCGGCGGCGCGATGGCTCGACGATCGATTCGAGCCGACCATCGCCGCGATCCCGGCCGACCTCGTCGCCAAGTTGGAGCCCGCGGAGCTGTACCACCAGGTGCTCGAGCATCGCTGGTTCCTCAGTGAACGAGCGGGCGGCGACGTCGGCATGGCGGAGACGGTGGCCAGCTACGTCCGCGACGTGTTGTCGCTCGCACCGACCGAGCAGGTCCTGCACCCGACCGAACCGTGAGGCGTTCGGTCGTCAGGCGGCCGACTCGAACTCGCTCCACACGGAATCGCCGTCGTCGTGTGCCATGACGCGCGACCGCAGCACCTCGCGCTGCTGCACCGCTGCCAGCGCCGGCTGGTCGATGGTGGCCCAACGGACGAGTTCGTTCCAGAACCGATCGATGAGCTCACTTCCGGCGACAGTGCCCCCATCGACGGTGCGGAACCGGACCGACGCGCACTCGCCGAGGTACAGCCGGAGCGACCGAACGTGGATGTCCTCGTCGGTGCGGATCCGCTCGACGATCTCGGCCGCCTCGGCGGCTTGCGCACGTCGATCGACGAACAGGTCACTCGTACGCAGGATCTCCTGCGTCGCGGCGAAGCCGATCTCGGCGCGGAACTCGATGACGAGCAGGTTCATCAGCAATGAGAGGAGCCCTTCGATCTCCGCTGGCAGCTCCGGCATGAACCTGGCGCCCATCTCCGGACGGGCGATGTTCTCCGGCGGATCGACGTCGGGGTACGCGCCCTCGCCGAATGCGAGGTCGCGCGCTGCGAACCACATCGCGTCGTGGGCACCGACACCATCGACACCGCCCTCATCGAAACCGTGGGCCTTCAGTAGGCCCTTGTCGAGATGACCGATGGCCATCTCGCTGATGTCGTCGACGACATGGGGCGCGAGGGACGGAAAGGTGATGTCCGCCAGCAGTCGCCCGCGGGCCTCGATCTTGCCGGTGATGGTCAACGAGTTCCAGAACGTCTCGCCGAGACCGTGGCGCAACAGCACGCGGGACTGCTCGACGGTCGGCAACCGGACCCCACCCAACAGGGACGCGTCCGCGGACAGTGGTGCCCCTCCACGTTCGATCAAGGCCCGCTCCCACGCTCGCAACGCTGGTTCGCGCACGAGCGCGCGCGGCGGCTGATAGGAGCCATCGGGGTGGAAGCCTCCGTGCATGACGCGGCCCGTGACGACGTGCGGAGCGAGGCCGGGATGGTCGAGCATCAGCTCTTCCTCGGTGAACACGAGTGTCATGCCACAAGCGTACGCGCTCGTCGGTAGCCTGGTTGCCCGATGAGCCAGCTCAAGAACCGCCTCCAGGCCCTGTCGTTGCTCGACCGCGCCTTTTCCTCCTTCACCGATGCCGAACTCGAGGCCCTGGTGGCCACCCTTCCTGACGACCACCGCGAAGCGATCGACGAGATCTGTGGCGCAAAGGAGGGCGGGTTCACCGATCCCGCAGCTCGTACGCTCGCGATGCGGACCACCGCCACTCGCGGCCGGATGACCGGGGGCCTCGAGCAGCTGAGCTCGCTCGTCACCGATCCCTGCCTCGCGAAGTGCATCGAGTTGCTCGGCGAGAACTCCGACAACCCAACCGAGCCGCAGCTGCTGGAGGCCACGCCCACGCTGATCGAGGAGTTCGGTCTTGCCACCACGCGCCTCATGCTGGCGTCGTCGGTCGCAGGTGAGGCGGCAGCATCGGTGATGCTCAGTCGAGTGCTCAAGCACGACGAGACGCTGGCACTCCCGCCCGTCGAGGTCACAGAGGTGAACGTCCTCCCCGCTCCGAAGGCCGACGACGACCTCAAGGCGAAGCGGAAGGCGTTGAAGGAGAAGAAGCAGGCCGAATCGCGCCAGCGTCGCGACCAGCAGGCGAAGGCCGCCCGCCGCGTCTGACGACGTCAGAGCAGGGTGAGCTCACCCTGTTCGTGGTGCAACAACCACGCCTTGGTCTCGACGCCGGCGGCGAAGCCGGTGAGCTTGCCGGTACTGCCGATCACTCGGTGGCACGGCACGATGATGCTGATCGGGTTGCGACCGTTCGCTGCGCCGACGGCACGCGACTTGTTCGGGTCGCCGAGCCGACGCGCCTGCTCCCCGTAGGAGATCGTCGTGCCGTACGGGATCTCGCGCAGCACCTGCCAGGCCTGATGTTGGAACTCGGTGCCGACCGGGTCGAGCGGGATGTCGAACTCGCGTCGCTCGCCCGCGAAGTACTCGGTGAGCTGACGTACCGCCTCGGCGAGGATGCGATCCGCGGCAGCGCCACTCTCACGGCCACCACGTGCGACGAGCACGCGGTCCGGCCGCTCGCCGGGCCAGAGCACCGCCCGCAGGCCGGTGCCGCTCGCGATCAGGACGAGTTCCCCCACGGGGGATCTCATCGTGGTGGAGGTGAGTTCTTCGGTCATGTCTGGCTCCTTCACAAGCTGGCCCACAGATGGTGCAGCGCGTACGAGCGCCACGGGCTCCATGCCGCGGCGAGCGCCGCGGCCGATCTCGGCGACCCGTCCGCGCCGAGCGCGACCAGCGCGTTCCGTACCCCGATGTCGGTCGGCAGGAACACGTCGGGATCTCCGAGCGCGCGCATCGCGACGTAGCCCGCCGTCCACGGACCGATGCCGGGCACGTCGTGCAGCGCAGCTGCGGTAGTGACGCGGTCGCTGCCGGCGTCGAGTTCGATGCGTCCGTCGGCGATGCGGGCGCACGATTCGATCAGCGCAGCGCCACGAGCCCTCGGCATCGCGAAGTCATCGGGCCGTAGTGATGCGATCGTGGTCGCGGACGGAAATGCGTGGGTCACCTGCCCGACCGGGTTCGCGAGGGGCTCACCGTGCGCCGCGACGAGACGCGTTGCAAGGGTGCGGGCGCCAGCCACACTGACCTGTTGGCCGAGCACGGCTCGGACCACGAGTTCGGTGCCATCAGGGTGCCCGGGGGCACGAAGGCCCGGACGCTTGCGGACCAGCGCAGCGAGCATCGGGTCGGTACCCAGATGGTCGTCGATGCGGATGGGGTCGCTGTCGAGATCGAGCAGACGGCGCGTTCGCTGGACGGCTGCCTGCACGTCGGAGACGTCGTCGAGGACGAGCTGGCAGGAGACGTTGCCGGCAGTGACGGACACCGAGACGACCCCGTTCCCGTGGGCGAGCCGCAGCGCCCGGCGATACACGCCGGACTCGATCGACTCGGTCATGGGCACGGCGCGCGTCGCGAGGAAACCGAACAGCGCATCGCTGTCGAACGGCTGTCGGCAGGCGAGGCGCACCGTGAGCGGACCGCCAACGCTGGTGGGCGCCTTCGCATCACGCAGCGCCGTCGGCGAGGAGGCGAACACCTCGCGAACGGTGTCGTTGAACTGGCGAACGCTCTGGAACCCGCTGGCGAAGGCGACGTCGGTGATGGGCAACGTCGTCGTCTCGATCAGGATGCGTGCGGTCTGGGCGCGCTGGGCGCGGGCGAGCGCGAGCGGACCGGACCCGACTTCGGCGACGAGCAGGCGATGGACCTGACGTTCGCTGTACCCGAGGCGCTCCGCGAGACCGGTCACGCCGTCCCGGTCCACGAGTCCGTCGGCGATCAGCCGCATCGCGCGACCCACCACGTCGGCGCGCGTGTTCCACTCCGGAGAACCAGGCGACGCATCGGGTCGGCATCGCTTGCAGGCCCGGTAGCCGTGCGCCTGGGCGGTCGCCGCAGCGACGAAGAACTCGACGTTCGTTCGCTTCGGGGTGATGGCGGGACACGACGGCCGGCAGTAGATGCCGGTGGTGCGCACGGCCGTCACGAACCACCCGTCGAAACGGGAGTCGCGGCTCTGGATGGCCCGGTAGCACTGGTCGTGGTCGAGGATCACGGCACCAGTGTGCACCAGTCGACGCGGTCTGACGAGCGGGTTTCGGACATCACCGTTCGCCAGGTTCAGTCGAGCGCGGTGACATCGACCGAGACCATCAGCGACTGGCCGCCACTGGGTCCGATCACGACACCTCGAACCGGGGCGACATCGTCGTAGTCGCGTCCCCAGCCGACGGTGACGTGACGCAGCGGCGGCATCTGGTCGTTCGTGGGGTCGAAGTCGAGCCAGCCGAGCTCACCGGCCCATACCGAGCACCAGGCGTGGGACGCATCGACACCGACGAGTTTCGGTTCGCCGGGAGGCGGCATGGTCTCGATGTAGCCGCTGACGTAGCGCGCCGGCAGCCCCACCGATCTCAATGCCGCTGCTGCGACGTGGGCGAAGTCCTGGCACACGCCGCGACGCTCGGCGAGCACGGTGGTGAGCGCGGTGGTGACGTCGGTGAATCCGGGGTCGAATCGGAAGCCGGTGAAGATGCGATGGCACAGGCCACTCACCGCATCGGCGATCGAGCGGCCATCGACGAACTCCGGAGCGGTGAGCTCGCGCAGCGCCGGGAGATCGGGGGTGAGGGTGGTGTGGGCGAGATACGGACCCAGGTCCAGCGCGAGCGGACCGCGGGCCTCGGCCGCGCGGGCGGCGATGGAGGTCCACGACACGGTGGCGGTGTCGATGGGCGGTGGCTGCATGGAGACGACGATCAGGGAGTCGACGACGAGCGACGAATGCGGGCGATGCACGGCGAACTGGGTGACGGCATTGCCGAACTGGTCGAGCGTGTATTCGATCTCGTCCGGTTGCGGATCGATGCGCAACTCGACGGACTCGACCTGCTGCCACGCGGTCGGGCGTGGCGCGAGGTGGGTCGTCGTGAAGCCGTCGGCCATGGGTTGTCCGTAGGTGTACTCGGTACGGTGCGAGACGCGGAATCGGGCCATGCGCTCACTGCCCCCGCACGACGGTGGGGTTCACCGGGTCCGCGAACCACCGGGCGACGATGGCACCGGAGAGTTGCAGGATCGGACCACGAACCTGCAGCACGAGTTCGTCCAGCGAGACTCGCCGACCGTTGACCGCCGCGGTCTCGACCATCGCCAACGCCTGGAGGCTGGCATCCTGCACGAGCGCAGATCCTTCCGGCCAGGCCAGCCCGGCGGTGTGTTCGCGAAGTCGATCGAGTTGGTACGCGAGGCTGCGGGGGTTCGCGTCGTCGCGCAGCAACAGGTCGAGGACCGCATGGAGATCGAACTCGCTTCGGTACCTGCGACGGTATGCGACCAGGCTCTCGTTGGCGGACAGCACCGCGTCGGCGAGGGGTTGTTCGGCGAACGGTGGCGCCACCACGCCGAGCACGGCCTCGACCGAGCCGAGGACGGCCAGGGTGCGCTCGATGCGCCGGCCGAGGTCGAGGAATCGCCATGCCGGTCCTCGCACCGTGCTCTCCATCACCAGCCCGGACAGCGCAGCAAGATCGACGAGTGCGACGTCGAGTTCCTCGGGAAGGGCCACGCCGTCGACGAGCCGGGCGTGGACGTCGGCGAGACGCCCGAGCACGCGGCCCGTCGTGACGCTCAGGTACTCGCGAACCGACGTCGCCTCCTGCACCAAGGCGGCGATCTGGACCGCCGTGGCCGCCGAGGTCGCAGCCAACTCATCGACGAAGGCGTCGAAGGGGGCCGTCTCGCCAAGGGTGGCGGCGGGCGCGGCACGGGCTGCACGGAGCAACGCGGCCACACCGATGGTCCAGGCACCGTCGGCAAGGGTGAGCAACATCGGATCCTGCTCGAGTTGGGTCGTCACCACGCTCGTGGCTCGCGCCGCGACCTCGGCACGCTCGGCGGCGCGTCCGAGCCAGTACAACGCATCGGCGACCCGCTTGGGAACCGACCCACCGAAGTCGACCTGTGGAGGGTTGGTCACATGGAGCGGACGGACCGGCGCACCGGCTCCCACCACCCACACGTCCTTCACCATCTCCGCCGTCGGGGACGCCGGCTGGTCCCCCGGTGCGAGCACCCGCCCGACACCACCTCGCATCACGACGTACTCGCCGTCGACGCAGGCGACGTGCAAGCGAAGAACGACCGGTCGGGCCTGTACGGCGTGGTCCCCTTCGCCGACGAACACCGGAGATGTCCCGAGCGCCGTCCCGTCCGCCAGCAACGGCAGATCGAGCGGCCGACCGAGCAGGTGCTCCGCAGCCACGGAGAGGAACGGGGCGATCTGCGGTGCCTCCGCGATGCCACTGCCGTAGGCATTCGCGAGCGTGACTCCCCCGGCTCTGGCGCCCCACACGAGCCCCGGCACGCCGGATCCACCGCCGAGATGGCCGGGCTCCAGCGGGTCCAGTTGCGCATCGACCACACGCCGATAGACGACATCGATCGGGTCGAGCCCGTCGAGCACACGCAGCCAGAGCCGGCCGGCGCGCATCACGACATCGGCACCCTCGACGAGGTGGATGCCGAGACGCATCGCGAGGTAGCTGTGTTCGACGTAGGTCGGATCGCCCGGGCCGGCCGTCAGCAGGACCGCGCGAGGACTGGCGCTCCCCCGCGGAGCGCTCGCAGTGAGCGCCCGTCGAAGGGTGTCGGCGTGATCGTGGATTCCAGCCGCCCCGACGGCACGAAGCCCGTCCGGCATCACCCGGGCCATGACCGAACGGTTCAGCAGCGCGTAGCCGAGCCCCGTCGGCGCGTCGGTGAGGTCCTGCACCACGTTCCACTTGCCCGACGCATCGCGAACGACGTCGATCGCGTAGTGGACCAGCCATGTCCGCGCGCCGTCGTCGCCCGTGACCGGTCGATAGCCCGGCAGCGAGTGCAAGAGGTCGGCGGGAAGCACCCCGTCTGCGATCAAGCGCCTCGGTCCGTAACAGTCCGCCAGCAGGCCCTCGAGCGCTCGCATGCGGTGGACCGCGCCCTCTGTGAGGACGTGGAACTCCTGAGCGGCGAGCACGAAGGGAATCGGATCGAGGCGCCATGGATGACTGGCGGCTCGCTCCGCGTGCGTGTTGCCGCGGCGGTCCGTGGCGAGCGTCAGGTCGTGAACGAGGTGACCCGTCCCCTCCGCGTCGAGCAGACGTTCCGCCTGTCGCTGGCGGCTCGACAGCACGGCCGGATCGAACGCCCCGAGTGCTCTCGCCACGGGCTGCCACTCGGGCCGCGCCTCGCCGTCGAGGCCGATCACTTCGTCGTATCGACCGGGAGCGGGTGCATACCGAAGAACGTCGTACGTCATGGCGTGCTCACCCCTCCGCGCGCACGAACGTGTCGTACACCGCGTCGTTCAGACGGGCGAGCGCGGCCTGCACCTGATCCATCGCCGCGTCCAGCGCGGCGCCATCGCCGGCGTCGGCGTGGAGTCCCGTGAGCAGGAGGTCGAGCGCGTCCACGGACGGGAGTGTGCGATCCGGGCCAGGGAGCCGCAGGAGCGCCGAGCGAATGCGCTCGAGACACCCCGCGACCGAGCGTGGGAACTGCTCGTCGAAGAGGAGGAACGACACCACTCCGGCCCCCACGATG
This sequence comes from Acidimicrobiales bacterium, assembly GCA_038234785.1. Lineage (GTDB taxonomy): Bacteria > Actinomycetota > Acidimicrobiia > Acidimicrobiales > Ilumatobacteraceae > UBA668. The sequence continues at coordinate 18,372 of JBBQTC010000008.1, forward strand.
GGACCACGAGTCGCTCGCTGATACATCTGCAACGCGCTGACCGAGCGCAGGACGCCCATCCACTGCACCTCGTCGTAGTCGTCGACCGAGTCGGGAATCGCGAGCAGGACCGCGGCGCGGACACCGAGGACCCGCGTCGTCATGTCGGCACGCTCCAGGCACTGGCCGAGCCGCCACAGTTCGTACGCCTCGTCGCGTTGCATCGCACCGGCGATGACCCCGTCGAGCCGTTGGTTCTCGCTGACGACCCGCCCCAGGAATCGGGCGCGGGTCCGCCGGTCGACGCCGCCTTCGGCGTCGCGGCCCGTGTAGAGGTACAGGTCGTTCACGGTCTGCCACGCGTCGCGTGGCAGCACCTCCCTGGTGGTGCGCAGGTTCTCTCGCGCATGAGCGACGCAGGCGACGACGCTTCCGTGGTTGGCGAGATCGGCGCCGAGGAACCGCACCACGTCGCTCGCGTTCGCGCGGGCGTGGCTCGCAACGAACTCCTCGCGGCTACCGACGACCGCGTGGAGCGGCTCCCAACTCGACGCCACCCCGACGGGGAGGTCGAGCAGCACATCGGTGAAGCTGCGCACGGCCCGAGCCGTGTCGTCGGCGCGCTCCATGTACCGAGCACCCCAGTAGATGTTGTCAGCGACGCGCGACAGCAGCATCAGCCCTCCACGATCCAGGTGTCCTTGCTGCCGCCGCCCTGCGACGAGTTGACGACGAGCGAGCCGCGACGCAGCGCAACGCGAGTGAGGCCCCCGGCCGACACGTATTGCGTCCGACCACTGAGGATGAACGGCCGCAGGTCGACGTGGCGCGGCTCGAGCTGGCCGTCACAGAGTGTGGGGGCCGTGCTGAGCGAGAGGATCGGCTGGGCGACCCAGTTGCGCGGGTCGGCTTCGATGTTGGCAATGGCTTCGTCGAGTTCCGTACGCGAGGCACGGTTGCCGATCAGGAGCCCGTAGCCCCCGCTCTCGTTGGCCGGCTTGATGACGAGCTCGGCGACGTGATCGATCACGTACTGCCGCTCGTCGGGGTAGACGCACCGAAAGGTGGGCACGTTCGGCAGCAGTGGTTCCTCGCCGAGGTAGTAGCGGATGAAGTCGGGCACCCATGCGTAGACGACCTTGTCGTCGGCCACTCCGGCGCCGGGCGCGTTCGCGATCGCAACGTTGCCGGAGCGCCATGCCCTCATCAGGCCCGGCACACCGAGCGTGCTGTCGGGGCGGAACACTTCGGGGTCGAGGAACAAGTCGTCGACCCGGCGGTACACCACGTGCACTCGCTCGCGACCGCCGATCGTCCGCATGTAGACGCAGTCGTCGTCGCCGACGAAGAGATCCGCTCCTTCCACCAACGTGGCGCCCATTCGCTGGGCGAGGAACGAATGCTCGAAGTACGCGCTGTTGAAGATGCCGGGCGTGAGCACCACCACGGTGGGATCCGACACACCGTCCGGGGCGAGGGACGAGAGCATGCGCTTGAGTTCGTCGGTGTAGGCGTCGACCGGGAGGATGCTCTGCTTGGCGAACAGATCCGCGAACGCGCGCTTCGAGATCGCCCGGTTCTCGAGCACGTAGCTCACCCCGGACGGCACCCGCAGGTTGTCCTCCAGCACGTACATCGTGCCATCGGCGTCGCGCACGAGATCGCTGCCGGAGATGTGCGCCCACACGCCGTGCTTGGGTGACACCCCACGGCACTGCGGACGGAAGTTCACCGAATGGTCGAGGAGGTCGGCGGGGAACACACCGGCGGCGATGACACGCTGGTCGTGGTACAGGTCGTCGATGAACGCGTTGAGCGCTCGGAGGCGCTGCATCAATCCGCGTTCGATGTCGCGCCACTCGTCCGCGGCGATGACGCGGGGGATGATGTCGAACGGCCAGGCCCGGTCGATGCCGCGACCGTCGGAGTACACCGTGAACGTGATCCCCATGCCCACGATGTCGAGTTCCGCAAGGTCCTGCCGCTGCTGCAGTTCGGTGAGGCCGAGTTCGTGCAACTGGCGAACCAGCGCCGTTGCCGCCGTGCGGGGCTCGCCGTTGACATCGATCAGCTCATCCCACATTCCCGCCTGCGTGCGCAGATCTGCCATCGTCATCTCACCAGGCTCTCGAGGGCAGATTTCCGACACATGCCATGACTATGACATGTCGATGAACAGGCATGCGTCGTCGGTACGGCCTCAACGGGCGATCTGTGCGGTGAAGTCGGCCACGAAGATGCCGAGGCCCATCACGACGAGGAGGCCCGCGATCACCCAGAATCTGACGATCACGGTCGTCTCGGGCCAGCCGAGCATCTCGAAGTGGTGGTGGATCGGTGAGAGGCGAAACACCCGCCGTTTGCCCTTGGTGGCCTTGAACACCGCCATCTGGATCGCGACGGAGCCGATCTCGATGACGTTCAACCCGGCGAGCAGCGGCAGCAGCAGTTGCGTGTTCGTACTCAGCGCGAGCAGCGCCAACGCGGCCCCGAGCCCGAGCGCGCCGACGTCGCCCATGAAGATGCGCGCCGGAGCGGCGTTCCACCACAGGAAACCGGCACACGCCCCGGCGAAGGCGACCGCGAACACGGCCAGGTCGTACGGGTTCACGATCGAGCCGTAGATCTCCGGGTTCCGGAAGCCGAGGAAGGCGATGATCGCGAACGCGCCGAAGCCGAACATGGCGGCGCCGCCGGCGAGACCGTCCAGCCCATCGGTGACGTTGACCGCGTTCGTCGTGGCGAAGATGATGACGCCTGCCCAGACGATCCACAGCACGGTGCCGATCTGCCATCCGGGCGAGTCGGCACGCGTCAACGACACACGCGTGTCGATGTCGGTGATGGCGACCAGCGCCGCGGCGATGCCGAACGCGACGCCGAGCGTGATGTATCCCTTCAGCTTCCACAGCACGCCTCGGTTGCGCATCTTGCGGACCTTGATGATGTCGTCGACCAGACCGATGCCTGCCATCGCGAACACGCCGACGAACATCACCAGTGTCTGGTTGGAGAAGACGACGCCCTCTCGAAGGTGGGGCAACAGGTAGCCCAGCGTCGCCGCTCCCAACACCGCGATGCCGCCCATCGTGGGCGTGCCCTTCTTGTGCTGGTGCTGGGGTACCACCAGGTTCTCTGCGTTCAGTTCGAGGATCGGCTGGCTGCGACCGCGGGAGCGGAGGAACTTCTCCAGGAACCCGGTCCCGAACAGGGACACGAAGAACGCGATCGTGCCGGCGATGAAGAGCGCGATCATCCTGTGGCCCGCCGTCGGGGTTCGATGGACACACCACGAGGATCGCCCACTTCGCGGAACCCGGCAAGGGCCGAATGTCACCGTCAGACGACGGAGATCACACCCATCATTCCCAGATCCTCGTGATCGAGGATGTGGCAGTGGTACACCGCGGTCCCGTCGAAATCATGAAAGACCACTCGAATCACCACGGAATGCCCCGCCGCAACGTTCACGGTGTCCCGCCAGCCCGGGTCAGGATCGGCACCATCGGTTCGGCTGACGACACGGAAGGGCCAGACATGGAGGTGGAAGGGATGGTCCATCATCGACTCGTTCGTGATGGTCCACTCCTCGATCGTGTCGATCGCCACGGTCGTGTCCACTCGTGCGCCATCGAACGACTTCCCGTTGATCACGAACGCACCTCGGCCCATGCCCATCGCGCCGAGCGTGAAAGAGCGACGACGGTCCACGGTGAACGCGGCAAGGTCGTCGAGCGCGCGCAGCGATGCCGGCAACGGCCCCACAGCCGTCGCGGGACCGGTCACGTCGATGACGAGCAGGTCGGCCGCGATCGCCGATGACGCTCCGCCCATGCCACCACCCATGCCCATGCCACCACGATCGACCGCCGCGGTGGACAACGTCACCGTTCCGGCGACGACAAGCGGCACCATCACTTCCACGCGCTGTCCGGGCGCCACCAGCACCTGCGGCACGTGGATCGGTGCGGCGAGCCGACCCTGATCGCTGGCCACCTGGTGCATCGAAGCGGCGTCGGATGACAGCAGGTAGTACTTCGACGCACTCGCGTTCACGATCCGCCACAACTCGGTGGTTCCGATCTTGGCCACCCCACGTGGCCGAACCTGTCCATTGGTGAGCACCACGTCGCCCTCACGTCCGAGCATCTGCTGAGCAGCCGACACGTCGAGCACCGAGGCGTCCGTACCGACCTGCGGGTCCGACAGCACGAGGATGCGTTCTGTGGCCGACCGAAACGCCGGGTCGTCGTCGAGCTCGTCCTCCACCACGATCGCACCGGCCAAGCCGCCGGAGATCTGGGCGGCCACCACTCCGTGGTGATGAGGGTGATACCAGAACGTGCCGCTCGGGTGGTCCTCGGGGAGGACGTACTCGTACGTGTACGCCGCGCCGGGCTCGATCATCACGAACACGTTGTCGCTGCGACCGGACGGTGAGATGTGGAGGCCGTGAGTGTGCAGATTGGTCGGGGTGTCGAGGTCGTTGCGCAGCGTGAGCGTGAGCGTGTCACCCGGCCGCACGCGCAGCGTCGGCCCGGGAATGCCACCGTTGTAGGTGAGCGCATAGCGCGAGCCACTCCCCCACGGCACCATCGTGGCCGCAGCAACGAGTGTGACCTCCAGGCGGCCGTCGGCGCTACGAACCTCCTCGGGGGGCGAGTAGTCCTGTCCGACGTCACCACCCGATGATGGGTTGGTGCTCGGCGCTCCGTCTCGGCGTGGCCCGCTCGAATTGCATCCCGCGATCCCGAATGCCCCGACGGCCACCCCACCAATTCCCATCACGCGCAACACCGAACGACGACTGATTCGGCGAGATTGCACGCTCACGGCCCCACGCTACCTCGAACAGGTTGATACCCCAGGGGGTACAAGGTCCCTATTGCCGGCCTCGACCGTGAAGGACCCGGCCTAACGTCGGGCAGATGTCCAGACTGACCGTGCTGTGCGGGTTGCCCGGCTCGGGGAAGACCACGATCTCGTGCTCGATCGTCGACCGCCATGGAGGGGTGCGCCTGTGCCCCGACGAGTGGATGGATCAGCTCGGCATCGACCTGTGGGACGAAGCGGCGCGGGCGCGGATCGAGGCATTGCAGTGGGACCTCGGCCAACAGCTGTTGCTGAACGGCACGGACGTCGTCATCGAATGGGGAACCTGGACACGCAGGGAACGCGAGACACTTCGACTGTGGTGCCGCGCCCACGATGTCGTCGTCTCGCTCGTCTTCCTCGAGGTTCACCCCCACGAACTCCGACGCCGGCTCGCCGCCCGCAACGAGCTCGGCCGCAACGTCGTGATCCCGCTCGAACTCGTCCAGCACTGGTTCGACGACATGTTCGAACCGCCGACGGTCGAGGAACTCAGTGCGTACGACGCACCGACACCATTCGTGAGCCGACCGTGGGCGGAGACCGACAGCGCGTTCCTCTGGGAGGCGCTGTATCTGTCCATCCACGTCCGCGAGGGACAGGCTCCCCCGCCGCGTTCAGTGGTGGACACGCCCGACATCGGTCACTACCTCGTCGGGTTCGGGAGTCGGGTCGGCGACGACGCGCAGGTCGTCGTGGACGGATTCGACCGGCCGGTCGCAGCGGCGTTCTGCCGACGCATGCCCGACGACGACCCCGGTTACGGGTTCGTGTCGGCGGACATCCCCGAGTTCGGGATGGCGGTCGTCGCTCACCTGCGAGGGCGGGGGCTCGGGCGGATGGTGCTCACCGATCTGCTCGCTCGCCACCCGACCATGAGCCTCAGCGTCGATCACGACAACCACGTCGCCCGTGTGTTCTACGAGTCGCTGGGCTTCGTCGCCGTCGCGGAGGAGGGCACGGCCACCACGATGTTGCGTCGGGCCTGAAGGGAACCCTGTCACACCCCTGGTTGATGATGGGGGTGTGTCCAGCCCGACCGATCTCGTGAACGAACTCCACGGCATCATCGATCGATTGCTCGCGGTCGATCCGAGTGAACTGTCGGCGGACGAGCTGGACTCGATCGCGGTCGGGCTGCAGGCCGAGCGCTCACGACTCGACATCGCCGCTGCTGACGCGATCCATCACTGGGAGCGAGACGACAGCTGGCGGGTGGACGGGTCGTTGAGGGCTTCGCTCGCGCTCGGGCGACGAACTCGACGCGACCACCGCCGCGCTCGCTCCGAGTTGCATCGGGCGCAGCGTCTGCAGCGAATGCGTGCGACGCGGGCGGCCGTGCTCGACGGGCGTCTGTCGATCGATCACGTCGACCTGTTCGTGCAGTGTGCGACCGACGCACGGCTCGAGCTGTTCCTCGAGCACGAGTCGTTCCTCGTCGATCGCTGCGCGGCGATGACCGGGCAGTTCGACGATGCCCGCAGGCTCATGCAGTACTGGGCCCAGCTCGCCGACGACGTACTCGGCGGGCGCCGTGAGCGCCCCGACCCGTCCACGCTCTACCTCTCCCGATCCCACGACACCGGGGAAGGGGTCCTCGATGGTCGGTTGTCGGCGATCGACGCCGAGATCGTGTCCGGAGAGCTCCAGCAGCTCGACCGCGAGATCAAGCTCGAGGACCGCACGGCTGGAGTCCGGCGTACTCCGGCCCAACGCCGCGCGGCCGCCCTGGTGCGCATGGCGACCCGATCCGCCGCTGCCACCGGAAGAAGCCCTCGCCCACTGTTCCAGGTGATCGTCGGCGACGACACGGCCCGTCGACTGTGCGAACTCGCATCGGGGGTCGTGGTGCACCCGGAGGATCTGAGCCCTCATCTCGACGACGCGGTGATGGAGACGTTCCTGTTCGACGGTCCGTCGACGATCATCGCCTCGAGCAGCCGGCGACGCTTCACCGGCGCGCTGCGCAGGGCCGTCCAGGTCCGCGACCGCCGCTGCCAGCACGTGTCCGGTTGCCCGACACCTGCTGCAGACTGCGACATCGATCACCGAAGACCCGCCGCTCGAGGTGGGCCGACGAGCCAGTTCAACGGTCACGTCGAATGCGTCCCGCACAACCGCATCGCCGACCTCCACGATGCCCCCGTCGAAGCACCCGAACGCGAGATCACCCGACTCGACGAGCTGCGCTGCCGGATCCGATGGCGCGTGCTCCACGATCTCACCGCGGCCGATGTCGGGTGAGTCGCGGCTGGCTGCGATGCGTCAGCCGAGCGGGTCGGGCCAGGCGAGGTCGCCGGGCGGGTCCTCACCGACGACCCCATCGATGGCTTCGCGCAGCAGATCGGCGTGGCCGGTGTGCCGGCCGTATTCCTCGACCAGGTCGAAGAGCAGGCGCCGCAGGCTCATGGTGTTCCCACCCCACCCGTAGGCGGTCTCGTGGTCGAGGCCGCCGTCGGCCAGGGCGCGGCGAACGCTCGCCCTGGAGCGGGTGACGGTGGCGGTCCACATCGCGTAGAGCTCCTCCGGGGAGTCGTCGTCGGCGGAGGTGAAGTCCCAGTCGGGGTCGTCGTCCCACGGCGCCGATGCCCAGGGTTCCGAGACGGGCTCGCTCCAGAGCTTGCGAGTGAACATCTCGTCCTCCGCCCGCGAGAGGTGCTTGAGCAGCCGACCCAAGGTCAGCGAGGACGAAGGCAGGCGGAACGACAGGCCCGTCGAGTCGAGTCCGCGCGCCTTCCATGCGAACGTCGCTCTCAGTCGCTCGAGCGACGCAATGAGGTGTTCGACCTCCGTGCCGGCCATCGGCGGTTCCCAGGGGTTCGGTACGTAGGTCACCTCGGGAAGATTACCGATCGACGATCTCGACCCTGACCCGCTTGTTGCCCTTGCCCTTGTTCTCCAGCTTGAGCACTCGGAGCCGACCGACCTCTGCAGTTCGGTGAACGTGCGTGCCGCCGTCGGCCTGCTTGTCGAGGCCGACGATGTCGACGACGCGGATCTCGGTGACGGCCTCGGGGATGAGGCTCACCTTCGTGCGGATCAGGTCGTGGTCCTGCACGGCGGTGTCACGGGGCAGGAAGCTGACCTCGATCGGTCGGTCGGCATCGAGCTCGACGTTGACCAGCTCCTCGATGCGCTGCGCGAACCCCTCCGGCACCGGATCGAACTCGAAATCCATCCGCGCCGAGAGCGGCTCCATGTTGCCGCCGGTGACGGGCACGTGCCACTCGTTCCAGATGACGCCGCACAGCACGTGCAGCGCGGTGTGGGTGCGCATCAGCCGATGACGGCGGTCCCAGTCGACCTCGCCCTCGACCTCGTCGCCGATGCTCGGCAGCGGGCCTCCCTCGACCGCATGCCACACGTCGTCGCCACCCTTGCGGACCTCGGTCACCCGAAGACCGGCGAGCGTCCCGGTGTCGTGGGACTGGCCACCGCCGGTCGGGTAGAAGTAGGTGCCGTCGAGCGCGACCGCACCCTCGGTCACACCGATGACCCGGGCCGTGAAACGGGTCGTGTAGGCGTCGCGCAGGTACCACAGCTCGGTCATGACAAGAGTCTGCCTGGTTAGGGTGACTGCATGGACCACGACCCTGCTTCGCTCGCACGCCGGGCGATCACCCTGCTGGACCTCACCGAACTCGGCGACGACGCCAGCGACGACGACGTCACCGCGCTGTGCGGCCGCGCCGTGTCCCCATACGGAACGGTGGCCGCAGTGTGCGTGTGGCCCCGCCACGTCTCCCACGCCGTGTCGCTGGTGAAGGGCACCGGAGTGAGAGTGGCCACCGTGGTCAACTTCCCGTCCGGTGCGGAGCCCGTCGACGACGTGCTCGCCCAGACCCGCCAGGCGTTGGCCGACGGGGCGGACGAGATCGACCTCGTCCTGCCGTACCGAGCGTTCATCGCCGGCGACGCCACGACGCCGGCGGAGATGGTCGACGCAGTACGAGCCGTCGTCCCCGCCGACCACGTGCTGAAGGTGATCCTCGAGACCGGCGAGCTCGCCGATCTCGACCTCATCACGGCCGCGTCGCAGCTCGCGATCGAGCACGGCGCGGACTTCATCAAGACGTCCACCGGGAAGACCGTCAACAGCGCCCAGATCGCGGCCACCGAGGCGATGCTCCACGTCATCCACGACGCAGGCCGCCCCGTGGGCCTGAAGCCGAGCGGCGGCATCCGTCACTTCGACGATGCGAAGGCGTTCATCGACCAGGCCGATCGCATCATGGGCGACGGGTGGGCGACGCCGGCAACGTTCCGGTTCGGAGCCAGCGGGCTGCTCACGGCACTCATCGCCGCGATCGAAGGCGACTCCGGCGTCTCGAGCACGGAGGCCTACTGATGCTGCCCCAGGAGCTCATCCGGGCCAAGCGCGACGGCAGGACCCTCCGCGACGCCGACATCGGCGAGTTCGTTCGGGGCCTCGTCAACGGTGCGGTCACCGAGGGCCAGGCGGCTGCGTTCGCGATGGCGGTCTACTTCCGCGGTATGAGCACCCCGGAGGCGGTCGCGCTCACCACCGCGATGCGCGACAGCGGCGCGGTCCTGCACTGGGATCTCCCCGGGCCGGTGCTCGACAAGCACTCCACCGGCGGCGTCGGCGACACCGTCAGTCTGATGCTGGCGCCGATGGTGGCCGCGTGCGGCGGCTACGTCCCGATGATCTCGGGGCGCGGGCTCGGCCACACCGGCGGCACCTACGACAAGATGGAGTCGATCCCCGGATACGTGGCGGCACCGACGATGGCGAAGTTCCGGTCGGTCACCGCCAAGGTCGGCTGCGCGATCATCGGCCAGACCGCCGATCTCGCACCTGCCGACAAACGGCTGTACGGCATCCGCGACGTCACCGCGACCGTGGAGAGCATCTCCCTCATCACCGCGTCGATCCTGTCCAAGAAGCTTGCTGCGGGCCTCCAGGGCCTGGCGATGGACGTGAAGACCGGCAATGGCGCGTTCATGCCGACCATCGCCCGATCGCGGGCGCTGGCCACGAGCATCACATCCGTCGCCACCGGCGCCGGCCTCCCCACGACGGCACTGATCACCGACATGGATCGCCCGCTCGCGGATGCCGCCGGCAACGCCGTCGAGGTCGCGTACGCGGTCGAGTACCTCACAGGGGTCCGCCGCGAACCGCGGATGCACGAGGTCGTGATGGCGCTGTGCTCGGAGATGCTGATCCTGGGCAAGCTGGCACGCACCCCGAAAGCCGCACGCGCGATGTTGCAGGCGGCGCTCGACTCAGGCGCGGCGGCCGAGAAGTTCCAGCAGATGGTGAGCGCACTCGGCGGGCCGAAGCGCTTCATCGAGCGACCGTGGAACCACATGGAACGCGCCCCGGTGCAGTTTGCCGTGATGCCCGATCGCGACGGCGTCGTCGCCAGGATCGACACCAGAGCAGTGGGCATGGTCGTGGTCGCGCTCGGAGGCGGTCGCACCCGGCCGCAGGACGAGGTCGATCACTCGGTCGGGCTCACATCCCTCGCCGGACTCGGCGATGCGGTGGGTGCCGAGCAACCCCTGGGCATGGTGTTCGCGCGCACCGAGGAACAGGCCCGCCGTGCCGCCGCACTCCTGAAGGCCGCCTACACGGTCGGAGGCAGGGCGGCGACCGCCAACCCCGCCGTGCTCGACCGCATCACTGCGTGACCTGCGGCTCCTTCGGGAGCCCGAGCACGCGCTCGCCGACGATGTTGCGTTGGATCTGGCTGGTTCCGCCCCAGATCGTCTCGCTGCGACTGAAGAAGAACGAGCTCATCATCGGGCTCACTGGATATCCCTCGCGGCGCTTGTCGCGAGACGTGCCCGGCCAGGATCCACCGGGCGTCCCGGAGTCGACCAACATCGAGTCGGCACCGAACACGTCGAGCGCCAACTCCATCGCCGCCTTGTGCATCTCGGTCCAGAACATCTTGTTGGTGGCACCGAGCGCGGCGACCCCGAGGTCCTTGGTTCCCGCCAGCGTCGACGACAGCGATCGCAGACCGTTGATCCGCAGGATCTGGATCTTGGTGTAGTAGCTCATCAGCCGCTGGCGAACCATCGGATCCTCGATCGAGCCGTTGGCTCGGGCGGCCGCCGTGATGAGCTTGTACTCCTCCTCGAAGCGACGGAACCCGGTGGTGGCGCTCATCCCCCGCTCGAACGCCAGCGTGCTGTTGGCCACCTTCCAGCCGTTGTTCACACCGCCGACCACGTTGTCCTTCGGGCAACGGGCGTCGGTGAAGAAGACCTCGCAGAACTCGGCCGTGCCGTCGGGCTGAACGATGCCGCGCACCTCGACGCCGGGCTGCCGCATGGGGACCAGCAGATAGCTGATGCCCTTGTGCTTGGGTGAATCCGGATCCGTACGGGTCAGCAGGAAGCAGTAGTCCGCGTGGTGGCCCTGCGTGGTCCACACCTTCTGGCCGTTGATGATCCACTCATCGCCGTCGAGCACGGCGGTGGTCTTCAGCGATGCCAGGTCGGAGCCAGAGTTCGGTTCGCTGAACCCCTGACACCAGCGCATCTGACCGGAGAGGATCTTGGGCAGGAACTCCTTCTTCTGCTCCTCCGTGCCCCATTGCAAGATGGTGGGGCCCACCAGGGTGTCACCGAAGAAGTCGGCACGCATCGGTGCCTTGACCCGGGCGAACTCCTCGGCGAGCACGACGCCCTGGATCGTGGACAAGCCCTTGCCGCCGTACTCCTCGGGCCAGGTGGCGCAGATCCAACCACCCTCGAAGAGCTTGGCGGGCCACCCCTCGTTGAACGCCTTGCGATCGTCGGGCGTCATCTCGAAGGGCACGTCGCGGTCAACGGCGTCGACCCAGCCGGCGGGCAGGTTCTGCGCCAGCCAGGCGCGGATCTCGGTGCGGAACTGCTCCGCGTCGGGGGTGTAGCTCAGGTCCATTCCACAAGTATTGACCCACGGGTCAAGTTCTGGCCAGTCCGGACGAACGACCCTGGTCAGCGAACGTGGCGCGGCCCACACTGCGGGCATGGGACCCGAGTCGACATTCGATGCGCTGCTCCCCGCCGACATGGCCGCGAAGGCAGAACAGGCCGGTGTCAGCAAGGCGGCGCTCCCCCTCCGACGGCTGGTGCCACTCGGGGTGCTCGCCGGCGCGTTCATCGGACTCGGTGCCAACTTCGCCACCGTCGTCACCGCCGACCTCGGCATCTCGCCCGGAATCAGCCGCATCCTCGGCGGCATGGTCTTCTCCCTCGGTTTGATCCTCGTGGTGGTCAGTGGGGCGGAGCTGTTCACGGGCAACACCCTCATCGTGATGGCGTACGCCAACCGGAAAGTGACGGCACGGTCGCTGGCCCGCAACTGGCTGGTGGTCTACGTGTCGAACTTCGTCGGGGCGGCGGGTGTCGCGCTGCTGGTCGTGTGGTCCGGCAAGCTCGACGCCGGCGACGGCAGCGTCGGCACCAGAGCACTGGCCATCGCCGAGTCGAAGGGGAGCCTGCAGTTCGGGAACGCGGTCGCCAGCGGTGTACTCGCCAATCTGCTCGTCTGCCTGGCGGTGTGGATGACGATGTCGGCCCACTCCCTCATCGACAAGGTCGTGGTGATCGTGCCACCGATCACCGCGTTCGTGGCTGCCGGGTACGAACACAGTGTCGCCAACATGTACTACTTCCCCGTTGCGTTGTTCCACGGGCGGACCGCCGATCAACCCCATGTCACCTGGCAACACTTCCTGGTCGACAACCTCGTTCCGGTCACGATCGGCAACATCATCGGCGGTGCGGTGCTCGTCGGGCTGGTGTACTGGTTCGTCTACCTGCGCACGGGCCGGTTCACAGGCCGTTCACATTCGTCGAACATGACGGAAACCGACTCCTCCTAACTTCGTGCGCATGGCCAGCCCTGCTCCTGCCCCGAGCCGTGATGCCAACCCCCTCGCGTATCAGGGACGGCAGGAGCGGGCTGTGCTGGCCGTGTTGTTCGCAAACCTGGGTCGGGTGGTCGGGCGGCGGGAACTCGCCCGGCAGTCCGGCCTGGCCGACCTGAACGACCGTCGATGCGACAGCGTTCTGGTGGGCGTGCGACGGTTGTTGGGTGCCGACTCGATCATCACCGTTCGCAGCCGGGGCTGGATGCTCGCCGAGCACGCCGTACCTGCTGCAGCCGAGTTGCTCGACGCACCCGAGTCCTGATCGTCGCTCCCGATGATCGCCACTGAAACGGGCATCGACCTCGCCCGCCTGCTCCTCGACCTGCTCATCGTCATCGTCGCGGCCAAGGTGTTCGCGGAGGGCGCCGAACGACTGCGGATCCCGGCGGTGCTCGGCGAGATCATCGCCGGTGTGGTCATCGGTCCCTCCGGGCTCGGCCTGATCGAACTCGACGGCGCTCGGGGGGTGTCGCTGAGCCTGCTGGCCGAACTCGGCGTGCTGTTGCTGCTCCTGCAGGTCGGCATGGAGATGGACCTGCGCGAACTGGGCAAGGTGGGCAAGGCGTCACTGGCCGTCGCGGTGATCGGTGTCGTCGTCCCGTTCGGATCGGGCATGGCCGTCGGCATGGCGTTCGGCGACTCCACGAACACGGCCCTCTTCATCGGCGCCGCCCTCACGGCCACGAGCGTCGGCATCACGGCGCGGGTTTTCGGAGATCTGCGAGCGCTCGCCACGACCGAGGCACGAGTCGTGCTCGGTGCGGCCGTCGCCGACGACGTGTTGGGGTTGGTCATCCTCACGGTCGTCGTCAAGGTCGTCACCGGAGGTTCCGTCGGCGTCGGCACCGTGGCTTCCACGCTCGGTCTGGCCATCCTCTTCCTGCTCGTCACCGGCATCGTCGGCATCTTCGGTGTCCCGAAGGTCCTCGACGTGATCCACCGCAGGGCGTCGTCGCCGGCGACGGTCACCGTCGTCGCCTTGGCGGTCACGCTCGCGTTCGCCGAACTCGCCGACTCGGCGAAGTTGGCGTTCATCATCGGTGCGTTCATGGCCGGCCTCGGGCTCGGCCGCAGCCGCCAGCACGACCGCATCGCCCGCGACCTCGGAGCCGTCGGGAACATCCTCATCCCCGTCTTCTTCGCTCAGATCGGCATCAACACCGAGCTCTCCGCCATGACCAAGCCGTCCGTGCTGGGTCTGGCAGCAGTCCTCAGCGTCGTCGCGGTGATCGGCAAGCTCGCGGCCGCGCTGGGCACGTTCGGCACCCGGGTCGACCGCTTGCTCATCGGACTCGGGATGATCCCACGCGGTGAGGTCGGGCTGATCTTCGCGGCGATCGGACTGTCCAACGGCGTGCTCGACGCCGACCAGTACGGTGCCGTCATTCTCGTCGTGCTGGTCACCACGGTGATGACACCGCCGCTGTTGCGTTGGCGGCTCGGCAGCTCGGGCGCCGAGCCCGACCACCTCGACGTGACGAGCGAGCCAGCGTCGGGTTGGCTGTCGACCGCCGGGGGCGAAGTTCAGCTCCACGGCGTCCCCCCGGCCGCACTCACCGTGCCACTCGCGCTGCGCACCGCCGGCCTCGCCACGACGGCGAGACCGTCGAACGAATTGCTCGACTGGTTCGGCAACCACCGCACCGCGGCGCTGTCGTGGGACCCCGACGACACGGCCGCACTCGTCCGGGTGCTCCGCGTCGGCGATCCCCGGTCATGGCGGTTCCTCGACGTGTCGGGCGTGTTGGAACGGGCGCTGCCCGAGGTCGCCGCCGCGATGCAGCATCGTCGCGCCGACCTCGGCGACCTCGACCCGATCGCGGCGCTGCGGTTTCCGGTGGTGGAACGACTGGACGGCCTCGCGCCGGAGTTGGGACTGGCCAGTGACGACCTGATCATCGCCGGGCTGGCGGCGGATGTCTGCATCGACGCCGACGACGGGGCGGCCTGCGCACTCGGGCTCGCGTCGCGTCTCGTCCCGGAGGCGGAGGCAGAGCGGATCGCGTCGATCGTCGCCGACGCCCAGCTGCTGCGCGCCGGGGCGATGGACCCGCACGGCTTCGACCGCAGCGAGATCCTGCAGCTCGCCACTCACCTGGCCAGCACGGCCCACGCTCGAGATGCGTACGAGTTGGCGCTGGCCATCGGACCGCTGCCTCGCTGGCAGCGCGAGGCGCTCGACGAGCGCCTGCGCCTGGTGACCGAGGCCCTCGAGCACCCCGAACTGACCGGTAGCGAGGCGAACAACCTCGCAGGTGCTCGCCGACTTGCGGCCGAGCACCTGTTGACGGACGAGGCCGCCCTCGATCGGCTGCGGTTCGCGAGCAACAGCTACCTCCTCTCCCACGAGGCCGAGGAACTGGCCCGGCAGGTGCAGTTGGTCGAGCCGCTCCCCCGTGCAGGCACCGTGCGGGTCGCCGTCGTCGCCGGACCCGGACCCGATCAGTGGACGATCGACGTCGCCTGCCGAGACACGCACGGGCTGCTGGCCCACCTCACCGATGTCCTCACCGAGCGGGGACTCGACATCGTCGCGGCCAGCATCGCCACCTGGCCCGACGGCGCCGTGCTCGACAGTTTCGTCATCGCCGCCAAGGAGCGTCCGGCCGCCAAGACGCTGGCCCTCGAATTCGAGGCGAACCTCCTGACCAACCTCAGTCCCGTCGCCATGCCGACGCTGGTCGTCATCTTCGACAACGACGCGTTGCCCTGGCACACGGCCGTCACGGTCTCCGGACCCGACCGGCCCGGGGCGCTGCTGGCGGTGGCCGCCGCGTTCGCCGCCGCCGAGGTCGTGGTGCACTCCGCACGAATCGCCACCGCCGATCGCACGGTCAACGATCGTTTCGCCGTCAGCGACCGCGTCGGCCGCAAGCTCGACGAGGCCGCGATGACGCGGATCCGACTGGCGATCTCCGAGGGCCGTACCGGACGCCGCTTCCGCCGCCCCCGCTGACCCGTACACGACACCGCGTACACGACAGATACAGAGCAGCAACACGGCGGCGACCGCTGGGAAACCACCCACCCGTACGCTCCGGGTTCTGCCACGGTTCGCCGTGCAGCGCACGGAAACTTCTGTTTCCGGTAGGGGCAGTCCTCGGGCCGAGCGACTCGTGCGTTCGGTCCGAGGACATTCCCGCGCCCGCGACCAGGACAATCGCACGCGAGCGCCACACTGCCGAAACAGAACGGCGACCGTCAGGAAATCTCGACTCCGTATGGTTCGGTCGCTCGCTCCAGCGCCGTGGCGAGTGCAGTCCCCGCCCCTCGACCACTCAGGAGACAACGTGCGCACACGAGCGCCCAAATACCTACTCGGCGCGGCCTTCGGTGCCGTCGCCACCACCCTGTTGATCGGTACCACGGCATTCGCCGAGGACGCAGATCCCATCGCCGTGCTCGGTTCCCAGACCAGCCTGCTGTGGGTCGTCATCGGCGCCGTACTGGTCATCTTCATGCAGGCCGGCTTCGCACTCGTCGAGACCGGCTTCACCCAGAAGAAGAACGCTGCGGAGGTGATGAGCACCAACTTCGCCATCTTCGGCCTCGGTTTCATCGGGTTCCTCTTCGTCGGCTTCCCGTTGGCCTTCTCCGGGTTCAGCTACTCGGCGATGGGTCTCGATGCCCCGATGAACGGCAACGGCCTCCCCGCCGTCGGCGGCGAGTTCACCGGCATCTTCTACTGGGGCTACAGCCACCTCGGAGATGCAGCCACGCCGGCGCTGCTCGGCTTCTTCCTCTACATGGTGGCCTTCATGGACACCACCGCCACGATCCCCACCGGTTCGATGGCAGAACGTTGGAAGTGGAAGAGCTTCGTCTGGTGGGGCCTGTTCTGCGGCGCCATCTACTACCCGCTGTTCGCAGCGTGGACCTGGGGCGGCGGCTGGCTCGCCAAGTCCTGGGAGACGATGCACCTCGGTGCCGGTTACGTCGACTTCGACGGTTCCGGTGTCGTGCACGCCGTCGGCGGCGCGGCCGCCCTGGCCGGTGCCATCGTGCTCGGGCCCCGCATCGGCAAGTTCGGTCCCGACGGCAAGGCTCGGGCCATCCCGGGTCACAACATCCCGATGGCCATCCTCGGTTGCTTCGTCCTGCTGTTCGGCTGGTTCGGCTTCAACGCTGCGTCGACGTTCAGCGCGACGGACATCCAGTTCGCCACCGTTGCCGCCAACACGGCCATCGCAGCTGCGGTCGGCTCGATCGCAGCGATGTACTACATCACCTTCAAAGCCGGTAAGCCCGATCCGGGCATGATGGTCAACGGCATGCTGGGCGGGCTCGTCGCCATCACGGCGCCCTGCGCGTTCGTGGCTCCGTGGGCCGCCGCCGTCATCGGTTTGATCGCTGGCGTACTCGCCATCGAGGCCGTGTTCTTCCTGGAGAAGCGCGGCATCGACGATCCGGTGGGTGCGGTTGCCGTCCACGGCGTCTGCGGCACCTTCGGTGTGCTCGCCGTCGGCATCTTCGCCAACGGCAAGTACGGCGCCGGCTGGAACGGTTCCAGCTCTGCGGGCGTCGCGGGCATCATCAAGGGCGAGTGGGGCCAACTCGGCGCCCAGGCGCTCGGTGCGCTCGTCATCTGGACGGTCATCCTCGGAGTTGCGTTCGGGTTCTTCAAGATCCAGGACAAGATCACCAAGGGCGGCATCCGCAGTACCGAGGAAGACGAGCTCGGCGGCCTCGACCTGCCCGAGATGGGCGTCCTGGGTTACAACGACTGAGGATGACCCGACAATGACTCACATGTTCAACATCGTCCCGAGCCGGAAGGCAGCCCATTCATGAAACTCATCACCGCAATCGTCAAACCGTTCAAGTTGGATGACGTGAAGGCGGCGGCCAAGGCCGCCGGCGTGGTCGGCATCACCGTGACCGAAGTGCGTGGCTTCGGCCGCCAGGGCGGTCACACCGAGGTCTACCGCGGCACCGAGTACAATATCGACTTCGTTCCGAAGGTGAAGCTGGAGATCGTGCTGGATGACAGCGCCGTCGACGGTGTCATCGAGGTGCTCCGCGAAGCAGCCGTCACCGGCAAGATCGGTGACGGCAAGATCTGGGTGACCGACATCGATCGCCTGATCCGCATCCGCACCGGGGAAGAAGGGGCCGACGCCATCTAGCGCCGGTCGACATCACTGAACGGCACGAGGCCGTGATGCCCACTTCGGTGGCGCATCACGGCCCTGTCGCGTCACGGCCCTGTCGCGTCACGGCCCTGTCGCGTTTCAGCTGTCGTCGAGCGCGGCCTTGAGGCGGGCGACGAGATCGGCATGCTGGTCGTCGGGCACCTTTGCCCCGTCGCCGGCCTGCACGTAGAACACGTCGACGACCTCGTGTCCCAGGGTGGCGACCTTCGCCGAGCGGATGTCGAGACCCGCCGTGACCAGTTCGTGCGACAGGCGGTACAGAACCGCCGGCCCGTCCGGTGCGCGGACGTCGATCATCGTGGTGAGGTCGGACGCGTCGTTGCTGATCAGCACCTCGCGTCGCGGGCTCGCCGCGGCGAGCGGACGGCGTCGCGACTTGGCCGTGATGCGCTGCGAGAGCCGGGCGTCGAGGTCGAGTTGACCGGCCAACGCAACCCGCAGATCGTGCTCGATGCGCTGCAACGGGACCGCGGTGCCGTGCACTCGGAACAGGCGGAACTCGTCGACCGCCGTTCCGTCGGGGCCGGTGTGGGCCTCGGCGCCGACCACGTCGACACCGTGCAACGAGAGCGCCCCCGCGATCAACGAGAACAGTCCGCTGCGGTCGGCACTGGCGATGCGGAGGACGTCGAACTCGCCCTCGGTGTCGTGCTGGAGGTGCATCCCTCCCTGCTCGTTCACCTTCGTCACGAGATCGGCGAAGCGATTGGGATCGTTCGAAGGCTCCGGCAGGCGGCCGTCACCACGCAGGACGCGCGCCGTTCGGTCGACCAACTCGTCGACGAGCCCTTCCTTCCATGCCGACCACGCAGACGGACCGGTTGCCAAGCTGTCGGCACGGGTGAGCGCATCGAGCAGCTCGAGCCGGCCGGTGTCGCCGACCGCATCGGCGACGTTCGAGGTGGTGCGCGGATCGGACAGGTCACGTCGCGTCGCCGTCTCCGCGAGGAGCAGGTGGTGCTCGACCATCGACACGAGGATGTCGACATCCTCGGACGACCACCCCATCCGTCGACCAATCGTGACCACGAGGTCCATGCCGACCTCGGTGTGGTCGCCGGGGAAGCCCTTGCCGACGTCGTGGAGCAGCGCGCCGGCCAGCAGCAGGTCCGGGCGGGAGACTTCGCGGACGAACTCGTTCGCGTTGGCCACCGTTTGCAGCAGGTGACGATCGACCGTGTAGGTGTGGAACGCGTTGCGTTGCGGAAGGCTGCGCACGGCACGCCACTCCGGCAGGTAGCGACTGAACAGGTCGAAACGCTCGAGCGCCTCGACCGCTCCGACCAACCCCTGGCCCGCGCCGAGGAGGCTCACGAACGCCCGCCGAGTCCGCTCGCTCCACGGCTCACCGGGTTCGGCGCCGCGGCTGGCGAGGATCTGCAGCGACCTCGCGCTCACCGGCAACCCGGCGTGCGCCGCGGTGGCCGCGAGATGGAACACGTACCAGGGCTCGTCGACCTCGGCATCGGCAGCAATGTGCGCCTCACCATCGATGACGGTGACTCCGGCGCCCACGGTGGCACCTGTGCGGGCGGCACCGCGTCCACCGTGCAGCAGGCGCTCGATGCGCAGCCAGAACCGCTCGGTCGCCCACTCGATGGTGTGCGCGGCATCGGACACCTGGTACATCAGCGAGTCGGCGTCGGCGTATCCCATCGCCTCGGCGACCTTGTCCTGGTCCTGTAGTTGCAGGACGTTCGATGTCCGACCGGTGAGACGGTGGAGTTCGCAGCGCACCGCGAGCAACAGGTCGGCGGGCCCGGCCAGGTCGTCGACCGGACCGTCGAGCGCAGCGGCGACCTCCGCCCGATCGACCGCGAGCGCCCAGCGGATCATGTCGTGGTCGCGCAGGCCGCCGCGTCCGTCTTTCAGGTCGGGCTCGAGCAGCGACGCAACGTCGCCCGTCTTGGCCCATCGGAGCTGATTGGTCTCCAACAACTGCTGCAACCACGCCATCGGCTTGCGACGCCATTGCTCGAGCGCCTGGCGCTGCACCTCGGCCACGACCTCGCGATCGCCGGCGAGATGCCGGACGCGCAGGATCGCCGTCGCGGTGTCGAGGTCGCCCGACGCGAGTGACAGCAAGGTCTTGGGGCTGTGCGCCGCCGGACTGAGCTTCAGGCCACCGTCCCACATCGGATACCAGAGCTGCTCGGCGACGTCGCGCACGTCGGCGTCACGCACCTTGGGCGGGTGGATCAACATCACGTCGATGTCGCTGCCGGGACAGAGCACGCCGCGGGCGTATCCGCCGGTGGCGATCAACGCCCACCCGGGTTGGAGCTCGGATGCCAGGCTGTAGAGCCATGCATCGGCCTGCTGGGAAAGTCGACGGGCCAGCACCCGCCCGGCGAGGTCGGGATCGCCCACCACGTGCGTGCGCATTCGTTTGATCGTGGCGGCATCGACCGACTGCATCGTGTCAGCCTAGAGTCCCCCGTATGACGGACACCCTCCAAACACCAGCCCAGGCCGGACGCTGGACCGCTCAGTGGAAAGAGCTCTACGCGGAGGTCATCACCACCGGTCTGTGCACCGGATGCGCGGGGTGTGTCGTCACCTGTCCCCATGACGTCATCGGGTACGAGCACGAGGAAGGCAAGTACATGCCGTTCCACCTCGAGGAAGAACTCGGGCTCGACAACTGCGTGCACGGCGAGAAGGGATGCACGACCTGCACCCGCGCCTGCCCGAGGTTCCGGGCGTGGGAACCCAACGCCGATGTGCACCTGTTCGGTCGGGTCCGCGAGCCCGAGGAGATGTCGGGCATCTGGCGGCAGCTGCTGCTCACCCGGGCGGCCGACGACACCCAGCATCGCCAGGGCCAGGACGGCGGCTTCGTCACCGCGATGCTGACCTGGTTGATGGACAACGACTACATCGAAGCGGCAATGGTGAGCGGCGTCGAGGCCGACGACGCGTGGAAGGCCAAGCCGGTGCTCGCCCGGAACAAGGATGAGGTGCTCGCCACCGCAGGCAGCCGCTACACGTACTGCGCCAACCCGCTCGCACTGCGCGACGCAAAGGAACAGGGGTTCACCCGCCTCGCGCTCGTCGGCATGGGCTGCCAGACCAGTTCGCCACCGACCATGTGGGACCGCAAGGCCGGCAAGGTCTCCAAGCCGTTTCTGTTCAACATCGGCTTGCTCTGCAGCAAGACCTTCGACGACGCGATCTTCCCGGAACTGTTCGAGGCCAAGTACGGGCTGAAGAAGCAGGACATGGTGAAGATGAACATCAAGGGCGTCTTCCAGATCTGGATGAAGGACGGCTCGTATCACGAGATCGACCTGAAGGAATGCCACCAGTGGACCCGCGAGGGGTGCAAGAACTGCCCCGACTTCGCGGCCGAGCACGCCGACATCTCCACCGGGGGCATCGGCAAGGACAACGACTGGACCCTCACCATCGTGCGCACCGAACTGGGCGAGGAGGTCATCGAGCGGATGATCAAGGACGGCACGATCATCGCCCGACCGGCCCAGGAGGACGAAGTGGCGATGAAGCTGCTGCGCACGCTCAGCATCGTCAGCCGGCGCCGCTGGCCGAACTGGGCCGACCCGGCTCCCGCGGTCGGCGTCCCCCCGCCCAAGAAAAAGGCGGCTCCCGCGGTCGTTTGATGCCCACGCCAGGGTAATGTGCAGTATGCAACAATTGCCGGCTACAGATGTCGCCAGCAACCCTCCCGACGAGTTCGATGCCGTGACCGACGCACTGTTGACCGCATCCAGGGCCCTGGTGGCCGTCGCTGCACGGTCGCTCGCCGAGGTGGACGACGACGTCACCCTCCCCCAGTACCGAGCCCTCGTGGTGCTCGCATCCCACGGTCCCCAACACGTCGGGGAACTTGCGTCCGCGCTCGACGTCCATGCTTCGACGTCGACACGCCTGTGCGATCGCCTGGTCAAGAAGCAGCTCGTCCGGCGCTCGGTCGACAGCGAGAGCCGGCGGGAGACGAGCATCACGCTCACCGCCGCCGGCCGGGCGTTGGTGGATCGTGTCACCTCCGCTCGCCGCCGCGAGATCGAACACATCGTTGGCCGCATCCCTGCCAACCTGCGCAGCGGGGCCGTCACCGCGTTGCGTGCATTCACCGAAGCAGCGGGCGAAGTGCCCCAGCAGTCCTGGGTCCTGGGCTGGTCGTGAAGAGAACCACCTGGATCGCCGACCACCGACGAGACGAACTCCGCAACCTCGCCCGCCGTTCTCATCAGGTCGTGCTGCTCGCCGCGGTGGTCGGCGTGCTCACCGGCCTCGTCGTGGCCGCCTTCGAGTGGATGGCCGTCACCTGCGGCTTCGACCACGTGCTCAACCTCGACCCGCGGATCGCCGCGTTCCTGCCCGGCATCGGCCTGCTCGTCGCCTACGCAGCCCGCCGGTTGATCGCGCCGGGCACCTCTCCGGCGACCGCCGACGAGTACTTGCACGCGTTCCACGACCCGCAGCACAAGCTGGCGATCCGCCCGTTCATCGCTCGGATGGTGGCCGCCGTGGCCACGCTCGGCACCGGGACGCCGATGGGCCTCGAAGGTCCGTCCATGTATGCCGGTGCCACCATCGGTCAACAACTGCAACGTCGTCTTCCTCGGTCGTCCGCGGGTGCTGATCGGCGGGCCCTGCTGACCGCCGGCTCTGCGGCCGGCGTGGCCGCCATCTTCAAGGCGCCGGCCACCGGCGCGGTGTTCGCCCTCGAGGTGCCCTACCAGAACGACCTCGCCCGCCGCATGCTGCTGCCGGCGCTCGTCGCCAGCGCCACCGGCTACCTCACGTTCGCGGCCATCAACGGCACCACGCCGCTGTTCGCGATCGACGGCACGCCGACCTTCTCGATGCGAGACATCCTCGGCGCCACCGCGGTCGGCGTGTTCGCCGGCGTCGGCGCACGCCTCTTCGCCTGGCTCATCCGGCGAGCGAAGCGTCTCGCCACCCGGCCCCGTCCGGTGCTGCTGGCGCTCGGCGCAGGCATCTCGATCGCCGTCTTCTACGCGCTCGGTCGGCTCTTCACGGGCGAGTCACTCCTCCTCGGCGCCGGTTACGAGGTCGTGAAGTGGGCTGTGGAGCCGGGAAGGGCGCTGTGGGTGCTCGTCGCAATCCTGGTACTGCGCTGCATGGCCACGTCCGCCGCGGTGGCCGGGGGTGCCGTCGGTGGCCTCTTCGTGCCGCTCGTGGTCGCAGGGGCGCTCACCGGATCGATCATCGGTCGAGCCGTCAACCACTCCGACCTCACCCTGTTCGTCGTCATCGGCGTGGCCGCGTTCCTCGGCGCCGGCTACCGGGTGCCGCTCGCATCAGTCATGTTCGTCGCCGAGACGACGGGCCGTCCGTCGTTCATCGTGCCCGGACTCATCGCTGCGGTCGCCGCCGAACTGATGATGGGCTCGTCGTCGGTCACGGCGTACCAGAAGTCGAGTGAGCCGGCCGTTCCGGCGATGGCCGCCACGCCCGCCAGTCGAACCTGACGAGCGCGCGAGACTCCACGAACCATGGACATGTCATACGGCGACTACCTGCACCTCGATCAGGTGCTCGACGCCCAACACCCGCTGTCGCCCGACCACAACGAGATGCTCTTCATCGTCCAACACCAGACGAGCGAGCTGTGGATGAAGCTCATGCTCCACGAACTGCGAGCTGCGGTGGGTCACGTCGCCGACGACCAGTTGCAGCCGGCGTTCAAGATGCTGAGCAGGGTCAGCCGCATCATGGAGCAGCTCGTGCATGCATGGGACGTGCTGGCGACGATGACGCCGCCCGAGTACACCGCGATCCGGCCCTATCTCGGGCAGAGCAGCGGGTTCCAGAGCTGGCAGTACCGGTGCATCGAGTTCGCCTGTGGGAACAAGAACGGATCAATGCTCGAACAGCATCGGCACGCGCCCGATCGCCTGGCCGACGTCGAAGCTGCGTACCGCGCGCCGTCGCTGTACGACGAGACGCTTCGCCTGCTCGCCCGCCGAGGCGTCTCGGTTCCGGCTCGGGTGCTCGAGCGCGACGTCACCGAGCCGTACACCGCCGATCCCGACGTCGAGCAGGCATGGTTGTACGTCTACCGGAACGCGCAGGACCACTGGGACCTCTACCAACTCGGCGAGGAACTGGTCGATCTCGAGGATGCGTTCCGGCTGTGGCGCTTCCGCCACCTCACCACCGTGCAGCGAGTGATCGGGTTCAAGCGCGGCACCGGTGGCACGTCCGGGGTGGGCTATCTGCAGTCGATGCTCGACACGGTCCTGTTCCCCGAGCTGTGGTCGATGCGCACCGCCCTGTGATGTCCTAGACCATCCAGGCGCTGCGATCGATCGGTGCGTGCAGCCCGGGACGCGAGAACGAGAACGGCGTCAGTTCGGGTGCGACCGGGTCGCCACAGGCGAGCCCGGCGAGCGTGCGACCGAACCAGGACGCGAACTTGAAGCCGTGCGCGGCGCCGAGGGCCACCGAGATCTGGGGATGCTCGGGGAGACGATCGAGCAGGAAGTCACGATCCGAGGTGAGCGTGTACAGGCAGGTGGTGGTACGAGGTGCGCCGAGACCGGGTCCGACGAGTTGTTCCATGAACGTCGCCAGTCGGTGCTCCATCGATGGGTCGGGTTCGAACGTGCGGGTGTCCGGGTCCACCTCGCGACCACCGCAGTCCTCGCTGCCCTTCACGGCACTCAGGTCGCCGAACACAGGAAAGCCGTAGAAGCTCGGGTCGTCCATCCAGATCCAGATCGGGAAGCGCCCGATCGCGAACCGCTCGAGGTCCGCGTGAGGGAAGTAGCTCACCTGTTCGCGAGTCACCGCCATCGGCACGTCGAGACCGAGTGGCGCGAGGAGTCGGTTGGTCCACGCGTCGGCCGTGACGACCACGTGTCCGACGCGCACCACGCCGTCGTCGGTGACGATGTCGACCTCACCATCGACCGGACGGATCTCGCGAACGGGCGTGTTCGCGACGAACCGAGCACCGTGTCGCGCCGCCAGACGCTGCAGTTCGGCGGTGGCCGGGCCGGCGGGCACGATGCCGGTCTCGGGCGAGAACACGGCCATGAGGTCGTCGGTGACCCGTGTCCCCGACGCGAATGCCGGCCATCGCCGGCGCACCTCGGCCCCGTCGATCCACTCGTACGGAACCGACTCCGCCGCAAGGCTGTCGGTGTACGTGCGATGGTCGATGGCGGCGCCGGGCGGGAAGAGGTCGATGCCACCGGTCGGGGTGACGATCTGCATCCCACCGTCGGCCTCGACCGCGTGCCAGGCCTCGTAGGCCTGGGCGGTGAGCCGCACGTACTCGGGCGTGTGGTACGAGCGGCGGATGATGCGCGAGTGGTCGTGCGACGCACCGCGGACGTGTCCGAGCTCGAACTGCTCGAAGCCGACGACGTCGATCCCCCGGCGGGCCAGCCAGTACGCCGTCGCCGAGCCCAATCCACCCAACCCGATGACCGCGACATCTGCCATCCTCCCAACGCTACTCTGAACGGTCATGCAGGATTCCGAGGAACTGGTGCACATCTCCGCCTCCGACGGCACGCGACTCGCCACCACCCTCTACCGGCCCGAGGGCGACGGCCCGTTCGCAACGTTGATCGAGGCGCTCCCCTACCGGATGAACGACATCACATCGTCGTACGACGACAGCTACCGCCGCTTCGTTCGTGACGGCGGGTTCGCCGTGCTGCGGATGGACCTGCGTGGCACGGGCAACTCCGCCGGCGTGGCCGAGGACGAGTACCCCGACATCGAGCGCAGCGACCTGCGCGACGTGATCGCGTGGATCACCTCGCAACCATGGAGCTCGGGCAAGGTCGGCATGTTCGGCACCAGCTACAGCGGTTTCAACTCGCTCCACCTGGCGATGGAGGGCATTCCCGCGCTGGGCGCGGTGGTGGCGATGTACGCCACCGACGACCGCTACACCGACGACGTCCACTACCACGGTGGGGTGCTGCGGGCGATCGACCTCATCGACTACCCGCTGTACATGATCGCCATGAACGCGCTGCCTCCGACGCCGGCGGTGTGGGGCGAGGGCTGGGTCGCCGAGTGGAGGCGCCGCATCGAGGCGAACGAGCCCTGGCTGCTGGAGTGGTTGCGTCACCCGCTGCCCGATCCGATGTGGCGACGCGGCTCGGTGCGCCTCGGTCCGGATGGCGCTGGGTACGAGCGCCTCGCCTGCCCGGTGCTGCTGATCACCGGGTGGGCGGACGGCTATCGGAACAACACGTTTCGGGCGATCGAGCACATCCCGCAGTGGCGACTGCTTGCCGGGCCATGGGTGCACAAGGATCCCTCCACGGCTCCGCCGGGGCCGAACGTGGACAGTGACCTCGAGATCATGAAGTTCTTCGACGAGCACCTGCGCGGCGGGCCGCAGGCCACGGTGCATCGTGGACGCATCTTCGTCCGGCGTCCGACGGCACCACAACCCGACCTGGCGATGCACGACGGCACCTGGGTGGAGGTCGACGAGTGGCCGCCCGAGCACCTCACCGTCACCGCGGTGCGGGTGCACGCCGACAATGACGAGGTCGATCAGACCGAGGTGCCCGGCGATGTGGGCGTGATGGCGTGGAACTCGTGCGCCGGCGGCCTTCCGTGGGGTCAGCCCTTGGACCAACGACCCGACAACGCTCGCAGCATCACCTACGACTGGGAGAACGCGGACGAGCTGATGGTGTTCGGCAACGCCGAGTTGACGATGCACGTTCGTTCCAGCGCGCCGGTGGGCCACGTGTCGGTGAAGCTGTGCGACGTCGCCCCCGACGGCACGAGCGCGCTCATCACTCGCGGCATGCTCGACTTGTCCCATCGGGGCGTGTGGCCGAGCGATCCCTGGGGCGAGGTCGGCGCGTCACCCACGCCGGTCGTGGCCGGGGAGTGGATCGACCTTCGGATCCAGTTCGAGGCCACCACGTGGACGCTGTTGCCCGGCCACCGCCTGCGCCTCGCGATCGCCGGGACGGACTGGCCGAACTGCTGGCCGCCGTCGCAGCCGTTCACGCTGGGCGTGCGTCGTGGCACGGTTCGCCTCGTGCTGTGGACCACCGAATCGATGCCGCCGATGAGCGACGCGCTCGTCGCCGTACCGACGCAGGCCACCGCGTCGCACGACGACGTCGACTGGCGCTACGAGCACGACGTGCTCGCCCGAGAGACGAGGGTCCACACTCGCTACGGCGGCACCTATCCCGGCACCCACGGCACGATGGTGACCGACGTCTACGAGGGCCACCTCGGCATCAGCACCACCGATCTGTCGAACGGATGGGCGCGGGGGCGCAGTCACTACACGCTCGAGATGCCCGACGGCGTGTGCACCACCGAGGCGGTCCTCGACATGCACTCCGATCGCGATGCGTTCCACGTCGAGATCACCCTCACCGCGACCCTCGACGGCGAACCCTTCGCCACCCGCCGGTGGACCGAACACATCCCCCGGTGACCTCGGCTTCTGGTCAGCGATCTTCCCAACTCGGCTTCTGGGAAGAATTCTTCCCGGATCCCGGGAAGATCGCTGGCCAGAAGCCGTCATTTGTCCGGGTCGTGAGGGTCGTCTCTTTGTGAGGGTCGTCTTTTTGTGAGGGTCGTCAGTTGGTGAGGACGGGGAGGCCACCGCACTCGCCGACGACGATCTGGCCGGCAGCGACGGCCTGGTCGGGCAGTGCGAACGACCCGGGCGGCGGGCCC
Organism: Acidimicrobiales bacterium; assembly: GCA_038234785.1. Lineage (GTDB taxonomy): Bacteria > Actinomycetota > Acidimicrobiia > Acidimicrobiales > Ilumatobacteraceae > UBA668. The sequence continues at coordinate 45,940 of JBBQTC010000008.1, forward strand.
TTCGCCGGGTCCAAGACCGGCGTCGCGGTGTAGGTCAGAGCAGTGCTGTTCGACAGGTCGGTGCCGCCGACGAAGTCGTAGGTGAACGACATCAGTGTCGACGAGTCGCCCAGGCACCCGAAGCTGGTCCTGTCCACGCCCGACGACTCGACCGGACCGCCGACCTTGACCAGCTCCCCGCTCTGCAACTCGTAGATGTCGCCGACGTAGCCGTTGTCCGACAGGACACCGATCGCCACACGACCGACGCCGACCGGATCGACCTTCACCGACACGTAGTCCGACACCCGCTCGAACGGCGCGACGACCGTGGTGGAACCGCACACGGTGATGCGGTAGGGCGAACCGGGCGAGCTCGACTGCTGCGTCACCAATCGCTCCAGCCAGCCGTCACCATCGAGGTCCGCCCAGGCGATGCCCACCACGTCGATCGTCGGGCACTCGACGGTGTCGGCGATCGACGATCCGATCCGCGGCAACTGCAACGGGAGACCGATGACGAGCGGCTGGCCCTCGAACGTGCCCGCACGGAACGTGCTCGAGCGCTGCACACCGTCGATCGTGAACGTCGCCACGACGTCGTCACCCTCGGTCGACAGTGCCGTCGGACCCAGGCACATCGCCGGCGACTGGCACCAGGCGGCGAGTGCGGAGGCGAGATGTTCGCGATCGGTCTGGCCCGATACCAGCCCGAACCCGAGCGTCGCGTCGAACAGCGGGCGGAGGTCGGCGCGGGCCTCGGGTTCCAGACCACCCTCGTCCAACAGCGTCGCAGCGTCGAGGTACCGCCCGTCGGCCAACGCGGTGAGGTACAGCGAGACGATCGATTCGTTCGGCGTGGCCGGCACGGGGGGCGCGACGGTCGTGGCTGTGGTCGTGGCAGTGGTCGTGGAAGTGGAGGGGTCGGTCGTCGGTACCGAGGTCACCACATTCGTATCGCCGGTGACGCGGTCGGCGTCGTCACGGGTGGCCGCGACGCCGACGCCGATGAGCACCGCCGCAGCGGCGGTCGCCCAGATCGCAACCCTCGGCCAGCGTGATCGCTGAGCGCTCGGGCCGTTTTGCCATGCACCGTGCAACGAGTCGGCGAGCTCGTCCTCGAATCCGACCCGCGGCCGCACCTCGTCGCCAAGATGTTGCTCCACCCAACGATCACGCATCTCGTACCTCCTGGTGCCGCAGCCGGCGCGTGGCGCGGGCCAACAACGATTCGGCGGCGCGCGGGCTGATGCCCAACTCGGTCGCCGTCTGGGCAACGGTGAGGTCATCGACGTAGCGCAGCACGAGCGCCGCCCGCTCTCGCTCCGGCAGGTCGGCCAACCGTGCGGGTACGACAGAGGTCGGCGGCTCGCTGGTCGGATCGGCGGCGACCAGCTGCAGCCGCCGCTCCTCGCGCCGCTCCGAGCGGAGTCGGTCGAGGAACCGGTGCCGTGTCGCCAGCATCAGGTAACCGATCGACACCTGCGGCAACGTGCCACGTCGGGCCTTGTCGAGCGCGGCCAAGTACACGTCCTGCACCAGGTCCTCGGCGGCCGAACGATGTCCGCCGCAGAGCATCGCCGCGTATCGATACACCTCACCGAAGGTCGCGCGATAGCAGGACATGAATCCGGGTTCGGTCCCCACGTCCCACGTCTGCGCAGCCATCACTCATCCAGCGTCGCCGACACGCCAGAACCCGTCGCGCTATGTCGAGATCTGCACGGCATGGCACGCCACCCGATGCGAACCGACCTCGGGCTCGAGCTCCAGGTCCACGCCACGGCACCGGTCGACGAAGCCCAACCGCTCGGCCTCGCCGCTCGCCACCACCGGGCAGCGCGGGTGGAACCGGCAGCCGCTCGGGATGCGCGATGGGTCGGGAGTCTCGCCCGTGAGGATCTGCTGCTCCATCCCCTCGATCTCGGGCACCACGCTGAGCAACGCCTTGGTGTACGGGTGCAGCGGCGTCCGCAGTACGTCGTCGGCGGGACCGACCTCGACGATGCGGCCGAGGTACATCACGGCCACTCGGTCGGCGATGTTCCATGCCAGCCCGAGGTCGTGCGTGACGGCGACGATGCTGACGCCGTCACGGTCGACGTAGCTGCGCATCAGCGCGAGAATCTCACCGCGGATGGAAGCGTCGAGGCTGGCCACGGGCTCGTCCGCCAACAGCAGCCGCGGTCGCAGCGCCATCGCCGCAGCGATGAGCACGCGCTGGCGCTGGCCGCCCGAGAGCTCGTGCGGGTAGCGCTGCAGGAACCGCTCCGGCGGGCGCAGCCCGGCCGCCGACAGCGCATCGGCGACGAGCGTGGGCTCGTGACCTTTGACCTTGTGGATCCTCAGCCCCTCGGCCACCGCCTCGTAGATCGAGTGCCGCGGGTTCAGTGCGCCGGACGGATCCTGGAAGATCATCTGCACCTTCCGACGCAGCGCTCGCAGGCCACGCGCCCCGCGACCCACCTTGACCCCCTCGACCTCGATCGAGCCGTGCGACAGCGGCTCGAGCCCGATCACGGACCGGATCAGCGTGGTCTTGCCGCAGCCGGACTCCCCCACCAGCGCCAACACCTCGCCAGCGCCCACGTCGAGCGAGACGGTGTCGACCGCGTGCACCTTGCCGCCCCCGAACTGCACACGCACGTTCGTCAGGGCGAGCACTGCGTCAGACATGAGCCGCTCCGACATGCACGCACGCCGCACGGCGGCCGGGCCCTGCGTCGCGCAGGGCGACGTCGAGCGTCGCGCACTCGGGGATCGCGACCGCACAGCGGACGTGGAACGGGCACCCGCTCGGCAGGTCGGCCGGGTCGGGCGGGTCGCCGGCGAGACCCTCCGGATGCATCCGCGACGACATGTCGCCGATGGTGGGGAATGCAGCGGCCAGCGCCCGCGAGTAGGGGTGCTGCGGATCGGTGAAGACCAGTTCGCTCGGGCCTTCCTCGACGATGCGACCGGCATACATCACCGCCAGGCGCTTGCACGTGTGCGTGAGCACGGACAGGTCGTGGGTGATGAACAACAGCGCCAGACCCTTCTCCCGCTGCAACTCCTCGAGCAGCGCCAGCACCTGTGCCTGCACCATCACGTCGAGGGCCGTGGTCGGTTCGTCGGCGATCAGCAACTGTGGATCGCACGCGAGCGCCAGCGCAATGAGCACCCGCTGGCGCTGGCCACCCGACATCTGGTGCGGGTACTTGTCGACGCGATCACCGGGAATGCCGACGCGATCGAGGAGGTCCTGAGCGCGCTCACGCGCGGCACGAGGCGACATCTTCGAGTGCAGCAGAACTGCTTCCTCGATCTGCCAGCCGATGCGCTTGACCGGGTTCAGCGAGTGCAGGGCACCCTGGAACACGATGGCGGCACCCGTCCACCGCACGGCGCGCAGTCGACCTGGCTTCATCTCGTACACGTCCTCGCCATCGAGCAGGATCTGCCCGCGCACCTCGGTCTCCTTGGGCAGCAGACGCAGCACGGCCCCGGCGATCGTGCTCTTGCCGCATCCGCTCTCCCCCGCCAGACCGACCGTGTCGCCGGCTTCGATGGACAGGTTGACGCCGCGAACCGCCGGCACAGCGGCGCGCTCGCCGCGATACGTCACGTGGAGGTCACGGAGCTCCAGCAGGCTCATCGTTCACGCAGCCGAGGATCCAGCACCGACTCGAGCGCCCGACCCAACAGGGTGAACGACAGCACGACCAGCACGATCGCCACGCCGGGCGGGAGGTAGTACCACCACGCATTGCGCCCGACGGCGCCCTTCTCCCTGGCTTCGTTGAGGATGACGCCCCACGAGACCTCGGTGGGGTCGCCGAGGCCGAGGAACGACAGCGTGGTCTCGGTGAGGATGGCGATGGGCACCGTGAGCGTCGTGCTCGCCAGGATGAGCGGCGTGACGTTGGGAAGGATGTGGCGACCGATGATCTGGGTGCGGCCCGCGCCCAGCGCCCGGGCACGATCGACGTACAACCGTTGTCGCACGGACAGGACCTGCGATCGCAGCAGCCTCGCGGTGAACGGCCACGACGTGATCCCGATCACGAACACGATGGTCCACAGACTGCGACTCAGCACCGATGCGAGCACGATGGCGAGGGGCAGGAACGGGATGACGAGGAACCAGTCGGTGATGCGCATCAGGATCGCGTCGGTCCAGCCGCCGAAGAACCCGGCGACGACCCCGACCACCGTGCCGATGACGATGGTCAGCAGCGTCGCCATCAGGCCGACGAACAAACTCACCCGGGCACCCCACAGGATCTGCAGTGCCACGCTGCGACCGAGGTAGTCGGTGCCCAGCAGGAAACTGCCGCTGGGGTGGGCCCAGGTCGGGTTGTCCGCGGTGTTGACCGCTCGGATCGCATCGCGGTCGGAGATCCAGGGCGTGATGATCGCCAGCACGCCGAACGCCACGAGCACGACCAGGCTGATCATCGCCAACTTGTCGCGACGGAGGCTGCGCCATGCGTCGGCGATGCTGCCCAACCGGCGCGACCAGCGAATCGACGCCGGTGACGGGACGGACGTGGCGACCTCCTGGCTCATCGTCCGGCCACCCGTGGGTCGAGGTAGCCATACAGCAGATCGGCCGCGAGATTGGCAACGATGACCGCCGCGCTGATCAGCAGGAACAATCCCTGCAGCATCGGGAAGTCGGGCCCGCTGATCGCGAACTGGGTCTGCTGACCGATCCCGGGCCAGGAGAAGATCGACTCGACGGCGATGGCTCCGCTGAGCACGAATCCGAAGTTGATCGCCGACAAACTGACGACGGGCAGCAGCGCGTTGGGCTGCGCATGGCGCTTGCGAACCTCGGCGTCGCGCAGTCCCTTCGCACGCGCCAATTGGAGGTAGTCCTCACGCGAGGTGTCGATCATCGCCGATCGGGCCACGATCATGTACTCGCCGATGTATGCCACGCCCAGCACCAGCGCGGGCAGTGCCATGTGGTGGAGTTGATCCAACAACCTGCTGAACCCGGTCTCGGTGCTCCCCGGCTTGTTGAGACCACCGACCGGGAACCACCCGAGTCCCGCCGCGAACACACCGAGCGCCACCATCCCGATCCAGAACTCCGGCATCGAATAGGTCAGCATCGACATCGACGTCGCTCCGGCGTCGAACTTGCTCCCCCGCCGCCAGCCGGCCCGGTACCCGATCATGATGCCGATCATCGCCAGCAGCGTCGCCGTCCCGACGAGGAGCAGCGTCGGCCAGATGGCTTCGGAGATGACGGTGGCAACGGGACGCGAGCTCTTCAGCGAGTAGCCGAGATCACCGTGGAGGAGTTGACGCACGTAGGCGACGAACTGTTCCCACTTGGAACCGTCGAGATTGAACTTCACGCGAAGCCGGTCGAGCTGCGCCGGCGTGAGGTTGCGACCACGGAACATGCTGTTGATCGGATCGCCGTTGACGACACGGAACAGGAAGAAGTCGAACACCACCACGAACGCGATCGTGCTGAGCGCGCCCAACAGCTTTCCGATGACGAAGCGAGGTCGCACGACCCGGGATCACTCCCGGTCGTCGCGCTGCTTGCGGGAACGAGTCAGGAACACGCCGACTCCGGCGAGCACCAGGACACCCGCCGCGACGAGAGCGACGACCAGACCGGTGTTGCTGCTGTCACCGGATGAGCCACCACCGGCGATCGGCTTCAGCGTCTGGTAGGTCGGCGACGAGTTCGTGAACAGTGCAGGCCCGGTGTCCTTTGGCTGACGCTGCCATCCTTCGAAGCGGTCGGTGCGGTAGGCCTGTGTGTCGGCGTCGTGGTACAGCACCACGTAGGTGGACTCGGTGTAGAAGAGCGTCACCATCTGGTGCACCAGGTCGATCCGCTTGTTGACGTCGAGTTCCTGGTTCTGTTGGGTGTAGAGCTTGTCGTACTCGTCGCTGCACCAGTTGGCATCGTTGTAGCCGACCGACGCGACGTCGGTCGTGACCTGATCGCAGGTGAAGTAGCTGAGCATCGGGTCGGGGTCGACGTAGGGCGTCCAGCCCCAGACGAACATGTCGTACTCGCCGCTGGCGATCACATCGGTCAGCTGGGTCTGGTCGTAGGTGCTGACCTCGGTGCCGATACCGACGGCCTTCAGCCAACCGGTGATGAGCTCGCGGATGGCGGGGGCGTTGTCGCTGTCGCTGAGCTCGGCGTATCGGAAGTTCAAGGGCTTGGTGCCATCGGGCATCTCGCGGATGCCGTCGCCGTCGGTGTCCTTGTAGCCGGCCTCGTCGAGGAGCTTCTTGGCGGCTTCGGGGTCGTAGTTGAGCTGCTGATCCGCGGGGATCTCGGGCGTCCACACCGGGTCGGCGGACACGCCGAGCGTGTCGTTCATCACGCCCTGGCCGTGGATGACACGGTCGAACAACGCCGGACGATCGATGGCCATCGCGATCGCGTGGCGCACGGTGATGTCCTGCAGGGCCGGATGACCGTCACCCAGGCCACCCTGCATGCCGTTCATCGCCAACTCGCTGAAGCCGCCCTGTGCGCCGGAGATGGCCACGATGTTGGGCTCGTTCTTCAGCGTGTCGAATGCCTCGCTCGGCACGTCGTGCACGAAGTCGATCTCGCCGCTCTTCAACGCTGCGACCATCGCGCTGCCCTCGGTGAACACTCGGAACACCACCTGGTCGACCTGCGGCTTGCCGCCCCAGTAGTTCGGGTTGGCGACCATCGTCCAGTCCTGGCCGGCGTTCCTGCTCTTCAGCGTGAACGGTCCCGACCCGACCCCGTCGAGCGCGTCGTAGGTGGTGATGTCGTCGGCGGCCTTGGACTCCCAGATGTGCTTTGGCACGATGTAGACGTCCATCGTCGGCAGCTTGGGATCGGGCACGGAGCTGGTGATCTCGACCGTCGACGCGTCGATCGCGGTGGCGGTGAGGTTCTGCGTGGTCGCGTAGTGGTTGATCCACTCCTGGTCGCGCGACGTATTGATCGTCCAGGCGATGTCGTCGGCGGTGAGCGGCTCGCCGTCGCTCCACTTCAGGTCCTTGCGCAGGTGGTACGTGTAGGTGAGCCCGTCGGGGCTCTTGTCCCATGTCGCGGCCAGGCCGGGGATGGTGGAGAAGTCGTCGGCGGCCTTGTCGGTGAGGGTGGCGTACTGCATGTTCCACGCCTCAAACGACGCGACCAGGTACCCGGCGGTGACGTTGAAGCTGTCGATGTCCTGCAGCAGACCCACCGTGAACGTGACCGGAGCGGTGTCCGCTTCGGCGGTGTTGACCACCCCCGCCATCGCAACCGCACCCAATGCAGCCACCGCAAGACCCATCGACCAACGACGTCGTTTCATTGTGTTCCTCCCCGAGCGTGCCGCAATCCTGCACCAGCGTTCAGACATGTTGCCACACTGGCCACGCACTCCGGGTACGTCGTGTCAGGGCATCAGGTACCAGTCCAGAAATCGCTCGAGGCGATGGTGGAAATGCAGGAACGGTTCCGTGCGCAAGAGTCCGTGGCCCTCCGTCGGGTAGGTCACGTACTCGAACTGCTTCCCCAGTGTCCGGAGCGCGGCGACGAGTTCCTTCGACTGGTTCGGATGCACCCGATCATCCAGCTCGCCGTGAGCGACGAGGATCGGCACCTCGAGATGCTCGACGCGATGGATCGGCGAACCCGCTTCGTACTCGGCCCGAGCGTCGCGCGGGTGGCCCATCATCCGTTCCAGATCGAGCCTGCCGATGAGGTCGCCCTGCGCCCACGACGTGAGGATGTCGCAGTCGCCGTACTTCGACACCGCGCACGCGTAGCGGTGGTCGGGATCGTCGACGACGGAGTGCAGCGCCATGTAGCTGCCGTAGCTGGCGCCGAAGATGCCCACCCGGGTCGGGTCGATCCAGTTCATCGTGGCAAGGTGATCGTGCGCGGCGAGACAGTCGTGGGTGTCGGCGACACCCCACACTCCATGGTTGGCGCGCTCGAAGTCGCGGCCGTAGGTGGTGCTGCCGCGGAAGTTGATCGCGAACCAGGCATACCCCTTGTCGACGAAGTACTGCGCGACCCCATCCCACTCGTCGCCGGTGAGCGACGTCGGTCCGCCGTGCGGCTGGACCACCGCCGGGCACGGGTGCTCGGTGTCGGCCCCCGTCGGCCGGTAGAGCCACCCGTGTACCGCCATGCCGTCGAGCGATTCGTAGGTGACGTGTTGGGGCACGACGTGCGATGCATGCCGAACGCTCGCCGGCGTGGGGGCGAACAACTCGGTCACGGTCCCGTCGCCGCCGACGCGGCACACGCGCGCAGGAGTGGTGAACGACTCGTGCACGGCCACGATCGAGCCGTCGGGCAGCCACCGCGGCGAGGACCACGTGCCGCCGGTGGCCACTACGTGCACGCTGCCGTCGGCGAGGTCGACCGTCACCAGATCGGCGACGCCGTGGCGAGCGCGCACCGCCAGGAGGGATGTGCCGTCGTGCGAATACGCCAACTCGCCGAAGTCCGCTTCCCCCACGGTCAGCTGGCGGGGGATGCCGTCACCGGCGGCCTCGACCACGAACACCTCGTACCACCCGGGCCACTCGCTGCTGTACGCGAGATGTGCGCCGTCGGGCGACCAGCACGGGCTACGCAGCTGGAAGCCGGGTTGATGAACCACCGCCGTGGAGACCCCGGTTGCGAGGTCGACCACGTGGAGGCTGGTGCAGTTCAGGTCGTCGTGATGGAAGACCGTGTACGCGACCCGGCCACGATCGGGTGACACCGTTGCGGTGACGTAGTCGGCACCGGCCTCGGCGATGGGGCGCGGCCATGGCGAGGCGATCTCCACGACCGTCAGCACCGTGGAGTTGCCGCGGGCGACGCCCACGATCAGGCGATCCCCGTCGAGCCAGACCGGGCTCGACCCTTCGCACACGTCGAGCGGTACGCCACCGTTGGCTCCCACCACCATCACGCGGCCCCCCTGAGTGAACGCCAATCGGGTGCCGTCCGGCGACCAGACCGCGTTGCCGTCCTCCCAGAACGCAGCGAGCGGACGGCCGGTTGTGATTCGGCTCGGCGGGCCACCATCGACCGACATCGTCCACACGTCGGAGGTGTCGCGGTCGAGCATGAACGCAACCGTCGTGCCGTCGGGTGACACCTCGACCTGACGGGGGCGCTCGGTCGCCGCAACTGCCTCCAGCCGCCAGTTCGGAGGCGGCGAGCGGTCGGGGCGTCCGGGGTTGAGGATCCCGCCCGATTCGTCGGTACCCACCCACCACTGCGGGATCTCAGCCATGTCGCTCCTCAGCCATGTCGCTCCTCGAATCCTTCCAACACCTCGAGCACCAAGGGACCCAGGTGGGGCAGGTCGTATCCGCCCTCCTGCACCAGCACCGTCGGCAGATGTAGATCTCCCAACATCCGTCCGGCCTCACGGAACCCGGCGGCCGTGATCCGCAGCGGGCTCTCCGGATCGTCGGCGGCCGCGTCGACCCCGAGCGACACCACGAGCGCCGTGGCCCCGTGGGCGCTGACCGCAGCGATCAGTTGCTGCACCGCCGCCAGCCACGGACCGTCGCCGGTGCCCGGGGCCAGTGGCACGTTGCAGGTCGCCCCGGCCCCGTCGCCGTCGCCCGTCTCGTCGGCATGACCCACGAAGTGCGGGTACCACCCCGTGGCGGGGTCGACGTGCACGCTCGCGTACAGCACGTCGCCGCGGTCCCAGAAGATCTCCTGCGTGCCGTTCCCCTGATGCGCATCGATGTCGACGATGGCGACGCGTTGGACACCGCGATCGCGTAACGCCTGCGCGGCGGCGGCCGAGTTGTTGAAGTAGCACGACCCGCCGAAGTACGCCGGGCCGGCGTGGTGGCCGGGCGGACGCACGGCGGCGTACGCGGCCGGGAGCCCGTCGGCGACCAGCGCCGCCGCGTGTGCCGAGGCGTGCACAGCCGAGCACGCTGCGGCGAACGTCCCTTCGCTGATCAGCGTGAGCGTGTCGGTCGCATAGCGACCGATCTCGGCCCGGATGCTCGCCGGCGGACGATCGGGGCGGGCCCGGGCGGCGAAGCCGGGCATGGCGAAGATGTACGGAACCACCTGGGGCTGACCGGGATCGTCGAGGTGCCCGGCGGCGAGCCATTCGGGGTAGGCCCGACGCATGCAGTCCACGAAGGCGGCGTCGTGCACGGCGAGCACTGGAGCGAGCCCGAGGTCGGGCGCGTCGACGATGTGGGCGCCAGCGGCCTCGAGTTGGTCGCGGAGGATGTCGCCGCGCTCGGGCTCCTCGTCGCCGGGCAAGCGGATGCCCAGCCAGTAGCCGCCGTCGGGCGCGTGCCCTCGATGTCGTTCCGTCCACACCACCGGCATGCGCAGGGTCATGGTCGGCGAGCCTAGATTGCGGCACATGCCCGCTCCGCTGCCCCGCCCTCGCGCCCGTGCGTACGGCCTCACGTTCGGGTCGTTGCCGACCGGGATGGACAATGCGATCACCGACGTGCCCGGCATCCGAGTCGGCCATGTGACCGTGTGGCACGGAGAGCAGGGCGAGCCGATCGCCCGCACCGGCGTCACCGCCATCGTCCCCGCCGATCCGCTCGATCTGTTCCGTCGACCGATGCCGGCCGCACCGGCGGTGCTCAACGGCGCCGGCGAGCTCACCGGCACCGTCGAGATGACCGAGTGGGGTGTGCTCGAGACGCCGATCATGCTCACCGGCACCAGTTCGGTCGGTCGGGTGAGTGACGGAGTCGTCGACGAACTGTTCGCCGCCGGCGTCGACGAGGTCGTCATCCCGGTGGTCGGCGAGTGCGACGACTCCTGGCTCGACGACATGCGCCGTCGGTGGGTCACCGCCGAGCACGCCCGCGCTGCGATCGCCGGCGCACACGACGGTCCGGTCGCCGAGGGCGTGGTCGGTGCCGGGACCGGCATGGTCACGATGGGTTACAAGGGCGGCATCGGTACGTCGTCGCGCATGATCGACGGCCTCGGAACGGTGGGCGTGCTCTTGCTGTGCAACTTCGGCGGCCGCCGCCAGATGCGCATCGGTGGACGGTTGGTCGGCGAGATCCTGGGCGACGAGCCCTTCGACGTCGACACACCGCCCGCCCCCACCCTCGACACGGGCGGAAGTTGTCTGGGTGTGGTGTTCACCGACATCCCCCTCGACGCCCGTCAGTTGCAGCGGGTCGCCCGTCGCGTCGGATTGGGTCTCGCTCGGGTCGGGTCCGTCGCCCACCATGGGAGCGGCGACATCTTCTGTGCGGTCAGCACCGCCAACCGCCAGGCGCGCGACGCCACCGGCAGGGTCGCCATCGAACTGCTCGCCGACGGGTCGCTGAACGAGGTGTTCACCGCAGTGGTCGATGCGACCGAGGAGAGCGTCTGCAACGCCCTGTTCGTCGCCGACACGGTGGAAGGGGTCGGCGGCTCCGTCGTCCCTGGCCTCCCCGTGCCGCGGCTGCTCAGCCTCCTCGGGCTCCCCGACCGCTGACGACCACGGCTCGAACGAACACCGCGTCCAGCATCGGTTCGGTGAGTCGCCTGGTGAACGTGTTCTGCCGGCTCGGGTGGAACGAACAGATCAGCCGAACTCGACACACGCGGCCTGGTAGGCGAACGCGCCGAGACACACGACGACTCGGAGCCGTTCCAGCAACGCGATCTCCCGCTGCAGGAAGGGGCGACACGTGGCCCGTTCGTCGGGCGTCGGCTTGTTGTCGGGCGGCGCGCACTTCACCGCAGCCAGTCGCCCGAACGGTCACCCGTGAACACCCGCCCGGTGCGGTTGGCTCCGTGGGCGGCCGGGGCGAGCCCGAGCACCATGATCGAGGCGTCGGGATCGCCGACCCGAGCACGACCCGACGCCAGTACTGCTCGTCCCGATACGCATCGCGCTGCTCGATCGCCACCTGCTCACGCCACCCCACCAGTCGCGGGCAGCGGCGACAGTCACACCCATCGGAGCGCAGCTGAACGAGCGAATCCATGCCCGGCACAGTAGGTTCGGCGTTGCGATGGCACGAACGAAACCAACCCCTCCCGCTGCGACCGTGGTGTTGCTGGTCCGTCACGGACAGACACCGACGACCGGCAAACTGCTCCCCGGCCGCGCCCCCGGCCTGCATCTGGCCGACGTGGGCATCCAGCAGGCCCAGCGCGCCGCCGAGCGGATCGGACAGCTCACGACCGTCGACGCCATCTACGCCTCGCCGCTCGAACGAGCACGAGAGACCGCCGCACCGATCGCCGCCACGCGAGGCATGAAGGTCCGCATCGACAAGGGACTGCTCGAGTGCGACTTCGGCGACTGGACCGGTGCCGAGCTGAAGACGCTGATGAAGCTTCCCGAATGGGCGACCGTGCAGCGCGCGCCGAGCACCTTCACGTTCCCGAACGGTGAGAGTTTCACCGCCATGCAGAACCGAATCGTCGGGGCGATCGATCGGCTCCGGGCGGCCCACCCTGGCGGCACCATCGTGTGCGTGTCGCACGCCGACCCCATCAAAGCGGCCGTCGCCCACGCGATGGGAACGCACATCGACCTCTTCCAGCGCATCGTCATCAGCACCTGCTCGGTCACCGCCATCGCCTATGGCATGGGTGCTCCGGTGGTGCTCACCGTCAACTCCACGGGTGGCTCGCTCGCCGAGCTACGCCCGTCGTAGGTCGCGGCATGAGCGTGTACTACGACTTCGACGAGGTCGATGCGTTCACGGTCGGCGCGCTCGGCGAGCCCGGCGCACGCACCTTCTACCTACAGGCCCGCCGCGGGTCGGTGTGGGTCACCGTCAAGTGCGAGAAGCAGCAGGTCTCCGCGATCGCGGACTACCTGCGCCGTGTGCTCAGCGACCTGCCCGATCCCACCGAGAAGCCGATGCCCTCGGCGATGGAGCTCGCCACGCCGGCCGATGCGGTGTTCGTCCTCGGTCCCGTCGGCCTCGGCTACGACCGCAGCAACGATCGGGTGTTGGTCCAACTCGAGGAGGTCATCGAGGTGGACGAGGAGGGAGAGGCGGTCGACGACGAGGACGCGGATCGAGGTCACCTCCGCGTCTTTCTCACCCGAGCCCAGGCCGCGGCGTTCTGCCTCCACGCCGATGCCGTGGTCGCCGCCGGCCGACCCGCGTGCCGCTGGTGCGCGTTGCCGATGAACCCCGACGGTCACATATGCCCACGCATGAACTGACGCCGCTGCAGTACCTCGACTGCGCCGAGATCGACATCGAGGGCCGCATGCCGTGGAGCAGCAACGCAACGTTCCTCTGCAACCTCACCGTGCAGGGCGACCACATCGGCCAGGCGATCTACAAACCGCTGCGCGGCGAACGTCCGCTGTGGGACTTCGAGCCCGGCCTGCACCGGCGCGAACTGGCCGCGTACTGGCTGAGCATGGCGATGGGACTCGACCTCGTCCCGCCGACGGTCATCCGCGACGGGCCGCTCGGCGAGGGCAGCATCCAGTGGTTCGTCGAGGCCGATCACCAGCAGCACTACTTCACGATCTACGAGAACCGCGACGACCTGCACGATGCGTTGCAGGCGTTCGCGTTCTTCGACATCATCGCCAACAACACCGACCGCAAGAGTGGGCACGTGCTCATCGACGCCGACGACCACCTGTGGGGCATCGACCACGGGCTCTGCTTCGCTGCCGATTTCAAGCTGCGCACGGTCGTGTGGGAGTTCGCCGGACAGCCGATCCCCGAGCAGTACGTCACCGTCGCCGCCCGGATCGCCGAAACGCCACCGCTCGACGTCGCCACACTGCTCGCCGACGACGAGGTCGAGGCGATGCAGGAGCGTGCGGCCTGGGTCGTCGACAACCCGGTGTTCCCCACCGACCACTCCGGTCGGCGCTACCCCTGGCCGCTGGTCTGACGGCGATGTCGGACGCGGTCGACACCATCGCTGCCCTGTTCGAGGGCGAGGGCGACGCCGAGTACTTCGGTGAGGCGGTCACCCAGGCCGAGCACATGCTCCAGGCCGGTGCACTCGCAGAGGCTGCTGGCGCTGCGCCCGCGCTGATCGCCGCCGCGCTGCTGCACGACGTCGGCCACTTCCACGGAACGCACAGCGGGCACGACCTGATGGGCGGCACCGACAACCACCACAGTGAGAGCGGAGCGGCGTGGCTCGCTCAATGGTTCGGTCAGGAGGTCACCGAACCGGTGCGCCTGCACGTGGCCGCCAAGCGCTACCTGTGCGCCGTGGAGCCCACCTACTTCGACTCGCTGTCGGCGGCGTCCGTCCACACCCTGGGTGTGCAGGGCGGGCCCATGGATGCCGACGAGGTGGCCCGGTTCCGCGCCGGTGGCCACGCCGACATCGCCGTCCGACTGCGTCGGTGGGACGAGGCGGCCAAGGACCCCGACGTCGTGACGCCCGGCTTCGACCACTTCCGGCCGCTGCTCGAGTCGCTGCTGCGACCGCTCTGACCCGCCGCCGCGTCGGAGCGTTACGGTCGAAAACGGCGAACGGCGGCCCGAGGGCCGCCGCGTACCGTTCCGGTGTTGCTCGGTCAGCCGCGACTCTGCAACGCCTCGATCAGCTTCGGAAGCACCTTGTGGACGTCGCCCACGATGCCCAGATCGGCGATGCCGAAGATGGGGGCTTCCTTGTCCTTGTTGATGGCGATGATGTTCTTCGAGCCCTTCATGCCGACCATGTGCTGGGTGGCGCCCGAGATCCCGACGGCGATGTAGACACCCGGCTTGACGACCTTGCCGGTCTGGCCGACCTGGTAGCTGTATGGCACCCAGCCGGCGTCGACGATGGCGCGTGACGCACCCGGCGCTCCCTTGAGCAACTTGGCGAGCGTCTCGACCATCTCGTACTTCGCGGCCTCACCGAGGCCACGACCGCCCGAGACCACGATGGCCGCTTCGTCGAGCTTGGGACCGGTGGTCTCCTCGACGTGCACCGCTGTGACCTGCGCCGCACCCGTGGAACCGAGCGTCGGGACCGAGGCAGCGGTGACCGCGGCAGCGGCGCCGCCGTTGGCCTCGGCGACGAAGCTCTTCGGGCGGAACGCGGCCAGGAACGGGCCGGGACCGGAGAATGCGGTGGTGACGAGCACGTTGCCACCAAAGATCGGCGTGGTGACGCTCACCTGACCGCCGTCGACGGTGATGTCGACGTTGTTGGTGAGCACTGTGCGGTCGAGTTGCACCGACAGGCGGCTCATCACATCGCGGCCCTCATAGGTCTGTGGGAACATGATGAGGTCCGGAGAGTCGCCGCCGTCGATGACGGCCTTCATGGCCGCCGACACGGCCACACCGGGCAGCTTGCCGCCCAGATCGCCGGTGGCGTAGACCTTCGCCGCGCCGTGCTCGCCGAGTGCTGCGGCGATTCCCGACGCGTCGCCGCCGACGAACGCCGTGACGTCGCCGAGCCCGCGGGCCTTGGTGATCAGTTCGAGCGTGGCCGAGGTGGGCGCACCGTTTGCTGCTTGTGAGAAAACCCAGATGTTCATGATGTCGCTCTCCCTCAGATGACCTTCAGGTTCTCGAGGAACGCCACGATCTTGGCGTACCCCTCACCGTCGTCTTCGATGATCTCGCCGGCCGCACGGGCCTCGGCCTGTGTGACGCTGACGACGCTCTGGTTGGCGCCCGCCCAGCCGACGGGAGTGACCCCGAGGTCGGCGGCGGTGACCGTGTCGACCGGCTTCGACTTGGCGGCCATGATGCCCTTGAAGCTCGGGTAGCGGGGCTCGACCACGCCGGCGGTCACGCTGATGACGGCGGGGAGCGGACAGGTGACCTCGTCGTAGCCGTCCTCGGTCTGACGATCAGCGTTGAGGATGCCATCGGTGATGACGACCTTCTTGGCGAACGTGACCGACGGGAGACCGAGCACCTCGGCGAGCTGCTCGGGCACGGTCCCGGTGTAGCCGTCGCTGGACTCCGTGGCGGCGATGATCAGGTCGGCGCCGCCCATCTTCTGGATGGCCGCGCCGAGCACCTTTGCGGTGGTCAGCGCATCGCTGCCCTGCAGTGCCGGGTCGGACACCAACGTGCCCTTCGCCGCGCCCATCGCGAGTGCGGTGCGCATGCCCGACACCTCACCGTTGGGGGCCATGGAGACCAGGCTCACTTCCCCGCCACCGGCCGCGTCGACCAGCTGGAGCGCCATTTCCACGCCATAGCTGTCGGACTCGTCGAGGATGAGCTTGCCTTCGCGCTTGAGGGTGTTGGTACCCGAGTCGAGCGCACCCGGGGTTGCCGGGTCGGGGATCTGCTTCACGCACACGATCACGTTCATAGGGTCTCCATTGTTACCGATCGGTACGCCACGTTCCCAACCCGCCCCGCTACCGTCGTCGTCGTGCGGATCCTTCTCGTGGTGAACGCCTTCGCGTCGTCGGTGACGGCTCGCAACACCGTCGTCGTCCACCGCGCCCTCAGCCAGGGCAACGACGTGGAGGTGGTCGAGACCAACCGCCGCGGCCACGCCACCCGCTTCGCCCAGGACGCGGCGCGGCGCGGGGTCGACATCGTCATCGGGTACGGCGGCGACGGCACCCTCAACGAAGTCGCCACCGGCGTCGCCGGCACCGACACGGCACTCGGCGTCCTGCCGGGCGGCAGCACGAACGTCTTCGCCCGCACGATCGGGATGCCCAACGACCCGGTGCAGGCCGTGCAGCTCCTCGCCGCGGGCATCGCCGCCGGCACGATCGAACCGATCGGGTTGGGCAAGGTCAACGGTCGGTACTTCTGCTTCCACACCGGCGTCGGGTACGACGCCGCGGTGGTGCAGGAAGTGGAGCGGCGAGCCTCGCTCAAGCGGTGGCTCGGCCACCCTCTGTTCATCTACGCCGCGCTGCGCACCTGGCTGGTCAACTACGACCGCAAGGAACCGCACTTCACCGTCGAGACGCCCGGCAACGAGCCCGTGGAGGGCTACTTCACCATCGTGCTCAACACGAACCCCTACACGTACCTGGGGAACCGTCCGCTCGATCTCAGTCCCGCGGCCACGCTCGATCGAGGGCTGGTGGCCATCACGTTCACCACGATGAAGGTGTCAGCGATCCTCGGTGGACTGGGCGGCGCGTTGAAGGGCGGTGGGGTGAAGGCGAGCACGACGCTCGACCTGCAGACCGACCTGCGCGAACTCACCATCTCCCACGACGACGGATTTCCCTACCAACTCGACGGCGACTACCTCGGCGAGACCAAGCGGCTCGAGTTCCGTCACGTTCCCGATGCGGTTCGACTCGTGCGGCCGCAGTCACCCTGAATCGCGCATCGAGGCGACCACCTGCAACGCGACGTCGGGAACGTTGGTGCAGATCCCGTCGATGCCCCACTCGATGAGTTCCCGCATCCGCGTCGGGTCGTCGCAGGTCCAGGTGTTCACCTGGATCCCGACTGCGTGACAGCGGTCGATGGTGTCGCGTTCGAGCGTCATCACCCACGGGTGCAGCGCCGAGTGACCCCGCTCGACGAGACGCGCCGGCGTCCCCGCCGTCGCCTCTGTGCACAGCCACGCCGTGCGGATCTGCGGCGCGATCGTGTGACAACGGTCGATCGTCTCGATCCCGAAGCACGAGATGAGCCAACGCGAGTCCTCGTGACGAGCGAGCAGGTGGGCGACGGTCTCGTCGGCGATCGACTCGGTGGCGTCGTAGTCGGGCTCGCCGGGGTCGTTCTTGATCTCGACATTGACCTCCATGCCCTCACAGGCGTCGAGCGCTGCACCCAGTGTCGGCACCGACTCGGGAAGGTCGGCACATGGGATCTGGGCGATGATGCGGCCGTCGGTCAGGTGCGGATTGTGATGCACCACCAGGACTCCGTCACTCGTCCGGCGCACATCGAGCTCCACCGAGTCGGCCCCCATCGCGCCTGCCCGCCGGAAGGCGGCGACTGTGTTCTCCCGTTCGACGCGGCTCGCCCCCCGGTGAGCAAGCACCGCAACTTCATGATCTGCACCCATCGACCCCTCCTGCATCAGATACCCCCTATCGCGAACAACGATGCGCAAGAGGCCGAGGTCCCTTGCTATGCACCGAATTGTTACCTACCGTTTGCCTGAACGTGAAAGCGCTCACAAACCACCTCGACCACAGCGGAGTGAAGAAGTGACCATCCCGGCCTCGAGTCTCGTCCTTGCCAGCGCGGATTACACCTGGCGCACTGGTGCCATCTGCCGCGACACCGATCCGGATCTCTTTTTCCCGGTCGGAACGACGGGATATGCGCTCGTCCAGATCGACCGTGCGAAGCAGGTCTGCGACGAATGTCCGGTGTGCGACGACTGTCTCCAGTACGCGCTCGACACCAACCAGGACTCCGGTATCTGGGGTGGGACGTCCGAGGAGGAGCGGCGCCAGATGCGTCGCGCGCTCGCCGGACGGATCAAGGCCACTGCGGTCTGACGACGGCTACACCGGCACGGTGAGGTCGACGACCGTGCCCGTACCCTTGGGCTGATCGCCCAGGCCCACCGCCGCGAAGTCCTCGGGCATACCGGATCGCATCGTGATCGTGCCGTCGAGCTCGGTGGTGACCAGCGTCCGCACGATCGACAGTCCGAGGCCGGTGGCCGAGTTGAGCTCGAATCCGTGATCGAGGCTGCGACCGTCGTTGATGACCCGGATGTTGAGCAGGTGCTCGTTGTTGTCGAGCACCACGACCACGTCGCCGCCGCCACTGCCCTCGGGGAACCCGTGGTCGACGGCGTTCTGCAGCAACTCGGTGAGCACGACCGACAGCGGCGTCGCCACCGTGCTGGGCAGCCTGCCACCTTCGCCCTGGACCGTGAAGCGCACCGGGCGATCGGGCGACTGGAGGCCCTCCTCGGCGAGTCGCAGCAGCGGACGGACGATCTCGAGGAACGCCACATCGTCGCCGGGCTCTCGCGAGAGCGTCTCGTGGACCAACGCAATCGTTCGGATGCGGCGCACGCTCTCGGCCACCGCCGCCTTCGCCTCGTCCGAGCTGAGTCGGCGGCCCTGCAGGCGCAACAGCGAGGAGATCGTCTGCAGGTTGTTCTTCACCCGGTGGTGGATCTCTCGGATGGTCGCGTCCTTGGAGAGCAGCAACTTGTCTCGTTTGCGGACTTCGGTGACGTCGCGAAGCAGCAACACCCCGCCGGTGACCTCACCGGCGGCGAGCACGGGGATGCAGCGAGCGAGGAGCGCGACGTCGTCGGTCTGCTCGAACTCCTCGATGACCGGGAGCTTGGTCTCGTAGGCGCGCCGCACGGGGCTGTCGTTGAAGCCCAGTTCGGCCAGACGCATCCCGACCGCGTTGGCGCCGATGCCGACCCGATGCAACGCAGACACGGCGTTGGGTGAGGCGTACCGCACGCGGGCTTCGTCGTCGAGCACCAGTACGCCGTCACCGACGCGCGGCGCCGCGCTCGAATCGGCGACCGGGCCACTGAACGGGAACGATCCCTCTGCGATCATCGAGGCCAGCCGCTGGAAGAGCCCGATGTACGTGCGCTCGAGTTCGCCGGCTTGACGGCTCGATCGTCCCGCCCACTCCCGACTGAGAACGCCGAGGACCTTGTCCTCGAAACGGACCGGGATCGCCATCATCCGCACGGTTTCGGGCACCGAGTCGACGTCGATCTCGCCCTCGCAGATCTCGCCGGAGTTGAACGCCTTGTCGAGCATCGGCAGTTCCGCCTCGGCGGTGGTACCGACGTAGTCGATCTGGTAGATCGTCTGGCCGGTGGCCGGTCGAACGTGGGCGATCACCATCCACTTTCCGTCACTCCCGGGGACGTACAGCAGCAGATCGGCGAACGAGAGATCTGCCAGCAGACCCCACTCACCGATCAGCCGTTGGAGGTGATCGATCTCGTTGCGGGTGAGTGCAGTGTGCTGCCGGGTGAGCTCGCCAAGCGTGGCCATGACACTTGAGTGTGCCACGCGGGCAGGGGCCTCACCGCGATCCGTCGCCGAGCAGGTCCGTTCCCATGGCCAGCAGCGTGGTCAGATCGTGCACGTCGTAGGGCAATGTCGGCACGATCGCGGTGATCGGCGCGGCCGACTCGAGTTCACGTCGGCGTTCGGCTTCGCGCCCTGCCACGACACCGACGTCGCGGAACCGATCGGACACCTCGGCCAGCACGTGCTGCACATCGGAGGGCTTCGCCCCGGCCGCCGACGCGACGCGACGCACCATCGCCGAGTCGGCGGCGACCTCGCCGAGACGCCGAGCAGCTTTGGCGACGGCCGGCTGACGGACCGCGGCCGGCAGCGTGCGGTTCAGGACCAGCGCACCCAGCGGCATCCTCCGGCGGTGCAACTCGTCGGCGAGGAACCGAGCCTCGCGGGCCGGCGCCGCCTCCAGCGTGCTCACCACGATGAACGTCGTGCGATCATCGGTGAGCAGCCGCTCGACCTGGGTGGCCCGTTGCACGAACCCTGCCTCCATCGTCTGGAACAGGATGAAGAACTCGGCGATGTCCTGCAGGAACCGTGAGCCCAGCACGCGGTCGGCCACTTGGTAGAACGGCTTCGACGCGGCAGTGAAGAACCGCGACCGATACGGCACGGTGAGCCACTTGAGCAAGCGGCTGCCGAAGAACTCACGCATCCGTCCGGGTGCGTCGAGGAGATCGAGTGCGTTGCGCGACGGCGGGGTGTCGATGATGACGAGGTCGTAGTGCCCCGATGCGTGCAGTTCGTGCAACTGCTCCATCGCGATGTAGTCGTGCGAGTTCACGAAACGGCCGGTGATGTTGCGATAGAGCGGATTGGCGAGCACCTGGTCGCGCAGTGCAGCGTCGGGTGCGTGTCGGCGGATGAGCTCGTCCCACCCGGCCTTGGTGTCGAGCATCGCCACCCACAGTTCGCCACGGCACTCCACGCCGGCCTCTGCGTATGCGGACGGCTCCACCTGCACGGCGGTGTTGCCCAACGGCCCGAGGCCGAGTGCGGTGGCCAGCCGCCGAGCAGGGTCGACCGTGAGCACGAGGACTCGACCGCCGAGCACCGCCGCGGCCTGGGCGCCGAGGGCGGCCGACACCGTGGTCTTGCCGGTGCCGCCGCTGCCGCACACCACGACCATCTCCTTGGCGGCCAGCAGATCGGCGAGTGAACGCGGTTCGCGTGCCATCAGCCCAGTTCCTCCTGCAGACCGTCGGCGACGAGTGACACCACACGGCGACCGCTGGCCTTGGTGAACAGCTCGGGAACGATCAGGGTGGGGACGCCGTCGGGCAGTGCCGCGCGCAATCGG
The DNA here is from genome assembly GCA_038234785.1 of Acidimicrobiales bacterium. Taxonomy (GTDB): domain Bacteria; phylum Actinomycetota; class Acidimicrobiia; order Acidimicrobiales; family Ilumatobacteraceae; genus UBA668. The sequence continues at coordinate 67,063 of JBBQTC010000008.1, forward strand.
TCGAGGTACCCGGCAGCCATGTCGCGCCGGGCCTGCGCCAGTGTCGCGGCATCGAACACGACGCCGACCTTGGCGCCCACGACCTCGGCGAGCAGCTCCTGGGGACCGAGTGCACACAGCTGCCCGAACACCGCCTCGTCGGCCTCGTTGAACCACTGGGGCAGCACACGGTTGGCGAACACGGCGGCGACGTCGACCTCGGTCGTGGACCGCACCTTGTCGACCAGTTCGATCGTCTCGGTGACGGGCATCTCCTCGGGTGTGGTGACCACGACCAGTCCGGTGCGGACCGGGTCGCCGAGGATCCGCAACATCCACTCGGTCTGATCGCGCACCGGCCCGACCTGCACGAGCTCGCGGATCGCTCGCGGCGCATCGATCTGGGCGACGATGTGGCCACTGGCCTCGGCATCGACGACCACGAGGTCGTAGTGCCGTTCGCGGACCTCGTAGCAGATCTTGCCGATGGCGAGGATCTCCTTGACGCCGGGCGCCGCGTCGGCGACGAAATCGAACGTCCGGGCGAGCGGGCCGATGCGGCCGACGAGCGGGATGCGGGCGACGACGCGCAGGTACTCGCGGAGGGAGTCCTCGGTGTTCATCGCCATCGCGAACAGATTCGGCTGCACCTCGGTCGGCTGGAACTGGAGGCTGCTGACTTCGAAGGCGGAGGCCAGCGCACCTTTGGCATCCATCTCGCAGACGAGGGTGCGCTTGCCCTGGCGGGAGGCGAGGTCGGCGAGAGCCGCGGCGGTGGTGGTCTTGCCCACGCCGCCCTTCCCCGTGACGAAGAGCAGCTGCCGGTCGAGCAGGTGGATCAGGTCGACCCCTCGGCAGCCAGCCGCAGCAGGTACTGCCCGTAGGGGTTCTTCGCCATCGGCTCGGCGTTGGCCGTGAGCTGCGTGGCGTCGATCCAGCCGGCGTGGAACGCGATCTCGTCGGGCGACGCGACCTGCAGGCCCTGTCGCTTCTCCAGCGTGGCGACGAAGCTCGACGCTTCGAGCAGCGAGTCGTAGGTGCCGGTGTCGAGCCAGGCGAAGCCGCGGCCGAGGAGCTCCATGTGAAGTTGACCGCGCCGGAGGTACTCGGCGTTGACGTCGGTGATCTCGTACTCGCCGCGAGCCGACGGTGCGAGCTCGGCGGCGATCTCGACGACCTGACGGTCGTAGAAGTAGAGCCCGGTGACCGCGTAGTTGCTGCGGGGCGCCGACGGCTTCTCCTCGATGCTGAGCACCCTGCCTGCGGCGTCGACCTCGGCCACGCCGTAGCGCTCCGGATCGTTGACCCGGTACCCGAACACGGTGGCGCCGGAAGCGCGCATCGTGGCTCGTTGCAGTTGATCGACCAGACCGTGGCCGAAGAAGATGTTGTCACCGAGCACCAGCGCGCTCGGCTGATCGCCCACGAAGTCGGCGCCGATCACGAAGGCCTGGGCGAGGCCGTTGGGCGTCGCCTGCACCGCGTACTGGAGGTCGACCCCCCACTGGCTGCCGTCGCCGAGGAGCGTCTGGAACCCGGCCTGCTCGTGCGGGGTGGTGATGACCAAGACCTCGCGGATACCGGCCAGCATCAGCGTCGTGAGCGGGTAGTAGATCATCGGCTTGTCGTACACGGGCAGCAGTTGCTTGCTGACCCCGCGTGTGATCGGCCAGAGCCGGCTGCCGGTGCCACCGGCGAGGATGATGCCCTTCACGTCGAGACGACCGGTCTCAGCCGCCGAAGCCGATGCGCCGGTCGCCCTCGGCGGTGCCGATCTCGACGAATGCGATCTTCGCCGACGCGACAGCGACGTCGCGGCCCTTCTTGTCGGTGAGCCACAGCACGTCGACCGCACCGGTGAGTGCGGCGTCGATCTTGGCCTTCAACGAGTCGCGGTCGACGTCGTCGGCCACCTCGAGGGCGATGTCGCGTGCGGTTTGGGTGACACCGATGCGTACGTCCACGTCGGTCCTTTCCAGAGCTGGGATCGCACCCATGGTACCCGTGGGCTGCAGCGGACCGTTGGTGGCCGAAATCGTGGGGACCATGTCATTGACGCCACGACTCGTTGCGACCACGCTGAGACCATGATCACGAACGCCGCCCATCCCCGTCGTGTGGTGATCGTGACGTTCCCCGGCCTGCAGTCGTTGGACGCCATCGGACCACTCGAGGTGTTCACGACTGCGACGCGAATCGCCCAGCACGAGGGCCGCGGCGCCGGGTACTCCGTCTCGCTCGTCTCGGTCGACGGCGGCGAGGTGCTCAGCGAGAGCGGGCTCTCGATCGGGACCGCGCCGCTCCCTGATGCCACCGTGGACATCGACACCCTGATGCTCCCTGGCGGCGACGGCGTCCACGTGGCACGCGACGACGCACGACTGATGGCGTGGATCGTCGCCACCGCGCCGCGATGTCGACGGATCGCCACCGTCTGCACCGGGACGTTCCTGGCGGCGCAGGCCGGGCTGCTCGACGGCCGCACCGTCACCACGCACTGGGCGCGAGCGCGTCGCCTGGGCGACGAGTTCCCGACGTTGACGGTGGACGCGGACCCGATCTACGTGCGCGACGGCGACGTCTGGACCAGTGCCGGGGTGACGGCAGGCATCGACCTCTCGCTCGCACTCGTGGAAGACGACCTGGGCACCGACATCGCCCAGACCGTTGCCCGATGGCTGGTCATGTTCCTCCATCGCCCCGGCGGACAGACGCAGTTCGCAGCGCCGGTGTGGGTGCCCCGAGCCGAGCGGTCCGCGGTGCGGGCGGTGCAGGCGCTGGTCGAGGCTGCGCCGGGTGGCGACCACCGCGTGCCGGCGCTCGCTTCCGCCGCGGCGATGAGCGTGCGCCACTTCAGTCGACTGTTCGCCGCCGAAGTCGGTGAGTCCCCCGGCCGCTACGTCGAGCGCGTCCGGGTGGAGGCGGCCCGTCGCGACCTGGAGACCACGGGCGACACACTCGACGTGATCGCCGCCCGCCTCGGCTTCGGCACCGCGGAGACCATGCGGCGCTCGTTCCAGCGCCGCCTCGGGGTCGCCCCCGATTCCTACCGTCGGCGCTTCCGCGTCGCCTGACCCCGATCGACCGATTCGAAAGGACCCACCATGCAGGTCGTCATCCCGCTGTTCCCGAAGTTCACCGCCCTCGACGGCATCGGCCCGTACGAGGTGCTGCAACGCATCCCGTCGATCGACGTGACGTTCATCGCCCATCAACGCGGTGAGGTCCGCAGCGAGAACGGCTTCCTCGGGATCACCGCCGACGGTACGTTCGAGGACTTCCCGCACCCGGACGTGATCGTCTTCCCCGGCGGGGTCGGGAGCCGTCCCCTCCAGCACGACGAGCGGGTGCTCCACTGGGTGCGGACGGCGCACGAGACGACGTCGTTCACGACGTCGGTGTGCACCGGGTCGCTGGTGCTGGGCGCGGCCGGCCTCCTCGCCGGGCTGACGGCCACGACGCACTGGGCGTGCTATCCGGAACTGGAAGCCCACGGTGCCGCAGCTGTCGCCGACCGCGTTGTCGAGCACCTGGATCGACGGATCATCACCGCGGCCGGCGTGTCGAGCGGCATCGACATGGCGCTGCGGCTCGTCGAACTGCTCGTGGACCGCACTGCGGCCCAGGCGGCCCAGCTGATGATCGAGTACGACCCGCAGCCGCCGTTCGACTGCGGCAGCATGGCCAAGGCCAGCGCGAGCGGCGACGCCGTCGTCAACCGCGTGATCGAGTACGCCCAGCTGCGTCAGTGACCTGCTACACCGATGTGGCGCAGAAGGTGTCGCCCTGGGGCAACGACTGCAGCGTGCTCACGTCGGCGTCGCCGTAGAGGGCCGAGAGCATGCCCTTGACCATCCCCCGGTCGACCGCGCAGATGACCGGGTGCTCGATGGCCACGTCGCCGAAGGGGCAGTGGTTGTTGATGATCCGTAGCTGGTTGTTGCGCTGGTCGGCGTGCGCCGCGAATCCGTGGGCGGTGAGCGCGTCAGCAACAGCCTGCATCGCTGACCGCAGGCTGCGTTGGCCGGCGGCGAGGTCGGGGCCGGTCATGCCCTGGGCCATCGCTCGGCCGTACTCCTGACCGACCTCTTCGGCCATGGCCTCGGCGTGTTCGCGAGGCAGGAGTCGCAGCGCCCGGCCGAGGAGTGACAGCACGAGGTCGTCGCTGTGCACGGGCATGTTGGTGGTGGCTTCCACCTTCGCGTCGGCCGGCACCCGGTAGTGCTTGCTGGGCCGACCCGCGCCGGCGCCCTCTGCTCGTTCGATGACGACCTCGAGGTACCCGCCCGCCGACAGCTTGTCGAGGTGATGGCGGGCGACGTTGGGATGGACGCCGAACTGCTCGGCGACCTGGGCGGCCGTGACGCCGGTCTCCCGCTCGCGAGCCATGAGGTAGATGCCCCGCCGTGTGGGATCCCCGAACGCGTTGGTGATCGCGGACACGGTGCTGGTGAACGACGGAGAGGGCGAGTTCACGGTCACGCCGATATTCTACCTATGCGCGTAGTGGTAATTCCTGCACGCACCCCACCGTCGACCCGGAGGCCGCCATGCCGTCACCCACCGAAGCGCAGATCATCGACGTCCTCCGGCCGGTGGAGGATCCCGAGCTGCGCCGCAGCATCGTCGACCTCGGCATGGTGCAGGGCGTTCAGATCGGCGGTGACGGCCGGGTGCAGGTCCAGATCCTGCTGACGATCGCGGGGTGCCCGCTGCGCAACGAGATCCAGAACCGGGTCACCGGCGCGATCACGGCACTCCCCGGTGTCGAGGGCGTCACGCTCGACTTCGCGGTGATGAACGACGAGCAGCGGGCGTTCGTCCGCTCGCAGATGGGTGGCGGGCAGGACCATGCGGGGCACGACCATTCGCCACAAGGCGGCCACGGCCACGCCGAGGGCAAGGCGGTCCCGTTCAACGAGCCCGGCAACAAGACCCGGCCCCTGCTGATCTCCAGTGGCAAGGGCGGCGTGGGAAAGAGCAGCGTCACCGTCAACCTCGCCGTCGCGCTCGCCAGCCAGGGCTACAGCGTGGGCGTCGTCGACGCCGACATCTACGGCTACTCCATCCCGCGCATGCTCGGCACCGACCGCGACCCCGTCGTCATCGACGACATGCTCGTGCCGCCCGAGGCCAACGGCGTGCGCTGCATCTCCATCGGCTACTTCGTTCCCGAGGGACAGGCGGTCATCTGGCGTGGGCCGATGCTGCACAAGGCGCTCGAGCAGTTCCTCGCCGACGTGTTCTGGGACGACCCCGACTTCCTGCTCATCGACATGCCCCCGGGCACCGGCGACATCGCGCTCAGCCTCAGTCAGTACCTCCCGCGCGGCGAGGTGTACGTCGTCACCACACCGCAGCCGGCGGCGCAGAAGGTCGCCCGCCTGTCGGCGGCGATGGCGCAGAAGGTGAACCTGCCTGTGAAGGGCATCATCGAGAACATGAGCTGGTTCACCGGCAACGACGGGAAGCGCTACGAGATCTTCGGCGCCGGCGGCGGCCAGGAGCTCGCCGACGAGCTCGGCGTGCCGCTGCTCGGTCAGCTCCCGCTCGTCCAGGAGCTGCGTGAAGGCGGCGACGACGGTCATCCGATCACCGTCACGCACCCCGACAGCGAAGTTGCCAAGGCGTTCCAGACCATCGCCACCCGGATCGCCACCGAGATGAAGCCGAAGAAGATCTTCAGCGCGGCGCTCAAGGTCAACTGACTCGGCGGTAGGTGCGCAGCACCATGTCGACATCCACCGAGATGAGCTCGGCCGACACCCGTGCCCGGCGCTCCTCGGTCGCGCTCCACCAGTAGGGCGTCATCTGCAGCAGGTCTCGGCGCAACTCTGCGTCGGCGAGATCGACGTGGAACCGGATCGACTCCTCCGTCGAGGGCGGCAGGCCGTCATCGTCGTCCTGATGTGGCCGAGGCGTGTCGTAGAGCAACGCTTTGAGCGATGCGAGGTGGTCGGGGCCGGGCGTCACCACGACCAGCACTCCCCCGGGCCTCAGCACGCGCAGCAGCTCGTCGAACGGACGCGGCGAGAACACGTCGATGACCGCGTCGAACACGCCGTCGTCGAAGGGCAGCCGGTACGACGACGCAACCGCGAACGTGCACGACGGGTGACGGCGCGCCGCAGCGCGCACGGCCACCTTGGAGATGTCGATGCCCCAGCCCTCGGCACCAGCGGCGCACGCGCGGGCGAGGTAGGTGCCCTCGCCGCAACCGGCGTCGAGCACGGTCGCGGCGCCGGTGGACGCGACCGTCGAGGCGACCGCGTCGATGATCGGGTCGTAGCAGCCGGCATCGAACACCGCTCTGCGGGCGCGCACCATCGAGTCGTCGTCGCCGCTCGGTCCACCGGCAACGCGTCCGCCCGGAAGAAGGTTGACGTATCTCTCGCGCGCGCGGTCGAACTCGTGGCCCGCCGGGCACGACCACGTACGCTCGGTCGAGGTGAGCGGTTGGCCGCAGTGGGGGCACCGGAAGGTCACCGTCGACATCGACACGAGTATCACAGGGGGAACGGCATGCAGGTCGACATCGCAGGCACGGGGTTCGACGCTGCGAGGTTGCAGCGCATCGGCGAGCATCTCGAAACCCGGTACATCGAACCGGGCAAGATCGCCGGAGCCCAGGTCGCCGTCGGCCGCCACGGCAAGGTGGCGTATCACCACACGTTCGGCCGGCGCGACATGGAGCGTGATGTGCCCCTGACCGAGGACACGATCTTCCGGATCTACTCGATGACCAAGCCGCTCACGTCGATCGCGCTGATGCAGCTGTTCGAGCGGGGGATGTTCCAGCTCGACGATCCGGTGGCCCGGTTCTATCCGTCGTGGCGGGATCATCAGGTGTGGGTGTCGGGCGAGGGCGAGTCGATGGTGACCGAACCGGCGCACCGGCCGGTGTCGTTCCGCGACCTGTTGAGCCACACGGGCGGCCTCACGTACGGCGGCGTGCTGCCCGGCATGGGTGTGCAGCACCCCATCGACCTGATCTACCAGTCGCACCGGATCCGCAGCGTCGGCGTCCACACCTCGATGGACGAGTTCATGGAGAAGCTCGCGCTCGTGCCGCTGCGTTTCCAACCCGGCACGGCCTACCAGTACTCACTGTCGACCGACGCCTGCGGTGCCCTGGTCGAGCGGATCTCGGGCGTGCCGTTCGCCGAGTATCTGCAGGAGCACATCCTCGACCCGTTGGGGATGGTCGACACGTCGTTCCAGGTCGCTCCCGAGAACGTGCATCGCTTCGCCGCCAACTACTCACGGAACCCCGACAAGACGACACGGTTGCTCGACGATCCGCTCGACAGCAACTACATCCGTCCGCCGTCGTTCGTGTCGGGCGGCGGCGGTCTCACCGGCACGGTCGCCGACTACACCCGATTCTGCGAGATGCTGCGCCGCGGCGGCGAGCTCGACGGCCACCGCATCATCGGACCACGCACGCTCGATCTGATGCGGCTCAACCATCTGCCCGGCGGCAAGGACCTCGCCGCGCTCGATGTGGAGCTGCTGACGCTGTACGGCAACGTCGGGGTGGGGTTCGGCCTCGGGTTCGCGAGCACGATCGACCAGGTCGCCACCGGTGCGCTGACCCGCGGCGACTACTACTGGGGCGGCGCCGCGTCAACGGTGTTCTGGGTGGACCCGATCGAGGATCTGTGGGTCGTGTTCATGACCCAGCTGATGCCGTCGGCGTCGTTCGACTTCCGCGGCCAGCTACGCAGCCTCATCTACGCGGCGATCACGGACTGACCGGCAGGTCGGCCAGGAAGCGTTCGATGGCGGCGACGATCTCGGGAGCGTGGGTCTCCTGCATCGAGTGCTCGCCGCCGGCGATCACTTCGAGGTGCGCGTGCGGCATCTTTCGCTCGAGGTACTGACCCGACGATGTGTACTCGGGTCGGTCGAGGTCGCCGGCGAGGACCAGAGTGGGCACGGTCATCTCTGCCAGCCGTTCCATCACCACGCTGTCCTCCTGCAGGTTCAGGTTGGTGGCCTGCAGCGGGACGCCGAAGCGATGGGCGTTGCGCCGCGAGCGCTCGTTCCAGCCCTCGCGCTTGTCGGGGTCGCGGAAACCGGGGCCGGTGTTGAGCACGACGATGGCCTTGGTCGCGCCGGGGCGGGTTGCCGCATGGGCAAGTGCGAGGTAGCCGCCGAGCGAGTGCCCGACGAGCACCGCGGGCTCGGACAGCGAGGCGAGCACCTCGTCGAGATCGGCGAGGGCGGCATCGCGGGTGTACAGCGACTGGTCCTCCGGCACGGGCGACTGGCCATGGCCCAACAGATCGACGGCGACGACCTCGTGCCGTTCCTGGAGCAGCGCCATGCACGCATCCCAGGTCGACGTGGACGAGCCGAGTCCGTGGATGAACACGATCGGCGGTGCGCCGGATCCAGAGCGCTGCACATGAAGTCGCATGTCGTGCGACCCTAGCGACCGACCCCAGGGCCGCTCATCATGGACGCGTGCGCAGGACCTTGCTCGTTCTCGTGGCGACGGTGGTCGCGACCGCACTCGTGTGGTGGGCACTGGACGTGTTCGGAGCTCGCAGCGCGTGGTTCGCGTTCCTCGTCGTCTGGCTGCCGATGGTCTGGCTGGGCACGATCAGTCGTCTGGTGACGCCCCGTCTGCCCGCCCGCTTCCACACCCTGCGCGCGTTCGAGCGAGGCGGCCGCGTGTACGAGCTCCTCGGCGTCCGCGTCGTCAAACGTCTGTTGCGTCGTGGGCCGATGGCCGCGTTCAACCCTGGACTTCACCTGCCGACCGAGCCGACGCCGGAGCGCATCGCCCTGCTCGACCAGCGCATGCGAGACGCCGAGGCCAGCCACACGATCCTGCTGGTGGCGACGCTGGTCGTCGTCGCCCACGCGGCCCTGCGCGGGTGGTGGGCCGCAGCGGGACTGACATTGCTGTTCGACGTGCTCCTCAACGGCTACCCGGTGATGCTGCAGCGGTACAACCGGGTCCTGCTGCACCGTCGCTTCGACCCATCGTGAGCGTCAGGAGTCGGCACTACGGTTGCTGGGCATGACAGAGATCGGCACGGACTGGCGGGTGGTCGATGGCGTTGCGACGGCGTGGTTCGGCGCGCCGTCGCTGATCGAAGGGGCTGCGCTGGCGGGGCGCGTGGTGGACCTCTCGGCCGAACTCGTGGTCGATCTACGCGCGACCGGCGTGCGGGTGCGCGTTGCCTCGGGCGAGCACGCCGAGGCGGTGTCGGTGGCCGCGCGGGATCTCGGGCTCGTCGCAGACCCTTCCGTGCTGCAGCAGCTGCACGTCGTGTTCGAATCCCCGAACCAGACCGACGTGACGCGGTTCTGGCGGCGCGCGCTCGATTTCGTGCCTGGGGAGGACGGCGGTCTGGTCGATCCGTTGCGGCGCGATCCCGCGATACGGATCCGGCAGTCGACCGAGCCGCGGCCGCTTCGAAACCGAATTCACCTCGACGTCGTGCGCCCGGCTGCGGCGGTCGAGCAGGCGCGTCTCGGCGAGGCATCCGGACCGTACGGGGTCTGCCACATCGACCCCGACGGCAACGAGGTCGACCTGGTACCGGGTGAGGCGCTCGGCGACACGGCCGGGACTGCCGACTGGCAGGCGGTGTTCAGCGCGATGGCGTGCTATCGAACCACCTCGACGACGCAGCAACGTGACCTCGCCACCGCAGTAGCGGCGCTCGCCGACCACGCGGGCTTCCCACTGCTGATCGACCTGCGCCCCGGGCTCGTGATCATCGACAGCGGCAAGGATCAGTGGGAGGGCGACGTCCACGGCCTCGAGCTCGACTTCAGCGACCTCGCCCACGACATCCAGACCGCTGCCCGCGACCTCGGGGCCACCGCGGATCCGGGTCTGCCGCGCTTCGTTCAACTCTTCCTCGACGCCGCCGACGTCGCCGCAGTCCGCGCGTTCTGGATGGCCGCGCTCGGGTACACCGGCGACCCGCGATCTGGGGTCACCGACATCCACGATGCACGGCGACTCAACCCGGTGGTGGTGTTCCAGGAACTCGATGCTGTGGAGACGGAGCGACGTCGCCAATGCAACCGCATCCAATTCGAGCTCGCGGTGCCAGCGGACCTCGCGCCGACGCACCTCTCTACGACCATCGCTGCCGGTGGCCGGCTCCTCGACGAGTCGGAGAATCGCTGGCGGCTGGCCGACCCCGAAGGCAACTTGCTGGTCATCGTCGGCGGGGCATGAGCTCGCTCACATCGGCGAACGTTGCCCGAATTCGGTAGCACTGCGGCCGCGTTCCAGTTCGGCGCAGATCCCACAGCGCGATCCGAACAAGCAGGGCTCAGCCGTGAAATCGCCGCTTCGTGCATGGAGTCGAGGTGACATCATGCCGGCTATGAGCTTCCGAGACGAGGGGGTCGAGCCAGCGGACGGATTCATCCGTGACGGGTTCGTCGTTCGACCACTTGTACCGTCCGATGTGGTGCTCGACCACGACGCCGTGATGGCGAGTCGTGAGTTCCTCTACCACTGGGAACAAGACCCTCCGTACCCGCCGGAGCACTTCTCTGTCGAGGACAACCTGCAAGATCTCGTGCGGATGGACAACGAGCAGCGCAACGGAACCAGGTACACCTACACCGTCATGAATGCCAGTGAGACCCAGGTTCTCGGGTGCATCTACCTGGCACCCAAGGACGACCGCATGTATCGGACTGCAAGAGTGACATCGCACGACGGCACCGAGCTGTCCTCCGTCGACGCCACGGTCGCGTTCTGGGTACGCCCATCAACGTGGAAGGACGGCTTTGAGCGTCTCTTGCTCGAGGCGATCCTCGGCTGGCTACGGGATCAGTGGTCGTTCGAGCGTGCAGTGATCGTGACCAATGAGAAGCTCGACCACCAGATCGCAACGATCGAGTCCCTTGGCCTGCCCCGGCGCTTCGACTACGACCGAGACCGGGACATGTACACGTCCCACGCCTACGCGTGAAGCCGAACCGTGGTCCAGCGACCGGATGGCCGATCCCACGGACCTGCCGTCGTCGCCGGAACTCAGTTCCACCGCGGCTTGCCAAGCTGTCGTTCGTTGGACGTCAGAGAGCATCAACGCCACGGCCAGCTCCGCAACCTCCAGCCGTTCGAGCACCCAGGTAGCCGACACGATGTCGCTCGTGACTGCACCGTGTTGCGCATGCAACGAGACGAACCACGGCCGAATCAGTGCTCGACGTTCGGTGGTCACTTCCGCCGTCAGATCTGCGAACCACGACTCGAAGTCGGTGCTCATCGGACCATCTGCCATGGGCGCACATTGGCCGAAGAGCGAGCCGGTTGTCCAGCGCTCAGATCGGACGTTCTGCGGTCGCGCTAACTTCGCTTCGTGTCCGCCGAGTTGTCACCGCCCAGACGGTCGTTGTCCGGCCAATGGCGGGCGGCCGGAATCTGTTTGCTCGTAATGGGCGGTCTGGCGTTCTCGCCATTCGCTGCCGATGTCACGTTGTGGTCACTCGCACTCATCGCTGGCTATGCCATCGCGATCGCGATGGGGATCTTGCTGCTTTGCGGTGTTCGCTGGGCGTGGTTGCCATCGCTGGCGATCCTCGCCGCAGCTTTGGTGGGGATTGTCGTCTTCATCGCCGACGTGTCGAGCGAACCGTCCGGGAGCGACGTCGAGGACATGCGCCCAATCGTTGTGATGGGCGGTCTGATGTGGGCCGTCGGGTCACTCGTGTTTCTGGTGCTCTTGGCGTCACATCGTGAGCCGTGGCGCCCCGTTCCGCCTCGACCGATCACCGCAGCGCCCGCAGGATGGTTCGTCGATCCGCAGTCTGACGCGCATTGGCGCTACTGGGACGGCACGACGTGGACCGGCCACACGGCTGCTCGACACCCTCCGCAACCCGACCCACCGTCGGACTGAACCTGTCGTGCTGCGCGCAGACACGACGCCATCTCGACGGCAAGCAGATTGGCCGAGGTGGCCGGCGATGTCCAGCCGCCATATCGGCCGTCAGGCACTACCGCCAGGTCCGGAGCACCCAGGTGCCGGGGGCGGCATTCACCTCCACACGTCGACAGGAGCTATGTGGGGTCTCTCGGGTCTGGTGTGATTGCTCGTGCGACGACTTGGGCGTTGATCGTGTCCGCGAGGTACGAGTAGGAGTCACCGCGAGCGTGACTCCACAGAAAGTGTCCCGGGACGTACACCTCGTCACCGTCGACCAGGACAAGCTTCAGGGCCCCTTTCGCGGCAACCGCCTTTCGTACCTCAGCCAAGGGGACGCGCCGAGTACGAAATAAGCCGGCCAAGACGAGCGCGTCGTCACCAACGACGAGATGAACACGGAAGCCAAATCGAGCGACGAGCATCATGCCAGCGATGACAGCGAGGAACCCAGCGCCCGCCAGCCAGTCGCCATGAACGGCGAAGACAACTGCGCTGAGCGACACGATGAGCAGGCCGAAGCCGTAGTAGATCGGTTCGAACCGCTCAACCCATTCGTCTCGGTAGACGCTGCCCTCAGTCGATCGCGGTCGCAGACGATCGGTCAGGGCGGACACAGCAGCGCATGGTGCCCGAAGTAGAGCCTGCTGTCCAGCGGGCATTTCGGCAGATGTGTGCGGTATCGAACTGATACCATTTGTTCATGGCTATGACACTCCGCCTCACTGAAACCGAGCAAGCGGCGCTGCGAGAGCGTGCCGACGCAGAGGGCATCTCCATGCAGGAGGCCGCCCGTCGAGCCGTTCGGGAGTTCGTCAGCCGCGGTCAACACAGCGACCGAGTGAGTACCGCAGCACGACTGATCATGAACAAACACGCCGATGCCCTGCGACGCCTTGGCGAATGAGCGAACCGATCGAGTTCCTCGACCTCGACGACCTTGTCGAGTTGGCTCGCAGCTTGCTCGGCGACCCGCCACCGATCCGCGACGTCGGCCTTCTCGGCTCCGCCGCAGCACGACCACAGACCACCGCCTCTGGTGAGGACGCGTACCCCGACCTGGTCACCAAGGCGGCGGCCCTCCTGCAATCGATCGTCAACAACCACGCACTTGTGGACGGCAACAAACGACTCGGCTGGCTGGCCACCGCAGTGTTCCTCGAACTCAATGGAATCAAGGCGTCACGCGCCTCGAACGATCACGTCTACGAGTTCGTCGTGTGGATCGCCGCATCCAACCCGGACCTCGACGACATCACCACCCGCCTCCGTCGAGTGATTCAGCCCGCACGCCCTCGAAAGTAGGAATGCACTCCCGGCCCCACGGATCGGCAGATCGGCGCTATCGGCCACGAGCGCGTGTCAGGCGAGCGGCGAACAAACCAGCGGGCAAGGCGGCGGCAACAGCCAGTCCGGCCAGCACCCAGCAGACGTACTTCGCCCACGATGGGCTCGAATCCGTGCTCGGCGGTTCCGGCGTCTCCGCAAATGCAAATGCGAACCCGACGCCAACAAGAAGGCACGCAGCACCGAGCATCGCGACGACCGTGAGGATCAAGACCGCAGATCGAACAGCTCGGCCCTCAGCCGCGGCCGGACTCGTCATCTTGGGCACACGTCCAAGATAGGTCTGCCCGAACGCGCCCAGTACGATCCCTCTTTGTGTCAAGAGGCAATGTTCGGGCTCGTCGGGGCGCGTCGATTTCGGCCCGTGACAGCGGCGAGGTCGCGGGCGTAGGGTTCGTGTTGGGTCCGGGAGTGACTTGATCCGAAGTGCCGGGTGCCAGGGTT
>JBBQTC010000009.1:0-80631 GCA_038234785.1 Acidimicrobiales bacterium
GGTGTGGACGAACCTGCAGCTGCGATGCAGTGTCGGCGTCGCCCCCAACAAGTTCCTCGCCAAGCTCGCGTCCAAAGCCGCCAAGCCGGTGCCGCGACCCGACGGTGTCGTCGACGGTCCGGGCGTCGTCGAGGTGCGACCCGGTGAAGAGTTGGCATTTCTCCATCCGCTCCCGGTTCAGGCGCTGTGGGGCGTCGGGCCGGCCACGCTCGACCGCCTCACGCGACTGGGGGTGCGGACGGTCGGCGACCTCGCAGAGCTCGACGAGGCCGCGCTGGTCGCCGCGGTGGGCACGTCGCACGGCCAGCACCTGCACCAGCTGAGCCGGGCCATCGACGATCGCCCCGTCGAGGTCGACCGGGAGATGAAGTCCATCAGCCACGAAGAGACGTTCTCGACCGATCGCCACACGCACGTCGAGTTGCAACGCGAACTCGTGCGGCTGGCCGATGGAGTGGCCGCACGGCTGCGGACCCACGGCGCCGGTGCCCGAACCCTGTCGCTGAAGATCCGGTTCGCCGGCTTCGAGACGATCACCCGGTCCATCACCGTCGCCGCGCCGGTGGACACGGCGCATGCGATCATCGCCGCTGTGGAGCCCCTGCTGCGCAACGTCGATCCCGGTCCCGGGGTACGCCTCCTCGGCGTCAGCGCCTCGAACTTCGGCACGCCCGCCGAGCAGTTGACGCTCGACGGGTTGTCGGGGACGCCAGGTCACATCGAGTCCGCGACGGAGGGGGAGTGGCAGGCCGCGGAGGCGACGATGGACGCCATCCGCTCCCGGTTCGGCAACGGCGCCATCGGGCCCGCCAGCGCCGTGGAATCACGGGGGCTGCGGCTGGTCCGCAAGGGAGCCCAACAATGGGGGCCTGACCAGCACTCCGGATGAGGCGCCTCGCGTTGTCTCTCCTCCGGAATTCTGCGATGATGCACCCAGGCCATTGCTCAGGAGCTCGCCATGCCGCTCTCGGAAGACGAACAGAGAATTCTCCGCCAGATCGAGGAGCAACTCCAGCGCGACCCGGGTTTCGGCCGGAACCTCCATCACCGCAAGAACGGCAACCGACGAATCCTCGTCGGGTCGGGCATCGCGGCAGTCTCGTGTCTGGTGCTCACCGTTGCGTTGCTCTCGGTCAGCCCGTACCTGTCGTTCGTCGCGTTCATCGGTGCGGTCGCCGCATCGTTGGTGTGCGAGCGCCATGCGCAGTCATTGAGCGAGGGTGGCCTCGGCCACATCTCCGAGACTGTTCGCGGGCGATTCGGCCAGTCGTCGCAACACCGCGCCGACGACTGATCAGCCGCTCGCCCGTGTGCGGATCATCCGCGGATCGATGAGTGAACGGATCCGCAGTGCGAACGGGATGCGCGTGCGACACATCGCGTCGACCTCGGCCTCCAGGGTCTCGCAACGCTCGGCGATCCGATCGTCGACGCCGACGGGCGAATAGACGGCTCGGGTCACCTGCACGGCCAGTTCTCTGACCGTCGCAGTGTCGACGCCGGTGGTCGCGTCGACCTGGTTCGCGTACTCCATCGGTGTCGCGCCGCCCACCGGCGGAGCGCCCGCCATCGACAGCATTCGACAGGCGCGTGCCCACGAAGTGACGACGCGGTCTCTGGCCGTCCTCGCTCCGCCGTGGGCGAACATCGCGAACAGTCGAGGTGCGAGGAGGATCCAGAGCACGAGCAGGACGACTCCGCCGAGCAGCAGCATCGGCACCAGGGACGAGCCACTGCCGCCGGACGGCGAACTGATGGCCCCGCCGGCCCGGGCGGTCGTGCTCGGCGCTCCACCAGGTCGGCCCTGGCCGGGCCCGGTGGTCGTCGAACCGGGATCTCGAACCACCGTGGGGACGGGCACCGTGCCGGGATTGACCGCACCCCCACCGCGGGTGTCGTCCTGTGCCGCATCGACCCCGTTGTAGGCCGAGGTGTCGGCATTGCCTCGACCGGGAGTCGGCTCGAAGGCGATCCAGCCGATGTTGTCGAACCAGATCTCGGGCCACGCGTGCGCGTGGCGGCCGTACACGTGGAACAGGCCGTCGTTGCCGAGGTCGCCAGGTGTGTAGCCGACGGCCACTCGAGCGGGGAGTCCCAGCGACCGAGCCATGGCGGCGAACGTGCCGGCGAACTGCTGGCAGAAGCCGCGCCGGTCGCGGAGGAACGCGTCGATCGCATCGTTGCTGTTGCCGTACTGGACGTCGGTGTCGTACGTGAAGTTGTTCGTGTCGCGGAACCAGTTCTGCAGGGTGAGTGCCTGATCGAACGGGGTCGCGGCACCGGCGGTGACGTCGATTGCGGTGGCGCGTGCGGCGCCGGGGAAGCCGGACGGCAGCTGGTAGTAGATCTCGCTCGGCGCCCCGGACACGGTGGCGGCTCGCAGCTGATCCGCGCTGGGTTCGGCGACGATCGATCCCACCAGGAACACCTCGCCCCGATCGAGGCTGTTGTTCTCGTTGAGGACCAGACTCTGCGACTCGTCTGCCCAGAGCACCCGATCCGGCGCGACCTGTGTGGGCTGGAACGCGGCCGGCAGCAGCGGACCGCGGAGGCTCTTGATGGTGATCACCTGACGCACGCTGGCGCCGGGGAGGATCACCTCGGAGGACCGGTCGCCCATCTCGAAGAGGTCCTCGTCGGGGGGCGACCACTCGTTGCCGTTGAAGTTGGGGAGTCCGACGACACGCCAGTAGTGGCCACCGTTGTCCGACTGGACGGTGAACAGCTCGCTGTTGCCGTTCTTCTTGAGTCGGGCGCGGATGTCGACGAGCGGGCTGAGTACCTCTGTGACGCTGCCGTCGCGGTTGCGCGTGTCGATGAGCGCCTCCTGGCCGGCGCCGGGGAGGTGGGGAGCGACGGCACCCGCGGCGATCGCACTGAACGCGATGGTGATCACGATGGCGGGGAAGGCTGCGCCGAGCGTCAGTCGCCTCGACCCCATCCAGGTGGAGTCTTCGCCGGACTGGGCGAATCGGAGCATAGCGATGGTGAGCAGCGCGGCGCCGATCCAGAGGGCTGCGACGGCAATGCGATGGCGGTCGGTGCCCAACGCCGACGTGAACACGAACAGCACACCGGTCGGCACGATGGCCTCGACGCGACCGAACGCTCGGAACGCGAACACGTCGGCGAGCATCGCGCAGACTCCGATTGCCGCCGCAGTTGCCGTGACGAAGCTTCCCTCGCTCGGTACCGGCGCGACAGCGGTCGCGAACTGGTCGATGACGAGCCGGAGGTCGATCCGCATCAACTCGACGGTGCGTGACGTCGGCAGGAACATCGACAGCGTGTCGCGGTAGTAGACGAGGCCGAGCAGCAGGAAGAGCACCAGCACGAGCGCGGGCAGCGCGGCCCACAGTGGGGCTCGCGCATACCGGAGCGCGATGGCGACGAAGTGGACGCCGACAGCGACGGCGACCATCGGTTGCAGATACGCCCAGTCGGGGAAGATCCGGCACAGCGAGATCACGGTGGCCACCGTGAGCGCGGTGAGGCAGAGCGATGCCGCCAGGTGCACCTCGGCGAGGCGGCCGGTCGTGGCCGTTGCTCCGCTGCGAGTGTTCACACAGTCACCGGCGAGGTGCCGAGCACCAGCTGGTTCCAGCCGGCCTGCATGGACGAGAGCGAGGTGCCGTTGATGGTGAATCGAGTCGTGCCGGTTGGAGGGTGCATCGTCGCGATGACCACCATCGACTCGTCCGGTCCGGCGGCGGCCCGAGCAGCGGCGGCCGTAGGCGACCCGGTGTTCCCGGTGGCGACGACGAGCAAGCCCAGCCCGTCGCTGGTGCGTCCGGCCGTGGTGTGGTCGACGACCTCCTGGCCGGGGGCGACCGTGGCGAGCCACCGCAGTGACTCGTGGGCGACGTCGGGTCCCCGCAGATCGATGCCCGGAGCGACGAGGCGGGTTGCGATCCCGAGCGCCACCGCACCGGCGACGACACTCGCCGCAGCGATGATCGCGCGCTCGAATGCATCCTCGTCGTATTGGGCCGCCTGGGTGTCCAGCACCACGACGCACCGCTGGACGCCCTCGACCGCGGTCTCCCGTACGATCAGCTCGCCGATGCGCGCCGTCGTCTTCCAGTTGATCCTGCGCAGGTCGTCGCCGGCGACGTACTCGCGCTGAGAGTGGAACTCGCTGCCGGTCTGCCCCCACGACTTCATCCGCAGGTGCTCACCCAGCCGCCCGGTGCTCGACAGGCCGGGGAACGCCAGCGGGATCCGTTCGGGGACCACGAGCACCTCACCGCTGCCGGCGAGGATCTCCGTGCGGGCACAGAGTCCGAGGGCGTCGGTGCGCTCGGCGCGCAGTGGCCCCGTTCGCAAGATGCCGCGACGCGAGGACGGAACCCGGTATGCCGCCGTCACGGCCTCGCCGCTGGCCAGCGGGGCGAGCTGCATCGGGGCGCCACCGCGCTCGCCGACGGGTTCCCAGAGGCGCAATCGTGGCGTCCGGCGATGCGAGATGTTGGCGACCTGGATGTCGACCCGAGCCGGCTCACCCACCGAGACCAACGACGGTCGGGCGATGCGGCGTACCTGGAGGGTGGGCAACGGCCGGTTCACGGAGACGACCGCCAGGATCAGCACGACCGCCAGCGCACTGCCGACGACGTACAACTCGAGCAGTCCGAACAGCCGCCCGACCACGAACGTCGCGATGGTCGTCGCGAGCGTCGCCCAGCCGTGGCGGGTGAGCATCAGCGGCCTGCCGGGACAGGAACCGCCGCGAAGAGCTCCTCGATGACGGCCTCGGCCTCGAGGCCGCGAGCGGCAGTGTCGGGACGAACGACCATGCGGTGCGAGAGCACGGGCACGCTCACCGCTTTGACGTCGTCGGGAATCGCGTAGTCGCGGCCATGCGCCGCGGCGTGGGCGCGGGTCGCCCTGGCGAGTTGCAGCGTGGCGCGGGGTGACAGCCCGAGCACCAGCGCAGGGTGGGATCGACTCGCGTCGGCGAGGTCGACCATGTAGCCCTTCAGGACAGGTGCGATGTGGACGGTGCGAACGGCGTCGCACATCTGCAGGACCTCGTCGGCGCTGATCACCGGTCGCAGCGCGTGCAAGGCGTCGGCGGCACCGTTCGAATCGAGGATCGCGACCTCGGCGGCGCGACCCGGATAGCCCAGCGAGAGGCGCATCAGGAATCGGTCGAGCTGGCTCTCGGGCAGGCGATAGGTGCCCTCCTGCTCGATCGGGTTCTGGGTCGCGGCGACCATGAACGGCGTCGGCAGCGGGTGGCTGACGCCGTCGGCGCTGACCTGGCGTTCCTCCATGGCCTCCAGCAGCGCGGACTGGGTCTTCGGCGAGGCCCGGTTGATCTCATCGGCGAGCACGATGTTCGCGAACAGCGGGCCGGGCTGGAAGACGAACTGCTCCGATGCTCGCTGGAACACGCTGACACCGACGAGATCGGCGGGCAGCAGGTCGGGCGTGAACTGGACGCGCTTCCAGGTGCAGTCGATCGACGCCGCGAGCGCCTTCGCCAAGCTGGTCTTGCCGACGCCGGGGACGTCCTCGATGAGGAGGTGGCCCTCGGAGAGCAGGCACATCACGGCGAGGTTGATCGCCTCGCGTTTGCCGTGCACCACCGAGGCGACGTTGTTGGTGATCCCGTCGAACAACTGCGCGAACGTCGGGGAGGGCGAGAGAGGGGCGGCCGTCACGGGGGGAAGGGTAGACGCATCGCGACCCCCTGGCTCGTCGGACTGTCGTCGGGCTGTGGTCGGGCTGTGGTCGGACTGTGGTCGGACTGTGGTCGGACTGGGACCGACGGCCGGGAGACGGCCGGAGTGCGGCCCTTGCCGCTACCGTCGTGGCGGTGAGCACCTGTTACCTCGCCATCGACGTGGGCGGCACCAAACTTGCAGTCGCCATCGTCTCCGAGACCGGCGAGGTCCTCGTCCGCGATCGCGTGGCGACGCCGTCGCGGGACGTCTGGCCGGCGCTGTCGCGTGTCGTGCTCCGCGTCCTCGCTGCGGCGCCCACGCCACCCGCGGCCGCCGGCATCGGCTGTGGTGGGCCGATGACGCCGAGCACCCGGACGGTGTCACCACTGCACATCCCGAGCTGGAAGGACTTCGCCCTGGCCGATGAGGTCGAGGCCCTCACCCAACTGCCGACCGCGCTCGACAACAACGCGAAGGCCGTCGCGCTCGGCGAGGCGTGGTGCGGCGCCGCCGTCGGTTTTCGCGACTTCGTCACCGTCGTCATGGGCGCGGGTGTGGGCGGTGGGATCATCAGCGGCGGCAAGTTGCTCGAGGGTCGGCTCGGCAACGCCGGCCACATCGGTCACATGGTCGTCGAGCCAGAGGGCCGGCCGTGCAACTGCGGTGGCCGTGGGTGTCTCGAGGCCTACTGCGGTGGCGAGGCGATCGAGGAAGAGACGGGCCGACCGCCCCAGCGCGCACCTCAATCGATCGTCGAGCGCACCGGGCTGCTCACCGGTCGAGCGCTGGCCTCACTCGGGGCGATCTGCGATCTGAAGCGAGCCGTCATCGGCGGATCGGTGGCGTTGGGTTTCGGCGAGCCGTTCTTCTCCGCAGCGCAGCTCGAGGTCGACCAGCGGGCGCGGTTGAGCTTCACGTCCGGCTTCAAAGTCCTGCCCGCCGGCCTCGGACAGCTGGCCCCGCTGGTCGGCGCCGCCGCGCTGGCCCGTCGCGCCTCGCGCGCCTGACCCCGCCTGCCCTCGCCCCCTCAATTCGATCACCGCGTCCTACCGGTGGGTAACATCGGGTCATGCGTCCGATGTACACCGCTGAAGCAGAGGCCTACCGCGAGAAGGTGCACGCCTTCCTCGCCGAGAAGCTGCCCACGAACTGGGGCGGTATGGGTCGACTGGAAGGCCAGGATCTCGTCGACTTCGTCACCGAATGGCGCAAGACGTTGTACGCCGCGGGCTATCTCGCGCCGGGCTGGCCGGTGGAGTACGGCGGTGCGGGTCTGTCCGCGCTCGAACAGGTCATCATCGCCGAGGAGTTCGCAAAGGCAGGCGTGCCCACCGGCGGGCCGAACGATGCGTTCGGCATCCAGATGCTCGGGAACACTCTGCTCCGGTGGGGTACCCACGAGCAGAAGTCGCACTACCTCCCGCGCATTCTCAGCGGCGAGGACACCTGGTGCCAGGGGTACAGCGAGCCCAACGCCGGGAGCGACCTCTCGAACCTCGGCCTCAGGGCACAGCTCGACGGCGATCAGTGGATCCTCAACGGTCAGAAGATCTGGACCTCCGCCGGCCATCTCGCCGACCACATCTTCACGCTTGCCCGCACGGACCCCGATGCGCCGCGGCACAAGGGCATCTCGTTCCTGCTCGTCGACATGCGTCAGCCCGGCATCGAGGTTCGTCCGATCAAGATGATCTCCGGCGAGAGCGAGTTCAACGAGGTCTTCTACACCGATGCCACGGCCCCCAAGGACGAAGTCGTCGGCGGCGTCAACAACGGATGGGCCGTTGCCATGTCGTTGCTCGGGTTCGAGCGCGGTGAGGCCGCGGCCACCGGTCCGATCCGCTTCCAGGCCGAGATCGATCGCCTGTTGCTCCTCGCCAAGGAGCGCGGCGTGGCCGACGACCCCTTGATCCGCCAGCGCCTCGCCGACGCCTACACGAAGGTGCAGATCATGCGGTACAACGGCATGCGCGTGCTCACCCAGTTCCTCGGTGGGCATCACCCCGGCCCCGATGCGGCGATCGGGAAGCTCTACTGGAGCGAATATCACAAGGTGGTCACTGAGCTCGCCGTCGACATTCTCGGCGCCGACGCGATGGTCCCAACCGGTCGCAAGCCGAGCTCGTCCTTCAGCGCCGACGATGCCGGCGCGCCGAACAGCAGCTGGAGCTGGGTGGGCACGTTCTTGAACGCACGCGCCGGCACGATCTACGCGGGCTCGTCGCAGGTGCAGCGCAACATCATGGGCGAGATGGTGCTCGGTCTGCCCAAAGAGCCACGGGTGTGAGACCGGCTGCCGCGGCCCGAGTCGGCGCTGCGGTGCTCGCCCGTCCCTCGATGTGGTGGGTGGCGCTGCGCCAACTGCGTCGCACCACGCCCAAGGGCTGGTGGCGCCATCGGCCGTTCCTCCCGGTGCCCAGTGGCGAGTACCTCCGATTTCGGCTCGTCACGCAATACGGCAGTGTCGATCATCGCATCGAGACCGGGGATGTGCTGAACTACCTGGCGTGGTGCAAGCAACAGGGTCACGCAGCATGAGCTGCCCACCATTCCGGATACCCAGCGGGTTCTCGCCGAGCGCGTCCGAAATGCTGACCGTCGCTGCCGGACTGCGTCAGTAGGGTCCCACCGGTATGAGGAGCGCCTTGGTGTTGAACGCAACATACGAGCCGCTCTCCGTGGTGCCCGCGCGTCGTGCCGCATGCCTCGTGCTCGACGAGCGCGCCGACCTCGTGGCCGACGACGGCACCGAGCTGCACTCCGCTCGTCTCACCCTGCCGAGCCCGTCGGTCATCCGGCTGCGCTACATGGTGAAGGTGCCGTTCCAGCGGCGTACGACCCTCTCGCGTCGGGCGTTGTTCGCTCGCGACGACTTCCGCTGCCAGTACTGCGGCGGCTTCGCCGACTCCATCGACCACATCGTGCCCCGAAGCCGCGGCGGGCTCCACGAGTGGGAGAACGTCGCCGCCGCCTGCCGGCCGTGCAATCTCCGCAAGCGCGATCGCACGCCGTCCGAAGCCAGCATGATCCTCGCGAGGGCACCGAGAGCTCCGAAGGCTCACACCTGGATCACGGTCGCCGTGACGCGCGTGCCCGACGAGTGGAAGCCGTACCTCGCCGTCGCCAGCTGATCGAGACGGTCCTACGCTGGCCGCCATGGCGGGTGACTGGACCATCGAGCACTCGCACGGTGATGCGGGACGGTTCCACGCCGAGGTGCCGACGGCTCGCCGGAGCGCGACGTTCCACACGGTCGACCGGCCGACGCTCGTCCTCGGGTCGGCGCAGCCGCCCACCGATGTGGACCACGCGGTGGCAGACCCGTTCGGCGTCGAGGTGGTCCGTCGGCGCAGCGGCGGGGGAGCCGTGCTCATGGTGCCGGACGAGTTCGTCTGGCTCGATCTGGTGATCCCTGCCGGTGACCCGCTGTGGCAGGACGACGTGGGCCACGCGATGGTGTGGGTCGGGGCGCTGTGGGCTCGAGCTCTGGACGCGCTCGGGATCTCGGGCATGGTGCACTCTGGTGGCCTGATCGCGTCGGAGTGGTCGCGCCAGGTGTGCTTCGCCGGTGTCGGTACGGGCGAGGTGATGGCTCCCGTCGGCAAACTGGTGGGCATCTCGCAGCGTCGCACGCGGGAGTCGGCCCGGTTCCAGACCATGTGTCACCTCCGGTGGCGACCCGAGTTGGTGGCCGCGCTGGTCTCCCCACCACGCCCCACCGCAGGCGAGCTGGCCTCGTGTGCCGCAGTGAGCACGGTCGCTGCCACCGAGCTGGTCGCCGCGCTCGTCGCCTCCCTCCCCGGCTGACTCCCTCCGGCCCCGCACTCCGCGGCCGATCGGGCGTTCATGTCATGCCGTGAGGGAGATTTTCCGCCTCACGGCATGACATGAACGGAGCTGGGGGGAGATTCTTGGGTCTCAGTGGGGGGAAATGGGGAAGAATGGTTGACTTAGGGGAGTTGTGGGGAGCACAATAAGGCCCGTGGGGAGTGTGGCGTCAGCGCCAGTCGCACTCCGTCGAGGCAGGCGCAGTGAGGTGGGTGACGCGACGTGTTGTTCGTCGGGGCGTTCGAACGCCAACTCGACGACAAGGGGAGGCTGGCACTGCCGGCTGCCTTTCGCGACCGCCTCGGTGAGCACTGCTACCTGGCCAAGGGCCTCGACAAGTCCGTGCTCGTCGTGCCCGCGGCGACGTTCGAGGACGAGGCCGCCGAGATGACCGCCCGCGTCAAGAGCGGTGAGATCACCCGCAACGAACTCCGGGCGCTGGCCGCCTCGGCATCGCTGGTCTCGCTCGACAAGCAGGGCCGCGTGAACATCGAGGAGCAGTTGCGCCAGTACGCCGGGCTGCACGCCACCGAGCCGGTCATCGTCGCCGGCAGCTTCGACCGCCTCGAGATCTGGTCGCCCGAGCGATACGTCCGAGTCAACGAGGCGGGCACTGAGTCGATGGCCGGACACGAGTGATGCCCCTCGTCACTCGCCCGGCGAGATCACAGCACACCCGACACGACACGACACCCAACCGAAGGAGGAACGAGGCAGCACGAATCGAACGCACACCCTCGACCTGTCATCACAAGATCATCGTCCGCCCATCTGCAGCCTTCCGGTCAGCACGATGGAGAGCCCACACTCCGCCCGCCTCCACCTGGCCTGACCGGGGAGACATCCCGGCGGCAACCGCGAGCCGGGGGGCTGCAGATGGACGGACGATGCCCGCCCGAGACACGGCATGACCGATCCGGACTTCCACCACCTGCCGGTGATGGTGCACGAGATCGTCGAACTGTTCCGTGATGTACCACCCGGATTCCTGCTCGACGCCACCCTCGGCGGCGGTGGACACGCGGAGCACCTGCTGGAACGGTGGCCGCATCTCTCGGTGCTCGGGATCGACCGTGACCAGCAAGCGCTGGACGCGTCGCAACAGCGACTCGCACGGTTCGGTGACAGGTTGCGCGTGTTCCACGCCCGATTCGACGACCTCGACGTCGCCATGGAAGCCATGAACATTCCCTCCCTGTCCGGTGCGCTGTTCGACCTCGGTGTCAGCTCGCCGCAACTCGACGTCGCAGAGCGCGGGTTCAGCTATCGCCAGGATGCACCGCTCGACATGCGGATGGATCAGACCCAGCCGTGGAGCGCGTCGGACGTCGTCAACGGGTATCCCGCCGAGCAACTGTCCAAGGTGCTCCACCAGTACGGCGACGAGCGCTTCTCGCGACGGATCGCGGCAGCGATCGTCGCCGCCCGTCCGATCGAGAGCACATCGCAGCTCGCAGAGGTGGTCGTCACCGCGATCCCGGCCGCGGCGCGCCGGACGGGCGGCCACCCCGCCAAGCGCACCTTCCAAGCGATCCGCATCGAGGTCAACGGCGAGCTCGACGCACTGCCTGCGGCGCTCGAGACCGCCATCCAGCGCACCGGCGCCGGCGGCCGGATCGCAGTGCTGTCGTACCACTCGGGCGAGGACCGCATCGTCAAGGAGACCTTCAGAGGGGCCGAGTCGGGTGGCTGCGAATGCCCTCCGGAGTTGCCGTGCGTGTGTGACGCCGTGCAGACGGTCCGGCTGGTTCGCGGCGTCCCGCGGACCCCGTCGACCCAGGAGCAGACCTCCAATCGTCGCGCCGCGAGCGCTCGGCTGCGCGTCGTCGAACGCATCGTCGACTCACCCACGAAGGGTCGTCGCTGATGGCGATTGCGGTCCGCTCCGAACGCGCGCCGTTGGTCCGTAGCCGTGTCCACGGCACGGCCGACGACCCGCGCACGATGGTCAAGTCGACGGCAAAGGTCGCGCACATCGCGCCCCGCCCGGAGCTGATGGTGGTCGCGCCGCGTCGTCGAACGGCTCGGGTGATCGGTGCTTCGTGCGCCGTGGTGTTCGTCCTCATGATCGGCGCAGCGGCATTTCAGACCCAACTCGCTCGCCGTCAACTCACGCTCGACACGATGGACCGCAAGATCCGCGCGGCACACGAGCAGTACGACGTGTTGCGTCGGGAGCGAGCAGAACTTCGTTCCCCAGGGCGGCTCGCCCAGCAGGCTGCGGCGCTCGGCATGGTGCCCGCCCACCAGACCCAGTTCCTCACCCTCGATGCCGACGTGATCGCCACCGTGCAGCGCAGCGGCGCGCCGAAGGACGTCACCAACGAGACGACCATCGAGCAGGAGTTCGACGCCTACGCACACGTCAAGGCCCAGGCCGGGGGAGCGCCATGAACACCGATCTGCGTCGTCGTTCGGAGCGCGTGCACACGTCCGCCGGAACGACAGGTCGTTCTCGCGCCCATGGGCGCCCCACCGCCCGCCCCGCCGCCAAGACCACAGCGAAGACCGCTGCGCGGCCGGGCGCCCGACCCACGGCCAAGCCCTCCACATCTGCTCGCCGGCCGGCGACCAAGCGCCATGTCACGACCGCCAGGCGGCACCCGAAGAAGTCCCTTCGCGCCAAGCGTTCCACCACGAAGCGGACACCCGCCTTCCGAATGACGTTCCGTGCCGGAGACATCCGTCGCCGGTTGCTCGCCGTGTTCGTCATCAGCACGCTGCTGTTCATCGCCGTGATCGCTCGCGTCGTGTTTCTCCAGACCGCCGGGAGCGACTCGTTGCTCGCCGCCGGGAAGGCCCAGCGCGTCACCGAGTCGGTGCTCAACGCGCAGCGCGGCACGATCTTCGCCCGCGACGGCGGCGAACTCGCGCTCAGCGTGCCCTCCAGCACCGTCTACGCCGATCCGAAGCTGGTCACGGACCCCGTCGGCGCGGCGTCGGTGCTGGGTTCGATGCTCGGACTCACCGCCGAGAAGCAGCATGCGCTGGAACTCGCGTTCACGGCGAAGGACAAGAGCTTCGTCTATGTCGCGCGCCAGGTCGACGACGACGTCGCCAACTCGGTGATGGCGCTGAACCTCGCCGGGATCGACGTGATCCGCGAGGACAAGCGGATCATGCCCAGCGGTGAGGTCGGTCGCAGCGTGCTCGGCCTGACCAACATCGACGGCAAGGGCATCGCCGGGCTCGAGATGCAGTACGACGCTCTGCTCAAGGGTCAGGACGGCGAGCGAGTGCGCGAGCACGATGCGAAGGGCCGATCCATTCCCGGCTCCGGCGCGACCACCAAGGAGTCCGTGCCGGGCGAGGACCTCATCCTCACTCTCGACCGGTCGTTGCAGTTCCAGGTGGAGCACGCGCTCGTGACCCGGGTGGACGAGCTCGCGGCCAAGGGTGGCACCGTCGTCGTCATGGACACGGCGACCGGTGAGATCTACGCGATGGCGAACGTGCAGCGCGACGACGACGGCGTCGTCCGCGTCACGTCGGCGAACCTTGCGGCGGTCGACGCCTTCGAGCCCGGCTCGGTGGCCAAGGTGTTCAGCCTCTCCGCCGTGGTCGACAGCGGCGCAGCCACACCCGACACCGTGATCAACGTGCCGGGCACGATGGTGTTCGACAAGGGCACCGTGTGGGAGAAGACCGTCCACGATGCCGAGCCGCACAACACGGTACCGATGAGCATGCGCGACATCATCGTGCACTCGTCCAACCTCGGTACCTACCTGCTCGCCGACCGAATCGGGA
Organism: Acidimicrobiales bacterium; assembly: GCA_038234785.1. Lineage (GTDB taxonomy): Bacteria > Actinomycetota > Acidimicrobiia > Acidimicrobiales > Ilumatobacteraceae > UBA668. The sequence goes on from JBBQTC010000009.1 coordinate 13,248, forward strand.
GCGAGCAACTGTCCGCCTATCTGGACAAGTTCGGCTTCGGCCACAAGACCGACCTCGACTTCCCGGGCGAGAGCAAGGGCATCATCGACCCTGCGTCGAAGTGGCAGGGCACGGAGAAGGTGACCGTCACCTACGGGTACCACTACCAGGCGTCGGCGGTGCAGTTCACCGCTGCGGTGAACGCGGTGGCCAACGGTGGCACTTTCGTCGAGCCGAAGCTGCTCAAGGGCACGATCGGCGCGAACGGCACGGTCTCGGAGACACCGCCGTCGGCGACCCATGAAGTGATCAGCCCCAGCTCGTCTGCGACGATGATCTCCATGATGAAGGATGTGGTGTGCAATGGGACGGGCAAGGATGCCCGTATCTCGGGCATCTCCGTGGCGGGCAAGACCGGTACGGCCTACAAGGCGCAGAACGGCTCGTACGGCGAGGACGGCTCACGGCTCTACCGGGCGACGTTCGCCGGATTCTTCCCGGCCGACGCGCCGAAGGTCACGATTCTGGTCACCATCGACGAGCCAGATCCCACGTCGAACGACCGCTTCGGTGGGACGGCCGCCGCTCCACTGTTCTCGACGGTCGCCACTGCGGCCATTCACGAGCTGAAGATCACCCCCACGCCGGGTGACACCGGCTGTCCCTCGAAGGGATGAGCGACGTGATCCGTCTGCTCGGCGATCTCCTCACCGATGCAGCACTGCCCACGGCAGTGCTGCGCGGCGAGCCGACGGTGGTGGTCAGTGGCGTCACCCACGACTCGCGACAGGTCGTCGACGGGTCGCTGTTCTGCTGCGTGCGCGGCTCGACCACCGACGGGCATGACCACGCTGCGGCGGCCGTGGCGGCCGGAGCGACGGCGCTGCTCGTCGACCACCCACTCGACGTCGCGGTCTCCCAGATGTTGGTGGGCGACACGCGCGTCGCGATGGGACATCTGGCCGCAGCATTCTGGGGACACCCCTCCCGTTCGCTGACGCTGGTCGGCGTCACGGGGACCAATGGCAAGACCACCACGACGAGCCTCATCTCGTCGGTGCTCGAAACGGCCGGCATGTCGCCCGGGACCATCGGCACGCTCACGGGTCGCCACACCACGCCCGAAGCACCGGACCTCCAGGCGCAGTTGGCCGAGTTCGTCCGGGAGGGCAAGCGCTCCGTGGTGATGGAGGTCTCGTCCCACGCACTCCTGCTCCATCGCGTGGTCGGTTGCCACTTCGCGCTCGCCGTGTTCACCAACCTCGGACGAGACCACCTCGACCTGCACGGCACCGTCGAGAGGTACTTCGCGGCCAAGGCGCTGCTGTTCGAGCCCGCCCTGAGTGACCGGGGTATCGCCAACACCGACGACATGCATGGCCGTCTTCTCGTCGATGCCGCACCGATCCCGATGGAGGGCTTCTCCTCGGCCGACGTGCACGATCTCGTCGTCAGCCCCAGCGAGCACACCTACACCTGGCGCGGTCAGTCGATCCGGGTCGGCATCGGCGGCGCGTTCAACGCGATGAACAGCCTCGCCGCCGCCACCGCAGGTGTGGCCCTGGGGATCGATGTCGAGGTCGTCGCTGCCGGTCTCCGCGCGGCGCCGACGGTCCCCGGCCGCTTCGAACCGGTCCACGCCGGCCAGGCCTTCGATGTGATCGTCGATTTCGCCCACACCCCCGATGGCCTGCGCGAAGCGCTCGGCGCCGCCCGTTCGGCCGTCGAAGGGGGACGGGTGATCGTCGTGTTCGGATGCGGGGGCGATCGTGACCGCGACAAGCGGCCGGAGATGGGCGCGGTGGCGGCCGAGCACGCCGACCACGTCATCGTGACCTCGGACAACCCTCGCTCGGAGGACCCCCTCGAGATCGTCAATGCCGTCATGGCGGGGGTACCCGCGGACTACCGTGACCGTGTTGTGACCGAGCCCGACCGACGCCGAGCCTTTGCAATGGCGTTCCAGACCGCGTCGCCGGGCGACGTGGTCGTGATCGCCGGCAAGGGACACGAGACCACACAGACCATCGGGACCCAGGTCCTTCCGTTCGACGACCGCGCGGTGGCGCGCGAACTGCTGGAGGCAGCGCTGTGATCGCCGTCATGATCGCCGGGGCCACAGCGATGTTCGTCTCGCTCCTCGCGACCCGCTTCCTGATCAAGTTCTTCCGCGAGCGCGGTGCCGGCCAACCGATCCTCGGCAAGGCCGACCTGGGACCTGAGCACCACATGCACAAGCAAGGCACTCCCACGATGGGGGGTATCGCCATCATCGTCGCGGCCGGCCTCGGCTGGCTCGTCGCCCACTTCCGGAGTGGGCTGGCGTTCTCCGATCAGACGATGATCATGTGGGCCGGTGTGCTCGTCATGGGACTGATGGGATTCCTCGACGACTACATCAAGGTACGCAAGCAGCACAACCGGGGCATCTTCTGGAAGAAGAAGAGCTACATCACGCTCGCGTTGTCCTGCCTGCTGGCGTGGTGGCTGGTCGCGGCCACCGGGGTCAGCGAGACCATCTCGTTCACACGGGCCACGCTTCCCGGATGGCACGTGGCGTGGCCGCTGTTCGTCGCCTTCGCGGGCATCATCATCTGGAGCACGAGCAACGCGGTCAACGTCACCGATGGGCTCGACGGGCTCGCCGGCGGGTCGGCGATGGTCGGCTTCCTCGCTTTCACGATCATCGCCTACTGGGCGTTCCGTAACCCGTCGGTCTACGGCGCCGTGGTGAACCCCCTCGACCTCGCCGTGTTCGCAGCCGCCTTCGCCGGGGCGTGTGGCGGCTTCCTCTGGTTCAACGCCGCTCCGGCCCGGATTTTCCTCGGTGATGTCGGTGCGCTCGCGATCGGCACCGCCCTGGCGCTGCTGGCCATCACCTCCAACACGCAGTTGCTGCTCATCCTGATCTGCGGCATCAACGTCATGGAGGCCGGCTCGGTCGCCGTGCAGATGATCGTCTTCAAGGCTTCCGGTCGCAAGAAGCGGTTGTTCCGCATGTCGCCGATCCACCACCACTTCGAACTGGTCGGTTGGCCGGAGACGACGGTGATCATCCGTTTCTGGCTGATCTGTGGCGTCTTCGTCGCCACTGCGCTCGCGCTGTTCATCGGCGACTTCACCAGGATCACGGACAACCTGTGAGTGGGACCGCTCTGGTCTTCGGCATCGCGCTGTCCGGCGACGCACTCGCGGGAGCACTGCAGCGAAGAGGTTGGGAGTTGGTGATCGCCGACGACCAGCCGTCGGACGCGAAGCGCGCCATGGCCGTAGCTCTCGGGACGTCGTTGATCGAGCGTCCGGACCGTGCGACCGTCGATGAGCTCGTGGCCTCCTGCGACATCGTCTGCCCGGCGCCGGGAGTGCCCGAGTCGCACGCGATCGTGGTCGCTGCCCTCGCCGCCGGCCGACCGTTGCGCACGGAGATCGACCTGGCCTACGAGTGGGAGCAGGATCGTGTCGGCGGGCCGCGCCCGATGGTGGCCGTCACGGGCACCGATGGCAAGACCACCACCACGCTGCTCGCCGCGCACATGATGAGCGCGGCCGGGCACCGTCCGGCGGCGGTCGGCAACACCGAGGTCCCGCTCGTCGCTGCGCTCGAGGACGACGTCGACGTCTTCGCAGTGGAGTGCAGCAGCTTCCGCCTCAACTGGCTCCAGTCGTTCCGAGCGGAGGCATCGGTGTGGCTGAACCTGGCCCCCGACCACCAGAACTGGCACAGCTCGATGGCGTCGTACGAGGCGGCGAAGGCGCGCATGTGGGCCCATCGACGTCCGACCGATGTGGCCATCGGGTTTGCCGACGATCCGATCGTGATGCGCAACCTGCGCGCCGCCGGGGGAGTGACTCGCACGTTCGCCGCCTCCGGTGCCGACTACCGGGTCAGCGACGGACACCTGGTCGGCCCTCGCGGGACCATCGCTCCTGTCGCGGCGATGACTCGTCGGCTGCCCCACGACATCACCAATGCGCTGGCCGCCGCAGCGCTGGTGCTCGAGTCCGGACTGGGCACCGAGGCCGACGTGGCCGCGGCCCTCGCCACCTTCGAGCATCCACCCCATCGCATCGAGCCAGTTGCCACGATGGATGGTGTGCAGTGGTTCAACGACTCCAAAGCGACGACGCCACACGCCGCGCTCACCGCGATCCGCGGCTTCGATCACATCGTGCTGCTGGCGGGTGGTCGCAACAAGGGACTCGAGCTTGCCGAACTCGCCACCGAGCACGAGCGGGTGAAGGCGGTCGTCGGCCTCGGCGAAGCGGGCCCCGAGGTCGCCCACGCGTTCGAGGCCACCTGTCCCGTGGTGCTCGCCGATTCCATGGCCGAAGCGGTGCGGCTGGCCGAGGCGCTGTCGGAGCCCGGCGACGTCGTGTTGCTCTCGCCGGCCTGCGCGAGTTTCGACTGGTACCCGGACGGCGGCTATCCCGCACGCGGCGATGACTTCAAGCGTCTGGTCCTCGCCCTCATCGACGACAAGGAGCATGCATGAGCTCGTCCTCGACGCTCATCGGCGACCGCCGGCGCGCGGCGCTGGCCAGATCCGAGGCGATGCGCCGCCACCCGACACGAGCGGCCACGACCAAGCCCACCACGCCGCCCTCCACGTCGTTCTACGTGATCGCTGTGGTGGCCATGGTGTTCACGATGCTCGGGTTGGTGATGGTGCTGTCGGCCACGTCGATCAGTCAGTTCCACAAGGGCAACTCGCCCTGGCGCATCTTCAACCGGCAGCTGCTGTGGGCCGTGCTCGGCACGGTGGGCCTGTGGATCGCGATGCGCGTGCCGACCCACCGGTGGCGACGCTTGGTCGTCCCTGGTTTCATCGGTGCTTGCGGGCTGATGGTGCTGCCGTTCCTGCCCGGGATCGGCGACCGGGTCAACGAGGCGAGCTCATGGGTCGTCATCGGCCCGATCAACTTCCAGCCCAGCGAGTTCCTGAAGCTGGCGCTGCTGCTCGTGTGCGCGAATTTGCTCGCCGTCCGACGCGACGAGATGCACGATCCCGCTCGCACCCTGTTCCCGGTGCTCGCACTCGCCGGGCTCAGCTGCGCACTGTGCCTCGCGCAGGGCGACCTCGGTTCGGCGATCGTGCTCGCCTCGATCGTGTTCGCGATGGCGTTCATCGCCGGTGCGCCGCTGGTGCCGATGGCGGCCACGGGCGCGTTGGGTTCGCTGGCAGCCCTGACGTTCGTGTGGTCGAGCCCCCGTCGCGAAGCTCGGTTCACGGCGTTCATGGACATCGCCGCCCACAAGGACCATCTCAGCTATCAGACGTGGCAGGCGATGATCGCGATGGCCCAGGGTGGTGTCACCGGATCGGGTGTCGGCCGCGGTGAGAACAAGCTCGGCGAGTTCCTGCCGCTCGCCCACAGCGACTTCATCTTCGCGGTCGTCGCCGAGGAGCTCGGCATGATCGGCGTCGTTGCCGTGCTCGGCGGGTTCATGGTGCTCGCGTACGCCGGGGTGCAGGCGGCGATGGCCACACAGGACCGCTTCCACAGTCTGTTGGCCGGTGGCATCGTCGGTTGGTTCGTGGTGCAGGCGATCATCAACGTCGGGGGAGTGACCGGCCTCATGCCCGTCACCGGTCTCACCTTGCCGTTCTTCTCCGCGGGCGGCAGCTCGTTGTTCGTGACCCTCACCGCCACCGGGCTGCTCCTCAACGTCGCCCGCAACGTGCGATGACCGAAGGGCGCGCCGACGCCGTCGTCACCGGCGGCGGGACCTCCGGCCACGTGCTGCCCGCGCTCGCCATCGCCGACGCGCTCGTGGCGGCCGGCCACGCGAAGGACCGCATCCACTACGTGGGGACCCAGCGCGGTGTCGAGTCGCGCCTTGCACCCGAGTCGGGATTCCCGTTCACGCTGCTCGACGTCGTCGGACTCCAGCGCAGCTTCTCACGCCGCAACCTCGCGTTCGTCCCGAAGCTGTGGCGTTCGACTCGCGAGGCGCGGACGCTGCTGCGGCGGATCCGGCCGGCGGTCGTGGTCAACGTCGGGGGATACGGCAGCTTTCCGGCCACCTGGGCAGCGCGCCGGCTGGGCATCCCGTACGTGGTCGTTTCGTACGACCGCCGCCCGGGTCTCGTGTCGAAGGTGATGGCCCGTCGGGCGGCCGCCTGTGCCGTGGCGTTCGAGGGTTCGACTCTGCCGCGCGCCGAGCTCACCGGTGCCCCGGTGCGCCAGGAGCTCATCACCCTCGACCGTGCTGCCGCCCGCAACGACGCACGCGCGGCCCTCGATCTTCCCGTCGATCGGTTCGTCGTCGCCGTGATGTGCGGATCGCAGGGCGCCGCTGCGATCAACACAACGGTCACTGAGCTGGTGCAACGGTGGTCCGATCGACGCGACATCGCGATCCACCACGTCGTCGGCGACCGCTTCCTGGCACAGGCCGCGCCCGCTCGCGATGGCGCAGACGGCATCCTGTACCACGTGATCGGCTACGAGGACCGCATGCGCCAGCTCTACGCAGCGGCCGACCTGATGGTCACCCGCGGCGGCGCCGGCACCATCGCCGAACTGGCGACGGTCGGCGCTCCGGCGATCATCGTGCCGTGGCCCGGCGCCGCCGAGAACCACCAGGTCGACAACGCGAAGGTGCTGTCGTCCACGGACGCTGCGCTCCTCGTCGAACAGGGCGATCTCACCGTCGACCGACTCGCCGAGGAGATCGACCGGCTCGTCGCCGACCCGGCGGGGCTACGGGCGATGTCCGAGCACGCGTCGGAGGCGGGGGCGGTACACCGCAGCGGCGCGTTGGTGAGTGTGATCGAACGGGTGGCGGCGCGATGACCCGGCCAACAGCCCCGCTCGATCTCTCCTCGCCGGGCGAGTACCACGTCGTCGGCGTCGGCGGTCCAGGGATGAGCGCCATCGCGATCGTGCTCGCCGAGATGGGCCATCAGGTCAGCGGGAGCGACATCCGCGAGCGCAGCGTGCTCGATCGCGTCCGCGCGGCGGGCGTGACCGTGCACGTCGGCCATGACCGTGCCGTGGTGCACGGCCGCGATGCGATCACGTATTCGACGGCCGTTCCCGCGACGAACATCGAGCTCGACGAAGCGCAGCGCATCGGTGTCGTGTCGCTGCACCGCTCGGGGATGCTCGCGTCGATCTGTGCGCAGGCCAAGTCGATCGGCGTCGCCGGTACTCATGGCAAGACCTCGACCACGTCGATGCTGATGCTGATCCTCGCCGAGGCCGGGTGGCGTCCCAACTTCGTGATCGGTGGCGACGTCACCGACATGGGAACGGGTGCGCAATGGACCGGCAGCGAATGGCTGGTCGTCGAGGCCGACGAGAGCGACGGCACCCACCTCGAACTGCCGCTGTACGGCACCATTCTCACGAACGTCGAGGTCGATCACCTCGACCACTACGGCACCTACGAGGCCATCATCGACGGATTCGACCAGTACCTCTCACAGGTGCCCGGTCCCAAGGTGCTGTGCATCGACGACCCCCGCTGTGCCGCGCTCGCTCCGGCTCACGGCGCCATCACCTACGGCACCTCGGCCGACGCCGAGTTCCGGGCTACAGAGCTCCGGCCCGAAGGAGGTGCCTTCTCCTTCGTGCTGCGCCATCATGGCGACCTGCTGGGCACGGTGTCACTGCCGCTACGTGGTGTGCACAACGTCCGCAACGCGACCGGTGCGATCGCGATGGCGGTGAGCCTCGGCGTTCCGTTCGATGTCGCCGCCGCGGCACTCGCCAAGTTCGGCGGCGTCGCCCGACGCTTCGACATTCGCGCCGTCGACGGCGGTGCGACCCTGGTCGACGACTATGCCCATCTGCCCAACGAGATCGCCGCCGTGCTCGCCGCCGCGAAGGGCAGCGGCGACGGGTGGCGACGCGTGGTCGCCGTCTTCCAGCCCAATCGGTTCAACCGGATGGCCGTGATGTGGCAGGAGTACCGCGACGCGTTCGCCGATGCCGACCTGGTGGTGCTCACCGACATCTTTCCGTCCGGGACGTCCCCGATCCCAGGAGTCACCGGCAAGTTGGTGGTGAACGCCGTGCTCGACGCGCACCCTGAGACGCGACTGGTGTGGTTGCCCAAGCGCGCCGATCTGGTCGACTACCTCGCCGGACAGCTCGTCGAAGGAGATGTGTGCATCTCGATGGGCTGCGGCGACATCGCAACGCTGCCCGACGAGGTACAGACGCGTCGCTCCGACCGGCGGGAGCGCCTCCGATCATGAACCTTCCCGATCGGCAGCGGCGGGCGCTCACCATCCTGCAAGCGTTCTCCACGGCGAACGAATCGCTCGCGCCGCACACGACCTACAAACTCGGCGGTCCCGCCGCAGTGTTCGCGATGCCTCGCACGGTCGACGATCTGATGCTCGTCGCGCAGGCAATGCGGGAGACGGAACTGCCGGTGCTGGTCATCGGTCGCGGCTCCAACCTGCTGGTCGCCGATGCGGGATTCCCGGGGATCGCGGTGTCGCTGGTCGTGTTCGGTGCGCCCCTCGCTTCCGACGATTCGGGTGCGTTGGACGACACGATCGCATTCGACGACACGCGAGTCGTCGCGGGTGGTGGTGTGGCCCTTCCCGTGCTCGCGCGGCGCGCCTCTGCTGCGGGCCTGGTCGGGTTCGAATGGGCGGTCGGCGTGCCCGGTTCTGTCGGCGGTGCGGTGCGGATGAATGCCGGCGGGCACGGGAGCGACATGGCGACATCGCTCGCCGGGGTCCACATGGTGGACCTGCACCGGGAGCGGCTCGCGTGGGTGGAGACCGAACACCTGGGACTGCGGTTCCGTGGCTCTGATCTGGCAGACCATCAGGTGGTCATCGATGCGACGCTGCAGCTGGCTCGGGGCGACACGAGCGCCTCCGAGCGGGTGCTGGCCGACATCGTCCGCTGGCGACGTGAGCACCAGCCCGGCGGCCAGAACGCAGGATCGGTCTTCGTCAATCCGATTCCCGGCGAGCTCGCCGCAGCGCAGCTGATCGACGGGCTGGGCCTCCGCGGCTTCAGCATCGGCGGCGCCGTCGTCAGCGAGAAGCACGCCAACTTCATCCAGGCGGGAGAGGGCGCGACGGCGGCCGACGTGCGCGCCGTCATCGAGCACGTCCGAACCGAGGTCTACGAACACTCCGGGTTTCTGTTGCGCAGCGAAGTCCGCATGGTCGGCTTCGACGACGTCGAGCCCGACCACCGGGAGGGGGTGTCGTTGTGACCGAGCCCGAACCCGACCCCCAACCCGAGCACGTCCCCGACGCAGTGCTCGACGAGCTCATGGCGGCGTTCTCCAAGGAGGACACGCCGACCGAGTATCGCTTCGACGATCCCTCCATCGACCGGTTGCTCGGGCTCACCGACGTCACCGACGACCAGACCGACGACCGGTCCGACGACGAGACCGACGACGACCAACTCGACGACCAGGAGAACGACATCGTCGACGACGACGAGCTCGACGTCCGCATGATCGAACCGGAGCCCGAGCCCGAACCGGAGCCGGAAGTTGAACCGGAGCTGCCGCGGCGCACCATCGTGATCACCCACGAGGAGCAGCCCGACACGGTGTACCTCGACGCCGAGCTCGAGGAACGATTCGGCGGAGGACAGGCCGACGATACGGGCGGCGAACGCTCAACCGTCGTGATCGGCGACCTCGACGACGGCACCGCTCCGGTCGAGGCTCCCTCGTCGCGCAGCGGCGGCAACATGGATCCGCGCATGCGCGCCCGGCGGATCGCGACGCGCCGAGCCGAGGGTCGTCGACGCCTGATCTGGACGGTCGTCGCGGCGGTCGTGGCGCTGCTGATCATCGCGGCCATCGCAACCGTGGCGTCGCCGATCTTCGACGTTCGCGAGGTCACGGTGCAGGGCGCGGTGTACACCGATCCCGATGTCCTGCAGTCGGTGATCGATTCCATGAAGGGCGACCCTGTGTTGCTGGTCGACACCAAGGCGGCCGAGCGTCAGCTCGAGCAGGTGCCGTGGGTGGAGAGTGCGCGGGTGGAGACCGACTTCCCACATCGGGTCACGATCGACATCCGCGAGCGTCGCCCCGTCGCCACCTTCCAGGGCGGGGACCAGCAGTTCCGCGTCATCGACGTCCAGGGCCGGGTCCTCGACGTGATCCAGGGGCAGCCGATCGCGTATCCGCTGATCACCGGTGACAACCCCGACACCGAGCGTGGTCAGTTCGCCGGTGGTCCCTACGCCAGCGCCGCCCAGCTGGTGCTGGCGCTGCCTCCCGAGATCCGTTCGATCAACAGGTCCATCGGCGTGGATTCGGGGACCGGCACGTTGACCATGTCGCTGGCCGGCAACGGTGACCCCACCGACAAGGGCACCATCGAGGTCCGTTTCGGTGATGACACCGCTCTCGACGACAAGCTGGCCCGCCTGCTGCAGCAGGTGCGCGGAGGGCTGGAGAAGGTCTGTGCGCTGGACGTGTCCACCACCGAGGTCGGCGTGGTCTACTGCTGATCGTGCCCGTTCGAGCGCTACCCTCGTGGCACATCCAGGCGGATCACCCGTGCGGCGCGGCATCTTGGCTACGATCGTGCCGAACCAGCAGGTAGAGCCGTGCAGACACACATCTTTTTCCACATCGAACCCCGGAGGTGCCTCTGATGGCCGCCGCTCCCCAGAACTATCTCGCCGTCATCAAGGTGATCGGCGTTGGTGGCGGTGGCGTGAACGCCGTCAACCGCATGATCGACGCCGGGCTGAAAGGCGTCGAGTTCATCGCGGTGAACACCGACGCGCAGGCGCTGCTGATGAGCGACGCGGATGTGAAGCTCGACATCGGTCGTGATCTCACCCGTGGCCTCGGCGCAGGCAGCGACCCCGACGTCGGGCGCAACGCGGCGGAGACGCATCGCGACGAGATCGAAGAGATGATCAAGGGCGCCGACATGGTGTTCATCACCGCCGGCGAAGGTGGTGGCACGGGTACGGGTGCGGCACCGATCATCGCCGAGGTCGCCCGCAGCATGGGCGCGCTCACCATTGGTGTGGTCACGCGACCGTTCAGCTTCGAAGGTCGCCGCCGTGCCGTCCAGGCCGATGCCGGCGTACAGCGGTTGAAGGAGAAGGTCGACACGCTCATCGTCATCCCGAACGATCGACTGCTCACCGTCGCCAACGAGAAGACGAGCGTGCTCAATGCGTTCAAGATGGCCGACGAGGTTCTCCTCCAGGGCGTGTCGGGCATCACCAACCTGATCACCACGCCGGGTCTCATCAACACCGACTTCGCCGACGTGAAGATGATCCTCTCCGCAGCCGGTTCGGCGCTGATGGGGATCGGTCAGGCGAGCGGCGAGAACCGAGCGGTCACTGCCGCCAAGGCAGCCATCAGCAGCCCGCTGCTCGAAGCCGCCATCGACGGTGCCCGGGGCATCCTGCTCAACATCACCGGCCCGTCCAGCATGGGCCTGTTCGAGATGAACGCTGCGGCCGAGATCATCCACGGCGTCGCCCACCAGGACGCCAACATCATCTTCGGCACGGTCATCGACGACGAGATGGGCGACGAGGTCAAGGTCACCGTCATCGCCGCCGGCTTCGACCGCTGGGACAGCGCCGCCGGACAGGGCGGCACCCGTCCGTTGGTCAAGGCCGTTCCCGACGCGACGAAGCCCACGGCGTCGTTGAAGGACCTCTTCGCCGACGAGCCCAACGATCCGCTCGACGACGGCGACGACGAATTCGACGTCCCTTCGTTCCTGAAGTGACCCCGGGCGGGTGACCCGGACACCGCTTCGTGTCACTCTGCACGCGCGATCATCCGCAGTGGTACTTCTCCCACCGGCGCGGCGAACTGCAGCGACACGTCGTCACCGTGCGCATGATGGAGCAGTGATGAGCGCGCTCGACGAACTGGTGGCGGAACGGCTGGCACTGGTCGAGGATCGGATCGTGCGCGCAGGGGGAGAAGGAGTCACGGTGCTCCCGGTTACCAAGATGTTCGGCATCGATGCCTGCTGGGCGGCGCACCACGCCGGCTGCGTGGCCGTCGGTGAGAACTACGCGCAGGAGGTCGTCGCGAAGTTCGGTACCGAGTCGGTGCCGTTCGGAGTGCACTTCATCGGGCAGTTGCAGACCAACAAGGTTCGGTTGCTCGCGCCGATCGTGTCGGTGTACGAGACCGTCGACCGGTCCGCGCTGGTGGCCGAACTGGCGAAGCGGGTACCGGGAGCACGAGTGCTCCTGCAGGTCTCGACGGCAGGCGAACCCGGCAAGGGCGGTTGTCCGATCGCCGACGTGCCTGCACTTCTCGACCTTGCGCTGGCGGCCGGACTCGACGTGGCGGGACTGATGACCGTCGGTCCGACGGACGGGACACCCGAGGACGCGCGGCCGGGCTTTCGTGCGGTTCGGGCACTTCTCGACCGACTCGAACTGACGGTGCTGTCGATGGGAATGACCGACGATCTCGAGGTCGCCGTCCAAGAGGGAAGCACACAGGTGAGAGTGGGCAGCGCCCTGTTCGGCGCACGTCCCCCGTGGAGCACGCTGGTGCGATAGCCTGCGGCCTGCAGGAGGAGCGCGCATGTCGATGTGGAAAAAGGCGATGGACTACTTGGGCCTCGGGCCCGATGATGCCTACGACGACTACGAAGTCGCGCCCGAACCTGAGCGGCCTGCGCGTGTGCCGCGCTCGACGCGCGACGAGGGCGGCCGCGCCCCTCGCGGGGGGTACAGCAACGACTACGAACCCGAGCCGCAAGTGCGCCCCGTCGGCGCCCGTCCGAGCTATCCGCTCCGCGAGCCCGACGTCACGGTGCGCCGCCCGGTGCCGGCCACCGACGACAGCAACGTGCAGCCTCGCCCGATCAACCCGCGCCCGGCGCCGGCACCACGCCAGTCCGCCGGCGGCGCCAACGGCAACGATCCGTACACCGTTCGTCCCCGCCGATTCGACTCCGCCCAAGAGTTGGCCGACAAGTTCAAAGAGGGCCTGCCGGTCATCATGAACCTCGAGGCCGCCGACCGCGAGGTGTCTCGCCGGCTCATCGACTTCGCCAGTGGCCTCTGCTACGCGCTCAACGGCAGCATGGAGAAGGTCGCCTCTGGCGTGTACCTGCTCAAGCCCATCCCGCGTCAGGCCGGGTACGACAAGGGCTACGACGACGGCGACTACGGGGCGTAGTTCGAGAACGCCGGTTCGGGCCCTCTGTTGCGCGTATCATCGTCGCCATGGAGATGAGCCCGCAGACCGTCCGCAGCACCGGCTTCAAAGTGGTGAAGAAGGGCTACGACCCTGCAGAGGTCGATTCCTTCAAGGAGCAGGTCGCCACCGCCGTCGAGTTCTCGCAGAACCAAGCGACGGCAATGGAAGCCCGCGCCCGCGCTGCCGTCGCCAAGTTGCAGGAAGTGTCCCAGCAGGTTTCGAGCAACGTGCGCGAACCGCAGGCGACCTCTCACTCGGGTGACACCGAAGTGATCAGCCGCACCCTGCTCCTCGCTCAGCGCACCGCTGACTCGACCGTCGCCGAGGCGAGAGTCGAAGCGGACCAGATGGTGGTGAAGGCGCGCGACGAGGCGGGCCGTGTGCTCGACACCGCGCGCAACATGGCGGCCAAGACCGTCGACGATGCGCGCTTCGAGGCCCGCCGCGCAGCCGAGGACGAGAAGGTCCGCGCCGAGAACGAGGTGCAGGCACTGCTCGCTCGCCGCGACTTCCTGCTCGCCGACGTCGACCACCTCGAGCAGTACCTCCAAGCTCAGCGTGAGCGTCTTCGCGACGCAGCGGTGCAACTGCACGAGCTCGTCGACCGCGTCCCAGGTGGCCTCGGTGAGATGCGGCGCCCGCTCCTGTCCGCGTCTGCTGATGCGCTGCCCGCGTCGCTGCAACCGATGGCACCCGAGCCCGCGGCCATCGAGGTCGTCGATGACGATGCTGCCGTCGATCCGTTCCGTCCTGGCGTCGACGATGCGACGAGGCCGATGGACTCGCCGGGCGACGACACCGCCGACCTCGAGCCGGTGGGCGAGCCCGAGCCGCCGGCCCAGCCCGGTATCGCCGCGATGGCGCTGTCCTCGGACCCCGACGCGCACGACAGCGTGTGGCGGATGCTTGATGAGGAAGTGGCCAACAGCCAGGGCCCGCAGCCGTCGTTCCCGGAGATGGAGCACGTGACGGCCGAGGTGCCCGTGCAGCCGGCCTCGGCACCCGAAGTGGACCCCTTCCACATCGACGGCGAAGAACTCCAGTGACCCGGTGAGCCGACACCGCTAGCATTGGCGATCACGGCGACGACGAGGCCATCACCTCCGAGCCTTCGGAAGAACGGCGTCCACCCCGGTGGGCGCTCAGTAGAACCGGACGGGTCCAGCCCGACAACGCTGGCGAACACGAGTGGCGGCGATCCGAGGGTCGCCGCAAGCAGGGTGGTACCGCGGGCATCGGCTCGTCCCTGGGCGAGTCGCACCAGGAGCAACCGTGAGCTATCCCAACGTCCCATCCCAGCCGTCGTTCCCCGCCCTCGAGCGGGAGGTGCTCGCGTTCTGGGAGGGTGACCAGACCTTCCAGGCATCCATCGATCGTCGCGACGGCAACGACGAGTACGTGTTCTACGACGGGCCGCCGTTCGCGAACGGTCTGCCACACTACGGACACCTGCTCACCGGGTTCGTGAAAGACGCAGTCCCGAGGTACCGCACCATGCGCGGCCAGCAGGTGCACCGGCGGTTCGGCTGGGACTGTCACGGGCTCCCCGCAGAGGTGGTCGCCGAGAAGGAGCTCGGCATCAGCGGCCATCCCGAGATCACCCGCTTCGGCATCGACAAGTTCAACGACGCGTGCCGGACGAGCGTGTTGCGGTTCACCGACGACTGGCATCGCTACGTGACCCGCCAGGCGCGCTGGGTCGACTTCGCGAACGACTACAAGACGCTCGACACGCCCTACATGGAGAGCGTCATGTGGGCCTTCAAGACGCTGTACGACAAGGGTCTCGTCTACGAAGGCTTCCGTGTCCTCGCTTACTGCTGGCGGTGCGAGACACCGCTCAGCAACACCGAGACGCGTATGGACGACGTCTACCGAGATCGGCAGGATCCAGCGCTCACCGTCGCCTTCGACCTCGAATCGGGCGAGAAGATGCTTGCCTGGACGACCACGCCCTGGACGTTGCCCGCCAACCTCGCGCTCGCGGTCGGCCCGGATATCGAGTACGCCGTGATGGAGGAGGCCGGTCAGCGCTACATCCTGGCCGAGTCGCGCCTCGGCTCGTACGAGAAGGAATTGGCCGGCGCAACGCGCGTCGGCACGCTCAGCGGCGCCGATCTCGTGGGCCGCCGGTACAAGCCCCTGTACCCGTTCTTTGCCGATACCCCGAACGCGTTCCACGTGCTGGCCGCAGACTACGTGAGCACCGAGGACGGAACGGGCGTGGTGCACATGGCGCCCGGCTTCGGCGAAGAGGACCAGAACGCCTGCAACGCGGTCGGCATCCCCACGGTGTGCCCGATGGACGAGCACGGCAGGTACACCGCCGAGGTCGCCCCGTGGGCGCACGTGCACGTGTTCGACGCCAACCCCGAGGTGATCAAGGACCTGAAGTCGAGGGGCGTGGTCGTGCGTCACGACTCGTATCAGCACAGCTATCCCCATTGCTGGCGCTGCGCCGAGCCGCTCGTCTATCGAGCCATCAGCTCGTGGTTCGTGGAGGTCACCAAGTTCCGCGACCGGATGGTCGAGCTCAACCAGCAGATCCGCTGGGTCCCCGAGCACATCAAGGAGGGCAGCTTCGGCAAGTGGCTGGCGAACGCACGCGACTGGAGCATCAGTCGCAACCGCTTCTGGGGCTCGCCGATCCCGGTGTGGCGCAGTGACGACCCCGAGTACCCGCGCCTCGACGTCTACGGCAGCATCGAACAGTTGGAGGCGGATTTCGGCGTCACCGTCACGGACCTGCACCGCCCGTTCGTCGACGATCTGGTGCGGCCGAACCCCGACGACCCGACCGGGCGCTCGATGATGCGCCGCGTCCCGGAGGTGCTCGACTGCTGGTTCGAGAGCGGCTCGATGCCGTTCGCGCAGGTGCACTACCCGTTCGAGAATCGCGAGTGGTTCGAGGGGCACTACCCGGGCGACTTCATCGTCGAGTACATCGGTCAGACCCGCGGCTGGTTCTACACGTTGCACGTGCTCGCCACGGCGTTGTTCGACCGCCCGAGCTTCAACACGTGCGTGAGTCACGGCATCGTGCTCGGCAACGACGGACAGAAGATGTCGAAGAGCCTGCAGAACTATCCGGACCCGATGATGGTCTTCGACACGTACGGCAGCGATGCGATGCGGTGGTACCTGCTCAGCTCACCGATCTTGCGCGGTACCGATCTGATGGTCACCGAAGACGGCATCCGCGACACCGTGCGGCAGGTGATCCTGCCGATCTGGAACACGTGGTACTTCCTGTCGCTGTACGCGAACGCGGCAGGGACGACGGGGACGTTCCGCACCGACAGCACGGATGTGCTCGATCGCTACATCCTCGCCAAGACCCACGATCTGGTGGCCGAGCTCACCCAGACGCTCGACGGGTACGACCTGTTCGCGGCGTGCGGCTCGGTGCGCTCGTTCCTCGACGCACTGACGAACTGGTACGTGCGTCGCAGCCGCGATCGCTTCTGGGCGGGCGAGCAGGCGGCCATCGACACGCTGCACACGGTGCTCTCGCTGCTCACGCGAGTGCTGGCACCGCTGTTGCCGCTCGTCACCGAGGAGGTCTACCGAGGGCTCACCGGCGAGCGCAGCGTCCACCTCACCGACTGGCCCGCCGCCGATCTGATCCCGGCCGATCAGGACCTCGTCGAGTCGATGGACCTGGCCCGGGATGTCTGCAACGCGACGCTTCGCCTGCGCAAGGCGCACCAGCGACGGGTCCGCCAGCCGTTGTCGAGCCTCAAGGTCGCCGTCACCGGAGCCGAGCGCCTCGCTCGATTCACCGACCTCATAGCCGACGAGGTGAACGTGAAGTCGGTGGAACTCACCGACGACGTCGCCGCGGTGGCGACCTTCGACCTCCAGGTCGTCCCCGCGGCCGTCGGCCCGCGGCTGGGCGGGCAGACGCAGCAGGTGATCAAGGCGGTGAAGACCGGCGACTGGCAACGCACCGACGACGGGGTGGTGGCGGGCGGTATCGCGCTGTTCGAGGGCGAGTACTCGCTCAAGCTCGTCGTCGAGGGCAACGGTGCCAGCGCACCCCTTTCGGGCGGCAATGGCGTGGTGGTGCTCGACACGGCGCTGACCGCGGAACTCGAAGCCGAGGGCATCACCCGCGACCTCATCCGTCTCGTGCAACAGGCGCGGCGCGACGCCGGACTGCAGGTCAGCGACCGAATCTCGTTGACACTCGGAGTGTCGGAGTCGGTTCGCCGGCAGGTCACCGCGTTCCAGCACCTGCTCATCGACGCCACGCTGGCCACCACGCTCGCGTGGGGCGCCGGCGAGCCGACGTGTGAGTTGGACGGCGAGCCCGTCCACATCGGCGTCTCGGTGGCGATTTGATCCCAGGCGATCTCGTTCGCCCACACGGGCCGGGAACCGCCATCGCGGTACGGGTCGTGCCGGGTTCCAGCGCCGCCAAGGTGATGGGGCTGCACGGTGGAGAACTCCGGGTTCGGGTGTGCAGCCCTCCGGTCGACGGTCGGGCCAACGACGAGGTCATGGGTCTACTGGCAGCGGTTCTCGGCGTGCGAACACGAGACATCGAGGTGCTCAGTGGGCGCTCGGCGCGGTCGAAAGTGCTGTTCGTGGACCTTTCGCCGGCGCTGGTCAGCGATCGACTGCTGCCGTGGATCGGCCCGTCCGGGGCACCACAGCGATAGCATCCCGCCGTTACACCGGACCACACCCCGGACGACGGAGGATGAGCTGTATGGCCACGGCCAAGAAGGCACCCGCGAAGAAGGCACCCGCCAAGAAGGCACCCGCCAAGAAGGCCGCACCGGTCAAGAAAGCGGTACCGGTGAAGAAGGCCGCGCCCGCCAAGAAGGCCGCGCCCGCCAAGAAGGCCGCGCCCGCGAAGAAGGCTGCGCCGGTCAAAAAGGCTGCTCCCGCCAAGAAGGCTGCGCCGGTCAAAAAGGCTGCTCCCGCCAAGAAGGCTGCGCCGGTCAAGAAGGCTGCTCCCGCGAAGAAGGCTGTACCGGTCAAGAAGGCTGCTCCGGTCAAGAAGGCTGCTCCGGTCAAGAAGGCCGCACCGGTCAAGAAGGCCCCGGCGCCCGTCAAGTCGGCCCCGGCCCCGGCCCCGGTGGCGAAGGTGACACCTGCGAAGAAGGCACTGCCGATGGGCAAGGTCGTTCCCGAGAAGCACGTGGTTCGTGGCGTCACCAAGGAAGGCATTGCCTACACCAAGGACTTCGACGCCAAGTTCCTCACCGCGCAGCGCACGTTGTTGCTGCAGGAGAAGGCATCTCTTGTCGGTCAGGCCGATCGCCTCGAGGACGAAGCCCATCAGCTCATCGCGGAGCAGGAGATGGGCGACGTGCAGTTCGACGACGAGGGCGGCGAGGGCGACACCATGGTGGTCGAGCGTGAACGCGATCTGGCCCTGAGCGCGCAGGCGCGCCAGACGGTCGCCGACATCGAAGCCGCGCTGCTCCGGCTGCTCGACGGGAGCTACGGCTACTCGATCGAATCCGGCCGCCCCATCTCCCGTGAGCGGCTCGAGGCCATTCCGTGGGCAACGGTGCTCGTCGAGGAGAAGGTCGGCGGGATCGGCCGCCGATGACCGAGGGCGACCTCAGCGAGACCGAAGCAGCCGACATCACCGAGCCGCAGGCATCGACCGCGCAACTCCGCGTCACGTTGTCCATCGCTGCGCTCGTGGTGCTCCTCGATCAAGTCACCAAGCACTGGGCGCTCAACGCGTTGGAGGGGAAGCCACCACAGCACGTGATCTGGACCCTTCAGTGGAACCTCTCGTTCAACAGCGGGATGGCGTTCTCCAAGGGCCAGGGAATCGGGCCGGTCATCGGCTTGGCCGCACTCGTCGTCGTCGTGGTGATCGCGGTGTCGGTGCGGAGCAACCGCAGCCGGATGTTGGCCGTTGCAGCGGGTCTCGTGATGGGTGGTGCGCTGGGCAACCTCGCCGACCGTGTCGTTCGCGGCGACGGCTGGCTCGACGGAGCCGTCATCGACTTCATCGACTTCCAATGGTTCCCGATCTTCAACGTGGCCGACATGGGCGTGAACGTGGGTGGCGCGCTGTTCGTGCTGTGGACGATCTTCTCCAGCCGAAAGGCGACACCATCGTGATCATCGTCGAGACCATCCCGCACGCGCTGGCCGGTGAGCGACTCGATCGTGTGGTGGCCCTCATCGCGGAATGCAGCCGCAACGAAGCCCAGGTGCTGTTGGCTGCTGGTGGCGTCACTGTCGACGGTGTCGCGCAGTCCGTGGGCAAGATCCGACTCGCGCAGGAGCAGGTGGTGTCGGTCGACCCGTCCTTGCTGCCCCCACCGGTCCTGCCGCAACCCGACGCCGGCGTCGAGTTCGCTGTCGTCTACGAAGACGAGCACCTCATCGTGGTCGACAAACCAGCCGGACTCGTGGTGCATCCCGGAGCCGGCAACCCCGACGGCACCCTGGTCAACGGGCTCTTGGCGCGGTATCCGGAGATCGCCGAGGTCGGTGAGTCGCACCGTCCGGGCATCGTCCATCGGCTCGACCTCGGTACCTCGGGCCTCCTTGCCGTTGCCCGTACCCAGCGGGCCTACCACGAGCTCGTCGACGCGCTGTCGAACCGCGATGTCGGGCGTGTGTACCGGGCGCTCGTGTGGGGCCATCCCGCCAATCCGAACGGGGTGGTCGACGCACCCATCGGGCGCGACCATCGCGACCCGCAACGGATGGCGGTCGTGGTCGACGGCAAGCCGGCTCGCACTCGGTATCAGGTGCTGCAGCAGTACCGCAGGCCGACACTGGCGGCCGCGCTCGAGTGCCGCCTGGAGACTGGACGCACCCACCAGATCCGCGTGCACCTCAGTGCGATCGGCCACCCGGTGGTCGGCGACGCGACCTATGGAGGAGTGCGCAGCGGTATCGCCTCACCCCGACCGTTCCTGCATGCGGCCCGGCTCGAACTCGCGCACCCGGTGACCCGTGAGCCGCTCGCGTTCGATTCGCCGCTGCCCGACGATCTTGCCTCGATCGAAGCAGCCCTGGAGCCCTAGTCGCGGGCGTTCGCGCTCAGACGTCGAGCGAGGCCGTGAAGCGAGCTTCCGGCCACGGACCGGTTCCCTGTGCAGCGTCGGCGACGGACTGCAGGGTGAACACGTCCATGAGCAGGCGCATCTGTTCGCCGGCGGACTTCCAGATGGCGAGCAGCACGCACTGGCCCTCGTGGTCGCACGCTCCGTCCTGGTGCGGCTCGCCGAAATCACCGAGGCTGATGGGACCGTCGACCGCGCTGAGGATCTCGCTGATCCGGATCTCGGAGGCGGGTCGGGCCAGGACATAGCCACCCCCGACCCCTCGCTTCGAGCGAACCAGTCCGGCGCCCTTGAGGGCGAGGAGGATCTGCTCGAGATACGGCTGTGGAATGCCCGTGCGCTCGGCGATGTCGCGAACCGAAGTGGGCCCCGGCGTGGGCTGATGCAGCGCGAGTGAGAGCAGTGCCCGACACGCATAGTCACCCTTGCTGGAAACCCGCACGGGACCATCGTAGGCCGCTCCCGGCCGTCAACGGCGACTGCCGCGGCGTCGACGGCGACATCTGAATGGCGCGCGCCTGGCGCGCCGTGGTGGACTGGCCGGACCGTGACACCACCCCTCGTCCTTCCCGACTACTCCGGCGGCAACGTGCGCGGCATCGTGCCGGCGGTGCTGGCGCCCCCTGGGGTGGCCCCGCCGTCGTGGATGCCCGCGGCCGCTGCCTCGGCGCGCCAGGTCGTCCTCCTCGTGCTCGACGGCCTCGGGTGGGAGCAGCTCCGCGCTCGGGCCGACCTCGCGCCGACGCTCAGTGCAATGGCAGGCGGATCGATCACGACGGTTGCACCCTCCACCACGGCGACTGCTCTGACCTCGATCACCACCGGGCTCACCCCCGGCGAGCACGGCATCGTCGGGTACCGCATGGACATCGCCGGCGACGTGATCAACGTGTTGCGGTGGTACACGGCGGCGGGTGACGCACGTCGTCAGATCGAGCCGCGTCGGACACAGTCGTTCGCCCCGTTCATGGGTGAGCCCGTGCCGGTGGTGAGCAAGGCCGAGCTCGAGGGTTCGGCGTTCACCGAAGCACACCTACGTGGCAGCCGTCCGTTGGGCTGGAGGGCCGCCTCGAGCCTGCCGGTGATCGTCGGCGATCTGCTGGCGGCGGGGGAGCGGTTCGTCTACGCGTATTACGACGGGATCGACAAGATCGCTCACGAGCGCGGCTTCGGTCCCTTCTACGACGCAGAGCTGGGCGCCGCCGACCGCCTGGTGGCGGACGTGATCGATCGGCTGCCGTCTGGAGCTGCGCTGCTGGTCACCGCCGACCATGGCCAGGTGGAGGTGGGGACCAACACCTTGCCCCCCCACCCGGAGGTGCTGCGCCTCACTCGCTCGCAGAGTGGAGAGGGCCGGTTCCGCTGGCTCCACGCCCGACCCGGTGCCGCCGCCGACCTGCTCGAAGCAGCCAGGGCCCACCACTCCGACGTGGCCTGGGTGCGGAGCCGGACCGAGATGATCGACGAGGGCTGGTTCGGTCCGGTCGTGAGCCCGCCGATCGCCGCCCGGTACGGTGATGTCGGCCTGGTCGCGCACGCGCCCGTCAGCTTCGACGATCCCGCCGACGGTGGACCGTTCCCGCTCGTGTGTCGACACGGTTCCCTCACATCTGCTGAGATGCTGGTGCCGCTGCTGGCAGCGACCAACTGACCGTCCGACCACACCATGCACGAGGAGCGCTCATGAACGACCAAGCACAGGTGCCCGACGCGGTGACGAGCGCGCCCGACGACGAGGCCGCGCCGCCGGAGCCGCCGAGCGAGACCGTCACCGAACCGGCGAAGGTGATGCGGATCGGTTCGATGGTGAAGCAGCTCCTCGAGGAGGTGCGCACCAGCCCGCTCGACGAGGCGAGTCGTGAGCGGCTGGCCGAGATCTACGAGCGCTCGATCGTCGAGGTGGGTGACGCGCTGTCGCCCGATCTGCAACAGGAGCTGCACATGCTGGCGCTGCCGTTCCGCGAGGGCGAAGTCCCGTCGGAAGGTGAGCTCCGCGTGGCGCAGGCCCAGCTGGTCGGGTGGCTGGAGGGGCTCTTCCACGGCATCCAGGCGACCCTTTTCGCCCAGCAGCTGGCCGCGCGCCAACAGCTCGAGCAGATGCGCCAGCTCCCCCCGGGTTCGATGGGGCAAGCGCCCATCGAGACCAACGAGCGCCCGGGAACGTACTTGTGATCCGGTGCTAGGGTCGACGACCGAATCACATCCGTGTAATCCGAACATTCAGAGGAGGTAGGCGCCCGTGGGCGATTCGTTCACCCACTTGCACGTCCACACCGAGTTCTCGATGCTCGATGGGGCGGCCCGTCTCGACGAACTCGTGGCGAAGGCCGTGCAGGACGGACAGCCGGCGCTCGGGATCACGGATCACGGCAACATGTACGGCGTCCTGGAGTTCTTCAAGGAGTGTCGCAAGCAGGGCGTGAAACCGGTGATCGGTACCGAGGCGTACATGGCGTACGACTCACGTCGCGAGCGCCCTGCCCGCCGTGGCCGGGTCGACGACTCAGGTGGCGACACCGAGGGCGGCAAGAAGCTCTACTACCACCTCACGCTGCTCGCCGAGACCGACCAGGGGTATCGCAACCTGATCCAGCTGGCGAGTCTCGCCTTTCTCGAGGGGTACTACTACAAGCCCCGGATGGACTGGGAACTGCTGGAGAAGTACCACGACGGACTCATCGCCACCACCGGCTGCCTCGGTGGTCACGTGCTCCAGTCCCTGCTGCAGGGCGACGAGAAGGGCGCGCTCGACAAGGCGGGCCGACTGCAGGAGATCTTCGGACGCGACAACCTCTTCGTCGAGCTCCAGGACCACGGCCTGCAGGCGCAGCGCGACACGAACCCGAAACTGGTCGAGATCGCCCGCAAGATCGGTGCCCCGATCATCGCCACCAACGACTCGCACTACGTGCATCGCGACGATCACGAGGCACACAGCGCATTGCTGTGCGTCCAGACCGGGGCCGTGCTGTCGGACCCGAAGCGCTTCAAGTTCGAGGGCCAAGAGCACTACCTCAAGACGGCCAACGAGATGCGCTACTTGTTCCGCGATCTTCCCGAGGCGTGCGACAACACGTTGTGGATCGCCGAGCGCTGCGACGTCAACATCGAGTTCGGCAAACCGCTGCTGCCCAACTTCCCGATTCCGACGGGGTTCACCGACGACGCCGGCTATCTCGACCACCTCACGTGGGAGGGCGCCAAGTTGCGCTGGGGTGAGCAGCTGCCGGAGAGCGCGGTCGAACGGATCGCGTACGAGCTGCAGGTCATCAAGAACATGGGGTTCGCGTCGTACTTCCTCATCGTCTGGGACCTCATCAAGCACGCCAAGGACACCGGCATCCGGGTTGGGCCGGGCCGCGGCTCGGCGGCGGGCTGTGCCGTCGCCTACTGCCTGCGGATCACCGAGCTCGATCCCATCAAGTACGACCTGCTGTTCGAGCGGTTCCTCAACCCGAGCCGCATCTCGATGCCCGACATCGACATGGACTTCGACTCTCGCTATCGCGACGAGATGATCCGTTACGCGGCCGAGCGGTACGGCCGCGATCACGTCGCCCAGATCATCACGTTCGGCACCATCAAGGCGCGCAACGCGGTTCGGGATGCAGCCCGCGTGCTCGGCTACCCCTACGGCATGGGCGACAAGGTCGCCAAGCTCATGCCGCCCCTCGTGATGGGCCGCGACACCCCGTTGCGCTATTGCTTCGAGCAGAACCCGAAGTACGCCGACGGGTACAAGGCGGCCGCTGATCTGCGTGCGCTCTACGACGCCGACCCCGACGTGAAGCGTGTCGTCGACGTCGCCAAGGGCCTCGAAGGCCTCAAGCGCAGTGATGGCATCCATGCCGCGGCGGTGGTGATCACCAAGGAACCGCTCACCGACTACCTCCCGATCCAGCGCAAGCCCGTTGCCGGCGGCGACCCGCTCGACGCGCCCATCGTCACGCAGTACGAGATGCACGGTGTGGAGGACCTCGGCCTGCTGAAGATGGACTTCCTCGGGCTGCGCAACCTCGACGTCATCACCGACACCGTCAAGATGGTCCGCGCGACCAAGGATCCCGAGTTCGACATCGACACGGTGCACCTCGACGACCAACCGGTGTTCGACCTGATGGCGCGCGGCGACACGATGGGGGTCTTCCAGCTCGAATCGCCTCCCATGCGTGCACTGTTGCGGTCGCTCGCGCCGACGTCGTTCGAGGACGTGTCTGCTGTGCTCGCGCTCTACCGGCCCGGGCCGATGAGCGTCAACATGCACTACGACTACGCCGACCGGAAGAACAACCGGCAACCGGTCGAGTACTTCCACCCCGACGCCGAGGAAGTGCTCGGCGACACCTATGGCCTGATGATCTATCAGGAGAGCGTGATGCGGGTGGCGCAGAAGTTCGCCGGGTACTCCCTCGCCGACGCCGACAGCCTGCGCAAGGCGATGGGCAAGAAGAGTCGCGAGGTCATGGCCAAGGAGCGGAGCAGCTTCGAGGCGGGCTGCGAGCGGATGAACTACGGCCGCGAGCTGGGCGAGCAGCTGTTCGACGTGATCGCCAAGTTCGCCGACTACGCGTTCAACAAGAGCCACACGTTCGGGTACGGGTTGGTCACCTATCAGACGGCCTACCTCAAGGCGCACTACCCGGTCGAGTACATGGCGTGCTTGCTGACGAGCGTGAAGAGCAACCTCGACAAGGCGGCGGTGTACCTGAGCGACGCGCGTGCCAACGGTGTGAAGGTGCTCACCCCCGACGTGAATCGCAGCATCACCGACTTCGCGGCCCTCATGGTCAACGAGGTTCCCATCGATGTGGAACTCCCGGCGGGGAGCCCCGGTGCGATCACGTTCGGCCTCTCGGCGATCCGCAACGTCGGAGAGGGCCTGGTCGACCTCCTGCTCCGCGAACGCGACGAGAACGGGCCGTACGACTCGTTTCACGACTTCGCCGAGCGGGTGCCCGAGCCCGTGCTGAACAAGCGCACCGTCGAGTCGCTCATCAAGGCGGGCGCGTTCGACTCGCTCGGCCACCCACGCAAGGGCCTGTTGATGGTCTTCGAGCAGATCATCGACGGCACGCTGGTCCGGCGCAGAGAGCGCGACCAGGGTGTGATGAGCCTCTTCGGTGACCTCGATGCCGGCGGCGAGGCGGGCTTCGACGAACGGGTGGCGATCCCGACGCTGGAGTTCGACAAGAGCGACCGACTCAAGTTCGAGAAGGAGATGCTCGGCTTGTACGTCAGTGACCACCCCTTGCTCGGCGTGGAGGCCGCGCTGCGGCGCAAGGTCGACTGCAGCGTCGCCGAGGCGGCCGAACGCGAAGACGGCTCGATCGTGGTGCTGGGCGGCGTCATCACCAATCTCTCCCGGAAGTTCACCAAGAAGGGCGACCAGATGGCGGTGTTCGTGCTCGAGGACCTCGACGCGTCCATCGAGGTCACCGTGTTCCCGCGGGTGCTCACCGAGCAGGGTCACAAGCTGATCGACGACGCGATCGTCACCGTTCGGGGCCGGATCGACCGCCGCGACGAGTCCCGATTGGGCTTCATGGCCCAGGATGTGCAGATCATCGAAGGGCTCGACACCGCCTCCGCGTCGCCGCTGCGTCTCCGCGTGCCGGCGACGTCGCTGAACGAGCTCAAGATCCACCAGATCCGCAAGATCCTGCGTGAACACCCCGGTGATTCGCCGGTCTACCTGCACATCGGGCACGGGAAGGTGCTGCGCCTCGCCGACGACTACTGCGTCGATCTCGACCGGGTCGTCGGCGAACTGCGCATGGCCCTGGGCCACGACGCGGTCGTCTTGTGAGGCGATTATGAGCCCCGGGGCAGGAATTCCGACCTTTTCGTGGCAGAATAGGTAGCTCAGGTCAACCATCCATCCGTTCGAGGGTGGGTTCGAATCGACAGGGAGCTTCAGGGCAATGGCACTCCTCCAGGTGGATACCAGGGACTGCGCGGCGCTCACCGACGGCGATCTCGACGAGATGGCGTCGATGGGGGGAGCTTTCGACATCGGTGCGCTGTCGAAGGCGAAAGAGGACTGGGTGCTGAGCACCACATGCCGCATCGACGGCAAGCTGCACGGTTTCACGTTCTCCACGCTCGAACGGATCGGCGGCACGCCGTGTGTGCTGCTCGGTCTGATGAGCGTGAAGCGCAACTCGCGCCGCGACCAGGTCCTCAAGGGCCTGATGAACGAGGCGTATCACCGGGCGCTCATGGCATTCCCCGACGAGGACGTCGTGCTCGGCTCCCGGTTCGCGGTCGCCGGTGCGCTCGAAGGTTTCAAGCAGCTCGGCGAGCTGATCCCCCGTCCGGGCCACCGCGCTGTCGGTGAGGAGCGCGCCTGGGGCCGTCGCCTCGCCAAGCGATTCGGCGTCGACAGCACCTACGACGAGCAGACCTTCATCGCCAAGACCAACGGCCAGAGCGGCTTCCTCGACCACGAGACGCTCAAGCCCGAGAAGGTGAAGCCCGAGGTGGCGGCCCTGTTCTCCAGGGTCGACATGAAGAAGGGCGGCGCCCTCATCGTCCATGGCTGGGTCATGGCCGAGGACCTCGTCAAGCTGGGTGCCCGCTGAGCGTCCCGCTCGACCAGATCATCCGTCAACGACGGATGACCCGCGACTTCGACATCCGTCCGCTCGACGAGGCCGTCGTCTCCGAACTGCTCGACCTCGCCCGTCGTGCCCCCTCTGCCGGGTTCAGCCAGGGCGTGCACTTTCTCGCGCTCACCGGTGACGCGCTCCGAGCGTTCTGGCGGACGACGGGTGCCGACGAGTGGTTCGCCTCGGTGCAGGACGGGGTGCTCAATGCCCCGGTCGTCGTCCTGCCGCTCGCCGATCCCGATGCCTACACCTCTCGGTACAGCGAGGGCGACAAAGCGGGCCACGGGTTGGAGCTGGCGGAGAACTGGGAGGTCCCGTTCTGGATCACCGACGCCGCGATGGCGACGCAGAATCTGTTGTTGCTGGCCCAGGACCGTGGGCTCGGGGCCCTGTACTTCGGGATCTTCCGCAATGCGCGTCTCGCGCTCGACGAGCTCGGCGTGCCGCCGAACGTGCTCCAGGTCGGCGCGGTGGCGCTCGGGCACCGTGCCGCCGACGACCGCCCGAGCGGGTCGGCAACGACCCGTTCGCGCCGGTCGACGATCGAGGTCGTCCACCACAACCACTGGTGACCGATTCTCCGAGCCGGTCTCGGCGAGGGTCGACGACTAGCTTGACCCGCATGGCGAATCAGATCCCCCTCGTCGACTACTTGGTGCTCGACGAATCCCCGCACCTCACCGCATGCGAGTGCACCTCCTGCGGTGCCCGATACTTCGGCCGGCGCAATGCGTGTGCGAGTTGCAGCGCGACCGAATTCAAGGATGTCGCACTGTCCAACGACGGCATCGTCAAGGCGTTCTCGATCGTCACGTTCGCGGCGCCGGGTGTACCGGTGCCGTTCGTCTCGGCGATCATCGACTGCGACGGCACCAGCGTTCGCGCCAACATCATCAACTGCGAGCCGTCACCGGAGGTCGTGCACCTCGGTATGAAGGTCAGGCTCGCCACGTACGTACTCGGCACCGACGACAACGGTGTCGACGCCATCGGCTTCGGCTTCGAGCCCCAGGACTGAGCAAAGGACACTGACATGAGCGACGACATCTGGATCCTCGGCATCACGATGACCAAGTTCGGCAAACACCCGGACAAGGACACCGTCGACCTCGCCTCCGAAGCCGCCATGGCGGCGCTCAAGGATGGCGGCGTCACCATGAAGGACATGGGCATTCTCGCCGCCGGCTGCCTGATGCAGTCCAACGCGGGCATCGGCCAGCAACTGCAGAAGCAGATCGGCCAGACCGGCATCCCGGTCTACAACGTCGCCAACGCCTGCGCCACCGGTGCGACCGCGCTGCGCACGGCGATCATGGCCGTCAAGTCCGGCGAGGTCGACATGGGCTTGGCCGTCGGCGTCGAGAAGCTCGCCGGTGCCGGTCTGCTCGGTGCGGGCGGACGCCCCAAGAGTGACAAGAACGAATGGGTCCCGTCCGGGCGCTTCGGTGCGGTCACCGCGACCGATGGCCGCATCGGCACCGAGAGCATGCCGGGTGTGTTCGCGCAGGTCGGGATGGAGTACGGCCACAAGTACGGCGGGACCAGCTTCGAGCTGTTCGCCAAGATCGCCGAGAAGAACCACGCTCACAGCACGCTCAACCCGCTGGCCGCGTACACCAAGCGGATGACGCTCGAAGAGATCATGAACGACGTCATGATCGCCTACCCGAACACGCGCAGCATGTGCTCGGCGAACTGCGACGGCGCAGCCGCTGCCGTGGTCGTGAGCGATGCAAAGCTGAAGACGCTCTCGTTGGAGCAGCAGCGTCGGGCGATCAAGATCAAGGCGTCCGTGCTCACCAGCGATCCGTACGAAGAGGGTTGCCAGGTGCTGCCGAACGTCAACACGCTCACCCGCAACGCGGCGAAGCAGGCCTACGAGGCTGCCGGCGTCGGCCCTCAGGATCTCGACCTGGTCGAACTGCACGACTGCTTCGCCACCGCCGAGCTCGTGCACTACGACAACCTGATGCTCTGCGAGGAAGGCGGCGCCGCCGACTTCTTCAACAGCGGCGCGACATGGCGCACCGGTTCGATGCCGGTGAACGTGTCGGGCGGCCTGGAGAGCAAGGGTCATCCCATCGCTGCCACCGGCATCGCCAACATCTGGGAGGTCTGCCACCACCTGCGTGGTGAGGCAGGCGACCGTCAGATCGAGGGCGCGAAGGTGGGCATGGCCCACGTCATCGGTCTCGGCTCCGCATGTGGCCTGCACATCCTGGAGCGCTCCGGCCTCTAGTTCGGGCAGGTCGTGTCGAAGTACGCCTGGATGTTGTTCGAGGCTGCCTCGACCTCAGGGGTGCCGATGTCCTTGATGGCCTGCTGCACCGCTGCGGCGGTCATGTCGTTGTTGTTTGCCTGCATGACCTTGCCGAGTTCGCCGAGGGCCTTCGACATGATGGCCACATCGCCCTGCAGTTCGGCGGGGACCTGGGCCTTGAGGTCGCCGAACACCTTCTCCAGGTCGCCCTGCTGACCGGCGGGCACGAAGGCCTGGGCCATCGCCTTGCTGAACGACAGGGCGATCGCCTTGCACTCTTCGGTGAGATTGCCGATGTCGGGGATGGTGATGTCGCCGACGTTGCCGATCGTGTCGTTCGATGGTGACGATGTCGAACCGCTGCTTCCGCACGCGCTCATTGTCAGCAGTGTGGTGGCAGCGAGGCCGAGGGCGAGGATGTGACGCTTCATGGGGGTGGGCTCCAGTTCGGTGAGTTCAATGGAGTTGATCGGCAAGTTCGGCGATGGACTGAACCGGCAGTTGGCAGACATGCCCATGGCAGACGAAGGCCAATCCGTCCCCGCGATCTTCCCACAGGGGACCGGGGTACGGCTGTCCCCATGCCAGGACCGCATCGGGGAGCCACCGCTGCTGAACCGAGACCACCAGGTCACGACGCTCGCCGGTGATGACGATCTCGGTCGTGCCCTCGTTGCGAACAGCGACTGCGGCGAGTGCCTGTGAGAACGCCCCCGGCGCCTGGGGCATCGCCCGACCGAGGAGCCGCAGGATCTGATCCGCCTGGTTCGCGTAGCGGGCCTCGCCCGTGAGCGCCCCGAGGCGATAGAGCGCCCACGCGGCGGTGGAGTTGGCCGACGGCGTGGCGTTGTCGAGCAGGTCCTTCTGCCGGGCGACGAGATGTTCACCGTCGTCGGGTGAGGTGAACAGCCCGCCGCGGTCGAGGTCCCAGAAGTGGTCGAGCATGGTGTCGGCCACCTGGCATGCCTCGGCGATCCATCGGGCCTGCCCGGTGAGCTCGGCGAGCCGCGTGAATCCGTCGACCAGGCAGGCATGATCGGCCGCGAGGGCGTCGTGGCGGGCCGGGGGAGTGCCGGTCGCATGCCAGGAGCGGTGCCAGCGCCCGTCATGGCGGCGCAATTCACGGATGAGGAACTCGCCATTGGCGATGGCCGCCGCGGTCCAATCATCGCGCTGGAACAGGGCGGCCGCCTCGCAGAGCGACGAC
The DNA here is from genome assembly GCA_038234785.1 of Acidimicrobiales bacterium. Classification (GTDB taxonomy): domain Bacteria; phylum Actinomycetota; class Acidimicrobiia; order Acidimicrobiales; family Ilumatobacteraceae; genus UBA668. The sequence continues at coordinate 43,495 of JBBQTC010000009.1, forward strand.
AGCATGAGTCCGTTCCACTCGGCGAGCACCTTGTCGTCGAGCCCCGGTCGGGCCCGTTGCTCGCGTGCCTCGAACAGGCGCCGGCGGGCGACGTCGATCAGCGGCGGGCGCATCCACTTGCCGCGGTGATCCAAGCGAGACGGAATCGTCCGACCCTCGAAGTTGCCGCCGTCGCCGAACTCGTACCACTCGAGCGCCTCGTCGGCGGAATCGCCGAGCACCTCACGCACCTCGTCGGCGGTCCAGGTGTGGAAGAGACCTTCGTGCCCGTGTCCGTGCTCGTCGGGCGAGTCGGCGTCCTCGGCGCTGTAGAACCCGCCATCAGGATGGCGGAGGTCGCGAAGTACGTAGGTGATCGTCTCCTCGACCACTTGCCGGTACCGCGGTTCGTCGAGGAGGACCGCGGCGTGGGCGTACACGCGCACCAGCAGGGCCTGGTCGTAGAGCATCTTCTCGAAGTGGGGCACGAGCCACATCTGATCGACCGAGTAGCGGGCGAACCCGCCGCCGATGTGGTCGTACATGCCGCCGCTGGCCATGGCGTCGAGCGAGGTGGTGAGGATGATCCGAGCATCGTCACCGGCGCCGGCGTGCACCGCCCGGGCGACGAGGTCGAGGCTCATCGTCGACGGGAACTTCGGCGCCGGGCCGAAGCCGCCCCACTGCGGATCGAACGTCTGGGCGAGGTGTTGCAGCCCGGCGTTGACCAGGTCCATCCCGGGGACGTCGTCGACCGGCGTCACCGTCGAGGTGCGTCGCAGCGCCTCACCGAGCGCGGCCACGTTCTGGCGCACATCGCCGGGCCGGGTGCGCCAGACGTCGTCGATTGCCGCCATCAGTTGGAGGAACTGCGGCTTCGGGAAGTAGGTGCCGCCGTAGAAGGGCTCGCCACCAGGGGTGAGGAACACGGTCATCGGCCAGCCGCCGCGTCCGGTCATGGCTTGCACGGCATCCATGTAGATCGAGTCGACGTCGGGGCGCTCCTCTCGATCGACCTTCACGTTGACGAAGAGCCGGTTCATGGTCTCGGCGGTCTCTGCATCCTCGAAGCATTCGTGGGCCATGACGTGGCACCAATGGCAGGCCGAGTAGCCGACGGACAGGAGAATGGGGACGTTGCGCTCGACGGCCGCCGCGAATGCCGGAGGTCCCCACGCATACCACTCGACCGGGTTGTCGCGGTGCTGGCGAAGGTACGGGCTGGTCTCGTCGGCGAGGCGGTTCACCACAGCGAACCTAGCGGCCCCATCGCGGCTTGGCGGCGGGTGCTTCGTGTGGCAACCTCTCGGCCGTGCGCGTCGCCCCTACCCGAAGGATCCTCAACGTCGGATCGTCGTGCGTCGTCCTGGGGCTGTTGGCCGCCACGACGGCCTGCAGCGACGGCGGTGCGTCCGGTACGGGGACTCTGCTGCCCTTTGACAGTGCACTCGTCACATCGAGCGTGTCGACCACCGTGTCGCCGTCGACCACTGCGACTTCGACATCGGTCACGTCGACCGTCTCGGCCCCTGCCTCCTCGACGTCGATCGTCTCGGCGACGACTGTCTCGGCGACGACCGCGACGGTCCAGAGCGGTGCTCCCGGAGCGCCGACCACCTCACCCTTCGCGTCGACACCTCCGCCGGAGGTCACGCTGTCGCCCGATCTGCCGGGTCCGCCGATGATCGGTTGCGTCGACGCTCCCTCCTCACCTTCGACGGTGGAACTGACGATCGGCAACGACACCGTGACGTACGGAGGCGTCGTGGTGCCCTGTGTGCGACTGCTCGGCACGCAGCGCCTTGCGGTGCGCAACGTCTCCCAGTTCGCCGCGTCGGTCACGGTCGGGGATTCGGTCCGCGACCTGGCGCCGGGGTCGGTGGTGAGCACCTCCATGCGACCGACCTACGGGTTCGGTGACACGTTCGACGTCGTCGTCGATCCGCTCGGCGTGGTCGTGGTCGTCCAGGTCCTGTCCTGAACGGACACGCTCCGTCATCACACCCCGGTGGAGTGGAATCCGCCGTCGACGTGGATCATCTCGCCGGTGGTCATCGGGAACCAGTCGCTGAGCAGCGCGACGCACGCCTTGGCGACGGCGCTCGAATCGGTGACGTCCCAGCCGAGCGGCGCCCGGTCGTCCCAGACGTCCTCGAACCTCTTGAATCCCGGGATGCTCTTGGCGGCCATGGTCTTCACAGGGCCCGCCGCGATCAGGTTGCTCCGGATGCCCTTCGGGCCGAGTTCCTTGGCGAGGTAGCGGTTGACGCTCTCCAGCGCACTCTTGGCGACGCCCATCCAGTTGTAGGCGGGCCACGCCACGGTGTTGTCGAAGTCGAGCCCGACGAACGACCCGCCCCGTGTCATCAGTGGCACGAACGCCTCTGCCAGCGCCTTGAGGGAGTAGGCGCTGATGTGCAGGGCGACCGAGACGTCGGCCCACTGGGGTGCCATGAAGTCGTCACCCAAGCACGCCTCAGGGGCGAAGCCGATGCTGTGCAGGACGCCGTCAACCCGGCCCCACTTGCTGGCCAACTCGTCGCGTACGGCCACGAGGTGGTCGGGCTGGGTGACGTCGAGTTCGTAGACGTCGACCGGTGAGGGCAGCTTGCGACCCGTCCGCTGGGTGAGGCTCAGGGCTCGGCCAGCACCGGTGAGCACGATGTTGGCGCCCTCGCGCTGGGCGAGTGTTGCGACACCGTAGGCCAACGAGGCGTCGGTGAGGACGCCGGTGATCACGATGTTCTTGCCGTCGAGGAGACCCATGGGCCTGATCGTAGTCACGGCGTGGCATCGCGTCGGCGAGTGGCCTTCGATTCGACCGACCGCGTGTGCAAGGCTGACCCGATGCGTATCGGCATCTTGGGAGGAACCGGCCCGGCGGGCTCCGCGCTCGCGGCGCGGTTGGCGTCGGTGGGCTACGAAGCCGTCATCGGCTCGAGATCGAAGTACCGGGCGATGGAAGCTCGCGACAGCCAGGTCGAGAAGTGGCCGGCGCTGGCGCCGCTGTTGAGTTTCGGCGACAACGCCGCCGCGGCCGCGTGCGACCTCGTGGTGATCGCCACGCCGTGGGACTCGGCGGCGACCACCGCGCAGGAGAACGAAGACGCGCTCGCCGGAAAGATCCTGGTCAGCATGGCCAACGCGCTGGTGCGGGTGGGGCACGAGTTCCAACCGCTGGTGCCGCCGAGAGGCAGTGTGGCGGCGCACGTCCAGGCGGCGATGCCCCGCTGTCGCGTGGTTGCCGCATTCCACCACCTGCCCGCGACCGAGCTCGGCCACATCGGCGAACCGATCGACAGCGACGTGCTCATCTGCGGCGACGACGCCGATGCCGTGCGCACGATCAGCGAGATCGTCGCCAAGATCCCTGGTTGCCGGCCGCTCGACTCGGGCGAGTTGTCGAACGCGATGGCCATCGAGGCCTTCACTGCAGTTCTCCTGCAGCTCAACGTTCGCTACAAGACTCGAGTGGCACCCAAACTCACGGGGATCAAGCGTGATCCGCGGGCGCCCAAGCCCGCCGCTGCAGACGGTGAGCCGGTAGCGTCGCACTCGTGACGATGCGCCTGTACGACACCGCCCGCCAGGCCGTGGTGCCGTTCGAGCCGGGGGAACAGGTGCTCATGTACACCTGTGGCATCACACCGTACGACGCCACCCATCTCGGACATGCCTCCACCTTCATCCAGTACGACGTGCTCCAGCGCCGGCTGATCGATCGCGGGCACAGCGTCAAGTGCGTCCGCAACGTCACCGACGTCGACGATCCGTTGTTCGCGAAGGCGCGCGAGCTCGGCGTGCATTACCTCGATCTCGCCGCCGGCGAGGAAGCCAGGTTCGAGCGCGACATGGAAGCGCTGCACGCGCTGCCGGTGCACAGCACCCCCCGCGCGTCGTCGGCGATCCCCGACATCCGTGGCTTCATCGGCATGGTGCTGGACCGGGGCTTCGCGTACGAGGCCGGCGGCAGCGTCTACTTCGACGTCACCGAGTTCCCGTCGTTCGGCTCACTGAGCCACTACTCCCACGACGAGATGATCGCATTCGCCCGTGAGCGAGGTGGGCAGGTCGACGATCCCAACAAGCGGCATCCGCTCGACTTCGTGCTCTGGCACCCGTCCGCACCCGACGAGCCGAGCTGGGACACGCTGTGGGGCCCCGGCCGCCCCGGTTGGCACATCGAGTGCAGCGCGTTGGCGCTGCGCGAGCTCGGCACCACGATCGACCTGCACGGCGGCGGCAGCGACCTGATCTTCCCCCACCACGAGTGCGAACTCGCACAGAGCGAGGCAGCCACGGGCGAGCCGTTCGTCAAGCACTGGATGCACGTGGCGATGGTGTACATGAACGGCCACAAGATGTCCAAGAGCCTCGGCAACCTCGTGTTCGTCGATGCGCTCCGCGCCACCTGGGATCCGCGCTCGATCCGGCTGGCGATCATCGAGCACCACTACCGACGTGAGTGGGAGTGGGACGACACGCTGATGCCGCGCAACGCTGCGCGGCTGGAGGCATGGCGTCAGGGCGGCCACGCCGAGTGTGGTGTCATCGACGACGTACGCGCTGCGCTTGACGACGATCTCGACACCCCGGGGGCCATCGCCGCGATCGACGCTGCGGCCGCACAGGGGTTCGGCGTGCACGACGCGGCATCCCTGCTGGGCGTTCAACTCTGACCACTCGGCGTGGCTATGATCCGCGCATGTCGTTGGGGGTGTTCGTCGCGTGAAGGCACAGGGCGCGGGCAAGGCGCAGACGCGGTTCCGGCGCGTCGTGCGTCCGGTGTCCAAGCAACTTTGGGACTTCCACCTCGAGGGATTCGAGCGGTTGCCGGCCGAGGGGCCCGCGATCCTGGCACCCAACCACGTCAGCTTCCTCGACTCTGCGTTCCTCATGCTGCACGTGCCGCGCAACATCAGCTTCGTGGGCAAGGCGGAGTACATGGACTCCTGGAAGACCAAGATCCTCTTCCCGATGCTGGGGATGATCCCCATCGACCGGGCAGGAGGCGACAAGAGCCAGGCGGCGCTCGCGACCGCGGAAGCAGTCTTGCGCAGAGGTGAACTTTTCGGGATCTTTCCCGAGGGCACCAGGAGCCGTGATGGGTACCTCTACAAGGGGCGCACCGGTGCCGCGCGTCTGGCGATGACGGTCGGCTGCCCGATCTTTCCCGTTGGCGTGGTCGGCACCCGTGAGATCCAGCCACCCGACGCCAAGTTCCCCCACTTTCGGCAGGACTGCACCATCCGCATCGGGCGTCCGATCAACGTCGCTCGATACAAGAGCCGCGGCGACGACCACCTCGTCCTGCGCCAGATCACCGACGAGCTGATGTTCGAGATCCGCGAGCTCACCGGCCAGGACTATCGCAACGTCTACGCCGGCAAGACCGCCGAGACCGAACCCACGGTGGCGGCGAAGGTCGGAACCGTGGGCGACGTGGTCGAACGTGAGATGGCCGTCAGCGCGGCCGGGGGCGACTAGGCGGACGAAAAGCCTCAGGCTGCGGGGAAGGGCCGCCATAGACTTCGGGGCCTATGGCCGACATCACGATCTCCCTCCCAGATGGTTCGCAGCGCTCCCTTTCGGCGGGTGCCTCTGCGACCACCCTGGCGGAGTCCATCGGTGCCCGGCTGGCCAAGGCGGCAGTGGCCGCGGTGGTCGACGGTGAGGAGTGGGATCTCGGCCGCGCGCTGCCCGACGGTGCCACGGTGGCCATCGTCACGGCCGAGTCCGAGGCCGGTCGACACGTGCTGCGCCACAGCACGGCCCACGTGCTCGCTCAGGCGGTGACGCAACTGTTCCCCGGAGCGAAGTACTCGATCGGCCCGGCGATCACCGACGGCTTCTACTACGACTTCGAACTCCCCGACGGGCGCACGTTCACCGAGTCCGATCTCGCGGACATCGAAGCACGCATGCGCGAGATCATGAAGGCCGACCAGCCCTTCGTGCGCGACGAGCTTCCTGCGGCCGAGGCCCTCGCGGTCTTCGCCGAGCAGCCCTACAAGTGCGAGATCATCGAGCGGGTGTCCACCGGGGCGGCCGACAGCGAGGACGCGGGCGAGATCGGTGGCGGCGAGACGATCAGCGTGTATCGCAACACGCCCGAGTTCGTCGATCTGTGTCGGGGGCCGCACGTCCCCAGTACGAGCCGTCTCGGACACTTCAAGCTGATGAAGGTCGCCGGCGCCTACTGGCGTGGCAACGAGAAGGGCCCGATGCTGCAACGCATCTACGGGACGGCGTGGGAGTCGAAGGCAGCGCTCGAGGAGCATCTGCACCGTTTGGAAGAAGCCGAGAAGCGTGATCACCGCAAGCTGGCGGTCGAACTCGATCTGCTCAGCTTCCCTCAGGCACTCGGAGGCGGGCTCGCCGTGTGGCACCCCAAGGGTGGCATCGTCCGCAAGGTCATGGAGGACTACAGCCGCGAGCGGCACCTCAACGGTGGCTATCAGTTCGTGTTCACACCCCACCTCGCGAACGGCAACCTGTTCGAGACGAGCGGTCACCTGTCCTGGTACAAGGACGGGATGTACCCGCCAATGGAGATGGACAACGGCACGTACTACCCGAAGCCGATGAACTGCCCCATGCACTGCCTCATCTTCGACAGCCGGCAGCGCAGCTACCGCGAGCTGCCGTTGCGCCTGTTCGAACTGGGCACGGTCTACCGCTACGAGCGCGCCGGCACCCTGCACGGCCTGATGCGCATCCGCGGGTTCACGCAGGACGACAGCCACATCTTCTGCACCGAGGACCAGTTGCAGGACGAGATCATCTCGCTGCTCGACTTCGTGATGAGCGTGCTGAGGGCTTTCGGTTTCACGGACTTCACGGCCAACCTGTCGACGAAGGACCCGGACAAGTACGTCGGCACCGACGAGAACTGGGACCGTGCCACCGAGGCCCTTCGCATGTCGCTCGAGAAGTACGACCTCGACTACAAGATCAAGGAAGGCGACGCGGCCTTCTACGGTCCCAAGATCGACATCGACGTCAAGGACGCCATCGGGCGCACCTGGCAGTTGAGCACGATCCAGTGCGACTTCACCCTGCCGGAGAGGTTCGGGCTGGAGTATGTCGGCGCCGACAACAACCGTCACCGCCCGATCATGTTGCACCGAGCCCTGTTGGGTTCCATCGAGCGCTTTTTCGGCGTGCTCATCGAGCACTACGCGGGAGCGTTCCCGACGTGGCTCGCCCCGGTCCAGGCGCGGGTGCTTCCCGTTGCAGAGGCTCACCAGGCGTACGCCCAGCAGGTGGTGGAGCGTCTCCAGGAGGCGGGATTCCGTACAGATCTCGTCGAGGCCAACGATCAGCTCGGAAAGCGGATCCGCGCGGCCAAGATGGAGAAGATCCCGTACGTGCTGGTCGTCGGCGACGACGACGTCGCCGCAGGCAGTCTCGGGGTCAACCCGCGCGGTGGCGAGGTCGAGCGTGGCGTCGGTCTCGACGTCTTTGTCGATCGGCTCCGTGCCGAGGTCGACGCGCAGCTCGCCGTCACCTGAGCGGGAGCGCCTGCAACAACTCGTCGCGCAGGGTCTCGGCATCGACGTAGAGGCCGCGCCCGGTGAACCACTCGCAGACGTTGCGACAGTCGCGATCGAGATAGGTGAAACCCTGCGGATTGCCGACGAGATCGACCGCCTGCGGGAGATCGATCAGCACCAGCCGACCCTCGTGAACGAGGATGTTGTAGGCGGACAGGTCGCTGTGCGCGTACCCGGCGAGCGCAAGGGTGAAGAGCACATCTCGCAACTGACCGAACAGGTCGACGGCTTCGGCTCGTTCGGGACGTAGCTGGGCGAGTCGCGGCGCGGCCGTCCCATCGGGTTGGCCGATGAACTCCATCATCAGCTCGGTGCCGACGAGCTGGACCGGGTAGGGGACCGCGGCGCCGGCTGACCACAGTCGGGAGAGCACCGCGAACTCCGCGATCGCCCATTGACCGGCGATGAGCTCGCGTCCGAACTCGGTGCGGGTGGCCATCGCGCGGTTCTCGCGGCTGCGCCGCATCCGGCGTCCTTCGAGGTACGTGGCGTCTCGGTGGAACAACCGATGGTGCGAGTCGCGGTAGCGCTTGGCGGCCATGAGGACGGCGCGGTGCTCGGTCGATCGTCGAACGAGTGAGACGTCGGCCTCCTTGCCGCTCTTGAGCACGCCGAGGTCGGTGTCGATCGCGCCCGGAGCCGTGATGACCCACTCGGGGATCGGCGACGGCCCATGGCCGGCGTCGGGGTAGGTGGTCCAGTTCGGTTCGTCGTCCTCGGGCAACTCCTGCGGCAACTGGAGGGGGACGGTGGTGGATGAAAGGGGAAACTCATCGATGTCGTCGTCGAAACGGCGTCGTGAGCGTGGGTGATCGGCCACGATGGGCTCCTGTGAGGTCGGTGCGGTTCGGAGAAACGCGGCACCGACTCGGTCGGTGCCTAGGTGGAAACGGGGGCGCGGAACACGGAGGCGATGGTCATGACACTGCCTCCTTTCTCACGCGCTCGTGGCGCACCGGACCTGACGAACGGGAACGTATCGCGTCAATCCGGGCTGAGCCAGCTAATTTCGACGTGTGACTCAACTCGACCGCATCTGGAACGGATGGCGTGCGCAGTACGTCAACGAGGCGGGTGCCGGGTCGCCGGATGCCCAGGGCAGCGTCTTCACGCAGATCCTGCAGTCGGGGCTCTCCGACGAGGACGCCCACATCGTGCACCGCGGCCCACTCACCTTCGTCATCCTCAACGCGTTCCCCTACACGTCGGGTCACCTGATGGTGCTCCCGTACCGACAGGTGGCCGCGCTGGAAGATCTCACCGAGCACGAAGCGACAGAGCTGTGGTCGACGGTCACGACGGCGGTGGTGGCGGTGAAGGCGGCGTACCGGCCAGGCGGGGTGAACGTCGGCATCAACCTCGGCCGAGCCGCCGGTGGCAGCGTGAGTGAACACCTGCACGTCCACGTGGTGCCCCGATGGTCGGGTGACGGGAACTTCATGACCTCCATCGCCGAAGCGCGGACACTTCCCGAACCATTGTCGTTCTCAGCGGCGAAGGTGCGCGAGGCGTGGCCGTCATGAGCGTCGTCGTGCGTCGCACTCACCCCGGGGACGATCTCGGCCGGGCGGGCGCGGTCGTGCAGGCCGCGTACTTCGCCCTGCCTGACTATCCCCGCGATGCCTATTACGACGCCGTGCTCGGCGACGTCGACGGTCGCGCCCACGAAGCCGTGGTGGTCGTCGCGCTGATCGACGATCGCATCGTCGGGTGCCTCACCTACATACCCGACCACCACAACCCGCACGCGGAGTTCGACGACCCCAAGGCGGCCAGCTTCCGCTACTTCGGTGTCGATCCTGCCGTGCAGGGCCAGGGAGTGGGAGAGGCGATGGTGCAGTGGTGCATCCACGAGACCAAGCGCACGCATCACCGGCGGCTGCGGATTCACACCCTCGAGTCGATGCCGGCGGCGCAGCGGATGTATCTACGGCTCGGTTTCGAACGTGACCCCGAGCACGACGAGGACTGGGACGGCATCACGGGCCTTGCCTTCGTACTGCACCTCTAGACCGGGCGTGTGAGACTGGCCGCATGCGCGCCGTCGTCCTTCAGTCCCATGGTGGTCCCGAAGTGCTCACGATCGTCGACGTCGACGATCCGGTGCCCGGGCCCGAGGAGGTACTCGTGCGCGTCGCGGCGACGGCACTGAACCGCGCCGACCTGCTGCAGCGGATGGGGCTCTATCCGGATCCTCGGGGCCGCGTCCCGGAGATTCCGGGGCTCGAGTTCGCCGGCACGGTCGCTGCCGTCGGCGAGCGGGCGAGCATGTGGTCGGTCGGTGATCGGGTGATGGGCATCGAGGCGGGCGGTGCCTACGCGGAGTTGATCACGACGCACGAGCGACAACTGCTCGCCGTGCCCGCCGGACTCGACATCGTCGATGCGGCGGCGATCCCCGAGGTCTTCCTCACCGCGTGGGACGCGCTGGTGCTCCAAGGTGGGCTGACGACCGGCCGGTGGGCGCTCGTGCACGCCGGCGCCAGCGGGGTCGGCACTGCTGCCATTCAGATCGCGAAGGCGATCGGTGCCCGCATCGCGGTCACGTGTTCGGCGGGCAAGGCGGATCTGTGCACGGAACTCGGTGCCGACCTCGTGCTGGACCGCTCGCCGCACGACTGGTTGGCCGATGCCCTCGCGGCCGTGCCCGGCGGCTTCCACACCGTGCTCGACGTGATCGGGGGCGACGAAGTCGACCGCAACCTGCAGGCGGTCGCCGTGAAGGGCACCATCGTGCAGGTCGGATTGATGGGCGGGGGACGAACTCCCGTGAACGTCGGTCTGCTGCTGGGCAAGCGCGCCACGTGGGTGGGGACGACACTGCGGACGCGCCCGTTGGAGGAAAAGTTGGCCGTGACTCGCCGCTTCGCTGCCGAGATGCTGCCCCGCTTCGACGATGGAGCCCTGCGGCCGGTGATCGACAGCCGCTACCCGCTCGCGGAGATCGCCGCCGCGCACGCGCACATGGAGGCCAACGCCAACGCCGGCAAGATCGTCGTCACCCTGTAGCCGTCCCCCGTCCCGCGCTTCATGTCATGGCTCGAGGCAGAAATCCGACCATGCAGGATGACATGAAGCGGGTGGGTGGGTGCGGGTGCCGGTGCCGGGGCGGGTCAGCGGACCTTGAACTTGATGGTGTGGTACCCGGTGGCGCCGTCGGGGGCGACAGGGGTGCGCTCCTCGGTCTGGGTCTCGCCGGTCTTGTCGGTGGCACGGACCTCGACGGTGTAGTCGCCCGTCGGAGCGTTCCAGTCGAGGACCCACTGGCGCCACGCGTCGTCGGACACGTCCGATGCCAGGCGGGCCGCCTGCCAGTCGCCGCCGTCGATGCGGACCTCGACCTTCTCGATGCCGCGGTGCTGTGCCCACGCGACTCCGGCGATCTTCTGCGCACCGGCCTCGATCGTCTTGCCGTTACGTGGGACGTCGATGCGTGACTGGGTCTTGATCGGTCCGAGTCGTCCCCAACCCCGAGGCACCCAATAGCCCTGTTGGTCCCAGGTGGTCAGCTCGATCTTGGACAGCCACTTGGTGGCACTGACATAGCCGTAGAGGCCGGGGACGACGAGACGCGCCGGATAGCCGTGCTCCAGGGGCAGGGTGGCGCCGTTCATCCCGACGGCGATCATCGCATCGCGACCGTCGAAGGCCGCCTCCACAGGGAAGCCGCAGGTCCAACCGTCCTGGCTGGTGCTGTAGACCTGCTCGGCACTGTCCTGCACGCCCGCCCGGTCGAGGATGTCCTGCAGCAGCACGCCACGCCACACGGCGTTGCCGATGTAGGGGCCGCCCACGTCGTTCGACACGCAGCAGAGCGTGACGACGCGCTCGACCTGAGGCATTGCGAGGAGTTCGTCGTAGGTGAAGCTGTAGGGCGAATCGACCATGCCGGTGATCTCGCACTTCCACTTCCCTGCGTCGACCCGCGGGAACGACAGCGCGGTGTCGATGCGGTAGAAGTCCGAGTTCGGCGTGACGAACGGCGAGGTCGGGCTGAGGGTCGCCGCGTCCGGCACCGGTGCGATCGTGTCCACGCCGCCGCCGGTGGGAAGCGGGACCTTGGTGGCCTCGCGGATGTCGGCGATCCGGCCGTTGTCGAGCGCCCGCGCCACTCCACCTGCTGCTGCGGCGGCGATCGTGGCCGCGCCGCTCGTCACGAGGAACCGGCGGCGATCCCAGCCGAGTGGCGCCTTGGAAGGCCCAGGAGTCTCGATCTGGTGGGGCTGGAGCGCCCGGTGGAGGACCACGCCGCCGACCAGTGCACCGAGCAGGCTCGGTACTGCAGCGCCGGCGCTCTCGCCGGGACGGTGCATCGCAGCCGCCGCGCCCACGAGCCCGAACACGCCGAAGCCGACCATTCCGACGATCGGCCGACGTACCGAGGCGATCCCGAGACCGACCGCGGCGACGGCAAGGATGCTGATGATCCCGACACGTAGGGCGAGCTTGTCGTTCGACCCGAAGGTGTCGATGGCGAACTGTTTGACCCACCGTGGTACCCGGTCGATGACCTCACTTCCGACGGCATCGATGGGTGAGACGACGTCGGTGATCGAGGCCACGAGCATGCCCGTGGTGACGGCGAGCGCGCCGGAGACGAAACCGGCGGTGGCGCCGATCGATCTGCTCGGGGTGTCGGGCTGTTGGCTGTTCATGAGTGCTCCTTCGGGGGGAACCAGAGGCGGATGTCGCCGCCCGGCCCGTCGCCCAACCACGCCCGGCCGCCGTGCTGTTGCACGAGCGCCCGAGTGATGGCGAGGCCCAGGCCGGCGTGACCGGTACGAGTGGTACGGGCAGGGTCGGCGCGAGTGAACGGGTCGAATGCATGGGCGCGGAAGTCGGCCGGAAAGCCCGGGCCGTCGTCGAGGATGCGCACCGAGACGCCACTTGCGTCGGAGGTGACGAAGAGGTGGACGTTGCCGTCGGTCGGGCAGTGCCCGATCGCGTTCTCGATCGGGTTGCGCAGCACGCGACCGATGTCGAGTGCGGTGGCGTCGACGAAACCCGGCCCGTCGGATGAGAGATGCAGGTGGACCTGGCGCCGCTCGGCCAGGGGAGTGAGGGCTTCGACCGCCTCGTGCGCCACCTCGGCGACCGAAACGGTCTCGGTGGCGGTCGGCCTGGCACCCGCTTCGATCCGCGCGTACTCGACGAGTTGATCGAGCAGCGCCTCCACGTTGACGAGTTCGTTGCCGATGATGCCCATGTATCGGTCGGGATCGGTGGCGACACCGTCCTGCAGGCTCTCCACGGCCGCCCGGATGGCAGCGAGCGGGGTGCGCAGGTCGTGGCCGACGCTGGTGAAGAGCATCTGTCGCGCGGCGCCGAGTCGCTCGCGTTCAACGGCAGCATCGTGCAGCGTCGACACCATCTCGTCGATGGCGGTGGCCGTGCGACCGACCTCGTCGACCCGCCGGATCCCGGTGCGCACGGTGAGATCACCGGCAGCGACCTGTTCGGCCACCTCGCCGAGGCGAGCGATGTCGCGAGCGAGTGGACGGGTGAGCTGGGTACCGACCACCAGAGCGATCCCGCACGACAGGATCAACACCACCAGGAACAGCCGATAGTCGTGCGACGACAGGAACATCGCGTTCGAGGCAGCGGAGGTGGTGACTGCACCGAGGGCCAATGAGCACAGCCCGACCACGAGCGCGGCGCCGGCGACGCTCGCCCGGCTCGAGACCCACCGGCGCAGCAGCGGGACGAGGGCAGCGGCCACCACGGCCGGAGCCGCGAGGATGATGATGAGGTGCAGTCGTTCGTCCCCGTTCGGTGGTTGCAGGAGCACTTCGGCGAGGACGATGGCACCGAGCACCAGCCCGGTCAACCACAGCAGCAGGCGGGCGCTCATGGCTCGAACCTGTACCCGACACCCCACACCGTGGTGATCCAGCGCGGCTCGTCGGGATTCGCCTCGATCTTGTTGCGAAGCCGACGGACGTGCACGGTCACGGTGGCCGGATCCTGGAAGTCGGGCGAGGAGTCCCACACGTGCTGAAGGAGCTGGGCCCGCGAGAACACCTGCCGCGGCGCTTGAGCCATGAACGCGAGGAGATCGAACTCCTTTGCGGTGACGGATGCCGTCGTCGCCGACGTACCGGTCCCGACCGTGACCTCCCGCGCCTTGAGATCGATCTGCAGCCCGTCGAACTGCACCACATCGACGGCGGTCGGGCTCGACTGGGCTCGCCGCAACACGCTGCGCACCCGGGCGGTGAGCTCGCGAGGGGAGAAGGGCTTGGTGACGTAGTCGTCGGCGCCCAGTTCGAGTCCGAGCACCCGATCGGCCTCGTCGACCCGAGCGGTGAGGAGGATGACGGGCACGCGGTTCGGGCCGCTGCGGCGCAGGAAGTCGAGCCCGGAGGCGCCGGGCAGCATCACGTCGAGCACGACGAGATCGGGCTGGAACTTGGTGACCGCCTCGTCGACGGCATCGCCACGATCGAGCTCCATGACCTCGTACCCGTCGCGCTGGAGATACTGCGCGACGACCTCCCGAACCGTCGGTTCGTCGTCGACCACCAGGATGCGGGGTGCTGCCATCGCCGCACACCATACGGAGGATGCGAACCCCTGTGAATGGATGTGCGGGAGAGTTTCGTGGATGTTTCTCGGTCCGTCGCCCCACCGAAAGGCCTGCATCTGATCATCGTGGTGCGAAGGGCAACCCTGTTCCTTCGCACCGACCCGACGAACTGGAGACCTCCGTGAACGTTCCCCACCGCCTGATCCTGCTGCCCTTGCTCGCTGTGAGCACGATGAGCATCGCCGCCTGTGGCAGCGACAGCACCGACAGCCCGGCCACCCCGACCACCGACGCGATGATGACCGACACCACCGACGCGATGATGACCGACACGACGGGCGGCTGACCGATGAGCGCCAAGGCCCGGTGGGCAACGCTCGCCGTGCTGCTGGTGGGTGCGGTGGTCGCCGTGTCGGTGAGCCACCGCACCCGACCGGATCAGGTGTCGGGCGCGGCGGGTGACGCCGTGCGCCCTGTCGTGCTCGAGCAGGACCTCCCGGTGCTCGATCCCGGACCACTGCCATCGGTCGCCGGAGCGACAGGCTGGATCAACACCGATCCGCTGACGAGTGCATCGCTGCACGGATCCGTCGTACTGGTCGACTTCTGGACGTTCGGTTGCATCAACTGCCAGCACACGCTGTCGCACGTCAAGGCGTGGTACGCGAGATATGCAGCGGATGGACTGGTGGTCCTGAGTGTGCACACCCCGGAGTTCTCCTATGAGGCCGACCCGGCCAATGTGCAGGACTACGTCACCCGCGAGGGCATCACCTATCCCGTCGCACTCGACCCCGAGATGGCGGTCTGGCACGCGTGGGACAACCATGCGTGGCCGGGCTTCTACCTCTACGACACCGACGGGCGGTTGCGCCTGCAGCACCTGGGTGAGGGGCGATACGACATGACCGAGGACTCGATACGGGCGCTGCTCGGGGTCGACCCGGCAAGCCCCCGAGCCGACGTGTGAGTTCCTTCCCCCTCGCGACGGTCGCCCTCTACGGCGCCGGGGTGACCGCATCGGTGAGCCCCTGTGTCCTGCCGCTGGTGCCGGGGTATCTCGGTGTGCTCGCCGACGCCGACGGACGGCCGGGGCGGGGAGGACGTGTGGCCATCTTCGCTGCCTCGGCGGTGGCGACCTTCGCCCTCCTCGGTTCGCTGGTGGCCGCCTTCGGATCGGTGGTGCACACGACCGTCGCCTTGCAGCGGGTTGCCGGCGCGCTGCTGCTGGTGTGCGCGGCAGCGGCTCTGGCGACCCACTTCGGGCGGCTGCAGGGAACCTGGCGGGTGCCGGTCGCGATTCCGGCGTCGCCCGTGCCGCGCGCGGTCGCGCTCGGTGTCGGCTGTGGCGCCGCGTGGACGCCGTGCGTCGGTCCCTTGCTGGGTGCGGCCTTGACCGCGGCCGGCGGCGTCGGCTCGGTGTCGCGCGGCGCCGCGCTGCTCGCCGCGTTCGGATTCGGTGTGGTGACGCCGCTCATCGCGATCGCGATCCTGCCGCTGCCGCGCGTGCCGGCGTCGTGGCGTCGCATCGGACGCGCGGCAAATCTCGCGACTCCCGCGTTGCTGGCCGTGGTCGGCCTCGTGTTGCTCTTCGGGTGGTACGGCCCGCTGGTTCAGCGGTTGCCGACGGGCACGTAGTCGCGGGTCTCGGGACCCGTGTACCACTGCCGCGGGCGGCTGATCTTCTGCTCCTTGTCGCCCAGCAGTTCCTGCCAGTGAGCCAACCAGCCGACGGTGCGGGGGATCGCGAACAGCACGGTGAACATGGCCACCGGGAAGCCCAGCGCCTGGTAGATGAGGCCGGAGTAGAAGTCGACGTTCGGGTACAGCTTGCGGTCGACGAAGTACGGGTCGCTGAGCGCGGCCTCTTCCAGCTTCAGTGCGATGTCGAGCAGCGGGTTCTTGCCCGTCACCTCGAACACGTCGTAGGCGGTCTTCTTGATGATCGTCGCCCGCGGGTCGAAGTTCTTGTACACGCGGTGACCGAAGCCCATCAACCGGCTACCACTGCCGCTCTTGACCTCATTGATGAATGCCGGCACGTTCTCGACGCTTCCGATCTCGGTGAGCATTCGCACCACGGCCTCGTTGGCCCCGCCGTGCAAGGGTCCGTACAGTGCCGAGGCTGCAGCTGCGGCGGACGTGTACGGATCGGAGTGGCTCGATCCGACGACGCGCATCGCGGTGGTGCCGCAGTTCTGCTCGTGGTCGGCGTGGAGGATGAACAGCACGTCCATCGCCCGCTCGAGCCGGGGATCGATCTCGTACTCGCCGATCTTCCACATCATGTTGAGGAAGTTCGCCGGGAACGACAGGGCGTTGTCGGGGTAGACGAAGGGGAGGCCCACGGAGAACCGGTAGCACATGGCTGCGAGAGTGGGCATCTTGGCGATGAGCCGCAGGATCTGCTTGTCGCGGCTCTCCTTGGAGTGGATGTCCTTGGCGTCGTCGTAGAACGTGCCCAGCGCCGCCATCGCACTGACGAGCATGCCCATCGGGTGTGCGTCGTAGTGGAATCCGTCGACGAACCGCTTGCGCATGTTCTCGTGGATGAACGTGTGGAGGGTGACCTCTTCCTTCCACGTCGTGAGTTGCTCGGCCGTGGGGAGGTCGCCGTTGAGCAGGAGGTACGCGACCTCCAGATAGGTGCTCTTCTCGGCGAGCTGTTCGATCGGGTAGCCGCGGTACCGAAGGATGCCGGCATCGCCATCGAGATAGGTGATCGCACTCTTGCACGCCGCGGTCTGCATGTAGGCCGGGTCGTAGATGAACAGCGACGGATCGAGCTCCCGAACGGCGGTTGCCGGGAAGACGCCTCCGATGATCGGAACCGTGACGGTCTTGCCGGTCCGATCGTCGGTGATGGTGATGGTGTCGGGCATGTTGTTCCCTTCGGTGACACGACGGTGTTGGGGCTTTCTCCCCGCCGCCGAGACTAGCGGCAGGTGGGGAGGGGTGACCCAACCGAACTCAGAGCGGCGTGTTGTCGTGCGGGCGCGTCACGAGGCGCTCTCGCTTGTCCTGCAGGGCGATGAGTGCGGCGCCGATGATCTGGCGGGTTTCGGCGGGATCGATGACGGCATCGACGTACCCGCGCTCGGCGGCGACGTACGGATTGAGCAACCGCTCGGCGTAATCGGCCTCGAACTCCGCCCGCTCCTCGGGGGTGGCGCGGCGTTGCAGGATCGCCGCCGCCTGGCCGGCGCCCATCACCGCGAGCTCGGCCCAGGGCCACGCGAGACAGAGGTCGTTCCCCATCTTCTTGGAGTCCATGACGATGTAGGCGCCGCCATAGCTCTTGCGGAGGATGACACAGATGCGGGGCACCGTCGCCCGCCCGTAGGCGAAGACCAGTTGCGCGCCGTGGCGGATCATCCCGCGCCACTCGAGGTCCTTGCCGGGGTAGAACCCGGGTGTGTCCACCAGCGTGATGATGGGGAGGTTGAACGCGTCGCAGCAGGCGACGAAGCGCGCCGCCTTCTGCGACGCCGGAATGTCGAGGGTGCCGGCGAGCGCCAATGGCTGATTGGCGACCACACCGACGGGCATGCCGCCGATGGTGGTGAGCGCGGTGACGACGTTGCTCGCCCAGCGGGGCCGCAGCTCGAGGAGGTCCTCGTCGTCGGCGATTGCTCGGATCACCGCGCGTACGTCGTAGCTCCCGGTGGACGACGGGGGAATCAGTTCGCCGGCCTCGGGTACAGCCCGGTCGATGGAGTCGTCGGTGGGCCACAGGGGTGGCTCCTGGTCGTTGTGCTGCGGGTAGTAGGCCAGCAACTGTCCGGCGAGGTCGATCGCCGCGGGCAGATCGGCCGCCACGAGCTCCGCCGCGCCGGTGTAGCGCGCGTGGCTGGCGGCGCCGCCCAGCTCTTCGTTGTCCATCACCACGCCGGTGAATTCGGCCACCATCGTCGGTCCGCTCACGAATGCGTATGCGGCTTCGGTCATCACCACGTGATCGGCGAGGCCGAGCAGCAGCGCCGGCCCGGACACGGCGGGCCCGTCGACGATGAACACGGTGGGCACGACGCCCGAGCAGTCGGTGAGCGCCTTGGCGGCCCGCCCCCAACCGTGCAACGCGGCGAAGCCCTCGACGATGTCGGCGCCGCTCGAACGCATGACGCACACCAGAGGGACCCTCGCTGCCAGTGCGGTGACCGCTGCGTGCTCGAGGATCGAGGAAGACTCGCTCGTCAGGGCGCCCTTGCGATCCGACGCGTCGACCTCGACCCACACGACGTCGCGTTCGTTGACCTCGCGGACGTCGGTTCGGATCGAGCCGGGGACCTTGCTGCGCAGCGCGACGTTGGCCATCGAGGAGAGACTAGACAGACCGGCCGAGGGGGAATGCCTCCGCGCCGACGTAGACGCCGGGTTGCTTCTCGCCTTGTGTCGCGACCACCTCGCGCAGCACGCTCAACATCGCCCGTGTCGGCGTGCCCGGACTCGGCCGGCGGCGCTGGACCCACCCGACGACGCGGCGGGGGAGCTCGGGGATCGCGATGCGCTGGAAGTCGCCCTTCAGCCAGCGCGGCACGGATGTGGCCGGCACGATCGCAGCGCCGAATCCCTCGAAGGCCAACGACGTGAGCAGCCGGACGCCATCGATCTCGACCTGGGCCTGCAACTCGATGCCCGAAGCGCTGGCGGCACGGTCGATCACCCGCCGCAACGCGGTGCCCAGGGGTGGCAACATCAGAGGTTCGCCGGCCAGTTCGGCAAGGGGGAGTGAATCGAACCCGGACAGGTGGTGCTTGGTGTGGACGAGGAGCAGCAGGTCCTCGGCGAACAGGGGCTCGACGGTGACCTCGGGGTCGTCGACGGGGAGGTGGACGATGGCGGCATCGATCTGCTGGCCCACCACCCGCGGGATGAGGTTGGTGGTGTTGCCCTCATGGGCGGTGACGTGCACGCCGGGGTGCTGTTTGCTGAGCTGGACGAGCAGTTGGGGAAGCAACCAGCGTGCCGTGGTGCCGATGACCCCGAGTCGGGAGTCGCCGCGAACCTCGTCGCCGCGTGAGGCCATCTCGGAGGTGATGTCGTCGAGCTCGTGCAGCACACGGCGGGCTCGTTCGACGACGACGACGCCGTCCTCGGTGAGGCCACCGCGTTGGCGGTCCACCAGCACGACGCCCAACTCCTTCTCGAGGCGGGCGATGTGGCCGCTGACGTTCGATTGGACCGTGTACAGGGCCCTCGCAGCCGCCGAAAATGACCCGTGATCAGCGATGGCGACCAGCGTGGTGAGTTGGCGGAGGTCCATCTCCAAAAACGATACCAAGTATCTGGGAAACCAGCTTGAAAGATCGGTTGTTCACGTGCATACTTTCACATGTTGATCGAAGTGAGCTGTCCCCCAATAGCTCACTCGACCAGAACCCACCAATGTGGTTCCCCCAACCACGGGTTCCAGGTTGAGAGGCCCCGCTTCCCCCAAGCAGGGCCTTTCCCGTTTTTGCACGATCGTCCGTCCCGTAGGGTGAGCACATGACGCAGGCAAAGGGTGCCGCTTTCTTCGACCTCGATCGCACGCTGCTCGCCGGCGCGTCCGGCGAGGTGTTCTCCCGAGCGATGCGCGAGGCCGGGCTGGTCAGTCGATCGATTCCCGGCGAGAGCCTGCTCTACCGGCTGTTCAACACCGTTGGCGAGACACTGCCGGCGATGGCACTCGCCCGTCAGGGCGCGAACCTCGCCAAAGGACGATCGCGCGCCGTCGTGCAGCGAGCCGCCGCCGACGCCGCGGCAGCCTTGGCCGCGATGGTGCAGCCGCTCGCCGCGCCACTGTTCGAGGAGCATCGCGCCGCCGGACGGCCGGTGGTGCTCGCCACGACCACTCCGTACGACCTGGTCAAGCCACTCGCAGATCTGCTCGGGCTCGACGACGTCGTCGCCACTCGCTACGGGGTCAACGCCGACGGCACCTACGACGGCACCCTCGACGGGCCGTTCGTCTGGAGCGCCGGAAAGCTGGCTGCGGTCACCACATGGGCACGCAACCACGGCATCGATCTGCGGAACAGCTACGCATACAGCGACAGCGTCTACGACACCCCGCTGCTGGCGGCGGTGGGTCACCCGTTCGTGGTGAACCCTGACCCGCGGATGGTGTTCATGGCCGCGGCTCGCCGGTGGCCGACCCTCGACCTGTCCAGCGGTGGTGCCAGAACCGGCTCGCAGATGGCGCGTCTCCCCGTCGTCAACGTCGAACTGCAACGGGTGGCGCTGGGTCTCACCCATCCGCTGTTGTTCCCGTACGCCAAGTTCCACATCGAGGGCACCGAGCACATCCCGGCCGCCGGCCCGGCCATCATCGTCGGCAACCACCGCAGCTACTTCGACCCGGCGGCGCTGGCGCTCGCGATCGCTCGCACCAATCGTACGGTTCGCTTCCTGGGCAAGAAGGAGGTGTTCGACGCACCGGTGGTGGGTCAGATCGCGTCGGCCATGGGTGGAATCCGAGTCGAGCGAGGTACCGGGAGCGACGCTCCGCTGCAGGCCGCCGCGGATGCCCTCGGTGCCGGCGATCTGGTGGCGCTCATGCCCCAGGGCACGATCCCTCGAGGGCGGACGTTCTACGACCTCGTGCTGAAGGGGCGGTGGGGCGCTGCCCGCCTGGCAGCGCTCTCCGGGGCACCCGTGATCCCGGTCGGCCTGTGGGGTACCGAGAAGGTCTGGCCGCGGTCAGCGCGTCTGCCCAACGTGCTCAACGTCCTGACCCCGCCGACCATCACGATCACGGTCGGTCCACCGGTGAAGCTTGCGTACCGCGACCCCGATGCCGACACCAAGAAGATCATGAAGGCGATCATGGCCCTGCTGCCACCGGAGGCCCGTCGCCATCACGAACCGACCGATGCGGAGATTGCGTTGGCGATGCCACCGGGCAAGAAGGGCGACGGGAGCGACGAGAACCGTCGCCGCCCCGGCACCGACTGACCGACGTCAGCGCGGAGGGCGGGGGAAGAACGGGCTCGTGCGGGCCACGTACTCCGCGTAGCCCTCCTTGCGCTTGCTGAGCGACTTCTCGAGCAGCACGACGCCGCTGACCCTCCGCAGCAGGATGGTCATCACGAGGGCGCCGATCAGGCCCCATCGGCCGACGGTGGTCTCCGCCGCGACCAGTGCGATGCCCCACCACACGCACGCGTCGCCGAAGTAGTTGGGGTGTCGGGTGTACTTCCAGAGCCCGCGATTCATGACCTTGCCCTGGTTCGCCGAATCCTTCTTGAAACGGGAGAGTTGCGCATCGCCGACGGTCTCGAAGAACAGCCCGACGAGCCAGAGCGCGACCCCGAGCACGGCCAGGACGCCGAGGTCGGGAGTTGCCCGCGTCTGGCCAAGTTGCACCGGCAGCGAGACGAGGAACATGAGCACGCCCTGCAGCCCGAAGACGGTGCCGAGGCTGATGATCGGGAACCGCGGGCCCCAGTGCTTGCGCATCGCCCGGTAGCGGTAGTCCTCGCCCTTGTCGTGGTTGCGCCAGAACAGATAGGTCGCCAGTCGAAGACCCCACACCGTGGTCATCGCGACCAACAGGTTCTGGCGGGCGCTCAGTCCGTCGTCGACCCGCAGCCGCACCGCCCAGGCGACGCAGACGAACCCGAATCCCCAGACGATGTCGACGATGGAGGCGTTCTTCATCGCCAGGCTCAGCAACCACGTGACGATCATCAGGACCACGATCGTGAGTGCGGCGGTGGTGAGGGCGGTGGCGACGGCGCTCATGGAGTCCCTTCGAGATGATGGTCCGGTTGCAGCAGGAGGTGCACGGCATGGTCGGCGCGCACCCATTGATCGTCGAGCCAGCGGGTGAACTTCTCACCGGACGGTACCTCGGCGCGCGGGACCCGCCGTGCATGGAACCGAACCGGCAGGGGTGTCGAGGCGAGATGGCGGAGGATCCCGCCGAACGTGTCGAGGCCGTCGAAGCCGACGTGCCACCCGATGACGACGTCGGCCCTCGGGGCGCCGGCGAGCAGCGCGGCAGATCCGGCGGGGCGCGGCGGCAGCAGGTGTTGGAGCACACTGAGTCGTTCTCCCCGCTCGGCATCTCGTTCGCGGATCTTGGTCAGTGCCCGCTCGCGCTTGCGCGGTGACGAGCGTGTTCCTTCGGGGAAGATGACCGCGATCTCGTCGTCGGCGAGGCCGGCGGAGAGTTCGGTGAGGGCCGCGAGCTCGATGGACGAATCGGGGGCGTCGCGGTCGAGGAAGTGGTTCGGCAGTCGATTGCCCACGATGTCGAGGCACGGGTCGAAGAGCAGTTCGCGCTTGAGGACGTACCGGGGGTTCATGTGTGCCACCGAGGTGATGATCCACGCACTGAGGAGCGAGTCGGCGAGGCTCGCGTGGCGGCACAGCATGATGGCCGGACCCGGCACCATGCACTCAGCGTCGGCGGCCTCGATGGTGATACCGGTCGTTGTCTGGAGGGCAGCCATCAGGCGGGCGGCCCACCACCGCTGCAGCCGGAAGTGCGACGGCTGGTGGCCGGCTCGCCCGACGAGCCACAACCCGGCGGCGATGGTGACGCCGACGACTTCGAGCCACGACCAGCAAAGTCCGAAGCACAGCAACCGGACGGTCGGCAGGCGTCGCCGGCCCCGGACCAGGTCGGACAACGCAGCGAGCGGGAGCCACAGCGGCAAGAGGACGACGAGGAGCACCGCCGCGGCGCCGAGCGCCGGGATGCTGCGGGATCGTCGACTCAGCGTGCTCACGGGCACGACCCTAGAACCACGACGAGGCACGTGCCGCGACGTGCTCCGAAGTTGTCACACGTTGAACTCGGCCACGAGCGGTGCGTAGCGATCCATCGCCGCGAGGGCGGCGTCTCGATCCAGCGGAGGCAGTCCGAGCGCGACGAACGACGCGCCGAGGTCTCGAAGGTGGGCGAGATGCAACGGATCGGGCTTGGCGCCGAACACTCCGAGGCGGAGCGTCGCCGGGTCGCGTCCTGCATCGGCGGCCGCCTGCTGCAGTTCGGCCCATTTGTCGTCGATGGGGAAACGGCCCTCGATGGGCATCCAGACGTCGCCGTACTCGATGATGTGACGGAAGTGGAGAGGCGTCGGCGACGCACCGATGACGATCGGCGGGTGCGGCTGTTGGACCGGCTTGGGCCAACTCCAGCTCTTCTCGAAGTTGACGTACTCGCCGTGGAACTCGGCCTCGTCCTTTGTCCACAGTTCCTTGCAGGCAAGGATCTTCTCTCGCACGACCTTGCGCCGGTGGCCGATGTCGACGCCGTGCGACTCCATCTCCTCGTGGTTCCAGCCGTACCCGACGCCGAGCATGAACCGGCCGCCGGAGATGACGTCGAGCGAGGCGACTTCCTTGGCGAGCCAGATCGGATCGCGCTGGGCGACGAGCGTGATGCCGGTCGCGAGTGTGATGGTGGTGGTCGCCCCGGCGATGGCGGCCAGCGCCACGAACTGGTCGTGAGTGCGCCAGTACTCCTGTGGCAGCGCTGGAGCGCCCTCGCGGCCGCCCCAGGGTGTGCGGCGGCTGACCGGGATGTGGGAGTGCTCGGGGAACCAGATCGATCGAAAACCTCTGGCCTCCGCCTCGCGACCGAGCTCGACGGGCTGGATGCCTTTGTCGGTGGGGAAGATCAGCAGTCCGATGTCCATGGGGCGAGACAGTACTGCTCAGTCGCCGGTGACGCCGTCGATCGCTTCGCGCAGGAGATCGGCGTGGCCGGCGTGGCGTGCGTATTCCTCGATCATGTGCACGAGGATCCACCGCAGGTTCGGATGAAACGTCCCGCCGTCCTCCTTTCGACGCTCCCGTACCGACGAGTCATCGAGGTGGTGGTCGGCGATGACGATGTCAGCCCCTTCGATCTCGGTCCGCAAGGCGCTCACCGCTTCCGCCAGCGTTGCGTCGACCGGGGGCTGCATGTCGAGCTCCTCGTTCTCCTCGGTGTAGAAGAGCGAAGGAGCGTCGTGGTCGAGCATGCAGCGTTGGAACCAGTTGCGCTCCACCTCGGCCATGTGACGCACGAGGCCCATCAGGTTCAGGGTGCTCGGTGGGGTCGATGGTGTCCGGGCCTGCTCGTCGGTGAGTCCGTCGACCTTGATGAGCAGTGTGGCGCGGTAGTACTGCAAGAACGCCAGCAGCGTGGTGCGTTCGTCGGCTGCCATGGACGGGTCGATGCGGTCGATCATGCAGTCACCCTATGCGCCAGACTGACGCCGACGGTACCGTCGAGGTCTCCCTCGAGGGTGACGCTCGCCCGGTCTCGATCGTGGTGTCGTGGTGCCGGATGGGCCCGCCTCGGGCAACGGTCAGTTCGATCGACGTGACCGACGAGGAGCCCGAGGGACTGGTGGGATTCCGCGTCACGCGCTGAGTGGAGGTCCGTCGAAGCGGTCGATCGTGGTGAAGGAGGCGACCGGGTTGCGGCGCAACTTGGTGTTCTGGTGGGTGGGTACCCCGAGGAAGATGGTGGCCACCAACGCGTGGCGCGCAGGCAGGCCGAGCAGGGGAGCGGCGTCCGCTTCGGCTCGCGAGAGGAACGTGGTGAGCACGCCGCCCAGCCCTCGCGCTCGTGCGGCGAGGAGGATGCTCCAGCAGAACGGGTAGATGCTGGCGCCGCCCACCACCGGTGGGCGATCGGCGTTGCCGTCCATGATCGCAATCTTGTCGAGATCGGCGGCGATGGCCAGTACGACGGGCACCGAGGCAATTCCGTCGATCAGGGCGTTGGGTGTCGCGACCGGCGCTGCGTCGATCGACAATCCGTAGACGAACGGTCGCCGCCCGACGGCGTTCGCTCCCATGTACTCGTCCCACACCGGGCGCATCAGGGCTCCCATCGCCTCTCGAATGGCCCGGTCCTTCACCACGGCGACACGCCACGGCTGCTGGTTGCCACCGCTGGGAGCGAACCTCGCGTCGTCGAGCAGTTCGGTGAGGACGCCGTCACCCACCGGAGCATCCGTGAACCCACGCACTGCGCCATTGCTGCGCAGTGCGAGCGACAGGTCCATCAGACCTGACCCTCGGCGACCTTCCGGCGCACCACGTTGAGTGCCGAGCCGGCTCGGAACCACTCGACCTGCTCGGGGCTGAAGGTGTGCTTGCCCTCGAACGGAACGACGGTTCCGTCCGGCTTGACGATCTCGCAGCGAACGTTCTTCCCTGGGACCGGCGGAAGATCGAGCACGTTGATGCGGTCGTCCTCGCCGATGAGGTCGTAGGTGGCCGGGTCGGCGAAGGTGAGCGGGACGAGGCCCTGCTTCTTGAGGTTGGTCTCGTGGATGCGGGCGAAGCTGCGGGTGATGATGACGACCCCGCCGCGGAACCGGGGCTCCATTGCCGCGTGCTCACGGGACGATCCTTCGCCGTAGTTGCGGTCGCCGATCGCCACCCAGCGGATGCCCGCCCCGCTGTACTTCTTCGCAAGGTTCGGATAGGTGTCCGTGCTGCCGTCGCGGACGTCCTTGCCCTCGCCCACCGCATCGTTGAACGCGTTGACGGCACCGAGGAACAGGTTGCCCGAGATGTTCTCGAGGTGGCCGCGATACGTGAGCCACTTGCCCGCGGCCGAAATGTGGTCGGTGGTGCACTTGCCCTTCGCCTTCATCAGGATCGGCAGACCGAGGTAGTCGTTGCCGTCCCATGCGGCGAACGGCTGCAGCAGCTGCAACCGGTCGCTGGTGGGGGACACCACCACGGGGACATCGCTGCCGTCGGCGGGGGGAGGGGTGAACGTGTTCTGGCCGGGGTCGTACCCGCGGTCGGGCAACACCTCGCCGATCGGCGCGTCGAGCAGCACCTCGCTGCCATCGGGGGCGGTGATCGTGTCGGTGGTGGGATCGAAGTCGAGCCGGCCGGCGAGCGCGAGGGCAACGACGGTGTCGGGCGAGGTGACGAAGCTCAGGGTGTTGGCAGAGCCGTCGTTGCGCTTGGGGAAGTTGCGGTTGAACGAGTTGACGATGGTGTTCGCCTGACCGTTCGCGCTCGGCTGGCGGTCCCACTGACCGATGCACGGCCCGCAGGCATTGGCGAGCACGGTGGCACCGATCGCCTCGAGATCGGCGATGAGGCCGTCACGCTCGATCGTCGCGCGGGTCTGCTCGGAGCCCGGCGTGACCAACAGTTCGGTCTTCACCTGCAGCCCGCGAGCAGCGGCCTGGCGGGCGATGGACGCGGCGCGAGTGATGTCCTCGTACGAACTGTTCGTGCAACTGCCGATGAGCGCCGAGGAGATCTCCAGCGGCCAGTCGTTGGCACGGGCCTCGGCACCGACGGCTGCACCGACGCGGTTGGCGCGATCTGGAGAATGGGGGCCGTTGATGAGCGGCTTCAACTGGTCGAGGTCGATCTCGATCACCTGGTCGTAGAGCGCGCCGTCATCAGGACGAAGGTCGTCGATGACCTTGTCGGCGGCGTCGGCGATGGCCTCCCGACCGGTGGCCTTGAGGTACACCGCCATGTTCTGGTCGTAGCCGAACAGGCTGCAGGTGGCACCGATCTCGGCTCCCATGTTGCAGATGGTGGCCTTACCAGTGGCCGAGACGCTGTCGGCGCCCGGCCCGAAGTACTCGACGATGGCGCCGGTGCCGCCCTCCACGGTCAACACCCGGGCGACCTCGAGGATGACGTCCTTGGGTGCAGTCCAGCCGCTGAGCGTGCCGGTGAGCTTCACGCCGATGACCTTCGGCCAGCGAACGTTGAAGGGGAACCCGGTCATCACATCGACCGCATCGGCACCGCCGACGCCGATCGCCACCATGCCGAGGCCGCCGGCGTTGGGGGTGTGGCTGTCAGTCCCGATCATCATCCCACCCGGGAATGCGTAGTTCTCGAGCACCACCTGGTGGATGATGCCGCTGCCCGGACCCCAGAACCCGATGCCGTACTTGGCGCTCACCGAGCGGAGGAAGTCGTACACCTCGCGGTTCGTGTCGATGGCGACCCCAAGATCGATCTTGGCGCCGACCTTGGCGGAGATGAGGTGGTCGCAGTGGACCGTGCTGGGCACCGCCGTCGTGGGAAGCCCCGCCGTCATGAACTGCAGCAGCGCCATCTGTGCGGTGGCATCCTGCATGGCGACCCGGTCGGGGTGGAAGTCGTTGTAGGTGCCACCTCGCTCGATCGGCTCGTTCGGGTCGCTGAGGTGGTTGAGCAGGATCTTCTCGGTCAAGGTGAGGGGGCGGCCGAATCGGGCGCGACCGGCGGCGGCCCGTTCTGCCAGGGTGGCGTAGACGCCTTCGACGAGTTCGATCGGCGTTCCTGCGGTGACGGTCATGAAACTTCCCCTTGCATCGGCGGCCTGATGTAGACAAGCATAATACAAGTTTACGGGTGTGCCAAAGCCCTACCACCGACGAGATCGAGGCCCGACGATGCGAACCATTCGTTATCAGGAGATCGCCAACACACTGCGGGAGCGAGTGAAGGCCGAGGGCCCCGGACACGTGTTGCCGAGCGAGAGCGACCTGTCCGCGGAGTTCGACGTCAGCCGGGTGACCGTCCGTCGGGCCCTCGAAACCCTTCGTGACGAGGGCCTCGTCGAGTCCCGCCAGGGCTTCGGATGGTTCGTGGCCACAGCCCCTCTGCAACAGCGACTGAGCCACCTCGACACGATCGAGTCGCAGCTCACCGAGCGCGGTGTGCACCCCGAGCGCCAGATCCTCGAGTTCGCCTTCGTTCCCGCGCCGGCACACGTCGCGGAACGGCTGCGCTGCGCACAGGTCCTGCGCGTCAGGCGGCGCAACCTCGCGGACGGTGCCCCGTTCGCCGTCGTCACCGTCTGGTGCCCCGCCGAGGTGGGGCAGCACCTCAGCCGGAGCGATGTCGAGCGCAAGCCGTTCTACGAACTCCTCGGAGTCCAGTTGCGGGGAGCGACGCAGACGATCGGCGCGGCAGCGGCGAGCGAATCCGATGCGGCACTGTTGGAGGTGCCCGTCGACAGCCCAGTGCTGCGATGCGAACGACTCACCACGACGATCACCGGCGATCCGATCCTGCTCAGCGAGCACATCTTCCCTGCGCATCGAACGGAGTTCGTGGTCGAGCTTCCCCAGGCCGAGCCGTCCATCGTGCCCAGTGGCCTGCGCCTCGTGGAGTGAGTTCAGGCGACTCGGAACTCGTTGGCAATGAGCTGGCAGGCGATCGGGCTGACATCGTGTGCGGCGGCGGCGGCGATGTCGTCCTCCCAGCCGCGAGCGATCAGCTCTCTCCCGCTCGCACACGAGGTGAGGGTCTCGTAGAGGCGCGGGCGGGCGGCTACGAACGCGCTGCGGGCAGCGGCCGCTTCGGGTGAGCACCCCGGTGCCGAGACCGCTCCGGAGGGGTCGAGGGCGGCGAGCACCGCCCCCGCGCCGAGTTGATCCTCGACCGCGGGACGGAGCTGGCCAGATCCCCACCGCTCCCCGGCGCTGATCACGCTGATCGGCTCGTCGCCGGCGAGGCGTCGAGCCGCGCCGGCCGTGGCCCTCGCGTTGCGGATCGAACCGGCGAGCACGTGCGGCACCCCGAGTTCGCGGGCCGTGAAGGCAAGGGTCGAACCATTGGGTGACGGCAAGACGATGCGCAACCCGGCGGCAACGGTGAGCAGGTCGGTGGGGGAGAGCGAGATCTCTCCGTTCTCGCGGCGGCCGGCGAGGACGGCGTCGTTGGCAAGCGCGTAGGCGGCTGCGCCGTCGTCGTTCCAGCGATACGGCAGCACCGTTGCGCCGGATTCGAGGGCGCAGCAGACCGCGGTGCTGAACCGCAACACGTCGACGATGACGACCACCGCCGAGTGCGGTGCGAGCACCGCCAAACCTTCCGCCCCCCAATCGCTTCGGTAGGCGAAGCCGTCCTGAGCGGTTACCACGTGTCCCAGTGAGTGATGGGTTCCAACGGCAGGCGCTTGGCCGGTTTGAAATCCGTGCCGAGTGAGTAGGCGATCGGGAACATGCCGGCCTGGGTGATGCCGTCGGGGATGCCGAGCAGTTCGGCGGCCTCGCGGTCGCCGCCGTTCATCAGGTGAATGGTGGTCCAGGCGGTGCCGAGGCCACGCTCGCGGGCGGCGAGCATGAAGCTCCACACGGCCGGGAGCAGCGAGCCCCACGCAGATGCGCCGGCGAAGGCGGGAACACCATCGAGGTTGCCGGTGATGCAGGGGATCATGATGACCGGGGCCCGATGGAAGTTCTCGGTGAGGTAGTCGGCCGAGGACAGCACCCGATCCTTCTGGGCGAACCGGAGGTCCGACTCCTCGTAGGGGTTGGTGGCGCTGTAGGCGCGGTACACCTCGAAGTTCTTCTTGTAGATGTCGGCCAACGCCTGCTTCTTCGCCGCATCGGTCACGAACAGCCATTGCCAGCCCTGCGAGTTGCTCCCGGTGGGCGCCTGCAGCGCCAGTTCGAGGCACTCCTCGATGACGCTGCGCTCGACCGGCGTGTCGAAGTCGAGTCGCTTGCGCACGGCGCGAGTGGTGGACAGGACTTCATCGGCGGAGAGGTTCAAATGCATCTTCTCAGTGTGCCACTGCTGCGCGATGCTGGTCGCCGTGGACGCCGATCCGAGGGACTACCGCAACATCAACCTCGCCAACTGGAACAGTCGCGTGCCGGTCCACGAGGTGGGGTATCGGTTGCACGAACACACCGGTGACCCGCACCACCTGTCCTCGGTCGTGCGGTTCGACCTTCCGCGACTCGGCGTCATCGACGGCCTCGACGGCGTGCACCTGCAGTGCCACATCGGGACCGACACCGTGTCGCTCGCCCGTCTCGGAGCGCGCATGACCGGCCTCGACTTCTCGGCGCCGGCGCTGGAGGTGGCGTCCCGATTGGCGGCCGACTGTGGCGAGACGATCGAGTTCGTCGAGAGCGACGTGTACGCCGCGGTCGACGCGCTGGGACCCGAGCGGTTCGACTTCGTGTACACCGGGATCGGCGCGCTGTGTTGGTTGCCCGACGCGGGTCGGTGGGCGCAGGTGGTGGCCTCGCTCCTGCGGCCGGGAGGGTTCCTGTTCATCCGCGAGGGCCATCCGGTGCTGTGGTCGCTGTGCGATCCGCGTCCCGACGAAGTGGTGTCGATCGAGTACCCGTACTTCGAGTCCGACGGCACGGTGTTCGTGGAGGCCACCTCCTACGTCGGCGACGAGGGCGCGCTCACCTCGCCGACGATCGTGCACTTCAACCACGGCCTGGCGGAGATCTTCAACGCGCTCTGGTCCGCCGGTCTCACCATCACCCTGTTCGAGGAACACGAATCGGTGCCGTGGAATCCGCTCGACACCGCGATGGTCGAGGACGAGATGGGGGAGTTCCGTCTGAGGGAACGACCCGACCGGATGCCGTTCACCTACACGCTGCGAGCGCAGAAGCAGTGACCTGACAAACTCGCGGCCATGTCAGAGGACCGCGTCTCCATCACCATCACCGACGGCATCGCCGATGTGCGCATGACCCGATCGGACAAGCGCAACGCGCTGGACAACCCGATGTTCGTCGCACTCGCCGAGGCGGGGGAGCGGCTGAAGACCGAGCCCGGGGTGAGGGTGGTGGTGCTCAGCGGCGAGGGCTCCTCGTTCTGCGCAGGACTCGACTTCGCGACCATGTCGGCGATCGCTGGTGGCGGCGAACGTCCCGCGGAGGGGAACCCGGGCGAGATGAAGGAGGGCCGCATCACTCACCTGGGCCAGCAGGTGTGCTGGGTGTGGCAGGAGGTGCCGGTTCCCGTGATCGCGGCGGTGCACGGTCATGCACTCGGCGGAGGCATCCAGATCGCCCTCGGTGCCGACATCCGCATCGTCCATCCCGACACCCAGTTGAGCGTGCGCGAGGTCCACTGGGGGCTCGTACCCGACATGACCGGCACGTTCATGCTGGCGCAACTGGTCGGCGCCGATGTGGCCAAGGAACTCGTGTTCACGGCCCGCGTGTTCGACGGTCGGGAGGCCAAGGAACTCGGCCTCGCCACCCGATTGAGTGACACGCCCTACGACGACGCGATGTCCTTGGCACGCGAGATCGCGGGTCGCAGCCCAGAGGCCGTGCGTGGCGCCAAGCAGCTGCTCAACGGTCTGTTCAACCAGGGCGCGGCGGAGCAGTTCGCGGCAGAGCGGACACGCATCGGTGCGCTCATCGGACGACAGAACCAGATGGAGGCCGTGACGTCGAACTTCGAGAAGCGCCCCGCGAACTTCGTGGATCCGAGCTGAGCCGGCGATGAGCGTCGATCCGGATCAACTCAAGCTCTACTCGTACCAACTGTTCACCAAGCTCGACGGTGCAGTCACCGCCGGCATGATCCACCTCGGCGACCAGCTCGGTCTGTACCGGGCCATGCGCGAGGCGGGCCGGCCGGTGACGACGAGCGAGCTCGCCGAGCTCACCGGGACCATCGAGCGATGGGTGCGCGAATGGGCGTACAACCAGGCAGCGTCGAAGATGATCGAGGCCCAGCCCGATGGCACGTTCTCGCTGTCGCCCGAGGCGGCAGTGGTCCTTGCCGATCCGGATCACCCAGCGTTCGGCATGGGCATGTTCCACCGTCTGCCACAGACCATGAAAGCGCTCGAGCACGTTCGCGACAGCTTTCGCACCGGCGTCGGGCACGACTACGACAGCCACGGGCCGGAGGGAGCGGTCGGCATCGAGCGCAGCTTCGAGCCGTGGAACCGGGCGTTTCTGATCCCGGTGGTCCTTCCGGCCCTCGACGGGGTGGTCGAGAAGCTCACCGCCGGAGCGGCCGTCGCCGATGTCGGTTGCGGCGCGGGCAGCGCCGTGCTGCTGATGGCGGAGACCTACCCGGCGAGCACGTTCACCGGGTACGACATCAGCCAGTTCGCCCTCGACCGGGCACGGACCAAGCTCGACGCCAGCGATCTCACCAACGCCTCGTTCCACGATCCGCGCAACCAGGGCCTCCCCGGCGACGCGTCGCTGGATCTGGTCTGCACGTTCGACTGCATCCACGACATGGCCCATCCGCAGGAGGTGATCGAGGCGATCCGAGCGTCACTCAAGCCCGACGGGTCGTGGCTCCTGGTCGACATCAAGGCGCTCGACACGTTCGAGGAGAACGCCCGCAAGAACCCCATGGCGTCGCTGATGTACGGGATCAGCGTGCTCTCGTGCATGTCGTCGGCCCTCAGCGAACCCGATGGGCTCGGCCTCGGCACGCTCGGGTTGTCGGAACGGCGCGCCCAGGAGATGGCCGAGGCGGCGGGTTTCACGCAGTTCCGCCGGATGGCGGTGGAGCACAGCGTGAACGCGTTCTACGAGATCCGGCCGTAGCTGCGTCGGACCGCGTCACGACGACGCGATCGACTCCATCGTTCGCTCGGCGAAGAACCACTGCCCGGCCGTTCTCACGTAGCTGTCGTGATAGACACCGACGAAGTGTCCGGGGCCGGTGCGCTTCTTGTCGAACTGCTCGATGACGGTGACTCGTCCGGTCGCCGTGCCGGTCGCCTCGTCCACCTCGAACACTGCGTTGGGTGCCGTCTGCACGAACCACTTGTAGGTGGCGATCATCCGATCGAACGTCTCGCGAATGGCGTCGCGGCCGACGACGGGCGCCTTCAGCCCCCAGATGCCGTCGGCGGTCCACAGCGCCGTGAACCCAGCGCTGTCCTTGCGGACCACGGCGTCGCAGTACTGAGAGATCAGCTGGCGCAGGGCGATGTCGGTGGCCGGCGCGATCGAGGAGACCTCACGACGCGGCCGTGATGTGTCGCGCAACGAATCCGGTTCGAGGCCGACCTCCCACGCGGCGAGGGTTCGCACATGGTCGATCAGTTGGTCGCGGGTCATCATCCCGTCGTGTGCCGCGAATTGCACGGCGAGCCCGTCGACGACGGCTGTGAGGCGCATCGCTGCCGCCGCCGGGTCGGCGCAGATGAACTCGGCGCGCTCGACGCCGTTGCGGATGATCCGCTCCAGCAACTCTGCGGACTGTTCGTCGAGCTCCTGGCTGATCTTGCGCATCATCGGGTTCCGGAGTGCTTCACCCCAGCCGTCGATCCAGAGCATCCACTCCATGTCGTCGCTGCCCTCTGGCACGTAGTTCTGCAGGGCCCGGTCGAGCTGACCGATGGCGGTCGGGGCATCCTCGACCTCGGCCATCATCTCGGCGAGGTCCTTGCGTGCGTAGTGAGCGAATGCCTCCGCGAGCAACTGCTCCTTGGAGTCGAAGTGGTAGTGGATGAGGCTGCTGGAAACGCCGAGCCGCTTGGCGACATCGGCGATGCGGGTCGCCGCGAAGCCTCGCTCGATGACCACCTGGCAGGTGACCTCGAGGATCTCGGTTCGGCGTTCTTCGACGGTGGGCTTTTTCACTTCCGCGCACGATACAGGTCTAGGTTGCGGGAATGCAGCGACGGCTCTCGACACTGTCCCGTTCGGTCGCCGGGGCACGGGTGCTCGTCACCGGTGCGGCCTCCGGAATGGGTCGGGCGACGGCGCACCTGTTCGCCGACGAGGGCGCTCGCGTCGCGGTCGTCGACCTGGACGCGGAGCGGGTCCTGCGAGTGGTGGACGAGATCCGAGAGGCACACGGAACCGAGTCGGCATCAGGTTTCGTGGCCGACGTCGGTGACCACGAGTCGCTGCGCCGACTGGTCGACGAAGTGGTCGCCGACTTCGGTGGTGTCGACGTGCTGATCAACAACGCCGGGCTGTCGCTGATCAACTCGGCGTTCCAGGCCGAGGACGAATACGAGGCGAACTGGGCGCGCACGCTCGATGTGAACCTCACTGCGCACTCGCGCCTGATCCGCCTCTGCCTCCCTCACCTGCAGGCGGCCGAGCACGGCGGGCGCGTGGTCAACATCGCGTCGACGGAGGCGATCGTCACGACACCGGGGCTCGCCGCGTACGCGGCCACCAAGGCCGGCGTCGTGGGGCTGACCAAGAGCTTCGCGGTCGAGCTCGGGCGCCACGGGATCACCGTCAACTGCATCTGCCCCGGTCCGATCGAGACGGGGATGACGGCCGGCATCCCCGACGAGTCCAAGCAGATCTACGCCAAGCGGCGCGTCCCGCTGCGACGATATGGACAGCCCGAAGAGGTCGCCCAGATGACGCTGAACCTTTGCCTGCCGGCGAGCAGCTTCGTCAACGGTGCGGTGATCCCGGTCGATGGCGGGATGACGATCCGTCACACCTGACGGTCTCAGCCACCGAAGGGATCGAGGATTCCCGTGAGGCCACTTGGGTGCGGGCCGACACACAGTTGCTCGAGAATGCCGATGCCCTCCTCGACTGTGCCGTCGGCCATGGTGAGGGTGGCATCGCAGAGTGCCTGCACGTGAAGGTGCTCGCGCGCCATCGGCGTCGGCACGGGAAGGTCGAGACGTTCGCCGCCGGTGATCTCCTCATCCTTCCAGTGACCGTGGCCGAACTCGGGACTGCCGTACCCGATGCCACGCATGTGGAACTCGAAACGTGGACGCAGGCGCACGGTGCTGATGCTGCCGTCCCAGTCGAGGAGGTCGTACTCGAAGGCATCGGCCCACCGGGTGCCCGGCCGCCAGGTGACGCGCCACTCGACGGTGCGCATCATCCGTGGTTCGCCACCGACGGGGACGATGGTGCCCGTCTCGTGCCAGCGTCGGCCGTCGCCGTGTTCGTTGACGTCGAAGTGGGTCGACAGCGACGGGAAGTTCACCGGGGCCCAGAGCCAGAAGAACTGTGAGAAGGGCATCGGGGCGCCGTTGGATGCCGGCTCACCGACCGGCCGGATGCCCCACGAGCGGTCGCGCGACCCCCACACATCGCTCGAGTCGAGTTCGACGCGCTCGCCGTCGAGTTCGATCCACCCGCTCCATGATCCGAACTGGGTGAGACGCGTGTAGTCGAAGAACGTACGGACGCCGATCCGTTGAAAGAAGTGGCCCTCCTCGATGGCGGGGGACCGGCACTCGAAGGTGAGCTCGGCACGCAAACCCTGATCCGGCGCCTCGACGCGCACTCGAAGGATGTGCAGCGGTTCGACGATCTCCACCGCGATCGGCCCGAGGGTGGTTGCATCGCGGCGGTCCTGCGGTGCTCGTTGGGACCGGAACACACTCGTCTGGCGTCCGTTCCGGACCACGCAGAAGGCTGCGTCAGCGACGTGGCGGTTGGGGTAGAGACCCATCGCCACGCCGAAGTACAGGTCACCCGTGCGCGAGTAGCCGTTGAAGAAGTAGCGGTCGTAGTGATTGATGTCCGAGCTCGCCGTGTGGGCGATCGGCACCGATGCCTGGTGAATGGGGTAGTCGTCGTAGCTGGTCAGCACGCCGCGAACCGTAGCCACGGAGGCGGTTGGCCCTCGTACCCGGTGGCCCCCTAGCCTGACCGGCATGGAACGAGTCAAGGCCTACGTTCGTCGAGTGCGGGCCGAGGGCTTCACGCCCACGGAGTTCCGCTCGATCTGCGTCGGCGCAGTGGTGCTGCTGTCGGTGATCTGCGTGAGCGGCGCCGCGGTGCGCCTGACGAACTCAGGCCTCGGCTGCGACGACTGGCCGAACTGCAACGGCTCCAAGGTCGTCGACCTCTCGACGACGCACTCGGCGATCGAACAGATCAACCGGCTTTTCACGTTTCTGGTATCGATCGGCGTGGCGCTCGCCGCCGCCGCAGCGTGGTATCGGCGCCCGCGGCGACGCGACCTGCTCGTCCTCAGCCTGGTGATGCTCCTCGGCGTACCGGCCCAGGGCGTGGTCGGGGCGATCGTCGTCTGGGCCAAACTGCACCCGGCAACGGTGCAGTTGCATTTCGCGCTGTCGATGGTGCTCGTGTGGGCAGCGGTGATGATGCTCGTGCGTTCGGGCGAGCCCGACGGCGGCCGCAGGGTGGCGGCGGTCGTGCCCCGAGTTCGACGTAGGGTGCGGCTGCTCAGCGTCTGGACCGTGCTCTCGGTGCTCGCCGGCACCGTGGTCACCGGCACCGGGCCACACGCGGGTGACACGCAGGCTCGGCGGTTCTTCGGGTCCGAGACCGACATCAACGGCCACGCGCTCCAGTGGGTGTCGCGGATCCACGCCGGCATCGTCTGGGTGACCGTCGCGATCGCGCTGTCGCTGCTGTGGTTGCTGCGTTCGCTGCGCCACGACCGTGAGGTGCTCGACGCGCCGCTCATGTCCTGGATCTTCGTCGCCCTCGTCCAGGGCGCCGTCGGTTACGTCCAGTACGCAGCGGGGCTCCCCGCCGGTCTGGTACTCGTGCACGTCGCAGGGGCGACCACCCTGATGGGCGTCACGGCCTGGCTGTGGTCGTCGACCAGTCGGGTCTCCGTCGGCGCGACGGAGATGGTGGCGCACCTCGAACGGCGCTGACGACCTACTGGGTGAGACCCTTGGCGAACGTGCCGATCTTGTTGATCAGGGACGCGAAGAAGCTGCCGACACCTGACACGAAGTCGACGGTTGCGTGGGCCGAGCCGGCAGGGTCCTGCCACAGCTGGATGGCGAGGAAGGCGAGGACGAGATACATGCCGATTCGGGCGATCGCCTTGAATTGTTCGAGCAGTGCGGCCATTGGTGGGACCTCCGGGAATGCCTAAAAGGCCTCGGTCTCCACCCGCGGACGGCCAGTGTAACCCAGCACGTCCGGTCATGTGTGGATATCAGATGTGCTGTTGCAGTTCGAGGAGGCGTGCGCGGAACTGGCGGATGGTGCCCTGGATGATGTCGGCGACGGGCTCGATCGATTCGATGCGACCGGCGACCTGGCCGGTGAGTGCGATCGCCGCCTCCATGTCGCCGCCGAAGTACAGGTCGGTGGCTCGCCCGAACTCGCTCATGTCGACGTGGTCCTCGTGTTCCAGGCGATTGGTGCGTTCGGTGCGCAGGGCGCGCAGTCCCGGACGGCTGAAACGGTTGAGGAAGACCGTGTCGGTCTCGGCCGCGTCCACGATGGCCTGCTTCCAGTTGTCGTGCACCGGTGATTCGGCAGCGCTCACCATCCGCGTGCCCATCTGCACGCCCTCTGCCCCGAGTGCGAACGCAGCGGCCATTCCCCATCCGTCGACGATGCCGCCGGCAGCGATGACCGGTACGGAGACCTTGCTCACGACCAGGGGGAGCAACACCATTGACGCGACGTCGCGCGGGTTCTTGAAGCCGCCGCCCTCGCCACCCTC
>JBBQTC010000010.1:0-75391 GCA_038234785.1 Acidimicrobiales bacterium
GCGCCTCCAACGCTTCGACCTCCCCCAGTTCGGTCACGAGCCGGTCGACGATCCAGTTGGGATAGCTCAGCCTGGTGGGCTCGTCGTGCCACTCCATCGGCGTGTCGGCCACCCGTCGCAGGACAGCGTTGACGAACCCGCGCGCACGCTTCGGCGCCAACTCGACCGTCTCGCCGACTGCCGCGTGAGCGGGCACTCCGGCGAACGCCAACTGGTACGCCCCGAGACGAAGCACCGTGCGGACCTCTGGCGACGGCGTGGTGGCCACGAAACGGTCGACCAGCGCATCACACGCGCGACGCATGCGGGTGGTGCCGTAGACCAGTTCGGTGACGAACCGACGGTCGCGGTCGGACAGGTGGCTTCGTTGCAACTCGCCGGCGGTGACGAGGTTCGCGTAGGCGCCCTCGTGGTCGATGCGCTGCAGGCAACGAAATGCCACCAGGCGGGCGGACTCGGTCATTCGAACTGCTCGCTCTCGGCCGGTCGGGCACCGCGTGTGAAGTCGCCGAACGGCATCGGGCCCTTGCCCTCGGGCTGAACCGTCCGCAGCGTGATACCAGGGGTGAACGGGGCAGTACCGGGAGGCGGGTCGGCGAGATCGGCGGCCAGCACCTTCATTCGCCTGCCCCGCAAGGTGGTCCAGGCGCCGCCCAGACGGACCAAACGATCGATCTGCTCGGGCGATTGCGTCCAGTCGATCCGGAGCTCCTCGGGCCGGATCTTGGCCGCGTACGTGACCTCGCCGATCTGCGCGGACGGAGTGCCCAGCGACGTCGACAGGACGCGTACCAGCTGGTCGGTGCCGACACGAACCAGGTCGCGTCGAAGTTCGTCCGCGGTGCTTCGCGGGCCGATCGGAACCCGAACCGTGTCGAACACCGGTCCGGTGTCGAGGCCCTCCTCGAGCTGCATCACGCAGACTCCGGTCTCCGCGTCGCCCGCCAACAGCGCGCGCTCCACCGGTGCAGCACCCCTCCAGCGTGGGAGGAGCGAGAAGTGGAGGTTCACCATCGGCACCTCGGCCAGCACGTGGGGACGGATGAGTTGGCCGAAGGCGACAACGACACCGAGCTCCACGCCTGTTCCGACGACATCGTCGACCTGGTGGCTGACCGGGATCCCGAGCTCGAGGGCCGCCTGCTTGACCGGACTGGCGGTGAGCGCGCCGCCGCGGCCACGCCGCTTGTCGGGACGGGTGACGACGAGTGCGATGTCGTGCCCGGCGCGCGACAGTGCCTGCAGCGGTGGCACCGCCATCTCGGGCGTTCCGAAGTACGCCAACCGACGACCGGTCACGCGAGGGTCACTTCAGGCGAAGGCGGCGGCGTTGCGGCGGCTTCGGTGCTTCCTGGATCCGCCGATACTCGGCCATCGCTTCTTTGCGCTGCTCCGGCGTCATGCGATCGAACATCAAAACGCCGTTGAGGTGATCGATCTCGTGCTGGAACATGCGCCCCATCAGCTCCTCGGCCTCGATCTCGACCTCTTGCCCGTCGACGGTGACACCGCGCACCAGCACTGAATTGGGCCGCAGGATGTCGACGTACAGCTCGGGGATGCTGAGGCAACCCTCGCTGTAGACGAACTCTCCGTCGGACTCGACCACCACGGGGTTGATCAACGCCATCGGCTGATCGTCGATGTCCCACACCACGATCTGCTTCTGGACGCCGATCTGCGGCGCGGCGAGCGCGATTCCGGTGTCGGATTCGTACAGCGTGTCGAACATGTCGTCGACCAGGCTCGCGATCTTGCCGTTGACCTCGGTGACCTCTTGGGCCTGTGTTTTCAGCACCGGGTCACCGAAGGTGCGGATCTCGTACGCCATGGGTGCAAGGCTAGCGACCCATGGCCGCGCCCGGTTCTCACTACTTCGACGAGGAGCCCACCACCGAGTCGGCGCCGCGCGACGTCATGCTGCTGCTCCCCGACCTGCAACTCACACTCCGCACCGATCGTGGCGTGTTCGGTTACGACCGCATCGACGGTGGCACAAAGCTCCTCCTGCTGAAGGCGCCCTCCTCTGCCGTCGAAGGAGATCTGCTCGATCTCGGTTGCGGAACGGGGGCGATCGCACTCGTGATGGCTCGCCGCGCCCCTGCGGCCACGGTGTGGGCGATCGACGTCAACGAACGGGCGCGGGCGCTGTGCGCCGCCAATGCGGCCGCCAACGGGATCACGAACGTTCGCGTGTGCGCCCCTGACGAGGTACCTGCGGACGTACGGTTCGCCACCATCTGGAGCAACCCGGCGATCCGCATCGGAAAGCCGGCGCTCCACGCGATGCTGATGCGCTGGCTCGGACTCCTCACCCCGGACGGCAGCGCAGTGCTGGTGGTGCACAAGCACCTGGGAAGTGACTCGCTGCAGACCTGGCTCGGCGGCCAGGGGCACCTCACCGAGCGACTTGCCTCGTCCGCCGGCTATCGGATCCTGCGGGCCGCCGCCTCAGGCACGGGCAGGGTCCACCTCGATACGGAGGCGTGAGCCCTTCGGTCGCGGTGTGGCCGCCAAGGCGGCGCCGAGGTCGTCCCACGAGTCGGATCGCACAAGTGCACCCCGGGGCGTCGGCGCAGTCTCGAGTCCCGTGGCCATCGCGAACTCGACCGCGTCGGCGCCCTCGATGGACGCCAAGGCGCGGAACGGCGGAAGCCCCAGCATCTCCCGGCGGCGCAGTTCCTCGTCGGTGATTCGCGTGGTGTCACCGATGAGCAAGGACCGCAGCACGACGTGCTGAGGGACGAACGTCTGCACCAGCACACGACCCCCACGCTCGCGGCTCCCGACGAGTCGCGCCGCCCGCACCAGCAACGCCAGCGCGTGTTCCACCGCCCGATACCTCGGCGCGAGCAGTTCCGCGTCGATGTCGAGGAACGCGACCACGTCGACACCCGGCACGCGGTGCAGAACCGCCTCGGTGCCCACGTAGACGTCGCTGGGCGGCAACTCTCCGCTGTCGCCGGTGACCGCGACGACAGGGCGATTGGCGGCCGCCTCGAGTTCCTCACGCAGACGGGACACACCCGGCTTCATCAACGCCATCGCCGACGACCCACAGTGCTGGCAGACCACCGGTCGCTGCGTACCGCATCGTGCGCACGAGAGTCGCTGATCGTCGGTCATCCTCACGGCGGCGTCGCAGCGCTCACAGCGCTGCAGCGTGCGACAGGTGCGACAGGCCAGCAGGCGCGCCCGTTCTTTGGTGTTGATGACGCAGACCACCCGTTTCGACGTGTCGCGCAGGTGGGCGATCAGGCCCGAGGTGAGCAGGGATCGCTTCCACGGCTCTTCGTCGGTCCGGTCGATCACCTCGATGAACGGCCATCCGGCATGGACCTCG
The DNA here is from genome assembly GCA_038234785.1 of Acidimicrobiales bacterium. Taxonomy (GTDB): domain Bacteria; phylum Actinomycetota; class Acidimicrobiia; order Acidimicrobiales; family Ilumatobacteraceae; genus UBA668. The sequence goes on from JBBQTC010000010.1 coordinate 3,344, forward strand.
GACGCAGTGGGGCGCTCGATCCGGTCGCCTGCCCAGTGCATCGCGGTGGCGGTCGGACACGGCGAGACCAACACGCACGCGGCGCCGGCGCGTGCGGCCCTCTCGATCGCCACCTCGCGGGCGTGCCAGGTGGGAGTGCGCTCGTCCTGCAGCGCATCGTCGTGCTCGTCGAGCACGACGATGGTCCGTAGGCCCGGGCACGGTGCCCACGCGGCGGTGCGCGTCCCGACCACGACATCGGCACCGCCGGCCGCCAGGGCCCAGTCGTCGGGCACGAGGGCCACACGAAGTCCCTGCTTGCGCAGTCGGTTGGCGATCGCCCTGGCTGCTGCAGGTGTCGGGTGCAGCACGAGGGCAGGGCCGTGATCGGCGAGCTCGACGAGCAGGGGTAGCGGATCGGTGAGCGGGGTCGTCCGCCGAACACCCGACGCGACGGCCGGTCCATGACGATTCGTGCGTCGAGATGGCGGCAGCACCGCGACCATCCGCGGCGGCGAGGCTGCGACCAGGAACGGTCTGACGCGCGGCGCTCCCCAGCGTGGCGCTGCCCAGCGAGCGAGATCCACGACCTCCTCCGGCGGACCGACCGACGACCATCGGGCGATGGGCACCAGGCGTTCGGCCGGCACGCTCGGATCGGGCGGGCCCATCGACACCACCCAGCCACCGACGCGACGTCCGTGCAAGGGGACGCGGACGAGCGACCCGACCGCGAGTTGGTCGCGCATCGACTCGGGGACGAGGTAGTCGAACTGTTTGTCGAGCCCGGTGACGTCGGGGACGACCCGCGCCACGAGCCCGGGCGTCGTGTCGCCCGGAGCGGTCACACGCCGACGGCGCGCATGAAGTCGTCGAGACGGCTGAGGTGCTCCCAGGTGAACTCGGGCAACTCGCGGCCGAAGTGACCGTAGGCAGCCGTCTTCTGGTAGATCGGGCGCTTCAGGTCGAGGTCGCGGACGATGGCGGCCGGACGCAGGTCGAAAATCTCGCGCACGGCCCGCACGATGGCTGCGTTGTCGACCTTCTCGGTCCCGAACGTCTCGACCAGGATGCTCACGGGATGTGCCATGCCGATGGCATAGGCGACCTGGACCTCACATCGGCTGGCGGCGCCGCTGGCGACGACGTGCTTGGCCACCCACCGGGCGGCGTAGGCAGCCGAGCGGTCGACCTTGCTGGGATCCTTGCCGCTGAAGGCCCCGCCGCCATGGCGACCCATGCCGCCGTAGGTGTCGACGATGATCTTGCGACCGGTGAGACCGGTGTCGCCGTGAGGACCGCCGATGACGAACTTGCCGGTCGGGTTGATGTGCACGTCGTAGCCGTCGTCAGCGAACTGTGCGGGCATCACCGGGCGGATGACCTGCTCGATCAGGTCCGGACGGATGACCGTGTCGCGGTCGATGCCGTCATGGTGCTGGGTACTGATGAGCACGTGCGACAGACGGACGGGGCGACCGTTCTCGTACTCGACGGTGACCTGCGTCTTGCCGTCGGGCCGCAGATAGGGCACGGCACCGGCCTTGCGGACCTCGGACAGCCGCTCGCTGAGGCGGTGGGCGAGCCAGATCGGCATCGGCATCAGGTCGGGGGTCTCGTCGCAGGCGTAGCCGAACATCATGCCCTGGTCGCCGGCACCCTGGAGCTCGAGTTGGTCCTCGGCGTTGCCGACGGAGCGGACTTCCTCGCTCTTGTCGACACCCTGAGCGATGTCGGGGCTCTGCTCGTCGATGCTGACGATGACGCCGCACGTGTTGCCGTCGAACCCGTACAGCGCGTTGTCGTATCCGATGCCGTTGATGACTTCGCGAGCCAACTTCGGGATGTCGACGTAGGCCGTGGTGGTGATCTCTCCGGCGACCACACAGAGCCCTGTGGTGAGCAGCGTCTCGCATGCGACCCGCCCGTGCGGGTCCTCGGCAAGGATGGCGTCGAGCACCGCGTCGCTGACCTGATCGGCCATCTTGTCGGGGTGACCTTCGGTCACGCTCTCGGAAGTGAACGTGTAGCTGCTCACAGTGTGAGGCTCCTCATGTTGCGGTGGGGTGGGTGACGCCACGGATGTCGTTCACAGTATCCAGAACGACCTTGGCAATGGATCTTTTGTCGGTGAGGCCGACCGTGACGACAGCGCCGTCGGCGCGCAGCAGCGTGACCGCATTGGTGTCGTGTTGGAACCCGACACCTGGGGCGCCGACGTCGTTGGCGACGATGAGGTCGAGCGACTTGCGTTGCAGTTTCCCCGTTGCATTGGCGATCAGGTCGGAGGTCTCCGCGGCGAAGCCGACGAGCACCTGACCAGCGGGCTTGTCGGCGCCGAGCCCGGCCAGGATGTCGGGCGTCGGCTCCAGCACGATCTGGGGAACGCCCTGGTCCTTCTTCCACTTGCCCTCGGCGACGGCGACCGGGCGGAAGTCGGCAACTGCTGCGGCCATGATCACGACGTCGGCCGTCGGGGCGAGTTCGCCGAGGGCGGACTGCATCTGCGCAGCGGTCTCGACGGAACGGACGGCGATCGACGGGGACACCGACAGATCGACGGTGGACACCAGGGTGACGGACGCGCCGCGAGCGGCGGCCTCCTCGGCCAGCGCATAGCCCTGCTTGCCGCTGCTGCGGTTGGCGATGACGCGCACGGCGTCGATCGGCTCTCTGGTCCCACCGGCCGAGATCACCACACGGAGCCCGTTCCAGGGCCCCGCACCGAGGACCTCCTCGACACGGGCGACGATGGCCTCGGGCGCTGCAAGGCGCCCTGCGCCGACATCGCCACCGGCGAGACGCCCGGACTCGGGCTCGACGATGTGGACGCCTCGTGCCCGGAGCACGGCCACGTTGGCCTGGACGGCAGGGTGTTCCCACATCTCGGTGTGCATCGCAGGGCAGACGACGACCGGAGCGCGCGTGGCGAGCAGGGTGTTGGTGAGCAGGTCCGTGCTGAGCCCGGCTGCATAGGCAGCCAGGAGGCGCGCCGTTGCCGGCGCCACCACGATCAGATCGGCCTGTTGTCCGAGGTGGGTGTGCGGGATGGGGTCCGCCTCGTCCCACAGACTGGTCTGCACGGGCTCACTGGCGAGAGCCGAGAGCGTGGTTCGACCGATGAAGTGCTCGGCACCGGCGGTCATGACGGGCACGACGTGCGCGCCGGCATCGACCAGACGGCGGCAGACCTCGACGGCTTTGTAGGCCGCGATGCCACCGGTGACACCGAGCACGATGCGCTTGCCGGCGAGCATGGGCGTGCGAGAGCCGATTCGGATCAGGCGGTGGCGTCAGCGGGCTGGTCGGCCGCTTCGTCGCCCTCGTGGACCATCTCGACACGTTGGATCTTGTCGGCGGCGATCTCCTCGAAGCCGATGCTGAGCGGCTTGCGTGCCACCGAGCTGACCTGCGGCGGCACCATCTGACCGAGTCCGTCGCCGAGCTGGTTGAAGTAGCTGTTGATCTGCCGGGCCCGACGGGCGGCGAGGGTGACCAGGCTGAACTTCGAGTCGACCTTGTCGAGCAGGTCCTCGATCGGCGGGTTGATCATGGTGTCGTACGAACGCGTGGTCATCGAGTGGCCTCCTGAAAGCAGCGGTGCAGTCTACCCGGAACCGCTCCCGGAGCACGTCATCGCCGGTGGATGTTCCTGCCGGTCACGACTCGCGGTAGTGGTGGATGATGCCGAGCATCTCCTGCACCGTGCGTTCGAGGTCGTCGTTGACGACGACGTGGTTGGCGATCGCCATGCCGACGGGTTCTTCGTCCACCGCCTTCTGGAGGCGCTGGTCGACCTTGTCCTCCGGATCGCCGCGCCCGAGGAGTCGGCGCTGCTGCTCCGCACGAGACGGTGGGAGCACGAAGATCAACACCGCATCGGGGTGGAGCGCCTTGACCTGCTGGGCGCCATCGACCTCGATCTCGAGGACCACGTCGCGACCGGATTCGAGGTCTGGGGTGGGCGTGCCGTAGTAGTTCCCGAGGAAGTTGGTCCACTCGAGGAAGCCGCCGCGCTCGATCCGCTCCTCGAAGCTCGCTGCGTCGGTGAACACGTAGTCGGACGAACGCTCGCCCGGCCGCTGCGCCCGGGTGGTCCACGACCTGCTCAGCCAGAGCCGAGGGTCGCGTTCCACGAGGGCCTTGACGATGGTGCCCTTTCCCACGCCACCGGGGCCGGACACGATGAAGATGCGGGTCAGATCGGCGGGTTGGGCCGACATGGCCTCACTTGCCGAGCTGGTCGAGCAATGACAGCTTCTGCTGGGCGCCGAGGCCCTGCACGCGACGGTTGTCGGCGATGCCGATCTCGTCCATGAGCTTGCGAGCCTTCACCTTGCCGACGCCGGGAAGCGACTCGAGCAGGGATTGGACCTTGAGCTTACCCACGGTGGGACTGGTGGACGCGAGCGCCTCGGCCAGGGTGACCGAACCCATCTTGAGCTGATTCTTGAGTTCGGCCCGAGCCGCACGTGCCTCGGCGGCCTTGGCAAGGGCGTTTGCACGCTGTTCAGGGGTGAGTTGCGGAGGTGTTGCCATGGGAGGACCATACTCCTCCTGATCAGGGTCGCGGTGGCAATCCCCCCTGATGGGCCAGCCCGGACAGCTGGGCAGGTGTCACACCTCGGGCCGAACACCAGCCCAGGAGGTCCGCCTGAACCCGGTACGGAGCCCTCGGATCGGCAAAGGTGGCGGTGCCGACCTGGACCGCACTGGCTCCCGCGAGCAGCAATTCCACCGCGTCCCATGCGCTCGACACTCCCCCGACGCCGACGATCGGCAGCATCGGCAACGCCGCCCGCACGTCGAACACGGTGCGCACGGCGACCGCATGCACCGGTCGGCCGCTGTAACCGCCACCACCTGCGCCGAGGACCGGCCGACCCGTCTCGGGGTCGAGCACCATGCCGAGCAGCGTGTTCACCAAGGTGACGGCTGCTGCACCGGCCTCGTGCACCGCGGCCGCGACCTCGACCACGCGGTCGGTGTTCGGGCTGAGCTTGGCCCACCGTGGGCGCCCGCAGGCGGCCGTGGCGGCGATCACCGCCGCGGAGATCTCGGGGTCATGGGCGAAGATGCCGCGCCGACCCTCCAGGTTGGGACACGACAGGTTGACCTCGACGGCCACGACCGATTCGGGCGCCTGCGCCAATTGCTCCGCCGCCTGGCGAAAGTCGTCGACGGTGCGGCCCCAGATGCTGGCCACGATCCGCGCCCCCGTCGAGACGAGTGACGGCAGCTCCTCGGCGATCCAGCGCTGCACGCCGGGGCCCTGCAGACCCACGGCGTTGAGCATGCCCTGCCCGGCCGGATGGACCCGTGGGGCCGGATTGCCCGCCCATTCGAACGCGGCGAGGGACTTGACCACGACGGCGCCCAGTTCGGCCAGCGGGAAGTACGGCGCCAACTCGGCACCGTGGCCGGCGGTGCCGGATGCGGTCATCACCGGCGCGGCGAAGTCCAGCGACCCGACCCGGACCGACGTTTCGCTCACGCGTGGTACTCCTGCAACGGCCGGACCGAGATCTCCTCGCCCGCCATCTCGGCCATTCCCTGCACAGCCGCCAGGGCGGCCGCGACGGTGGTGACGGAGCTGACGTGGTGGGAGTTGGCCGCCTTGCGGATCTGTTCGCCGTCGGTGCGTCCGCCTCGACCCTGGGGCGTGTTGACCACGAACGCGATCTGCCCGCTCTCGATGAGCTTGACCGCGTTGATCCCGTGGCCGTCGGAGATCTTGCCGACGACCTGGTCCACGGTGAGCCCGAAGCGCTCCAGGTAGGTCGCCGTTCCCTTCGTGGCCGCGACGCCGAGGCCGAGGTCGCGCAGTCGCTGCGCCACGACGAGCCCGGCCGGCTTGTCGCCATCGGCCAATGACAGGAACACCGTCCCTTCGGTCGGCAGCAGCGTGCCCGCCGCCAGCTCCGCCTTGAAGAACGCCTTGCCGAAGGTGGTGTCGATGCCCATCACCTCGCCCGTGCTGCGCATCTCCGGCCCCAGTGCCGTGTCGACCTCGGGGAATCGGCTGAACGGCAGCACGGCCTCCTTGATGGCGACGTGACCGTGTTGGCTCGGCGGCCGCAGGAGTCCCTCGGTGCGCAGCTCGGCCAGGGTGGCGCCGAGCATCACCCGGCTGGCCACCTTCGCCAGCGGCACGCCCGTGGCCTTGGCGACGAACGGCACCGTTCGGCTGGCACGTGGGTTGGCCTCGATCACGTAGACGGTGGTTCCGGCGACCGCGTACTGCACGTTGATCAACCCGCGCACGTCGAGCGCACGGGCGATGGACTTCGTGTAGCGCTCGATCACCTCGACGACCCACGATGGCAGCGTCTGGGGCGGAATCGCGCAGGCGGAGTCACCGCTGTGGACGCCCGCCTCCTCCACGTGCTCCATCACTCCGCCGATGAGGACTTCACCGGTGTGGTCGCGGATCGCGTCGACGTCGACCTCGATCGCGTCCTCGAGGAAGCGGTCCACGAGCACGGGGCGTTCCGCGGACAGACCGCCCTCCTTGCCCAGGCTGCCGAATCCGGCGAGCTCGGCCATCGCACGTGCCAGGTGATTCCGGTCGTGCACGATCTGCATCGCCCGTCCACCCAGCACGTAGCTCGGCCGCACCAGCACCGGGAAACCGACCCGCTCGACGATCTCCAGTGCCTGCTCGAGATCGGTGGCCGTGCCGCCGGGCGGTTGGGGGATGTGGAGCTCGTCGCACAGGGCGTTCCACTTCTCTCGATCCTCGGCGAGGTCGATCGAGGCGGGCGAGGTGCCCGCAATGAGGTCGACCGGCAGCAAGCCGGAGAGCTTCAGCGGCGTCTGACCCCCGAGCGACACGATCACACGCGGCGCCACCCCTCCCGCCGCCGCGGTCTCTGCGGCGATGACGTTGAGGACGTCCTCCCGTGTGAGCGGCTCGAAGTAGAGCCGATCACTCGTGTCGTAGTCGGTGGACACGGTCTCTGGGTTGCAGTTCACCATCACGGTCTCGTACCCGGCGTCGCGCAGGGCGAACGAGGCGTGCACGCAGCAGTAGTCGAACTCGATGCCCTGACCGATGCGGTTCGGACCGCTGCCGAGGATCACCACACGCGGACGCGAGCTGGGGCGGACCTCGTTCTCGTCCTCCCAGGTGCTGTAGTGGTACGGGGTCGTCGCCTCGAACTCGGCGGCGCAGGTGTCGACGGTCTTGTAGGTGGGCAGCACTCCGGCAGCCTCCCGTGCGGCCCGCACCTCGAGCTCGTCGATGTCCCAGAGGAACGCGAGCTGGGCGTCGGCGAATCCGAACTGCTTGGCGCGCTTCCACTGACGCGGCGTGAGCGCGGCCATGCCGACATCCGCGAGGACGGCGCGTTCCTCGGTGATCTGCTGCATCTGGTCGAGGAACCAGGGGTCGATGCGACACGCGTCGTGAACGCGCTCGATCGAGACGCCGCGGCGCAGTAGTTCGCCGACCTGGAAGATGCGCTCGGGCGTGGGAATCCCGATCGCACTCAGCAGATCGTCGTCGGAGCGGGAATCGAGGTGGCTCTCGGCGGGGTCGCAGCCCAACCCGAGCCGGCCCTGCTCCAGCGAGCGAAGCCCCTTCTGCAGACTCTCGGTGAAGGTGCGCCCGATGGACATCGCCTCGCCGACGGACTGCATCTGGGTGCCCAACACGCCCTTGGTACCGGGCAGTTTCTCGAACGCCCATCGCGGGATCTTGGTGACGACGTAGTCGATCGACGGTTCGAAGCTCGCTGGCGTCGCCCGCTCGGCCGTCGACGTGATGTCGTTGGAGATCTCGTCGAGCGTGTAGCCGACGGCGAGCTTGGCAGCGATCTTCGCGATCGGGAATCCCGTCGCCTTCGACGCCAGCGCCGACGAACGAGACACGCGGGGATTCATCTCGATGACGACCTGCTCGCCGGTGACCGGGTTGACCGCGAACTGGACGTTGCTGCCGCCCGTCTCCACGCCGACGCGACGGATGCAGGCGAAGGCGGCGTCTCGCATCTGCTGATATTCGACGTCGCTGAGCGTCTGTGCGGGCGCAACGGTGATGGAGTCGCCGGTGTGGACGCCCATCGGGTCGACGTTCTCGATGGAGCAGATGATCACGCAGTTGTCGGCCCTGTCACGCATGACCTCGAGCTCGAACTCCTTCCAACCGGCGATGCTCTTCTCGATGAGGATCTCGTTGATCGGGCTGGCATCGATGCCGTTCGCGGCGACCACCTCGAACTCTTCGAGCGTCGAGGCGATGCCGGTGCCACGACCGCCGAGGATGTAGGCGGGCCGGATGATGCACGGCAGGCCGATCTCCTCCAACACCTTGCGGGACTCGGCCATCGTGTGGGCGATGCCGCTGTCGGGCACGTTCAGGCCGATCTCGATCATCGCCTTCTTGAACTGATCGCGGTCTTCCGCGGTTGCGATCGCTTCGGCGTTGGCGCCGATCATCTCGGGCGTGCCTGGTCGTCCGATGATGCCCATCTCGTAGAGCGCCATCGCCGTGTTCAGACCGGTCTGCCCACCGAGCGTGGGAAGCACTGCGTCGGGGCGTTCGCGCTCGATGATCTTGGCGACCACTTCGGGCGTGATCGGCTCGACGTACGTGGCGTGCGCGAAGTCGGGATCGGTCATGATCGTGGCGGGGTTCGAGTTGACGAGGATGACGCGGTAGCCCTCCTCCTTCAGCACCCGGCACGCCTGGGTGCCGGAGTAGTCGAACTCGCAGGCCTGGCCGATGACGATCGGTCCGGAGCCGATGATGAGGATGCTGTGGATGTCGGTGCGCTTGGGCATCAGGCACCTGCCTTGGCGCCGGCGAGGCCCGCATCCATCAGGTCGGCGAACATCTCGAACAGGTATCTGCTGTCGTGGGGACCGGGTCCGGCCTCGGGGTGGTACTGCACGCTGAACGCCGGCACTCCGAGAACACGCATCCCTTCGTTGGTGAAGTCGTTGAGGTTGAGATGGGTGACCTCGACCTTGCCGTCGAGGCTGCTCGGGTCGACGCAGAAGTTGTGGTTCTGGCTGGTGATCTCGACGTGGCCGGTGGCCTCGTGGCGCACCGGGTGGTTGCCGCCGTGGTGACCGAAAGGCAGCTTGAACGTGTCCCCACCCAGCGCGCGGCTGAGCAGTTGGTGTCCGAGACAGATGCCGAACACCGGCACCACGCCGAGCAGCTGACCGATCGTGTCGACCGCGTACCCGACCATCGCCGGGTCGCCCGGGCCGTTGCTGAGGAAGACACCGTCCGGGCGTCGGGCCATGACGTCGGCAGCGCTCGTCGAGGCCGGAACGACGTCGACCGTCCCGAGCGTCGCCAGATGCCGCAACATGGTGGTCTTGATCCCGAAGTCGAACGCGACGATCCGCCGCGGACCGTCGCCCACCACGAACGCCTCGTCGGTGGTCACGTCGGCCACGAGGTCGATGCCGTCGGTTCCACGCTCGGCCGCAGCCGCCGCGCGGAGATCCGATTCGGGTGCGGTGCCGAATGCGCCCGGCATGGCGCCGGTGTCGCGCAGCAATCGCGTGAGCCGGCGGGTGTCGAGGCCGGCGATGCCGCTGACCCCGAAGCGGTGCAGCATCGCGTCGAGCGAGTCCTCGGCGCGCTGGTTGCTGTGCCGACGCGCCATCTCGCGCACGATGACGCCGCGGCAGAACGGCCGGGTGGCCTCGAAGTCGTGGTCGTTCACGCCGTAGTTGCCGATGTGGGGAGAGGTGAAGGTGATGATCTGACCGGCGTAGCTGGGATCGGTGATCACTTCCTGGTAGCCCGAGAGCACGGTGTTGAACACGACCTCGCCGCCGGCGATGCCGCCGGGCGGTTCGGCGCCGACGAGCTCGCCCTCGAAGACGCTGCCATCGGCCATCACAAGTGCGGCGTCACGCATGATGCTGCCCTCCTTCGATTCGCATGATCATGCATAGTAGTGCATGTTCATGCCCTGCGGTGGAAAGGCGGGGACGAAAAACGCCCCCTCGCGGGGGCGCGGCGGACATCGGAACAGGGTTCACCTTCGTACTCCTTCCCGTACGAGCCTCACGGGACTCGTTTCACGGTCGGGGGGAGATGGTAGCAGTCGACGGCGCCGACGGACGCGTGGGGGCATGGACGGCTAGCGTGCCCACGTGCTCGTCCAGGTTCTGTTGGCCTCACAACACGGTTTCGTGGCCGTCGAGCCCGTGCTCGCCGAGCTCGACGAGGCGCGACGCGCCCTCGAGCCGAGCGACGTTCTTCTGTCGGCGACACTGCTCGGCGATGCTGCGACGGGCACGACACCGATCGAGTTCGCGAAGCGGCTCGGCCTCGATCTGGAGGTGCTGTCCCCCACGGCTCCCGGCTTCGCCAGTGCGTTGCTCGACGGATTCCGCCGGGCGCTGGCCGACGATGCCGACGTCATCGTGTCGCTCGACGCCGACGGGCAGCACGACGCCCGTCAGATCCCGGATCTCGTCCGTAGCCACGTCGCCCGTGGCAGCGGCCTCACCATCGGGTCACGATGGACCCGGGGCGGATCGTCACCGGGCACCGGCCCGACACGAACGCTGCTGAGCCGCACCGGGAACGGGTTGGTCAAGGCGTTCACCGGGGCGCGGGGCGTGAGCGACTCGACGACCTCGTTCCGGGTGTACCACCCCGACGTCGCGTCGCTGCTGCTCCACGAAGACCTGCCGACGGAGACGTACGGGTTCTTCAGCGCGATGGTCGCGGTGATCCAGGCGCACGGATTCGCGGTCGACGAGGTCCCGATCGTCTTCCGCCCGCGCTACTCCGGCGTTGCGCCCATCGCACAGCACGACCTGCGCGAGTTCGCGACGAGCCTGCCGGCGATTCGCCGCCACGTGCACGAGATCCGTCGCGACATGCGCAGCAACCAGTCGCTGTGGGCCCAGCGCAACCCCCGACTGCGCGCACAGGCGACGACCGGTGAGTCGGTGTTCGGCGCCACCGAGGAACTCGCCAACCTGGCCGATGCAGATCGGTTCCTCACCTGGATCGCCGACACCCTGCTCCCTCACCTCGGCCACCATGTGTTGGAAGTCGGCGCCGGTGTCGGCGCCATTGCGACCAAACTCGCCGCGAGTGGCCACAAAGTGGTCGCAATCGAACCGGCCGACAACGTGTTCCCCGAGCTCCAGCGCCGAACACGGGGCCTGCCCGGCGTCGAGGCCGTGCAGATCACGTCGCACGATCTGCTCGCCACCGGGGCACACGAGTCGTTCGACTCCGTCGTCTACGTCAGCGTGCTCGAGCACATCCGCGACGATGTGGACGAACTGCGGACCGCCCGACGACTGGTCAAGCCCGGCGGCTCGCTCGCAGTGTTCGTCCCTGCGATGCCCTCCCTCTACGGCAGCCTCGACTTCAAATCCGGTCACTTCCGCCGCTACGACCGGGCGCTGCTTCGACAGGTGGTCACCGACGCCGGTTTCGAGATCACGGACCTCCGCTACATGGACGTCGTCGGCATCGTGCCGTACTTCCTGATGTACCGACTGCTCGACGTGCCGACGTTGGACGCCGGTTCGTCTCGTGTCTACGACTCGCTGATCGTCCCGTTCAGCCGCGCGCTCGAAGCTCGTGTTGGAGCGCCAGCTGTTGGCAAGAATCTTGTTGTGGTTGCACGTCGACCTCTGGACTCGTGCCCACCCGCTGCATGACGATCACGCTCGCGTCCTGGAAGACCGCCTCGAACGGGCCTCCGGACTTGATCATGTCGTCGTAGAGCGTCTGGTTGTTGGCGCCCACCTGGGACAGGTCGAGGATGACGTAGTCGATGGTTCGCGGATCGGGGAGGTGAGCACAGTCGTCGTTGCCCCACACCGCTGCCCAGAACGGGTTCGGCCAGTCGTAGATGTGCCGGCGGTGAGAGAGGTGCGGGAGGATCTGATAGCTCGCCGTCACCGCGGCATCGTCGGGAATGTACGTGAGGGCCTCGCGAAGTGACTCGTGTCGGATGTTGGGTGCGCTCCAGTACCCGAAGTTCGTCTCGTTCAACGGCGACGGCGACCAGGCGACGTTGCTCACGTAGCTGCACCCGATGAGCCACATCGGCAGTAGCACCTTCGCCAACTTGAACCGCCAGAACACGTACGCGCCTTGGATCGAGGCGATGAAGATCGGGGCGACCATCACCGAGGTGTACTGATACCGGATCATCCGCGCATACGGGCTGAGACCGATCACGCTGGCGAGCATCTGCGGCGCCGCCATCAGCAGTGCGAGTGGGTTGGCGAGGAACGTCCACCCCACTGGCCAGCCGAGTTGCTTGTAGAAGACCAACCGATCGTGCTGCACCGCGTCGTGCACCACGCGGTCGGGGTGGCGAAGGATGTTGCTGAGGATCTCGGGCGTGGTGGTGCCGTAGTTCTTGTAGAAGTAGGTGATGTAGAACGGTTCTTCGCCGTCGTTGAAGTGCGGGATGATCACCTTCGTGCTGACGACGTACCAGACGACGCCGAGCACCATCACACCTGTCGCCATCTTGACGACGCGCCGATAGTCCGGAGCGCGGCGCATCGTGATCAACAGCACGATCCCGAGCATGAAGACGGCCAGGGCCGTGTCCTCGCGCGTCGAGAGCGCGAGCAGCACCATCGCGAAGAACCACCCCCACCGCTCGCGGGTGGCGAACCACCAAGCGAAGAGGAACGGCGTGATCACCAGTGCCTCGGGATGGAACATCGCCCAGCTGATCCACTGCATCGGCGCGTACATCAAGAAGACGAACGCGAAGCACAGTCCCATCCACTCGTTGTGGAACTTGTCGCGCGTGATCAGGTAGATCGGCGACGCGCCGAGGGCCAGCACGCAGGCCTGTGAGACGTAGAGGAACGACGGGCCCGCCCCGAGCCAGTAGAACGGCACGTAGGCGTAGCCGATGAGGTTGACGTGGTGACCCCAGAAGTTCAGGCCCCGCACGCTCATGAACGTGTCGCCACCTCGCGACAACAGCCAGAGACCCTGGTCGTAGATGCCCATGTCGTAGGACCAGGTACCGAAGTTGTCGTGGTTCTGCACGCCGAGGCTGCCGAACGTGACCGCGAAGATGACGATGCCGAGGAACGTCAGCCACGCCGCAGGATGCATCGTGGTGGTTTGGCGGACGAATCGTTCCCGCCAATCACTCAACGTGGCGGCGAGCCGCGGCGCCATCGGTGTCACGCCGCTCGGAGCACCGGGACCAATGCCGCGAGCACACCGTTCACGAAGCGACCCGAATCGTCGGTGCTGAAGCGCTTGGCCAGCTCGACGGCCTCGTCGAGCACGACCGCCACAGGCACGTCAGGGCGTCCGAGGAGCTCGAAGGCGGCGACGCGCAGGATGTTGCGGTCGATCAGCGGCATCCGCGTGAGCGTCCACCCTTTGGCGTGCAGCCCGATGACCGAATCGAGTTGCTCGAGGTTCGCTTCGACACCCCGCACGAGCAGCGCGGTGAGTTCGTCGGCGGGCGAGATCTGCGCGTCGAGCACTTCGCTCGGCGCGATGCCCTTCGTCTCCGCCTCGTAGAGGAGGATCAGCGCCCGCTCACGGGCGTCGGTTCGTTCGTCGTCACCCGCAGGTCTCGCGGCGCGGTGGTCCCGGCGGGCCATGGTGATCAGACTCGGGTGATGTAATCGCCGGAGCGGGTGTCGACCTTGACCCGGTCGCCGGTGTTGATGAAGAGCGGGACCTGGATCACCTTGCCCGTCTCGAGGGTGGCAGGCTTGCGGGCACCGCTGACACGGTCACCCTGGATGCCAGGTTCCGTCTCCGAGATGGCGAGTTCGACCGACGCGGGGATCTCGACGGTGACGATCTCGCCGTTGTAGAAGGCGATGATCGCAACGGAGTTCTCGACCATGTAGTCGGCGGCAGGGCCGAGGGCCACCGGCGGGACGTTCTGCTGGTCGTAGCTCTCCATGTCCATGAACACGTACTCGTCGCCGTCGCGGTACAAGAACTGCATGTCCTTCTTGTCGAGCAGCGCCTGCTCGACCCGAATGCCGGCGTTGAAGGTGCGGTCGATGACGGCGCCGTTGCGCAGGTTGCGCAGCTTGGAGCGAACGAACGCACCGCCCTTGCCGGGCTTGACATGCTGGAACTCGACGACTTGGAACAGCACGTTGTCGATCTCGAGCGTGATGCCGTTCTTCAGGTCGTTGGTGGAAATGGCAGGCACGGTGAATCCTTCGGAGCACTTGTGAGGACGCGGCATCCATCGGTGGTGACGACCACCAGGTCTTCGACGCGGACGCCGCCGAAACCTTCACGATAGATGCCAGGCTCCACCGTCACTACATCACCCACCTGCAAAATGGCGTCGCCGGCCCGGTTGACGAACGGATCCTCGTGGATCAGCAGCCCCACGCCGTGACCGGTGCCATGCGTGAACCAGTCGCCGTACCCCGCTTCGGTGATGATCCGCCGGCACACGCCGTCGAGCTCCTTGACGCTCATCCCGGCGGCGACGGCCTCCACTCCCGCCTGCTGGGCAGCGAGCACCACCTCGTACCGCTCGAGCTGGAGTGCCGTCGGCTCGCCGACCAGGAAGGTGCGCGTCATGTCGCTGTGGTAGCCGTCGACGAGGGCTCCGACGTCGATGATCACGGTGTGGCCGGGCTCGATCAGGGTGTCGGTCGGGCGGTGGTGCGGCAGCGCGGCGTTGGTGGGGCCGGTCGCCACGATCGTGTCGTAGCTGGGGCCACTGGCGCCGAGCTCACGCATGCGAAGCTCGAGGCGGTTACGGATCTGGGCCTCGGTGTAGCCGTCGCCCAGAACCGGCGCAACCTCGGCGAGGGCCTGATCGGCGATCCGGCAGGCGCGGGCGATGGAGTCGATCTCTGCGTCGTCCTTCGTCCGGCGCTCGGTCTCGACGACCCCGATGGTGGCAACCAGCGTCGCGCCGATGAGCTGTGAGTACTGCTGGTGTTGCTGCACCGTGACATGCGCGGCCTCGAACCCCACCGATGCAAACGGGTCGCAGGCGGCGGCGATGTGACCCATCATCTCGGCGCCGGTGGACCCGACGAGGACGGCCGCCTCCACACCAGCTGCGGCCATCTGCTGAGCCGCTTGGTCGCCGTAGCGGCCGTCGGTGACCAAGGTCAGACCGGTGTGCGTGAGCACCACCCATCCGTTGGAGCCGGTGAAGCCGGTGAGCCAATGGATGTTCGTGAGGTCGCTGACGAGCAGTGCATCGGCGCCGACGAGCCGCTCCCGTACTCGACCAGCGCGTTCCGCGAGGGTCACGCCGCCAACTTTCGGGCGATGGCGGCGACCGCCAGCTCATAACCGTGAAGCCCGAGCCCCATGATCGAACCGGTTGCCACGGGCGCGACCACGCTGGTGTGCCGCCAGGGCTCACGAGTGTT
Source organism: Acidimicrobiales bacterium (assembly GCA_038234785.1). Classification (GTDB taxonomy): domain Bacteria; phylum Actinomycetota; class Acidimicrobiia; order Acidimicrobiales; family Ilumatobacteraceae; genus UBA668. The sequence continues at coordinate 18,668 of JBBQTC010000010.1, forward strand.
GGGATTCGAGATGTGCACCTCGATGATCGGCCCGACGAATGCCGACAGCGCGTCGTGTAGCGACCATGCGTAGTGGGTGAACGCACCGGGGTTGATGATGATCGCCGCCGCAGAGTCGCGAGCAGCGTGGATCGCCTCGACGAGCGCACCCTCGTGGTTGGTCTGCAGCGCCGTCACGGTGTGCCCGTGCAACGCGGCGGCCGCAGTGACCGCAGCCTCATAGTCGGCGAGCGTGGCCGTGCCGTAGATGTGCGGCTCGCGTTGTCCGAGCAGGTTGAGGTTGGGTCCGTGAAGCAGGGCGATGTTGGCCACGGGTCTATCGTGCCACGCCGGCCTCCCAGGCCGGTCGATCAATGCAGTACACGACATGGCGTTGACCGAACCAGCCCGGCGTCATCGGGTGGTCGAACTCGCGAGACGGGTCGAGTTGCAGGCCGATCTTCTGCATCACGCGCAGCGAGTTGAGGTTGCGGGTCGTGGTGAAGCTGACGATCTCGTCTCGCGGCAACTCGAGTCGCTCGAATCCGAATGCGAGTGCCGCTCGGGCTCCCTCCGGAGCGAACCCGTTGCCCCAGTGCTGTTGGGCGAGCCGCCAGCCGACCTCGACCGCCGGCGTCAAGCCGTCGACGTGCCAGCTCGGCGAGGACAGCCCGATGAAGCCGACGAACGCGCCACTGTCGAGCCGCTCGACCGCCCAGAGGCCGTGGCCGCGCTCGCTCCACGAGGCGTTCATGCGGTCGACCATCTCGTCGCTCTGCTGCGCGGTGAGCGCCGATGGGAAGTGGCGCATCACTTCCGGATCTCCGTTGAGCGCCGCGTACGGTGCCCGGTCGCTGTCGCGCCAGCCTCGCAGCAGCAGCCGCTCCGTGCGCACTTCGGGTGTCACGACATGTCCGCCAGGGCCTCGGCGGCGACCTGTGCGGAGACGTCCGACACGACCTCGACACCGCGCGGTCCGTCGAGCACGAACGTGAGCTGGTCACCCAGCACCTTCTTGTCCATCCCCATCAGTCGGACCAACCGCTCGGGCACCACACCGACCGGCAACTCCGTACCGAGCTCGTAGGCGCCGCCCACCACGTCGTAGTGGCGCTGCACCCGAGCGTCGTCGATTCGGCCGAGACGGCGACCCAGGTGAGCCGCATAGACGAGGCCGATCGCGACTGCCTCACCGTGGGCGAGCGCATAGCCGGTCTCGATCTCCAGCGCGTGCGCCAAGGTGTGGCCGTAGTTGAGCAGTGCTCGCCGACCGCCCTCGCGCTCGTCGGCGGCAACGATCTCCGCCTTGATCTCGATGCAGCGGGCGATCCGCTCCCCTTCCCCCATCGACAACAGGTCGTCGCCGGTCAGGAAGTGGTACTTGGCCATCTCGCCACGGCCGCAACGCACCTCACGCGGCGGCAGCGTCGCCAGCACGTCCAGGTCGCAGATCACACCGCTGGGCTGCCAGTACGCGCCGATCAGGTTCTTGCCGCCGACCCCGTCGACCTCGGGCAGGTTGACGCCGGTCTTGCCACCGATGGCGGCGTCGATCATGCCGAGCAAGGTGGTGCTGACGTGCACCACCGACAACCCCCGATGCCACGACGCGGCGGCGAAGCCGGCCACGTCGGTGACCATTCCGCCGCCGACGCCGATGACCACGTCGTGTCGGGTGAGTCCCATCGCGGCAAAGCCGCGACAGAGCTGCTCGACGGTGGCCAGTGTCTTGTGCTGTTCGCCCTCGCCGATCTCGAATCGAACCGACGACACGCCAGGATCGACCTCGACGGGGACGCCGGCCTGGGTGACGATCGCCGCTCGGCGGGCCGAGCGCGGCAACAGCGCGGCCAACTCGGACCGAGCCCCGTGCCCGACGAGCACGTCGTAGCTACGATCGGCGAGTGGTACTCGGACGGTGATCATCGCAGCACTGCCTCGACGATCTCACCGACGGATCGGTTGTCGACCAGCACGATGGCGTCGGACACCTCTCGATAGAAGGCCTCGCGATCAGTGAACATGCGCTGCAAGGTACCCGCTGGGTCGGTGTCGAGCAGCGGACGGTGGCCACCCGAGCGAACCCGTTCGACGAGCGTCACCGGGTCCGCGCACAGCCACACCACTCTCGCCTTGGCCGACTTGAGCGCGGCCCGGTTGGTCTCGCTCAGCACCACTCCGCCCGCGGCAGCGACCACCGCGGGCTCCGGCCACGCGAGCGCTTCGGACAGGACCTCGGTCTCCAGCGCCCGGAACGCGGGCTCTCCGTCGGTTGCGAAGATCTCGCGGACGGTGCGGCCCGTGCGCGCTTCGATGATCGAATCGCTGTCGAGCACCGGTCGGCGCAGCCGTTCAGCGACGACCCGCGCGACGGTGGTCTTGCCGACTCCCATCATGCCCACCAGCACCAGATGCTGATCGGCGGCGATCACGGCAGCGTGGCCCTGAACGACGACGCGTTGCGAACGAATTCGGACACGCTGTCGCCGCCGAACTTGCGTTGCGCCTCGGCCGCCAGCACGAGCGCCACCATCGTCTCGGCGACGACGCCCATGGCGGGCACGGCCGTGACATCGGTGCGCTCCTTGAAGCTCACGGTCTCCTCCTTCGTGACGACGTCGACCGTCTTCAGAGAGGGCCGGTTCAGGGTGGCGAGCGGCTTCATCGCAGCGCGGGCGACGAGCAGTTCACCGGTGGTCATCCCACCCTCGGTGCCACCAGCCAACGTGCTCTCCCGGCGATAGTCGTTCGCGTCGGCGTCCCATGCGATGGCGTCGTGAGCGACGCTGCCTCGCCGTCCGGCGACCTCGAAGCCGTCGCCGATCTCCACACCCTTGACGGCCTGGATGCTCATGATCGCCTGAGCCAACGCAGCATCGATCTTGCGGTCCCAGTGCACGTGACTCCCGAGACCGACCGGGACCCCGTAGGCCAGCACCTCGGCGACGCCGCCGAGCGAGTCGCCATCCTTCGCGCAGGCCTTGATCTCCTCGATCATGGCTTCGCTCGCGGCAGCATCGAAGCAGCGCACCTCCGACGCGTCGACCGCGTCGAGGTCGGTCGGCAGCGGCCGCAGGCCGCTGGTGTTGCGAACCGGACCCATCTGGGTGATGTGGGAGATCACCGACACGCCGAGGTGCGAGAGGAGCTTCTTCGCCACGGCACCTGCGGCGACGCGAGCGGCGGTCTCCCGGGCGCTGGCCCGTTCGAGGACGTCGCGGGCATCGGTGAAGCCGTACTTCTGCATGCCCACCAGATCGGCGTGGCCGGGGCGCACCTGGGTGAGCGGGTCCTTGGTGGCACCCGGCGCCGGCGACATCTCCTCGTGCCACTTGTCGCTGCGGAACCACTCGCTGTTCTTGATCTCGATCGCGACGGGCGAGCCCAGCGTGCGACCATGGCGGACACCGCCCACCAGGGTGAGCTCGTCCTGCTCGAACCGCTGCCGGGGGCCGCGTCCGTACCCGAGACGGCGCCGGGCCATCTCCACCTGGATCTCCTCGACCGTGATCTCCAGGCCGGCCGGCAGGCCCTCGATGATCACGACCAGGGCTTGCCCATGTGACTCGCCGGCGGTCAGGAAACGAAGCATTCCGGCAAGGCTACTGGTGGCGCGCGGCGAGTTCCCGCTCCGCAGCGATGGTCATGACCGCTACATCGGGCCGCAACCCGTGCCACAGCTGCTGCTGAAGCGCAGCCTGGTGCACCAGCATGCCCAGCCCGTCGACGGGGGTGGCCCCGGCCGTGCGCGCGGCACGGAGCAACGCTGTCTCACGAGGGTGGTACACGATGTCGGCGACGACCTGGCCGCTGTGGAGCGCTGTCGGATCACAGGGCAGATCGTCGCTCCCCATTCCGATCGACGTCGCGTTGATGACGATCTCGGCGTCGCGCACATCGGCACTCGTTGCCAGCACGCCGACCACCCCTGCGAGTTCCACCGTTTCCTGCGCGGTCGCCATGGTGCGATTGAGCACCGCGATGCGCGCCGCACCACTGCGACCGAGCGCGTCGGCGATGGCTCTCGCCGCGGCTCCGGCACCGAGCAGACAGATCGTGCGACCCTCGACCTGGACACCGGCCTCGGCCAGCGAGGCCACGAACCCGGCCCCGTCGGTGCTGTACCCGGTGAGCGTGCCGTCACCCTGGGGCACGACGGTGTTCACACTGCGCAGTGCCGTCGCCGCCGGGTCGAGCTGATCGACACAGCGAGCGACGATCTCCTTGTGCGGCATGGTGACCGACAGGCCGCCGAGCCCGAGCACCCGCATCGCGTCGACAGCACGCTGGCCCTCCCCACCGATGACGTGCAACGCGACGTACACCCAGTCGACGCCGAGTTGGGCGAAGGCCGCGTTGTGCAACGCCGGTGACAGGGTGTGGGCGACCGGACTGCCGATGACTGCCGCCACTCGAGTGGCGCCCGAGATCACAGCAGTCCCAACTCGCGGGCCTTCTCGACGTTGGCGTTGTGCTGCTCGATCGTCGCGGCGAACACGTGGTGCCCGTCCTCGTCGGCGATCACGTAGTACAGGTACAGGCACGGCGCTCCTGTGGGGAGACCGACGCACAGCGGATCACCCAGCGACGGGTTCGCCACGGGGTTCATCGCCGCCTGGATACTGGCTCGACCCGGGTTCGAGATCGGGGTCGGCGGGAGACCGGTGTGGAGGTAGGTGTTGTACGGGGTGTCGAGGTCCCGAAGTTCGCTGAACGGTCGTGACCCGTCCTGCTGGTAGTACAGCGTCGCGTCGACCTGCAGTGGCATGCCGAGGAACAGGCGGTTGTAGATGACCCGGGCGATTTTGGCCCGATCCTCGGGGACCCGCGCCTCGCGCTCGATGATGCTGGCCACGATCAGCACCTGGTACGGGGTGTACCCGATGCGGGTCGGGGCGTCGTCGACGCCCTCCTGGCCGCCCACCCGCTCCATCAGGCGCACCATCCGCTCGACCACCTGTGCCTCGGTCTCTCCGTTGGACACCTGGTACGTGTCAGGGAAGAGCAAACCTTCGAGACTGTTCACTCCGACGGGTTCGTACTTCGAGCGAATCGTGCCATCGGTCGCTGCGACACCGAAGGCGGAACTCGACAATCGTTCGACGCGTTGCTCGAGCCGCGCACCCATCTTGGCGTAGGTGTACCCCTCCGGGAACGTGACCTTGGTGTAGGTCTCCGACGGCGGGATGCGCAGGATACGCATGATGTTGCCCATGTGGTCGCGGGGACGCAGCACGAAGTAGCCCGGTGTGAGTTCCAGGCCGCCGTGGTGGTCGACGTACCAGCGGAAGACCCACGCCTTGGTGACGAGACCCTCTGCTTCGAGGCGATCGCTGATCGTCTGCACGGTGTCATCGGCGTTGACCGTGAACGTGACGGGATCGCCGGGGTCACCCTTGGGGTTGACCTGCTCGGTGTACCACAGCCCGAGCACGCCGACGCCGACGACGCCGGCCAGCGCGAGGAAGGCCACGATCGAGACCAGCCACTTGAACTTGGGACGCTGTTTGCGTGGGCGCTCGATGACGAGCGCGTCGGTCTGGTCGGGATCGTCCCACGGGTCGTGCTGCCAGCGACGCTCGTCGATCATCGTCATGGCGAGGAGGCCTTCACTGCTGGGCACCTCTGCCGTCGAGCCAGTGCTGCAGGAGCACGGCGGCGGCGACCTTGTCGACCACCTTGCGGCGGGCTTGCGCGTTCATGCCGGCCTCGATCATCGCCCGATCGGCCGTGACCGTGGTGCGACGTTCGTCGGAGGTGTACACCGGCACGCCCACCACCGTAGCCAAGGCTCTGGCTTCGGCGACGGCAGCCTTCGCCGCGGGACCGGAAGAGCCGTTCATGTTGAGGGGGAGCCCGACGACCACGACCTCGGCCTCCTCCTCGACAACGAGCGCCGCAATGGCGCGGTGGTCACGCGCGACGGAACCGGACCGCTGCAGCACCGTCAACGGCGACGCGATCGTGCCGCTGCGGTCGCTGACCGCGACGCCGATGCGTCGCGAACCGAGATCGATGCCGAGGGCGCGCATGGTCAGCGCCTGGCGGCCGCCTCCGCGATGAGGAGCGCTTCGTCGAGACCGTCGGGGTTCTTCCCACCGGCTGTGGCGATGTCGCCCTTGCCGCCGCCGCCCCCACCGACCGCCTTGGCCGCGTCGCGGATCAAGTCACCCGCGGACGCGCCCGACGACGGCTGGACCGCCGCGACGAGCGAGACGCCACCGGTGTCGCTGAGACCGCCGAGCACGACGGACGTGACGCCCGCCTGCTGGCGCACGGCGATGGCGAGGTCGCGGAGGTCGCCCGGTGAGAGGCCGTCGATTCGACTGACGACGATGCCGTCGGACCCACCCGCGGCCAGTTCGCTCGCCCTGCCGATGGCGACCTTGGCGCGCAAGGCCTTCAGCTCGTCGTGGAGGGACTTGATCTCGTCGAGGCGACGCTGCACGCCGCCGACCATGTCGTCGGGTGACGCGCCGACGAGCCGGGCCGCTTCGGCCACCTGCGCCGACTCGCGCTGGAGGAGCTTGACCGTGTTCTCGCCGGTGGTGGCTTCGATCCGGCGCAGGTTGCTGCCGATCGAGCTCTCCGAGACGACCTTGATGGTGCCGATGTCGCCAGCGGCCCGCACATGCGTGCCGCCGCACAGTTCGATGGAGTTACCGACCTCGAGCACGCGCACCAGGTCGCCGTACTTGTCGCCGAAGAACGCGATGGCGCCGAGCGCGGCGGCCTCGTCCTTGGTGGTCTCGAACACCCGAGCGGGCGCATTGCCGAGCGTCTCCGCGTTGGCGATCTCCTCGATGCGGCGGATCTCGTCGGGCGTGACCGCCTCGTAGTGGGAGAAGTCGAACCGGAGCCGATCGGGCGACACGAGCGAACCGGCCTGCTTCACGTGCTCGCCCAGTACCTTGCGCAGCGCGTAGTGAAGGATGTGCGTGCCGGTGTGGTTGCGTCGGATCGCGGCGCGCCGATCGACGTCGATGCTCGCAGTCGCCGCGGCACCCGGCTGCACCGTTCCGTGCACCACGGTGGCGAGGTGCCTGCGGAGTCCGGGAAGGGCGAAGGTGGTGTCGATCACTCGCGCCTCGGCCGTGCTGCCGTCGGGTGAAACCATGGTGATGGTGCCGGTGTCGCCGACCTGGCCGCCGCTCTCGGCGTAGAACGGTGTGCGGTCGAGGAAGATCTCGACCGTGTCGATGCCGTCCTCGGTGGTTCCACCGGGGAGGACGGCCAACACCCTGGACTCGGTGGTGTTGTCGGTGTATCCGAGGAACTCGGTGATCCCGAACTGCTCCACCACCTCGCGGTAGCCCTCAAGTCGATCGTCGTCGGTGTTGCGCCCCTTGCGCGCCGCCTTGGCCCGGTCGCGCTGGGCCGCCATCTCGCCGTTGAATCCGTCGGTGTCGACCGCAACCCCACGCTCTCCGGCGATCTCCTCGGTGAGCTCGAGGGGGAAGCCGTAGGTGTCGTGGAGGAGGAAGGCCGTGCTGCCCGGCAACCGGTGCGACTCGTCGACCAGTTCGTCCTCGAGGATCGCGAGGCCAGTCTTGAGGGTCTGACGGAAGCGCTCCTCCTCACGAGTGAGGACACCGAGGATGAAGTCGTGATTCTTGATCACGTCGGGGTAGGCGTTGCCCATCACCGAGATCGCGGTCTCCACCAGAGAGGGCATGACCAACGACTCGGTGCCGAGCAGATACGCGTACCGCACTGCCCGGCGGATGATGCGCCGCAGCACGTACCCGCGGCCCTCGTTGCTCGGGAACACCCCGTCGCTGACGAGCATCGTGCTGCTGCGCGCGTGCTCGGCCAACACTCGCATCGCGAAGCTGTTGCGGTCGTCGTAGTCGCCGGGGACGTAGAGCTTGCCGGTGAGGCTGCAGGCCTGGTCGATGAGCGGCTGCATGAGGTCGGTCTCCCACACCGAGTCGACGCCCTGCAGCAGGCACAGGATCCGTTCGAGGCCGGCACCGGTGTCGATGCTCGGCTTGGGCAGCGGGGTGCGACTGCCGTCGGGCGCCTGGTTGAACTGCATGAAGACCAGGTTCCAGAACTCCATGAACCGGTCGCCCTGCGGGTCGTTCAACGGCCCGCCGTCGGGACCGAACGCGGGCCCGCGGTCGATGTGGATCTCCGAGCACGGCCCGCACGGGCCGGTCTCGCCCATCTGCCAGAAGTTGTCCTTGTCGCCCAACCGCTGGATGCGGTTCATCGGGACACCGACCTGCTCGTGCCAGATCGCCTCGGCCTCGTCGTCGCTCTCGTGGACCGTGATCCACAGGCGGTCGCCGTCGAAACCCCAGGCCTCGGTGACGAGCTCCCAGCTCCACGGGATCGCATCGAGCTTGAAGTAGTCACCGAAGCTGAAGTTGCCGAGCATCTCGAAGAACACCAGGTGACGCTTGGTGCGGCCGACATCGTCGAGATCGTTGTGCTTGCCGCCGGCGCGGGCGCACTTCTGACTCGTGACCGCGCGCGAGAACGGCGGCACCTCGTCGCCGACGAAGTACGGCTTGAACGGCACCATGCCGGCGACCGTGAAGAGCACGGTGGGATCGTGGGGGATGAGACTTGCCGAGGGCACCACCGAGTGCCCCTTCGCCGCGAAGAAATCGGTGAAGGTGTTGCGGAGCTGATCGGCGGTCTGTGGTGGCGTGCCCATGGACTGCAAAGCCTACCGATCGGGTGCACTCCGGTCCCGATGGATTGCTAGCGTCCCCCGCTGTGCCCATCGACCTCCACGAGTGGATCAGCTTCGAAGACGATCACACCCGGCGCACCTGGGTGTTCGACGCCACGTTCCTGCGCTCGAACTGGAGCTGCATCTACGGCAACGGGTGCAAGGGTGTGCTCGAGACCGACACCAGCGACCTCGCCCAGGGGTGCTGCAGTCATGGCGCCCACTTCATCGACGACGACGACGTGCAGACCGTCGTGCTCTCCTCCGCGCGCCTGAAGGGTCGCCACTGGCAGTACAAGAAAGAGGGCACGCGCGGCGGCATCCTCGGCGAGGAGGACGGCGCCACCACCACCCGCACGGTCGACGGCGGCTGCATCTTCCTCAACCGACCCGGGTTCGAGGGTGGAATCGGCTGCGCCTTCCACCACCTCGCCGCAGAGACGGGAGAGCGCAAGATGGACCTGCAGCCCGATGTGTGCTGGCAGCTCCCACTGCGCCTCGTCGAGGAGACCGACGAGCACGGCTACGTCACCTCCACCCTTCGAGAGTGGAAGCGGCGCGACTGGGGTCCGGGGGGCGACGACTTCCATTGGTGGTGCACCGAGACCGACGAGGCGTTCGTGGGCAGCAACCCGGTCTACATCTACCTGCGCAACGAGATCAGCGAGATGATCGGAGCCGACGTCTACCGAGAGCTCGTCGAGCTCCTCGAGCGTCCGAAGTGGACCCCGCTCGCGCACCCCGCGGTGAGCTCGCGACGAACGTCGCGGCGATGACTGCCGCCGACGCTCCCCCGCTGCCGCCCGGTTGGTCGGTGGAGCCGCTCACCGGAACCCTGGGAGCGGTCGTACACGGGGTCGACCTGTCCGACGACCTGACGCCGGACGAGGTCGCCTCGATCCGCAGCGCGCTGCTCACGCATCGAGTCGTGTTCCTTCGCGACCAGCACATCACTCCCACGCAACAGGTGGCGTTCGCCCGCCACCTCGGCACGTTGACGCCGGCGCATCCACTCGTGGGCGGACTCGACGAGGAGCACCCCGAGGTGTTGCAGCTCGACAGCGCCGACTGCCCCCTCGGGGTCGGCAGCCGGGGACGAGGCACCAGCTACAACAACCGCTGGCACACCGACGTCACCTTCTCCGCGACACCTCCGGCGTTCGCGATCCTCGCCGGCAAGGTGATCCCGGCTCGCGGCGGCGACACGCTCTGGGCCGACCTCGTCGATGCCTACGCGACGTTGAGCCCGCCGATCCAGGCGCTGCTCGACCCGCTCGTCGCGGTGCACGATGCAGGCGCGACGTTCTCCCGGTTTCGGGCCGAGGATCCCACCGGCGCCCAACGCGCGAAGTTGTCGCAGTTGGAACCGGTGCGCCATCCGGTCGTGCGGGTCCACCCCGAGACCGGCGAACGGACACTGTTCGTCAACGAGACGTTCACCGCCGCGATCGAGGACCTGTCCCCCGCCGAGAGCAACGCGTTGCTGGCGATGCTGTACGAGCACGTCGTGGCGCCCGAGCGCGTCGTGCGCTGGCACTGGCGCGTCGACGACATCGCCATCTGGGACAACCGGGCGACCTCGCACTACGCCGCAGCCGACTACACCGAGCGGCGAGTCATGCACCGCATCACGGTCGCCGGCGATCGTCCACTTGGGATCAACGGCGCCGTCGACTGAGCGGGCCGACGACAACAGACCTAGCATCGGCCTCGATGGAATTCTCCTGGACGAGTGAACAAACGGCACTCCGGGCACGGGCGGCCCACGTGGCTGCGGATGCGGTCGCCCGCCTCGGTCGGCACAACGACTCGTGGATCAACGGTTACTCCAAGGAGTTCTCCCGAGAGCTCGGCGCGCATGGTTGGATCGGCATGACATGGCCCGACAACCCCTACAGCGGCCCGGCCAGCCCGGCGATCGATCGACTGATCGTCGGAGAGGAGTTGATCAAGGCGGGTGCCCCCATTGCCGCGTCGTGGTTCGCCGATCGCCAGATGGGTCCGTCGTTGCTCGCCTACGGCACCGCCGATCAGCAAGCCGCATTCCTGCCCGAGATCGTCACCGGCGAGACCACGTGGTGCATTGGGATGAGCGAGCCGAATGCCGGCAGCGACCTCGCCAGTCTCACGACCTCGGCGGAGCGGCACGGCGACACGTTCGTGATCAACGGCCAGAAGATCTGGACCAGCTTCGGCGCCGTCGCCGACTACTGCTACCTCATCTGTCGCACCTCGTCCGACGGCCCGCCACACGCGGGGATCAGCGAGGTGATCGTGCCCATGGATTCGGCCGGCATCGAGGTCCGGCCGATCCAGGACATGACCACCAACCGACACTTCTGCGAGGTGTTCTTCACCGACGTTCGGGTGCCGGTCGAGAACCTCGTCGGCAAGGAGGGCGGCGCCTTCAAGCAGACCATGCGGCAGCTCGAGCACGAACGCGGCGGCATCGATCGTCTCGTCAGCAACCATGCGCTGTATGAGATGGCCCTCGCTCGCGCCGACACCTCCGACCCGGTCCTCCGTCAGGAGATCGCGGCGATCGAGATCGCGTATCGAATCGGACGGATCCTCGTGATCCGCGAGACGCTGAAGCAGGCGCCGGCGGGGTTCAGTGCCGCGACCAAGTGCTTCTGCACCGAGCACGAGATCCGAGTCGCAGACTTCGTGAGCCGGGTGCTCGGGCCCGAGGCGACGCTGTGGGACGAGGTCACGCGCGGCCTCTGCTACGCGCCCGGCTACACGATCATGGGCGGCACGTCGAACGTGATGCGCAACATCCTGGGCGAGCGAGTGCTCGGCCTCCCTCGCTGAACGCGGCGCCCACTACGGTCGAACCATGGCCGACCTGCTTGCGCTCTCCTCCCGCATCATCGACAGCGGGCACACCGATCAACCGGTGAACCGCGTCACCAACGAACTCAGCGAGATCACCGATGGTCTGGCGATGGTGGAGAGCTTCAGCCACTGTGTCGCGCTGGACACCGCGGACGGTCTGGTGTGCTTCGACGCCTCTGGTGTGCAGACCGGGCAGGCCGTCCGCGAAAGTCTGCGGGGCTGGCGCGACAGTCGAGTGAGCCACCTCGTCTACACACACGGACATGCCGACCACGTCGGTGGCAGCACCTTCTTCCGTGACGACGAACCCGTGGTCGTCGGGCACGAGAACGTCGCCGTGCGACTGGACCGCTACGACTTCACCAACAACTGGAACCTGATCATCAACACCCGCCAGTTCGGCGGCGTCGCTGGCGACATCAACCTGACGGTCGGCGACACGGGGACCGCCATCGCGGTGCAGGCGAACCCGAGGGCCCGTCGGTTCCTTCCGTCATCCACCATGCGCCCCGATCACACGTTCCGAACGTCCGATGAGATCACCGTCGGCGGCCAGCGCATCGAGATGCACCATGCCCGTGGCGAGACCGACGACCATCTGTGGGCCTGGCTGCCCGACCGCCAGGCCATCATCACGGGAGACTTCCTCATCTGGAACTTCCCGAACGCCGGGAACCCGCAGAAGGTGCAGCGGTACCCGATCGAATGGGCGGCCGCACTGCGGGCGATGATCGCCGCAGGTCCGGAACTGCTGCTCCCCGCACACGGCCTGCCGATCGAGGGGAAGGATCGGATCGCCCGAGTCCTCGGCGACGTGGCGGGTGCGCTCGAGGACCTCGTCGAGATGGTGGTCGCGATGATGAACGCGGGCGAGACCCTGGACACGATCGTGCACTCGGTCTCGGTGCCGGCGGAGACGCTGGCCAAGCCGTACCTTCGGCCGCTCTACGACGAGCCCGAGTTCGTCGTGCGAGGCATCTGGCGCCAGTTCGGAGGCTGGTGGGACGGCGCCGCGTCCCGCCTCAAACCGTCACCGGACGCGCATCTCGCGACCGAGATCGCCTCGCTCGCCGGCGGCGCAGACGTACTCATGCATCGCGCCGAAGCGACAGCTGCCGACGGCGACCTACGCCTCGCATGTCACCTCGCCGATCTCGCCGGGTGGGCCGCACCCGACGATCCGACCATCCATGCCGGGCGGGCGGCGATCTACCTGACTCGACGCAAGGCCGAGTCGAGCCTCATGAGCAAGGGCATCTTCGCTGCCGCCGCCCGGGAGAGCCAGATCGTGGTCGACCGCGCCGCCGCCGTCGACTGAGCGGCACCGGTTCGCCACCGCAGGCCCCATTTCATGCCGACACGGCATGGTTTCGGGCCTGCGATGCGACCGCAGTCACGCGCGGCTGAGTGTCACGAGCACCAGTGCGAGAACTGCCGCAGCCATTCCGAATGCCTGAGAGCGCGTGACCCGCTCCTTGTCGACCACGAAGGCCAGCAGCACGGTGCTCGCCGGGTACAGCGAGGCGACCACGGCCACCACGGACAACAGGCCCGTCCGTACGGCGACGAGGTACAAGACGTTGGCCCCCATGTCGAACACGCCGGCGACCACGGCCAACTGTGTCGACGAACGATGCCCAGACGGGCGAACGCCCATGGCCAGTGCGATCACCAACAGCATCGGCACCGACACGAACCGGGCGATCAACAGCGGCCACATGCCCGAGTCGGAGTCCGCTCGATCGAGCGCCACGAACAGCAGGCCGAAGCATCCGCCGACTGCGACGGCCAAGGCGACAATACGGGGCGGAGTGTTGTGTTGATGCGTGCCGAGTGCTCCGCTCACCAGCGCGACTGCGGCGACCGCGATCGCGATGCCGACCAACGACAGCGCCGACGGCCGTTCACCGGTGGCGAGCGCGACGACCACCGGCACTGCAGCGCCGACGACCGCGCTGACGGGTGCGACGACCGTGATGTCGCCGTGGGCGAACCCGTGATAGAGGCCGGCGATCCCGAGGGCGCCGACGGCGCCGCCCAGCCCGCTCCACCACCACGTGCTCGCTCCGGGCACCCCCGTGCCCATCGCGACGGTGGCGCCGAGTACCAGGATCAGGCTGACGATCTGCCCCGTTCCCGCGACGACGACGCTCGGTTGATCGCGGCTCGCCCGTCCACCGAACCAGTCGCCCACGCCATAGACCAGGGCAGAGGCGGCGGCGAGCAACACGGCCATGGACGCCTCAGTCAAGCACACGGCAGCGCTGGGTCAACCTGTCAGATCGCAGCTCCGAGCGGGCGAAGTCGGGGTAGCTGCTGATTGGCTACTGTCGCATTCGTGACTGTGTCGGTGCGAACCCTCTTGTTCACCGACATCGAAGGCTCCACGAGTTTGGTGCGACGTGCCGGCGAGCGGTGGCCAGAGCTGCTGAATCGGCATCGTACGATCATTCGTGAGGCGATCGCTCAATGCGGTGGAGTGGAGCACGGCACGGACGGCGATTCGTTTTTCATCTCGTTCGATTCGCCGTCTGCGGGTCTCGCTGCGGCGGTGCAGGCACAGTTGGAGCTCGAGGGCGCAGAGTGGCCGAATGACCTTCGCGTGCGGGTGCGAATGGGCCTTCATCTGGGTGAGGTCACCACCGACGGTGAAGATCTCGCCGGACTGACGGTGCATCATGCAGCTCGGATCGCGGCGACGGCCCACGGCGGACAGCTGGTGCTGTCGGCGGCCGTCCGCGAAAACGTCCGAAGCCTGCCGCCGGGTGTTGGCCTGGTCGCGCTCGGATCCCATCGTCTTCGCGATGTCGGCACGATCGCCGTGTACCAGGTGGAGCATCCCCAGCTGCAGCGTGGCTTCCCTGATCTGCGGGGGGTGCTCGGCAGTCGCACCAACCTGCCTCGGCTGTCGTCTGCGTTCATCGGCGGCGAAGGTCTGTTGTCGGTGATCGGCGAACTCGTCGAGCGCAGCCGGGTCGTGACGCTCACAGGGTCGGGAGGGGTGGGTAAGACTCGAGCGGCCTTGGAGTTCGCATGGCAGCAGATGGACTCGTTCGAGGACGGCGTGTTCTTCGTCGACCTCGCCCCCATCTCCGACGACGGCGCGGTACCCGCGGCAGTCGCCGCGACACTGCCGATGGTCTCCACCGACGGAATGACGATCCTCGACGCAGTCATCGATTGGGTGGCAAACCGCCGGCTGCTCCTCGTGGTCGATAACTGCGAGCACCTTCTCGATGAAGTGACCGTCACCGTCAGCGCACTCCTGTCTGGTTGTCGCCGATTGCATGTCGTGGCAACCAGTCGGGAACCGCTTGGTCTCGCCGGCGAACGAGTGCATCGGGTGCCCTCACTCGGCGTCGCGGGCGACGCAATGGCGCTGTTCTGCGATCGGGCGATCGAGGCCGACTCGGCTTTCGACGCCGCCGGCCATGATGACGTCCTCGAACTGATCTGCAAACGTCTTGACGGCATCCCGCTGGCGATCGAACTCGCGGCCGCCAGGACTCGTTCGCTTTCTCCTGAGGAGCTGCTCGAACGTCTGCAGGATCGGTTCCGCCTGTTGCGCGGCAGCGGCCGGGGCACGCTCGAACGTCACCAGACGTTGCGGGCCACCGTCTCGTGGTCGTATCAGCTGCTGACGACCGACGGGCAGGTGCTGTTCGACCGGCTGTCGGTGTTCTCCGGTGGCTTCACCTTGCTCTCAGCAGAGTTCGTGTGCGGTTATGCCCCGCTCGACGAGATCGACGTGGTTGCTCTGCTCGATCAACTGGTCGACAAATCGATGGTCGTCGCCGAGCGGTACGGGTCGTCGACCCGCTACCGACTGCTGGAGACTCTGCGCCAGTACGGCGAGGAGCAGCTCGACGTTCGGGGAGAGACCAGCGTCCTGCGGGACCGCCATCAGCAGCACTTCACAGAACTCGCAGGCGAACTCGGCACAAGAATGCTCAGCGCTCGTGAAGCGGAGGCGGCGACGATGATCGACGCCGAGTGGGGCAACCTACGCGCCGCTCACCAGTGGGCTCTGGCGTGTCGGAAGCTGGACGCCGCTGAACGGATCGTGGCTGAGACGAGCCAGTTCGCATTTGGCTCCATCCGCCATGAGCACTCGTCGTGGACGGCGCGCACGCTCGATCTCGCGGAGGAGGTCGGCTCGCCGTCCACCGTGCTGTACGGCACTTCGGCCAACTGGGCCAACATGGACGGCGATGAGGAAAGGGCCCACCGTCTTGCCCTGCGCGGTATCGAGGTCGCGCCGTTTGAGGACCACCACACGACGGTGGGCTGCTGGGGGATGTTCGCAGGGGCGTCGCCGCTCGTGCTTCAGCAGTCACCGGCAGCGCTCGACGCCTTCCGGCACATGCAAGCCGCCGTCGCCGACCTCCCCGATGCCGACGCGGATTGGGGCCCCCTTGTGGATCTCGTCGACGCATCGATGCACGCCGAAGCGACGGCCACTGAGACGTACCGGCTGACACTCAAGGCGGTGGCAGACCGGGTACGCGCGCCGACGCTGCTCATCTTCATGGTCTTCAACGACGGGCACGCACTCATCGACAGGTCCGCCCGCACCCCTGACTACTCGACTGCCCGAGTCCATTACGAGCGCGCCCTCGAGATGTCCCAAGACGCTCACCGAACCCAGTTGGAGACCCAGGCCATGCGCGCGATCGCACTGACGGCGACGGGGTCAGGCGCCGACGACGCACTCGAGCGGTGTCGCGACGCCCTCGAGGCGCTGCACGAGATCCGCTACTGGCAAAAGCTGTGGCAAGTCCTGGAGTCCGTCGCCCTTGCACTCGCCAACACTGGACGTACCGCCGAGGCGGCCGTCGTCGTCGGACACCTCGATGCCCACAAACCCGGCTACGGGCTGGAGGACAACCTCGGCTTTCGCGATCTCGCCCGAACACTCGTCCAGGCGGCCGGCGGACACCCGCAATCCATCCAACGCGGCGTCCAACTGTCGGCTGAGGAGCTCGTGGCCGCTGCGCTCGAGTTTCTCTCGATCCGAAGGTCGACTTCGCCGTGATTGACCCCACCCGTGGGCGTGACGGGACTCGAACCCGGGACCTCCACCGTGTCATGGTGGCGCTCTAACCAACTGAGCTACACGCCCGCTCGAAAGCGGCTCGCAGCAGCGTAGCAAGACCGTCGTGAAGATCCCCACTGCGCGCATCAACCCGCTCGTCCGGCCACGGAGAGTATTTGGTCCATTGCTGGGCGCGGCCGAGACGATTACAACGGAGGCTGGAGAGAAGGGCGAGGCATGCGTTCAGCTGGCAGAAGGCAGGGTCAGGCACTTCCCGACCAGTCCACGACCTTCGACGACGGTCGCTCGTTCATCGACCATCTCGCCGATGCCGTCGTCGTCGTCGACGCCCACTTTCGGATCGTCCTGCTCAACGAGCCTGCGGCACGGATGTTCGGGACAAAGCTCGACGAGCCTCCGTACTCGCTGCGCGACCTGTTTCCGATGCGCGCCAGCGACGCGGGCCGCGAGCACGTGAAGTCCTTCGAGGAGGCTGAAGAGACGATCCGGGGGATGGCGTCCCGTCACCAGGTGACCGGGCATCGACTCGACGGCACGGACTTCCCGGCCCAGATGACGGTGTCGACGTGGAGTCCGCTCGACCGAGCCCCGCTGCTCTTGGCAGTTGTGCGCGACCTCAGCGAGTGGGTCCGTCTCGAACACTCCAAGGAACAACTCGAGTTCCTGCTGACCGGCATCCTCGAATCGACTCAGAATGAGATCGCCGTCGTCAACGAGCACCTGATGGTGATCGCCGCCAACTCCGCGTTCCGGCGTGAGTTCCTGGCCGGAGCGGACCCCACCGGGATGAGCCTCGGCGAGCTCGCCGGTCTGGTCAGCGACGCGCCAATGCTCGACGTCCTCGACGTGGTGCGTCAGGCGGTGGAGTTCAACGAAGAGGTACGGCTCTTCGTCCGCGACCACGCCGAGCCGTTCGAGCGTTGGCTCGACGTGACGGCAACCCCGTTGCGCATCCGACCGGGCGCCGTCCTTCGGGCCAGCGACATCACCGATCTCGTCCAGGCGGCGCGTGCCGGACGGACCGATCGGGTGCAGGACACCCTCACCGGTCTGTTGTCACGCGACGGCATCGAAGAACTGCTCGCTGCGGAGTTCCAACGGTCGTCATCGCGCGAACTGTGCGTGGCGATGCTCGACGTGGACCAGTTCACCGTCGTCAGTCGCACGCTCGGCTACAGCGCCGGCGACGAACTCCTCCGTCAAGTCGCGATGAACCTCCAACGGCGGGTCCCGGACCACGGTCGTCTGGCCCGAATGGTCGGCGACACCTTCTGCGTCACCTTCCATCCCGACTCCCCGCTCGACGTGGACCGGGTGTCAGCCGAGCTTCGCGACGCCGTGCGCCAACCGGTCGGGGTGCAGGGCCGCACGATGCGCATCACGGCATCGGTCGGCACCACGCTCACCCACCCCGGGGACACGGTCGAGCACGTCATCCGCGAAGCAGAGCTGGCGATGCAGGAGGCGAACCGGCGCGGCGGCAACCGCTGTGTTCCGTACTCCCCCGATCTGGCCGTCTCACAGGAGGGCGTCATCCGCGTCTGGAACGCACTGCGCAGCGCCCTGCAGTTCCGCCAGATGGAGGTCTGGTTCCAGCCGATCGTGAGCCTCGCAACGGATCGCCCGATCGCAGCCGAGGCACTGTGTCGCTGGCACCACCCCGACTTCGGCGACGTGTCGCCTGCGGAGTTCATCCCCATCGCCGAGCGCAACTCGGAGATCCTCAACATCGGCTCGTTCGTGCACGGTCGCGCTGCGGAGATGATGAACGTGCTCCGTTCCACACGCGCCCACGCGCTCGGCAACTTCCAGATCTCGGTGAACGCGTCGCCGAACGAACTCGCCTGGCCCCAATTCGGCGAGAACCTCCTCGCCCGCCTGCGCGCCAATGAGGCGCAGCCCGAGTGGTTCGCGTTGGAGATCACCGAGCAAGGACTCCTGCAGCCCGACGATGCGGTGCGTAGCAACCTTCGCCTCATCGCCGACGCCGGCATGACGCTGTCGCTCGACGACTTCGGAACCGGGTACTCATCACTCGAGCGGTTGCGCAACATCGAGGTACACCGCGTCAAGATCGACCGCAAGTTCGTCGCATCGATGATCGAGAACGAACGGTCCGAGCGGTTGATCGGAGCCATCATCTCGCTGGCTGACGAACTCGGCATGGACACGGTCGCCGAGGGCGTCGAGACGGCCGAGCAGGCCGCCCGGCTGCGATCGCTCGGGTGCCGCGCGGCGCAAGGCTTCCTGTTCGCCCCGGCGGTTCCCGATGGTGAGCTCGTCGCCGTCCTGCGCGACCTGTCCAGCGCCGGCACTCGCCTCGCCGGCTAGTGCAGCCGCAGTGAGACCTCGTTGGCGAGGAGCCGCCCGTGGCGAGTCAGCCGGACGCGAACGCCGTCGGTGGTGACCAAGCCCTCGAGGCCCTCGACATCGAGCGCGTCCGCGGGGACACCGTCGCGCATGCGCAGGGCGAGTTGCAGGCCCTCGATCCGGCGAGTGGGCGCGTCGAGGGTCTCCCCGGCGGCCTCGGCCGATGCTCCGGCCTCGACCGCGGCGATGTAGCGCTCCGGGGTACGGACGTTCCAGAACCGGCGGCCGTGGCGGTGACTGTGGGCCGCGCTCCCGAACCCGAGGTAGTCGCCCTGCTGCCAGTACAGGATGTTGTGCCGGCACTCATGACCGGGCTTCGACCAGTTGCTGACCTCGTAGTTCACGAGGCCGGCTGCGGTGAGCAGATCATCGGCAAGTTCATACTTGTCGGCCAGGTCGTCGTCGTCGGGGTGACGATCGGGTTGGTCGTACAACGGGGTGCCCGCTTCGACCGTGAGCGCGTACGCGGACACGTGCGGCGGGTCCAACGCGAGGGCTCCCTCCAGCGTGATGCGCCAGTCGTCCAGCGACTCACCGGCCCCGCCGTAGATCAGGTCGAGGTTGAAGGTGGGGATGCCCGCCGCCCGAACTGCGGCCACTGCCGCTTGCACGTTCGCGGGATCGTGCGTTCGCCCGAGCGCGGTGAGGACGTGGGGCACCATCGACTGCACCCCAACGCTGACTCTGTTGACGCCGGCGTCGGCGTAGATGCGCATCATCGTCGGCGTGACGTCGTCGGGGTTGCACTCCACGGTGACTTCGGCGCCTGGGACCGTCGGGATCGCCTTCAACACGTCGACGAGCTCGAATGGGTCGACCATGGTCGGGGTCCCACCACCGACGAAGACACTGGTGACCGGCGGGAGCGAGGTGCCGTGGATCGCCGTGCGCAACGCAGCCAGGTAGTGGGTCTGGAGGTGGTTGCGATCGGTCCAGGTGGCGAACGCGCAGTAGTCGCAGCGCTTGGCACAGAACGGGATGTGCACGTACACACCGAACGATTCGCTCACGTGGCGAACCTATCGGCTACGGACCCGCCTGGGGCCCGGCGCCGGTCAGGGGCGGAAGAGAAGGTCGAGGGCGTCGAGTCGTTGCCCGACCTGATCGACTGGAACGTCGAGCATCGCCGCAATCGCCCGGGTGTCGTCGCCGCGCACGGTGATGACCTTTCCGTTGAAGTCCTGGCGTTGCACCTGGATCATCTTCAGGAACCGCACGAGCATCTCGAACGGCTGACCGGTGAGCTGACCCAGCTTGAGCAGATCCACGGCAAGCTTCTTGCTGGCGGCTGCGTCACCCTCGACCGGCACTGCGGCGTCCTCGCGGGGCAGCAGTTGCTCGACGGGCACGTTGTAGAACTTCGCCAACCGCTCGAGACGGGGCACCGAGATGGCTCGCTCGCCACGTTCGTAGGCGCCGAGCACGGATGCCTTGAATTCCTCGCCCGAGGTGGCCTCGACCTCCTGCAGCGAAAGACGCTTCTGGCGGCGGATGACACGGAGGCGCTCGCCAACCTTTCGGCTGTAGGGCGAGGACGCAACATCGTCATCGAAATCGCGCATGTTCAACTGCCCTTCTCCTCTGTTCGTCGTCAGCCGACCTGGCCAAGTTGCCGGTCAGTGTGACACATGGCGCCGCTTTTCACAACGCTCGGTGACATCGCAACACTGTCCGTTGTTATTTCATCGGCAGGTCGGACGAAAACTTGACCCCCGCGACGATCGCGGCGGTCTCGACTCTCAGGATCGTGTCGGACAGGCGGATGTGTGGGACCGGCGCAGCGAGCTCGTCGGGCGAGAAGCCGCCCTCCGGCCCGATGACGATGCATCGCGGGAGATCGACCTCATCATGGCCATCGGGTTCCGCCAACGCACTCCCCGGCCGGCTCAGCACCTCCGCCACCGGGACCGGGCCGAGCAGCGTCGGCAGCCAGGTCCGCCGGCTCTGCATGCTCGCCTCGCGGGCCACGCGCTCCAGCCGGCGACGCTGCTTGGCCCCACGCTCGTCGTCCCAGCGCACCACGCTGCGAGCGCAATCCACGAACACGATCTCACCGACGCCCAGTTCGGTGAGCTTCTGGACCATCCACTCGGCCCGATCACCCTTGGGGATTGCGGTGGCGATGGTGACCCTGGCCGGTGCCGGGGCCCGTTCGATGTCGCCGATGGCACGAAGGCTGGCTCCGACCACCTCGGTCGACCTCCAGCCGCCGACTCCATCGCTGACCGTCACCACCTCGCCGTCGCGCAGGCGCAGGACCCGAAAGAGGTGATGCGCATCGTCGGGGTTGAGCTGAGGCGCCTCGAGTGTGGCCACGAACACGTGCGCCGCGCTCGACCGCAGCGCCGGGTTCACTGGAAGGCCGACTTGATGCGGGCGAAGAGACCAGTCTCGTGGTGCAGCTCCTCACCGCGGGACTCGGCGAACTTCTTCAGCAGCTCGGCTTCGTACTCCGAGAGCTTCGTGGGCACCTGCACGTCGACGCGCACCCGCAGGTCGCCGCGACCACGCCCCTGCAACCGCGGCACGCCACGCTGGCGGAGCACGAACTCGCGACCCGGCTGGGTGCCGGCCGGGACGACGATCTCCTCGTCGCCACCCTCCAGAGTGGGCAACAGGAACTTGGTGCCGAGCGATGCCTGGGCGATCGACACCGGAAGATCGGTGACGAGGTCGTCACCCTCGCGTCGATAGCGATCGTGGGAAGCCACCCGCACGTGCACGTAGAGGTCGCCGGTGCCGCCGCCCCGAGGACCGACCGCACCGCGACCGGTGAGCCGCAACGTGGAGCCGTTGTCGACGCCGGCGGGAACGTCTACCTGGTACACCTTCTCGGTGATGACCCGCCCGTCACCGTTGCATGCCGCACACGGCGTGACGATCACCTGACCGAGTCCGCCGCACTTGGGGCAGGCCGACGAGGTGACCATCTGCCCGAGCATGCTCTGGCGGACCCGCTGCACCTGGCCGCGGCCGTTGCACTCGCTGCACGTGACCGGCTTCGTTCCTGCGCCGGCACCGCTGCCGTGACACTCCTCGCACCGCAACGCAGTGCGCACGCTGACCGGAACGGTGGCACCGAAGACGGCCTGTTCGAAGCTGATGTCGGCGACGACCTCGAGGTCCTGACCGCGAGGCGGGCCTACAGGCCCGCGCGAACCACCGAAGGGGCTGCCCCCGCCGAAGAAGGCATCGAAGAGGTCACCGAGTCCGCCGCCACCACCGAACATGTCGCTGGAGTTCTGGGCGGCGCCACCCACCCCCTGCTCGCCGAAACGGTCGTAGCGGGCCCGCTGATCAGGGTCGCTGAGCACCTCGTATGCACGAGCCACCTGCTTGAAACGATCCTCGGCAGCGGGATCGTCGGGGTTCGCATCGGGGTGCAGTTCGCGGGCGAGCTTGCGGTACGCCTTCTTCATCTCGTCGGCGTTCGCAGATCGCGACACACCGAGCAGTTCGTAGTAATCAGCCACTGAGGTTGCCGCCCTCACTGAGTCGTCGGCCCAGTCGATCGCTGACCGCTTCGACGGTGGCGAGCGCCTGCGGGTAGTTCATCCGGGTCGGGCCGAGCACGCCGACGGTACCGACCTGCTCGCCATCGACCACCACCGGTCTGACGACCACGGAACAGGCCGCGAGCGGCTCAACCCCGTGCTCGGCGCCGATGGCGACCGAGAGGCCCCGGTCCAGGATGTCACGCACGAGCGACACCATCACATACTGCTGCTCCAGGGTACGAAGCACGGAGCGGACGGTGTCGACAGCATCGAATGCGTGCGCCATCGACGCTGCACCACCGACGAACACCGATTCGTCATGCGAACCACCGAGCGCGGCGCGGGCGAGGTTGCACACCGCGTCGAGTTCGCGATCGCCGGTGGGCGGCACGGTGATCGTTGCATCCAACGGGCTGCCGACCATGTGTGCCTGTAGGTGGGCGGTGACCCCTGCCAGACGAAGATCCGACGTCTCACTCGGCAGTTCGACCACCTCGTTCTCCACGGCCCCGTTGCTGAGCACGGCCACGACGGTGGCGTGGCGACCCGACAGGGACACCACCTGCACCGTCCGCACCACGGCGGTCTCCGCACGAGGCCCGACGACGAGCGCCGCGTGCTGGGTGACCTGGGCGAGCAGGTTGGTGGTCTGGTGCAGCAGTTCTTCGAGCCGACCGTGCGCCGTGTCGAAGAACTGGCCGACTCGTTGCTGGGCGACCGGCTCGAGCCGGCCCGGGGTCGCCATGTGGTCGACATAGAACCGATAGCCCTTGTCGGTCGGGATGCGGCCCGCCGAGGTGTGCGGCTGGGCGAGGTAGCCCTCCTGCTCGAGCACCGCCATCTCGTTGCGCACCGTCGCCGAGCTCACCTGCACGCCCGGCGCGTTGGCGATGTGCGTCGACCCCACGGGCTGGCCCGTGGTGATGTATTCCTGGACGACGACTCTCAGGATGGCGGTCTTGCGTTCGTCGAGCATCTGGCTCCTCGAGCAACCGGGACGGGTTGGCAGTCCAGGTTATCGACTGCCAGCGGTCACGAGCTTGTACCGCGCGAGCGCGTCCTCGCGTTCGCGGCCGTGGTCGACCATCGGCGGCGGATAATCGTCGGGACGACTGGCCCCCGGTTCGTGCACCGCTCCCCCGTCGATCCGTCGTAGCTCGGGCACCCATTCGCGCACGTAGTCACCATCGGCGTCGAATCGGCGCGCCTGCGTCGTCGGGTTGAAGATCCGGAAGTACGGCGCCGCGTCAGTCCCGGTACCCGCCGCCCACTGCCAGCCGTGCTGGTTCGAGGCGAGGTCGCCGTCGACGAGATGGCGCATGAAGTGGCGCGCGCCCCACTGCCAGGGGAGGTGGAGGTCCTTGACGAGAAAACTCGCGGTCAACATCCGTACCCGATTGTGCATCCAGCCCGTCGTCGCCAGCTGACGCATGCCGGCGTCGATGATCGGGAAGCCTGTCCGACCGGCGGCCCAACGATCGAAGCGGGCCGATGCGTCCGAGTCCGTGTCCACCGGCATCGCGTCCATCCGCCGGTCGAGGTTGCGCCACGCCGAGTCCGGCGCCGCGAACAGCACATCCGCGTAGAACTCGCGCCATCCGAGCTCGTTGCCGAACACCACGTGGCCGCGCTCAGGTCCGAGGTCGGACAGCATCTGCCGGGGATGGATCAGGCCCCACCGCAACGCCGCGGAGAGCCGCGATGTGCCGTCGATCGCGGGGAGGTCCCGATGTTCGGCATAGCCGTCGAGCAGGGGAAGGACCGTGTCCCAACGGTCGAGGGCAGCTGCTTCGGTGGCGGCCGGCCAGGCAGCGAGCGCGCCGGCAGACGGATCCTCGGGTGGGCCGTCGCGGGACACCTCGGGAGCTCCCCGCCACGACACGTCCGGTACGCCCAACGGCTCGGCCCACCCGTGCGCCCGCCACGCCTTCGAGAACGGCGTGAACACCTTGTAGGGCGTTCCGTCGGGCTTCACCACCGTGCCCGGCCCAACGGCGTACGGCGAGCCGGTCCCGATCAGATGAACTCCTGCGGATCGCAGGGCCTCGGCCACGACTGCGTCGCGTCGCCGGCCGTACGGCCCGAAGTCACGACTCACGTGAACGACCGTCGCGCCGACCTCCGCGGCGACGGCCGGCACCACGCTCTCGGGCGGTCCGTGTCGGTGGACGAGGACTCCGCCCATTGCGTCGTCGAGCGACCGCAATGCCGCAGCCATGAACGCACGACGAGGAGCGCCCGACCGAGCGAAGGCGGGATCCACCACGAACAGGGGGACGACGGGTGCACCGTCTGCGGCGGCGGCGTGCAACGCCGGAAGGTCGGTCAGGCGCAGGTCTCGGCGGAACCACATGATGACGGGAGGACGCATGTCGAGACGAGTGTCGCCTACCCTTCCCGTTCGTGCCACATCCTGCGTCCACGACACCCTCCCTCATCCTGCTGGTGCGTCACGGCGCCACCGAGTGGTCCGTCAGTGGGCAGCACACGGGCCGCACCGACCTCGCTCTCAACGACCTGGGTGTCGAGCAGGCATGCGAGGCGTCGAGGGTGATTCACCACTACCTCGACGGCGCCGACCCCGTCGTGTACACGAGCCCACTGCAACGGGCGGCGCGCACGGCAGAGCTGGCCATGCCCGACCACCCGGCCGAAGAGGTGGAGGCGCTGATGGAGGTCGACTACGGCGCCTACGAAGGGCTCACCACGTCGCAGATCCTCGAACGGGACCCCGACTGGAACCTGTTCACGACGGGCTGTCCCGGCGGCGAGAGCATGCAGCAGGTGTCCGCCCGCTGCGACGCGTTCGTCGCCAAGCTCGAACGCACCGCGGCCGGCCGCTGCGTCGTGGCCTTCACCCACGGGCATCTCAGCCGCATCCTCACGGTGAGGCTGCTGGGAATGCCCGCCTCAGCCGGGAGCGGACTCTGGAACGACACCGCCTCGGTCGCCGCCATCAACCTGCACCGCGGACATCTCGTGCTGGTGGGATGGAACGTCACCGCGAGTTGACCGGTACCGCAGCACGAACCCGACCGTGACCGCAACCAGGGCGATGATGCTGCCGTAGGCGAGGCTCCACTCGGCGCCGACGTTGTCGGCCACCCAGCCGGTGATCGGGGAACCGATCGGAGTGCTGCCCAGGAACGCCACTGCACCGAGCGCCAGGAGTCGGCCGCGCATGTCGGGCGGGGCCTCCTGCTGGGCGATCGCGTTCTGTCCGGCGATGAACGCGGCACCCCCCATGCCGACCGGAACGCTCACCAGGATCGCGACCCACGGGTTCGGTGCCCAGCTCAGCGCCAGCCCACTCACGCCGAGCAACCAGCCGTTCCCGAAGAACCAACGAGTCGTGACGCGCATCCTCGCGGCGGTGAGGAGCGACCCGATCAGGCTGCCGACGCCGGTGGAAGCAAGCAGGATGCCGAACCATCGGCGATCGCCGAAGCGGACGTCGCTGATCTTGAGCAGCGACACGCTGTAGTTGAACGCGAACGTGCCGACGACGGTGAAGACCACGAACACCACGAGCAGGCGGCGGTCGCGTTGGATGTAGCGCAGCGCGTCTCGCACCGGCGTGCCTCCACGCTTGGCCGCGACGACGGGCTGGAGCTGTGACTTGTCGATGGCCAGCAACGGCCACATGATGGCCACGAACGACACCCCGTTGAGGATGAACAACCACCCTGCGCCCAGCGGCCCCTTGAGAAAGGCGGCCAGCGCCGGACCGACGATGCGCGATCCGGTCATCACCGCCGTGTTCAGCGAGATCGCGTTGCTGATCTCGTGCGGCTCGACCAGTTCGATCACGAAACCGCGGCGGGCGGGGTTGTCGAACGCACCGATGGTGCCCAGCACGAGCGAGAGCGAGTAGAACACGGCGAGGTTGGTCCAGCCGCCGAGCGTGAGGATGCCCAGCGTGAGGGCCTGTACCGCCTGCAGGCCCTGGGTGAGTAGCGCCATACGGCGCTTGTTGCGTCGGTCGGCGACGGCGCCGGCCCAGCTGCCGAGCACGAGCATCGGTAGGAACTGGCAGAGCAGGTTGATGCCGGTGTCGGTGGCGTTGCCCGTCAGTTCGTAGACGACCAGCGAGGTCGCGGTGAGTTGCATCCACGTGCCGACGTTGCTGACGAGCAGACCGAGGAAGAACAGCCGCGCGTTGCGGTGACGCAACGAGCTGAACATCTGGGACTGCGACATCGTCGTAGTTTCTACCGTCCATCGGCCAGGATGGAGCGATGGCCAGCCACCACCTCGATCCCCGGACGGTCACCGCCGTCCTGCGCGATGCGGGGGTCGGCCGCGGCGCCATGGTGGGCATCGCGGTCGGAGCGAAGGGCGTCGTCGGACTGGCGTTCGCCGGGAACGTCGTCGGCTTCGAGAGCCCGATGTCCGATCTCATCGCCGGTCTCGCCGAGGCCGACGATGCAGTCCGACCGCGGTGGGTGTGCTGGTCGGGCGACACCGCGGCAGTCCTGGTCGCCAACGGATTGCGAATCGCCACGTGCTGGGACGTGTCGGTCGTGCACCGCCTGCTCTTCGGAGGCTGGCGGGCAGATCCGGCCCGAGTGTGGACGACGTTGCACGGACTCGATCGCGACCGGCTGCCGGTGATGGGCCAGCTGGATCTCATGGGCGCCGGCGGCGACGAGGGCGACCCCAACGTCGCCGTTCGCCCGGACGGCTACCTGCGACCCGAGTGGTTGGCGGGCGGGTGGTCCAACGACGCGAGAGCGGCGGCGGAATGGGCACGGACCGCGACCGCGGCCGCAGTGCTGCAGGTCGAGCGGCTTCGCGATCTCCGCGCGAGCGGACTCGTCGCCGGCGATCCCGAGGCGACCGCGCGATCGGAATCGGCGGCGGAACTACTGTGTGCCGAACTCGCCGCCGACGGGCTTCCTGTCGACCGGCGGGCGGCCGAGGCGCTGGTCACCTCCATCGTGGGGCCACGGCCGGCCAACGAGGCCGAGGTCGTCGAAGGACGGCGCGAGCGCGACGCCGACGTGCTGAGGCACCTTCCACCGGGCAGCGGGATCGACCTGCGCAACCCGGCCGACGTGAAGTCGATGCTGCGTCGGCTCGGCATCGATGTGCCGGACACCCGAGCCTGGCGGCTGGAGTCGATGCGCAACGTGCACCCCGCCATCGACGCGTTGCTGCAGTGGCGCAAAGCGGAGCGCATCGCCACCACGTTCGGCCACACGTGGCTCGCCGAGCACGTCGGGCCCGATGGTCGCCTCCGTGGCGAGTGGAGCAGCAGCGACGGTGCAGCCGGGCGGATGACGGCAGGGGCCGGCCTCCACAACATGCCGACGGAACTGCGACCGATCGTCGTCGCCGATCCCGGACACGTCTTCGTGCGCGCCGACCTCGGCCAAATCGAACCGCGGGTCCTCGCGGCGATCTCGGGCGACCCGGCGCTGCGCGCGGCCACACAGGACGATGACCTCTATGCACCCGTCGCCAGCCGTCTCGGCGTGGAGCGGTCCGTGGCCAAGGTGGCCGTGCTGGCTGCGATGTACGGCCAGACCAGCGGGACTGCCGGGCAGGCACTGCGTGGCATGGAGTCCGGCTACCCGATCGCCATCCAGTACCTCAACGAGGCCGCGCGGGCGGGCGAGGACGGCCGCGAGCTGCGGACGTACGGGGGCCGCCTGATCCGAATGGGTGAGATCCGCGAAGGGGCCGACTACGCCGCCGCCGCGGCGGCCCGAGGCAGATACGCCCGCAACGCAATGGTCCAGGGAGCGGCGGCCGAGCTCTTCAAGGTCTGGGCGGTGACGGTCCGGGCTCGTGCGATCCCGCTCGGGGCGCGCATCGTGCTGTGTCTGCACGACGAGTTGCTGCTCCACGTGCCCGAGGAACACTCAGCGGCGGCCGTTCGTCTGCTCGACGACTGCTTGCAGGAGGCCGCCCACCGTTGGAACCCGGCCGCCGGCGTGAGGTTCGTCGCCGACGCGAGTGTCATCCACTCCTGGGCCGACGCCAAGGGCTGACGGCCGCGCTCGCTGCTCAGTCGTCGAGCTTGAGTGCGGAGATGAAGACGTCGCCGGGGACCTCCACGCGACCGATCGACTTCATCTTCTTCTTGCCTTCCTTCTGCTTCTCGAGCAGCTTGCGCTTGCGGGTGATGTCGCCGCCGTAGCACTTGGCGAGCACGTCCTTGCGCTTGGCCTTCACGGTCTCGCGGGCGATGATCTTGCCGCCGATCGCGGCCTGGATCGGCACATCGAACATCTGCCGCGGGATGAGCTCCTTGAGCTTCTCGCACATGCGGTTCCCATAGGCAAAGGCCTTGTCGCGGTGCACGATCGTGCTGAAGGCGTCGGCCGGCAGCCCGTTGAGCAACAGGTCGACACGCACCAGGTTGCTGCGCTGGTAGCCGCTGAGCTCGTAGTCGAGACTGGCGTACCCCTGGGTGCGGCTCTTCATCTGGTCGAAGAAGTCGACGACGACCTCGGCCAG
Source organism: Acidimicrobiales bacterium (assembly GCA_038234785.1). Lineage (GTDB taxonomy): Bacteria > Actinomycetota > Acidimicrobiia > Acidimicrobiales > Ilumatobacteraceae > UBA668. The sequence goes on from JBBQTC010000010.1 coordinate 47,556, forward strand.
GGGGATCTGGTAGTGCAGTTCGACCCGCTCGGGTGACAGGTACTCGAGCTTGGTCATCTCGCCGCGCCGGGTCTGACAGAGGTCCATCAGCGTGCCGGTGTAGTCCTTCGGGGTGATGATGCTGACCCGGAAGTACGGCTCCTCGATGAAGTCGATGCTCTGCGGCATGGGGAGGTCGGCCGGGTTATCGCACAACTCGACGTCGCCGTTCGTCTTGTGGACCCGGTACTCGACGCTCGGAGCGGTGGCGATGAGCGCCAGGTTGAACTCTCGCTCGAGCCGCTCCTTGACGATCTCCATGTGCAGTAGCCCGAGGAATCCGCAGCGGAATCCGAACCCGAGGGCACCGGACGATTCGGGCGCATAGGTGATGCTGGCGTCGTTGAGCTTCAGCTTCTCCAAGCTCTCGCGCAACAGCTCGAAGTCGTCGCCATCGATGGGGAACAACCCGCAGAACACCATCGGCTTGGGGTCTCGGTACCCGTGCAGGGCATCGGTGGCTCCGTGGTGGAACGTTGTGACCGTCTCGCCGCTACGAGCCTGGCCGACGTCCTTGATGCCGGCGATGAGGTACCCGACCTCGCCCGGTCCGAGTTGGGGCACGGGCGTGGGACCGGGGCGGCGGACACCGATCTCGACGGTCTCCTGCTGGGTGCCGGCCTGCATGAACAGCAACTTGTCGCCGTTGTTGATCCGCCCGTTCATCACCCGGATGCTGGACACCACGCCGCGGTACTGGTCGTACTGCGAGTCGAAGATGAGTGCCTGCAGCGGGGCATCGGCGTCACCCTTGGGGGCAGGAATCCGCTCGATCACCGCGTCGAGCAGCCCGTCGACGCCGATCCCGGTCTTGGCCGAGATGCGCAGGATGTCCTCGGCACGAATGCCCAGCACGGTCTCGATCTCCATCGCGTAGCGATCGGGATCGGCGGCGGGCAGATCGATCTTGTTCAGCGCAGCCACGATCTCGAGGTCGTGCTCCAGTGCCAGGTAGCAGTTGGCGAGCGTCTGGGCCTCGATGCCCTGGGCGGCGTCCACCACCAGGACCACGCCCTCGCACGCCGCCAGGCTGCGGCTGACCTCGTACCCGAAGTCGACGTGTCCTGGCGTGTCGATGAGGTGCAGCGTGTGACCCTTCCAGTCGACCCGGACGTTCTGGGCCTTGATGGTGATGCCCCGTTCGCGTTCGAGGTCCATCGAGTCGAGGTACTGGGCGCGCATGTCGCGCAACTCGACGGTGTGGGTGATCTCGAGAATGCGGTCGCTCAGCGTGCTCTTGCCGTGGTCGATGTGGGCAATGATCGAGAAGTTGCGGATGCGGTCGAGGTCCATGGGAAGTCGCTCGATCCTACCGGCGGACTCCGGATCGGAGTGGTGCACGAGGTTGGGGCCCAGCCCGGGTGGCTGTTAGCCTTGCCCAGCCGATTTAACGTCGATTTCGATCTCCAAGAGGGTACGTCCGTGGCGAACATCAAGAGTCAGAAGAAGCGCATTCTCACGAACGCGAAGCGCGCCGAGCGCAACAAGGCCGTGAAGAGCGAGCTCAAGACCCGCGTCAAGAACGCGACCAATGCTGCGAACACCGAGCAGAGCGAAGAGGCACTGCGCCTCGCCGTCAAGCGTCTCGACATGGCCGCCGCGAAGGGCGTGATCCACAAGAACCAGGCCGCTCGCCGCAAGAGCCGCCTGATGAAGAAGCTCAACGCCACCACCACTGCCGGCTGACCACGCCGACCAACGATCTGGAACGAGCCCGGGCACACGCCCGGGCTCGTTCGCGTCTAGCGGCGGACTCCCCCGCCCAACCGGCTCAGCCGGGCGACGAGCACCTCCATCACGAGTTCTTCTGGCCATTCCTTCGCGCCGCGGAGATCGAGGTCGGCCTGGGCCAGGAGCCCGATCGCCCGGTTGGTGCCTCCGCCGCCGAGCTTGCGGTACTGGTCGAGTGCCTTTCGGGCCGGAAATCCTGGCTTGATGCCCATGGCCGCGGCCGCCGACACCTCGTCGCGGGCATCGGCACCGTCGAGTGAGAGCAACTTCGCGTAGTGGGCATGGAGGATCGACATGACCTGCAGCGGGTGACGTTCACCGGCGCGCATCATCCGGTGCAGCAGGCGTAGGGCACGGGTGGTGTCGCCCTTGTCGATCGCATCGGTGAGGTCCCACGGCGGCACTCCTCCGGCGTCGCCGAGGAATGGCGTGACCTCGGCTGCGGTGAGCTTCGTGGCGTTGCCGTAGGTGGCGTTCAGCGTCTCGAGGATGCCCTGCAGCCGTCCGGCGTCTTCGCCGAGCCATTCAGTGAGGACCTGTGCGGCCTGCGGCTCCAGTTTGAGTCCGGCCGCCCTGATCTGGTCCTCGAACCAGCCTGCCCGCTCCCGGGCACGGGTGGGCGGCGAGGTCTCGAGGGTGGTCGCGCCCGACTTCTTCACCGCGTCGGTGAGGGCCTTGGGCATCCGCCCACCGCCCGCGACCAGCACCAGTTCCGTGGACGGCAGCGGGTCGCCCAGGTAGGCGACGATCGGTGCCACATCGTCGGCGGTGAACCGACCCATGCCACGAGCCACGACGATCCGCCGGTCGGTGAGGAAGGGAGGCGTCTGGGCGGCGTCGACCACCGCACGCAGCTCGAACTCGTCGGAATCGAAGTCGTCGACCATCATCGTGCGATCGCCGTCGCCGACGAGCTTGCGCACGAGGTCACCGATGGCCGAGAGGACGAGCGACTCGTCGTCGCCGGTGATGAGGTAGGCGCTCATGGATCTCTCAGATTGGCACACCGGGCCCCCGGTGGCGCGAGTGATGCCGGATCCACCACGCGAGCAGGGCCGACGTCAGTGCCCAGCCGCAGATCGACCAGCGCGGAGCCGGTTCGATGGCCGCAGCCACCTGGGCCACGGCGGACACCCAGCGGGTTCCCACCGACGCCGGGAGCATGACGACGAGGACCAACGGGCGAGGCAGCATCGCCGCGGCGAGACCCGCAGGCAGCCCGTACAGCATGACGAAGCCCGCGACCGGGACGGCGGCGAGGTTGGCCGGAATCGAGACGAGCGGCAGACGATGGAACACGAGTGCGCTCGGCAAGGCGACGCCGACCTGCGCCCCGAGCGTGACACCGAGCCCGACGCGAAACCACTGCGGCCCAGGCAACCGGACGGCCAACCACGTACCGACGACGCACACCCCGAGCGTCGCACTCACCGAGAGCCAGAAACCGACGGACCATACGAGGAGCGGATCCGCCAGGACCAGCACGATGACGGCCAACGCCACGAGTCGAGCGGGGCGGGGTTGGTGGCCGAGCACGAACGCAGTGGCGGCGAGGATGGCCATCACCCCGGCACGGAGCACGGAAGGCTCGAAGCGGGTGAGCGCCATGAACCAGACGATGAGGCCGACGGTTGCGAGCCAGCGCGCCCAAGGGCGCAGGCGACGCAGCAGCGGGAACGCACCGGCCAACACAAAGGCCACGTTCTGACCGGAAACGGCCGTGAGATGAGACAGCCCCGCGGCACGGAAGTCGTCGACCATCCACAAGGGCTGGCGAATGTCGTCGCCGATCACGAGCCCCGTGAAGAGTGCCGCGTCGGCATCGGCCATCGCTGTGCCCGCACTCGAGCGCAGCGCCGACCGAACCCGATTGTCGGCCCGCGAAAGCGCGTTGCCGTCGACGACGTCGCCGAGGACCTCGACATCGAAGCGCCCGACGACATGGCGCACCTGCGCACGACGCACCGAGCCGGTACTCGACCGACGGACACCGCTCAGCCAGACGGCGTCGCCCGCCTGGTGGTCCAGGATGCGGGCTCGCTTGCCGCCGTACAACCAGGCGTCGAAACGCTCGCCCTCGATCTCGACGGTGAGGCGCGTCCCCGCCCCGAAGATGGCGGGATCGGTCGTCACCACGACCCATCCCTCGTAGGGACCGAGCGTGCGTGGATGGGCTTGTGCCCACGCGTGTCGCCCGTCGGCGGAGCCGATCAATCCGATCGCGAGACACAGCGCCAGGATCAGCCAGCGTCGGTGTACCGCAGTGGTGACGGCACACCATGCGAGCACCACAGTCGGACCGACCCAGACGCCGAGCACGAGCGAGATCGCGACGACGAGCACTGACCCATCGGCGAGATGGTGCCATCTCGGCTGCTCCGACGCGCCGTACGCTCTCTTCATGCAGCCCGCCCCCTTCGACCTCCGACCGGTGCCGCAGGGTCCGCGCGCCTACCGGTCGCGGCTGCGTCGGCTGGGGCCGATCGCCGGTGTGGCGATCCCGATGGCGATGGGCGCGCTGGCCTGGTGGCTGGTGCGCGACAACTCGTCGACGGCCCGCGGGGTGCTGAGCTTCGTGCTGGCGATTCTTGCGGCGCCCGTGCTCCTGGTGGCCGGCGTGCCCCTGAGCACCGGATCGCAGGTCTGGGTGGTCTCTCTCGCCGGGAGCGCGATCCTGTGGCTGCTGGTGAGCATCGTCGCCGCTCGCCGCGCAACGGCCTCGCCAGTGGCGAGTTGGCGCGACTTCTGGCGCGAGTACTTCTGGCTGGCCGGTGGTGTCTGGCTCGGAGTAGTCGGCGCGCTGATCGCCGCCGATCTCGTGCTCGGACGAGCTCTGATTTGACGTTCACACCGTCACCAATCCCTGAAGGGCCTCGATCTTCGCCGGGCCGATACCGCGCACGTCGGCGAGGCTCTCCACCGAGCTGAACGGGCCGTGCTGCTCGCGATAGGCGACGATGGCCGCCGCGGTGGCAGGACCCACGCCGGGCAGTGCGTCGAGCTGGTCAGCGGTGGCCGAGTTGATGTTGATGGGGCCGGCCGGCGGCTCGGTGCCGCCGACGATCGCAGGCACGACGGGAACCGCCTCGCCGATTCTGGGCACGTAGATGCGCTGACCATCGATGAGGACTGCCGCGAGGTTGACCGCATCGGGAGCCGCATCGTCAGCGAGACCTCCGGCTGCCTGAACGGCGTCGACGACGCGGGATCCGCCCACGAGTCGGTAGACGCCGCTGGTCACCACTGCGCCGGCGACGTGGACCACCACCTCGGAACTGCTCACCGTGGTCGTGGATGTCGAGGGACTCGCACTGACATTGCTCGCCGTTGACGCCGTGGCGAAGGGCAGTTTCGACTCGGTCGTCGCCGCGGGTGGGCGGACCAGCCAGTACGCGCCGGCGAGGACGGCCAACACCACCGCAGCCGCACTGACGACGCGGCCGATGCCCACCCATTGCACCCAAGCCTGCGCCCGCTCGGCCGGCGAGCGAGGCGGCACGGGACGATCCGGCAGATCCGACACTCGACCTCCCCGGCGAATCGGGCAAACGAGCCCGGGTCACGAACGACTGGGGGAAGTCGAGTCGGACCATATCGGCCAGATGTGCAGCGACAACCTCGGCGGCGAGGTCGTCAGGTCAGGAGGCGACGCGCTCGATGAGGTCGCCACGAACGGCGGTCGCCAGCGAACGACGAGCCACCCAATCGGCTTCGATCTCCATCGGGATGCGCAGGTAGGCACCCCGGTGCCCCTTGCGACGCAGACGCCACAGCAGGTAACTGCCGATGTAGCGGGCCGAGAATCCGGCGACTCCATAGCGACGCCACTGTCGGACGTGGACGAGCTCGTGGCGGAGCAGATACGGCGTGGCCTTGCCCTCACGAACGATCACCAACGATCCGAGGGTGATGCCGTCAGAACCATTGGGCACCGGTCCGCCTTCCCAGAGGCGGAACCCATCGCGCTGTTCGATCGGCATCGGGACTCACCATAGCCCGCCGACCGACGTCGCCCGTGAGCGTCGAGATCGGCGCCCCCAGGCCAGTCGTGAGCAATGACAGCATCGCTACGAGGAGGCCGCTCTGCTCCAGGGTGCAGTTCGACCGCGACATCAAGATCGCGAGCCGCAGATCGAAAGGTGTCTCGCTCGATTCGCGCCCAGAGCCCGAAGTCGAGCACGACGCTCAGTCCGAGGCGCAGGATTTCCTGGGCGAGGAGCCAGAGTTTGCGTTCGATCTTCTCCTGAGTCGCTGCGTCCCAGGGGCTGGAGCCGAGCGCCCACATCCATTCATCCTTCGTGAGACGCACGGCCGACCGGTTCGCGGCCAACTGCCGTGCAGTGTGGTCTTGCCCACGCCTGGCAACCGCAGGTGAGGATGAGTCGGGCGTCGCTCATGGTGCTGTCCACACTCGCATGCATGGCTGCGCAGTCGCATGCACATTTCGCTACAGCTGTCCGACCCGCGGCACCGACTCGCGGCACCGACTCGCGGCACCGCCGCATCGTCGTAGCCTGTGGAAATGAGCCGTGAGTCGGAGGTGATCACTGGCACGGCCGTTCCTTCCACGGTTGGATCGCTGGCGACCGACCTGCGAGCGCTCGGCGTCCATGCCGGGATGGTGCTGATGGTCCACTCGTCGTTGTCCCGCCTCGGCTGGGTTGCCGGCGGCGCTCGAGCGGTTGTCGCGGCCCTTCTCGATGCCGTCGGTCCGCAGGGCACGGTGATGATGCCGACCCACTCCAGCGAGTTGTCCGACCCGGCCGCGTGGCAACATCCGCCGGTACCGGAGCACTGGTGGAAGCCGATTCGCGACGAGATGCCGGTGTACGACCTGGCGCTCACCCCGACTTCTCACATGGGTTCGATCGTCGAGTGCTTCCGCCATGTGCCGGGGTTGCGACGGAGCTCGCATCCCACGGTCTCCGCCGCGGCCGTCGGTCCGGACGCGCACCGGCTCACCATGGGCCACGAGTTGGCGCATGGACTCGGGGAATCGTCGCCACAGGCACGTTTGTACGATCTCGACGGGCACATCCTCCTGCTCGGGGTGACGCACTCGAACAACACGTCGTTACACCTCGCCGAGCGCCGCGCTGCGCCGCCCGACGCGGCGACGACCACCAACTGGTCGCCAGTCGTGGTGAGCGGTCGACGGGAATGGGTGGCCTATCCGGACCTCGTGGACGACGCCGGCGACTTCGACCAGATCGGTGACGCATTCGCCCTCACCGGACTCCAGCGCACCGGTTCGATCGGCGGTGGTACGGGACTTCTCATGCGCTCCCGGGACGTCGTTGACTTCGCCACCTCGTGGCTGAGCACGAACCGCACTTGGCCGCGCGAGTGATCCCACCCGAGCGAAGGCTGTCCCGTTGGCCGAGCGCGTACACGCGATTCGGTCCGTCGACGGTCGTTCCGAGCCGGCGTGTCGTCAGCTAGGTACCGTGGCCGCCGTCGAGCAGGCCTCGTACTCCTGCCACAGCGGATCGTCGCTCGCTCTCAACTCGTCGGTCGACCGGTCCGCGGGCGCGACCAGCAGACAGCCGACAAACCCGCTGTCCTCGTCCCTTGTCCGCCATCCGGACTGATATGTGGCGGTGATGTTCGACACCCGGTACACACCGGGTGTCGTCGATCGCACGGTGGCGATCACCCATGTGGCACGCGTCTCGTCCTCGCTCACACGAGCGCCGTCGACCGGCACCACCGGCCAGGTCGGGGCGAGTGGCCCGTGCCATGTGCCGAATCCTGTGCCCCCCGTGCCCTGATACACGGACCACTCCACGGTGGCGTCCGGCGTGACCCGCGCATTCACGCTCCGAAGCTGCGCATCGCTGCCGTCAGCAGACAGAGCGAATCCGAAGGATGCCTCCTCGCCGCTCTGCACCGCGACGCCGACGAGGTTTCCTTGCGGCCTGCGAATGGACGTGCCACCGGCGAACCACCACACAACCACCGCCGACACGAGCACGACGGCCATCGCGAACCACACGACGCGAGGAGACCGCAACGCCGAGGACGACACGACGTCGCTGGGTCGCTCGAGGAGGGAAGCCACCACCCGCTCACTCTGCCTGAACCACCGGACTCTGTCCAGCGACCAGATCGGCGGCTGCACCTGCGTCCATCCGCCGTATGGCAGTGATTCGCCGACCGACCGTTTGTGTCCCACGCTGACCACGAGCGCACGGAAGTCAGCGAGGGACACAGACAACCCTGGTGGCACGAGTTTCGATCGGCACTACTCGTTCGCGGGCCAGGTCCGTCTGGGAAGTCAACTTCGCGCAGAGGCGATGCCTCACGCTGCGATGACTAGTAGCCGGGGTCGCTGGGCCAGTTGGGCTGGAACAAATGCCACTGCTCGGGGGCCCGGCGGATGAGGAACTCGAGTTCACGGGCGAGCACCTGCGTGATGCGAGCCACGTCGTCGCGCAGCCCGCCACCTTGGCGCACGGCCGTCAACGGGGGACGCACCAGTGCATGATGCCCGTTGTAGGCGGACGTGTAGTAGCAGCCGACCGGAAGGATCGGGGAGCCGACTCGCAACCCGAGCGTGGCGGGCCCTGCGGGCAGCGTCGTGCGCTCCCCGAAGAACTCGACCTCGACACCGTTGCGTTCGATGTCGCGATCGCAGAGCAGGCACACGATTTCGTTGTCGCGAAGCGCGCGCAACACGGCCGGCCCGGCCTTGGGGCCGGTGGGCACAACGGTCATGCCCAACTCCTTGCGCAGATCGGAGAACCACTCGAACAGTTCCGGGGGCTCGAGCGCCTCGACCACCACGGTCAGCTTGTAGCCCTGATCGGTCATCCAACGGCCGGCCCACTCCCACCCGCCCATGTGCGGCAGGGCAAAGATGCAGCCGTTCCCGAGTTCGAGCGCTGCGGTGATGTGGCCGAACCCGTCGACGGTGAACGCTCGATCGACGGTTCGCTTCGACAGGTTCGGAAGCCGAAAGCTCTCCATGTAGTAGCGGGCGTAGCTGTCGAACGCCTGCTGCACCGCAACCCTGAGCGACGCGCCCCGCAGGGCAGGGTTCACCCGGCGGATGTGCCGTTCGATCATCTCGCGACGAGCGGGACTGGAGAAGCTGGCGCCGAAGCCGAGGGAACTTGCTGCCGCATTGGCGACGGGTCCTGGCATCAACCTGGCCGCGAGCGATCCGAGTCGGTAAGCGCCGACGGTGGCGGCGTCGCTGGCGCGCTGGCGAGGTGAAGGTTCCGACACCGTCGGGGTCAGTCCCGTCGAGTGGTGCGACCGGCCCGGGCGATGCGGGTGTGGCGGCGCTCCGTGCGAACCACTCGGCGCGTCTGACGCCGGCTCCGTCGCATCTCGATCTTCGCCGCGGTGACGGGCGCGACCGCAGCCTGCTTCCACACCTTGGCGAATCGCTGCACGGCCGTGATCGCGGTGAGCACGAGCATCACCCAGAGGATGGGGAGCAGCAGCACCGGGAACAACAGACCGAGGCAGAGTGCGATGATCCGCTCCGCCCGCTCCATCAGCCCACCCTTGGCGTCCAGCCCGAGGGACTCGGCCTTGGCCCGCATGTAGCTGATGACCGAGCTGAGTGCCATCACCGCGAACGGCAGCACGGCGAGACGAGGGTCGTTGTCGTAGTGCTGACCTGCGGCGAAGTGCCATGCCACGCCACCGAACAACAGCGCATCGGCGAACCGGTCGATCGTCGAATCGAAGAAGGCTCCTCGCTGGCTGGAGGTGTTCGAGGCCTTGGCCAGGGCGCCATCGAGGAGGTCGGGAAGTGCCGCGAGCACCACGAGCACGAGGCCGAGACGGAGCCACCCGGCGCCGATGGCCACCGCGGCGCCGACTGCGACCAGCAGGCCGATCACCGTCAGGTGATCGGGAGTGAGACCGGTGCGACGGAGGCCGTTCCCCAGCGGTTTCACGGCCTTGTCGACCGGAGTACGGAACTTTCCGTCGAACATCGGTCCCAGGCTAGCCCGACTTCGGCCCAGCGGGGGGCTCCGCATCCGCTGGCCCGAGGTGCGATCATGAGCTCATGAGCAACTCCTCCCCCGACGATCTCGCTGTCGCCTTCCGTTCGTTCACCCGCCGACTTCACGAAGCGCAAGGCGAAGCGCCCGCAGAGACGACGGCGAGCGCGACCGCAGAGTGTCGCTCACAGCTCGAAGCTGCCGGACGTCTGCTGGGCACGTCGGCCGAGCCGGAATCCATCGCCGACGCCATCGCGGCGCGCCACGCCGACGACTGGGACGACGTAACGCTGGAGGGCTTGCGCTCGATCGCCCTCGACCTTGGCCGCCTGGTGCGCCACGTCGAAGGCCTCACAGAGGGCTGACGCCCCCGACTCCGGCCCGCAACTGGGCAGGGATCTTCCCGGAATCCGGGAAGATCCCTGCCCAAGAGCATGTCCGGGAAGATGTCGACCCAGAAGCCGACGGATCAGACGTCCCAGTCCTCGAGGGGGTTGTCCTGGACGAGGTGTTCCTTCACGGACCCGTCGATGGCATCGACGAGCACCAGACCACGGCGGCGGGGCGGGTCCTCCTCGGAGTAGACCAGCACGCGCCACGTCGGGCGACTGCGCACGCCGCGCCACACCTGTTGCGCCGACGCGTGACCGACCGGGAACGCGACGGCACCCTGAGCGGCGACGAGCGCCTGGCGCTCGTCGACCCGCATCCGCCATCCGGACGTGAACGAGAACAGCGCCACGACGGCCAGCAGGATCGCGGCCCAGAGGAACCCGTCGTTGACCAGCGGCGACGAATCCATGCTGGTCAGCCACAATGCGAGACACACCGCGGCGATGATCGCGTAGAGCACGGCCGGCTTGCGACGACGGCTGTTGTCGGGAAACTCGTAGGGGCCCGCAGCGCCCGCCACGTCGAGATCGTGGGGCAGTTCGTCGCGGACGTCGTCGTGGTGCTCGGTTGCGTCGCTCATGGCGTGCACAAGGCTAGGGGCACCGGTGGCCGTGTGTCACGATGACCGGATGACGACCTTGCGAACCGATCACGTGGCGTGCGGCGATGCCGGCGCGATGGACATGCACATCTGGACCCCGGCGACCGCGCCGACGGCCGCCGTGCTGCTGATCCAGGAGATCTTCGGTGTCGGGCCGTACATCCGCGCGGTCGCCGAGCGACTGGCCGACGCCGGCTATCTCGTCGGCGCGCCCGACGTGTTCTGGCGATTCGCCCCCCACTGGGAGGCCGGCCACGACCAAGCGGGCCTCACCGACAGCATGGCGATGGTCCAGCAGCTCGACTTCCCCACCGCCGTCGGCGACTGCGTGAGCGCGCTCGCCCACCTCGACACACAGCCCGGCATCGGCGAGCCCTCCGGTGTGATGGGTTTCTGCCTGGGTGGCACGCTCGCCTGGGCCGTTGCCGCGAACGCCGGCCCCGCGTGTTGCGTGAGCTACTACGGATCCGGCGTGCCATCCATGCTCGGCATGATCGATCAGGTCAACTGCCCGACGCTGTTCCACTTCGGCAACCAGGACGCGTTCATCCCCAACGAGGGCGTCGAACAGGTGGGGGCCGCGATCGCCGGTCGCGAGGGCTTCGTGCTCAACGTCGAGACCGCTGGCCACGCGTTCGACAACCACGAGAGCGAGATGTTCTGGAACGAGTCCGCCGCCACAGCAGCGTGGTCCAAGACCATGGCGTTCCTGAGCCTGTACCTGCCGGCAGCCTGATTCACCGTCACCCGAACAGTGGCGGCGGGCGATCGGCGCTCGGCGGCGTGAGACCGATGTGCTCATAGGCGACAGGCATCGCAACGCGACCGCGCGGTGTGCGGGCGAGCATGCCCTGCTGGATCAGGAACGGCTCGTACATGTCCTCGACCGTCTCGGGCTGCTCGCCGACACTAATCGCCAGCGTGCTGAGTCCGACCGGACCGCCGGCGAACTGCTTGCAGATCGCGTTGAGGATCGCTCGGTCGACCTTGTCGAGGCCGCGCTCGTCGACGCCGAAGACGCGCAGTCCCTCGCGGGCGGTGGCCTCGGTGACGGTGCCGTCGCCGCGCACTTCGGCGAAGTCGCGCACGCGCCGCAACAGTCGGTTGGCGATGCGCGGCGTGCCACGCGAGCGGCGAGCGATCTCCCACGCACCCTCGGGTGAGATCTGCACCTTCAGGATGCCGGCGGCGCGGCGCACGATGGACTCGAGCTCGTCGTCGGCGTAGTAGTCGAGGCGGGCGACGAGGCCAAAGCGATCGCGCAGTGGACCGGTGATCATGCCCGTACGAGTGGTGGCGCCGACGAGCGTGAACCGGGGCAACGACAGGCGGATGCTCGATGCGGCCGGACCTTTGCCGACGACGATGTCGAGCTGGAAGTCCTCCATCGCCGGATAGAGGATCTCCTCCACCGCTCGCGACAGCCGGTGGATCTCGTCGATGAACAGCACGTCGCCGTCCTCGAGCTTGGTGAGGATCGCCGCCAGGTCGCCGGCTCGCTCGAGGGCCGGACCTGAGGTGATCAGCAGGTGCACACCCATCTCGGCGGCGACGATGCCGGCCATGCTGGTCTTGCCGAGACCCGGCGGACCGGCGAGCAACAGGTGGTCGGCCGCCTGACCCCGCATCTTTGCGGCCTCGAGGACGATGCCGAGGTGTTCCTTGAGCTCGCCCTGCCCGACGAACTCGCTGAGCCGCTTCGGGCGCAGCCCGACCTCGTCGGCCTCCTCGTGCTCTGTGACGGGCGCTGGATCCAGGAATTCGTCACGCACGCTTGGCTCCCAACAGTTTCAGCGCGTCGCGCAACAAGGTGGCTGCGTCGGCCGTGGACGGGAGCTCTCGAAGGGCGTCGCGGATCTCCTCCGGGGCGTACCCGAGGCCGGCGAGGGCTTCGCGCACGTCGCCGATCGCGGTACTACCGCCGCCGCCACCGCCCACCGGTACCGGGTCGAGCATCGGCAGGTTGAGCCGGTTGCGCAACTCGATCAGCAGCCGCTCGGCGGTCTTCTTCCCGACCCCGGGGACGAGGGTGAGGGCGCCGAGATCGGTGGTGGCAACGATGTCGACGAGCGCCGACGGCGAGTGTGTGGCGAGGATCGCCAACGCGAGCGCCGGCCCGATCCCGTGGGTGTTGATGAGCACCTGGAACGTGGCACGTTCGTCGCGGTGCAGGAACCCGAACAGGGTCTGGGTGTCCTCGCGGATGTGGTGGTGCACGTAGAGGAACGCGGGCGACCCGGGTTCGAGTTCGGCGAGCGCTCGCGGCGTCACCGAGACCAGATAGCCGACGCCGCCGACCTCGAGGAGCACCGTACCCTCGTCGGTGCGCTCGAGCACCGTGCCTCGCAATGATCCGATCATCGCCCGATCGCCGCCTGCACGCGGCGGCGCATGGGCGCGGCGGCGAGGTAGCAGAGCGCGAGCGCTGCGGCGTCGGCGGCATCGGCGGGTTTGGGCGGCGTGGCCAGCCCGAGCCGTGCTTGCACCATCCGCTGCACCTGTGCCTTGTCGGCACCGCCCCAGCCGGCGACGGAGTCCTTGACCTGGTTGGGCGTGAACTGCATCACGTCGCACCCGGCTGCGGCGGCTTCCGCCAACGCGAGCCCGCTGGCCTGGCCGACGCTCATCGCCGTGCGGACGTTGGTCTGGAAGAAGACCTGCTCGACGGCGACGGCGTGGGGCCGGTACTGAGTGAGCAGCAGGACGAGCTCGCGCTGCAATTCGGCGAGGCGCTGCGGCAGGGGCGAGGACGGTGGCGTGCGAATGACACCCAGCGCGAGCGGCGTGGTGACGTTCCCGATCGACTGCAGCACGGCGTAACCGCAACGGGTGAGACCCGGATCGATTCCCAGCACGATGGTACCCTCACGCACGAACACGCGTACGAGGCTAGCCGATGCGGCGCCCGTCGCCGTGGATCGGTCGGGTCGCGTCACAGCCGATGTGGCAGCGTACGTGCATGCCCCGCCGCGCTCTTCCGTTGTTGCTCGCCGCCACCCTGCTCGTCGCGGGCTGCAGCGACACCAGCGGGGGCGAGGGCAGCGACGACACGGCGGCCGTCTCCACCTCGCCGACAACCGAATCCGGTCCGACCACCACCGCGCCGCAGGATGCGATCCTCACCGACTCGCTCCGCTGCGACCCCCTCGACGAGCAGGGGTGCCTGCTGCCCTGGCCGAACGACGCATTCACGGTGCCTGACCCGTCCACGGCCACGGGCCGACGACTCGATCTCCACCCCGACAGCACTCCCAAGAACGTCGACGGCGTCCCGATCGACGTCACGGATCAGAACCTGGCCGACGGCTTCTCCCCCGGGTCCGCGATCCTCGCCTTCGCGCCGGGCCTCGACGTGATCCGCACGGGCATTGCGCCGAGCACCGACATCGGCGCCTCGCTCGCGGACGATGCACCGATCGTGCTGCTCGACACCGGCACCGGCGAACGAATCCCGTACTGGGCTGAACTCGACGCACCTGCACCGCCCGGCCAGCAGGTCCTCATGGTTCATCCCGCGATCAGCCTCCCCGAGGGCCACCACATCGAGGTCGCATTGCGAGCCATGAAGGACGCGGCCGGTGCCGACATCCCCAGGTCGCCTGCGTTCCAAGCGGCCATCGACGGAACACCGGAGCCGCTCGAACGCGCACGTCACCTCGGTGACGTGCTCGGCTCGTTGTCCGACGCGGGCGTGGCCATCGACGACCTCTACCTTGCGTGGGACTTCACCGTTGCCAGCACCGAGAGTCTCAGCGGACGCATGCTGCACATCCGCGACGATGCGTACGCCTCTCTCGCGACCGATGGCGCACCAGCCTTCCGTGTCACCAGCCAGACGGACTCCGGCAACGTGCGAACGATCGACGGCGAGTACGACATCCCCAACTACCTCGACCTCGACGCCGGACCCGGCAGCAAGTTCGTACTCGGCGCGGACGGGATGCCAGAGCGGAACTCGGCCGCGCCGACGGTGACCGCCTCGTTCCACTGTCTCGTGCCGCTCACCGCCACCGGCGCCCATCCGTCGATCGTTTACGGCCACGGTCTCCTCGGTACACGTCACGAGGTCGACGCGCTGTCCTTCGCGCCTCAATCCAATCTCGCAACGGCCTGCGCGACCGACGAGATCGGCATGAGCAGTGACGACATCGGGTACTTGGCGACGATCCTCGCCGACCTGTCGCTGTTCAACCGCCAGGCCGACCGGATGCAGCAGGGCCTGCTCGCTCAGCAGTTCCTCGGCCGGCTGCTGAACTCGGCGGCAGGCTTCGCATCCTCACCCGCGTTCCAGGCGGCCGACGGCACACCGCTGATCGACGTGGGCAACACGGTGTTCGTGGGCAACAGCCAGGGCGGCATCTTGGGCGGAGCGGCGAGCGCCGTCAGTTCGGAGTGGCACCGAGTCGTGCTCGGTGTCCCAGGAATCGACTATTCGTTGCTCCTACCACGCAGCAGCGACTGGCCGCAGTTCCAGAGGATCTTCGACGTCGCGTACACCGACCCCATCGACCGACTACTGGGTCTGCAACTCATCCAGTTGCTCTGGGACCGGGGCGAGAACGACGGCTATGCCCAGCACCTGACGAGCGGCCCCTATCCCGGCATCGATGCCAAGCAGGTGCTGCTGGTGCAGGCGTTCGGTGATCACCAGGTGAGCAACGTGAGCACCGACATCCTCGCCCGAACGCTCGGCGCGACGGTCTACGAACCGGCGCTGACGGCCGGGCGCAGCAACGACGTGGACCCACAGTGGGGCATCGGCGCGCTCGACCCGACGTCGCCGACCGCGGCGATCATGGTGGTCTGGGACTTCGGCACCCCTGCTCCCCCACCGGTGAACCTGCCACCCACGGAACCCGAGTTCGGCAAGGATCCCCATGGCGCAGGCTCCGACGAGCCGCGCGTGCTCCAGCAGGCGTTCACGTTCCTGCTCACCGGGGAGTTCTCGACGAGCGCGTGCGGGGGCAACCTGCCGTGCGTGAGCGACGTGCTCAGCGGGGCAGGCTGAGCAGCACGTCGATGAGCTCGCCGACGGGGCGGAACGTGAGTCCGGCGATGGCGCGGTGCGCGTAGCGGATCACGCCGTGCGCGTCGATGATGAAGACGCTGCGCCGCGGGAAACCGATCGGGCCGAGGGTGCCGTACGCCGCGGCAACCGCCTTGTCGGTGTCAGCGAGCAGCGGAAACTTGAAGCCGTGCTTGCCGGCGAACTTCTCGTGGCTGTCGATGCTCTGCGCCGAGATGGCGATGACGGTCGCGTCGAGCGCGTCGAACTGGGCGAGGTCGTCGTTGTAGCTGTTGAGCTGCTTGGTGCACACCGGCGTGTCGTCGCCCGGGTAGAACACGAGCACGACGGGGCGGCCGAGGAACTGTGACAGCGACACTTCCGTGCCGCCCGTGCCCGGCAAGGTGAAGGCAGGGGCCTGGTCGCCGACGGAGACGCTCACGCGCTGACCGCCTCCATCAGCTCGTCACTGATGTCGAAGTTGCTGTACACGTCCTGTACATCGTCGAGGTCCTCGAGGGCATCCATGATGCGCAGGATCTTACGTGCATCCTCGGCGTCGGTCACCTCGACCGTCATGCTCGACACCATGGTGCTCTCCGCCGACACGACCTCGAGCCCCGCAGCCTGCAGCGCATCGCGCACTTCGTAGACCAGCGACGGCTCGGAGGAAACCCGCCACACCCCATCGCCGTCGGCCGCCACGTCGTCGGCACCGGCCTCGATCGCGGCGAGCATCACCGAGTCCTCGTCACCGCCTTGGACGAGCACCACGCCGCGGCGGCTGAACTGCCAACCGACCGCACCGGGCTCGGCGAGCGAGCCACCGAGCTTGGAGAAGATGTTGCGGACGTCGGAGCCCGAGCGATTGCGGTTGTCGGTAAGGACGTCGACGAGCAACGCGACACCGCCGGGCGCATAGCCCTCGTAGGTGAGCGTCTCGTAGTTCCCACCGTCGACGAGGCCCGCGCCACGCTTGATCGCGCGGTCGATCGCGTCGTTGGTCATCTGGGCGGCCTTCGCCTTGAGCACCACCGTGCGCAACGGTGCGTTCGACGTCGGATCCGCGCCGCCTTCACGGGCGGCGACCTCCAGCAGACGGGCGATCTTGTTGAAGACCTTCGCCCGTGCCTTGTCGGCTGCGCCCTTCTTGTGCTTGATGGTTGCCCACTTGGAATGGCCTGACATGGCCTAACCCCTCCTGATTGCGTTGTGTTGCAGGAACATCCGGTGCAGACGTGCGTCGCCGGCGAGTTCGGGATGGAACGATGCCACCATCACGCTGCCCTGGCGCGCCAGTACCGGGACGCCCTCGTGAGTGGCGAGCACCTCGACGTCGTGACCGACGGACTCGACCTTGGGGGCGCGGATGAAGACCGCGTGGAACGGCAGCGACTCGCCGTCGACGTGGATGTCGGTCTCGAAGCTGTCGACCTGACGGCCGTACCCGTTGCGGCGCACCGCCAGGTCGATGGCGCCGAAGCTGCGTTGGTCGGCTCGACCGTCGAGGACCTCGGTGGCCAGCAGGATCATTCCCGCGCAGGTGCCGAGCACCGACATGTCGTCGGCGAGTCGCGCTGCGATGGCGTCGAACAGTCCCGACGATTCGAGGAGCATCGACATCGTCGTGCTCTCGCCCCCCGGCATGACCAGTGCGTCGACCGCGGTCAGATCGGCGGGGGTGCGAACCTGGCGCGTGGACGCGCCGACCTCAGTGAGCGCGGCCTCGTGGGCAGCGAACGCGCCCTGCAGCGCGAGGACCCCGACGGTGAGATCCACCTGGGGGCTCCGGACCGACGTGGGCGGGCATCACCAACCGCGCTCGGCGTAACGCTGGTTGATCTCGTCCATCGCGATGCCCGTCATCGGCGCGCCCAGCCCGCGACTCACCTTGGCGAGGATGTGCGCATCACGGAAGTGGGTGGTGGCCTCGACGATCGCCTTGGCACGCGGTGCCGGATCATCGCTCTTGAAGATGCCCGACCCGACGAACACGGCCTCGGCGCCCAACTGCATGGCGAGCGCAGCGTCGGCCGGAGTGGCGATGCCACCGGCGCAGAACAACGGCACCTGCAGACGACCGGTCTCGGCGATCTCCTGCACGAGCGGGAGCGGAGCCTGGAGCTGCTTGGCCCACTGGAACAGCTCGGCCGAATCGGCCTGGGTGATCTTGCGGATGTCGCCGAGGATGTTGCGCAGGTGACGGACAGCTTCGACGATGTTGCCCGTGCCGGCCTCGCCCTTGGAGCGGATCATGCACGCACCCTCACTGATGCGCCGCAGCGCCTCACCGAGGTTGGTGGCGCCACAGACGAAGGGCACGGTGAATGCGAACTTGTCGATGTGGTGGGTCTCGTCGGCCGGGGTGAGCACTTCGCTCTCGTCGACGTAGTCGACCCCGAGTGCTTGGAGGATCTGCGCCTCGACGAAGTGGCCGATGCGGGCCTTGGCCATCACCGGGATGGTGACGGTGGCCTTGATGCCCTCGATCATCTCCGGGTCGCTCATGCGAGCGACACCACCGTCGCGACGGATGTCGGCGGGCACTCGCTCGAGCGCCATGACGGCGCATGCGCCGGCGTCCTCGGCGATCTTGGCCTGCTCGGGGGTGACGACGTCCATGATGACGCCACCCTTCAACATCTCGGCGAGACCCCGCTTCACCTGGACGGTGCCGGTGGCGCGCGCTGCTGACGGCTGCTCACTCATGCCCGCCAGCGTATCGCTGGCGACGGTGCGGCGCCTCAGGCAAATCGGGTGGCGATGCCACCCGGCGGTCTCAGCCCTGCGCGGTGAAGGTGTCGGCGCGGGCCAGTTCGATCCACGTCCGGCCCGGAGTGAGGGCGATCGTTGCCCCGGAGGAGTCGGTGAGCACAACCGGTGAGAGCCTGTCGGCGCGAGTCCAGGTGCCGTGGACGACGGCACCACCGGTGAACACCATCACGTCGCCCGAGCCGATGGTCTGCGCTTCGGGACTGCGGGCGTCGGCCGCACTCGGGCGGTACACGACGCTCATCACCACCACGTTGGCCGTGGTGACCTGCCCGGACAGCGCGTCGCCGTGCGCCACACCGGAGCTCGTGCGGGCGTACAGCCCCGTCGCCGCGTCGTAGGTCCAGCCAACTTTCAGCCCATCCATGTCGCCGCGCGCGCCGATGGCCGGCTCACCTCCGGGCTGCTCTTCGGGCGGCCGGTATTCGAACTGCGGCGGCGGCGGCGCCGCATCCGACGGGGCGAGGGTCCACAGCTTGGAGGTCTGCGCGTAGAGGTTGTGCGGCGACTTGCGGTCGCCACTGCGGAAGAAGCCGCCGCCGGCGTAGGCGGTGCTCCTCTGGGCACTCAGGCTGACGAGGTCGCTGGTCTCGATGGCCTTGGTGACGTTCTTGTTGCCCCCGCTCCAGGTGAACAACGGCCTATCGAAGGAGCCGAGCAGAGCGATGTCCTGGGTACGGCCGGACCTGATCGGTCCGACCGGATCTGCACCATGACTCTGGAAGACCGCGGCGAACCGCGTCTGGACCTCGACGATCTCCTCGAAGACGATGTCGGCCTCGTTGAGACCGCTCTGGGGACGGGCCGCCGAGTTGTTGTCGATCTTGACCACGAGGGCGGGTCGCGCCGCGGCGACCGGATCCGTGACCGGCAACCCGGTCAGTGGGTAGACGGGTCCGGAAGCGACCGTGGTGGTGGTCGGTTCCGCAGTCGTGCCCGGTGCGGTATCGAGGGGAGCTGACGTCGTCGAGGACGCAGCCGTGTCGCCCGCGCCCGTGGCGGTCGATGCGGTGGACCCGCTGCTGCTGCATCCGAGCACCGAGGCCGCCAACACGGCGACCATGACAACTCGGGAAGAGGTGGCGCCCCGAGACCGGGTCACAGCTCCCTCAGCAGCGCGATCCGCTCCTCGAGCGGCGGGTGGGTGTCGAACATCTTGTTCCACATCCCCATCTTCCCCTTGTCGCCGACACCGGACATCGGCTGTTCGATCCACATGTGAGCGGTCGCGGCACTGGCCGAGTGGGTGACGGTGGTGTCGTCGCGGAGCTTCTCGAGTGCCGAGATGAGCCCGGGCGGGTAGCGCGTCATCTGGCACGCGGAGACGTCGGCCAGCGTCTCGCGCTTGCGGCTCACCGCAGCCTGCATGGCCTTGGCGACGAAGGGGGCGAAGATCAACAGCACGAACCCGACGATGGCCAACGGGTTCTGGCCGCCGTTGCGATCACCACTGCGGTTCACCCGGCCGCCGTTCCACCACATCGCCCGGACCGCGAAGTTGGTGAGGAGCGCAACCGCGCCCACCAGCGTGACCGCCAGCGTGCTGACCAGGATGTCGTAGTTGCGGATGTGGGACAGCTCGTGAGCGACGACACCTTCGAGCTCGACCCGGTTCATCTTCTCCAGCAGGCCGGTGGTGACCGCGATGGCTGCGTGCTTGGGGTTGCGGCCGGTGGCGAAGGCGTTCGGTGCAGGGTCGTCGACGATGTACACCCGAGGTTTGGGAAGGCCGCTGGCGATGCACAGTCCCTCGACGAGGTTGTGGAGGCGCTGGTACTGCACCGGGTCGGCGGGCTTGGCCCGGCTGACGGCAAGCGCCACGGCATCCGATTTCCAGTACGACACGAAGGCCATCGCTCCAGAGATCACCAACGCGATGATGGTGCCCTGCGGGCCGTAGCCGAGGAGCACGCCGACGGCCGCACCCACCAGGCTGAGGATGACGACGAAACCGGCGATGAGCGCGATGCTGCGGCGTTTGTTGCTACGGATCAGTTCGAACATGGGACGTTCAGAACTGCACCTTCGGGACTTCGCGAGCGGCGGGGTCGGCCTCGAAGTACTCGCGCTTCTCGAACTTCAGCATGCCAGCGATCAGCACGGCCGGAAAGGCCTGGATCTTGTTGTTGAAGCCCAGGACGCTGTCGTTGTAGAACTGGCGGGCATAGGCCACGCGGCCCTCGGTGGCGGTGAGCTCCTCCTGCAGAGCGAGGAAGTTCTGGTTGGCCTTGAGGTCGGGGTAGGCCTCGCCGAGGGCGAACAGTTGGCGCAACGCCCCCGTGATCTGGTTGTCGGCGGCAGCCTGACTGGCCGGCGTGTTGGGAGCGGCGATCGCCGCGTTGCGGGCGTTGATGACGGCTTCGAGCGTGCTCTTCTCGTGCGCCGCGTAGGCCTTGACCGTCTCGACGAGGTTGGGGATGAGATCGATTCGGCGCTTGAGCTGCACGTCGATCTGCGACCAGGCGTTGTCGACCTGGTTCCTGCTTCGGACGAGGCCGTTGTACTTGGCAACGAGGTAGAGCGCGAGCAACACCACCACCGCCAGAACGATGATCCACACCATGAGGGACTCCGAATGGGTCGGGGCGCCGCGAACGGCACCTGATCAGCCCATCATACGGGCGCGTCGACGCTGGCGCGGGGACAGGGGCCACGGCGACATCGGGCGCGGCTCGGTCTCCGGGCGAGCGGCGGCACGATAGATCTGCGCGTAGCGTTGGGCGAGGGTGACCATCGAAAAGTCGTCGGCGCGGCGGTTGCCGGCTGCCGTGAGCTGCGACGACAGCGCCTGATCGGTCAGCGCTTTCGACAGCGCCACGGCGAGTTCACCCGCATCGCCCGGCTCCACGAGGAGGGCGTCGACGTCGGCGGTCGCCACGTTGCGGTACCCGTCGAGCGCACTGGCGACGATGCACGTACTGGCGGCCATCGCCTCGATGAGGACGACCCCGAAGGACTCCCCGTGCAGGGACGGGGCGCAGAACACGTCCGCACCGCGCAGGCGCGAGATCTTCTCCTCGTCGCTGAGCCGTCCGAGCCAGAGAATCCGGTCGTCGGCGGCGGTGGCAGCCTGCAGGCGAGCCGTGTCAGGACCGTTGCTGCCGATCCACAGCCGAACCTCGGGACCGAGTTCGCGCATCGCGGCCAACAGCACGTCGAGGCCCTTGCGTTCCTCGTGACGGCCGCAGAAGAAGATGGTCGGACCGTCGGTGGGCCAGGGCGGCGCGGCGCGGTACGTGTCGAGCTCGACGCCGTTGAAGAGCACCTCGTACTCGCCGCCGATGCCTTCCTCCACGAGCGCCTGAGCGTCCTTCGACACGGCCACCCGGTGGGCGAGGTTCTTGGCCGCGGCCTTGATCGGCGTCGCGAGGTACTTGTAGCTGGCGCTCTCCCCGGCCGCGTGAAAGGTGCCGACGACCGGCGACGGATGCAAGAGCATGGCGGTCATGGTCGGCCCTGGCGCGAACGGCTCGTGCAGGTGCAGCACGTCGAATTGTTCCTCGAACAGCACCCGCATGGTGCGCAACGCCGCAGCCGGATCCGGGGCGAGCGGCGCCATGGACCCGTTCGCCGCGGTCGGCAGGCTGTTGCCCAGCGGCGTCACGAACGTTGCGGGAGGTGGGCCGTCGCACGGCCCCAGGACGCGCGCCTCGATGCCCATTCGACGGAGCTCGCGTGCGAGCCCCATGACCTGGGCCTGAACCCCTCCTGGCAGCGACAGGCTGTACGGGCTGACGATGCCCACTCGCAGCGTGCGTTGGTTGCCCGGCATCGGCGGCACGCTAGCTGACGACGGCGCCGCCGATGGCAGGCGCCCACGTGTAACGTCGCCGCGATGACCGCCTCCTCACTCGGCGAACCCACCGGGCTCCCAGCGCTCAGCGTCATCGGCGTACCGGGCAAGCGAAACGCCATCCTCGAACTGGCGGCCGAAGCCGACCGTCGCGGCTTCGCAGGATTGGCCAGTCCGGGGGTCCACGGCAACCTTGCGCTGTGCGGCTCGATCGCTCACGTGACGCAACGGATCCCGTTCTGGACCAGCATCCAACCGATCTACCACTCGCACCCCACCGAGGTCGCGATCACGGCGGGTCACCTGTTCGAGGTCAGCGGTGGCCGCTTCCGTCTGGGTCTCGGGGTCAGCCATGAGCCCGCGATGCAACGGCTCGGCATCGACACCGGCCGACCGCTCAGCGACATGCGCCAGTACGTCGAGGCGATCCGAGCTGCGCAGCGTCCGGCGGGCGAGCTCCCTCCCATCTATCTGGCGACGCTGCGCAACAAGATGCTCGACGTCGCCGTCGTGCAGGCCGACGGTGCGATCTGGGCGAACGCGTCCCTGCGCCACATGCCGACGCAGGCTGCCCGGATCCCTGCCGACCGTCGCGACACGTTCTTCATGGCGAACATGGTGCCGACCGTCATCGACCCCGACATCGCGGCCGCGCGCGCGGTGCACCGCCGCACGTTGACGGGCTACGTGACGCTTCCGAACTACCGCAACTACTGGAAGCAGGCCGGCTACGAGGAGGAGATGGTCGCGATCGAGGAGACGCTGGCGGCCGGCGACCGCGACCGGTTGCCGGAGCTGATGACCGACGCATGGATCGACGACTGCACCATCAGCGGCTCGGCCGGCGCCGTGCGCGAACGATTCGACGCCTGGGCAGCGGTCGGCGTGTTGCCCATCGCTGTGATGTCGTCGACCACCGGTGGCCAGGCCAAGGCCATCGGCGAGTTGTTCGCGCTGTACGGCGACTGATGAAGAACTGAGGGAACCGAACGGAGGCGTCGTGCGTCAGACTGGCAGCCACTGCGGCCGACTATGAGGATCCTTTCGGCGAAATCGCCTGTCCCTCGCGCCTCGTTGCGCCATGCCCTGGCGGTGATCGCGGCCGCCATCGCGCTGGTGTCGATCTCGCCGTTCGGTTCGTTCGGGGCCCGAGTCGCTGCAGCCGAACCGAAGTTCGAGGTCGCCGCGGGCCTCCGCGGGTGGTTCGACCCCGGCGACCACGTGGTCGTCGCCGCCACCGTCACGAGCGATGACCTCCTCGACGGGCGCATCGACGTGGTCACCCAGACCGGGGCCCGAGTGACTCGAGAGGTGCAGGTCGCCGGTGGCACGTCGAAGACGTTCCTGCTGGTGGTGCCCACGGGTCTCGACGGCTCGGCCCTGGACGTACGGCTGTACCGCGACGGCGAGCTGTCGGTGAGGCGATCGGTCCCGATGAAGGTCGCCGAGCAGGTCGAGCTCGTCGGCGTGCTGCCGGCCCTGGTGACGAGAGTCGGCGAACTGCCCGAGCAGACCAACCTCGCGACGGACACGGGCAAGGCTCAGCTCGCTGAGCTCTCGCTCGAGCAGATGGCGCTGGGCACCGCCGCGCTCGACGTCTTCGACACCATCGCCGCCACCAGCGCCGACCTCGGGTCGCTGCAACCGGCACCGCGGGCGGCGCTGTTGGGCTGGCTCAATCGCGGAGGTCGGCTGCTGCTCGACGACTCCGGCGACCTGTCCACGCTCCCTGCCGAGTGGCGACCGGGTGCTGCTGGCTACTCCTTGGCCGGTCGCGGCGAGGTTCGCCTGCTGAACGGCGCGGCCACCGCGGGCCAGTGGGCGAGCATCGTCCAGCCGTCGGCCATGTCCAGCACCGAGAACAATCAGTTCTTCGGCGGCGAGCAGCTGGGGACCGTGCAGCAGGACCTCGCTCGTCGAGCCGGGGTCAAGTTGCCGTCGATGCTCCCGTTGCTCGTTCCCCTCGTCGTCTATTGGTTCGTCGTGTCGGTGGTCCTGTTCCTGGTGTTGAAGGCGTCGCGCCGGCTCACCCTCGCCTGGATCGCCATTCCGTTGCTGGCCGCCCTGACGGCCGGTGGTGTCCTCGTGTTCGGCGATCAGTGGCGGTCGGCGGGCAAGCCTTCAGCGA
Organism: Acidimicrobiales bacterium; assembly: GCA_038234785.1. Lineage (GTDB taxonomy): Bacteria > Actinomycetota > Acidimicrobiia > Acidimicrobiales > Ilumatobacteraceae > UBA668. Next base: position 71,979 of record JBBQTC010000010.1, read on the forward strand.
CGCTCTACGTCGACGGCTACCCGGGCGGCGGCGACGGGATGTTGAGCCTGCTGACCTTCAGCCGCAACGGCGGGACGGCGAGCGCCACGTTGCCGGCGGGTTGGCAGAGCGAAAGTGAACTGACCACGATGTTCGGTTTCGCTGAGTTCTCCATCACCGTTGCTCCGCAGGTGATTCCCACGAGCGACGCGACGCAGGTCAAGGTCCGGCTGGAAGCCGGCCAGGTCGCGACGGCCACCCTCGCCGGCCCCACCACCGATTCGGGCCTCCGCGCGGTCGCCCATGTCGATGGCGCCTCCGTCGTCGGGACCGTCACCAACGAAGGCCCGATCACCCTGACGCAAGTCGCAGTGTTCGCGCCCGGTGGGGCCCAGCTGATCGGGTCCCTGGCCCCGGGTGCCAGCGCACCGTTCAGCCTCCGCGCCGACTCGCTCCCCCAGGGGTTCAGCCTGGCGGATCGAGTCTGGAAGTCGGTGGATCGGCCGGGCCACGATCCTGCAGACCTCGCCGAGTACGGCATCTGGACCAACGCCAGCACCAGTCGAGTGATGTATCCCAGCGGACTCGTGCGGGTCGCGGGGTGGACCGACGAGCGGCCCAGCGAGGCTTCGATGTCCGGGGGCCTCACATCGGTCGCCGTCGTCACCGAACTCGCCCGGATCGAGCCGGGGACAGGCCCGCTGCCCGCGGCGAGCGTCCGCACCTCGTCCGTGCGCTCACCGTTCACCCAGTTCGGGAACGGCACCGCCGATTCGGTGTACCGATACCTGCTCCCTCCCGAGACGCAGCTCGGCAAACGGCTCGTCGTGTCCCTTCCGGTCGGGATCGATTCCATCGACATGTGGAACGGCTCGGCCTGGGTGCCGACGAGCGCGATCAAGCGACTGATCACCATCCCGCCCAACTTCGTCCAACAGGGTGTGGTGATGCTGCGGATCGCCAACAACGGACAGTTCTTCAGCGACGCGATCCCCGTCGTTCGCGGCGCGACCCCGAAGGACACGGCGTGAGCGACATCGAGATCATCGAGATCGAGCCCACCGACGGCCAGGATCCGGACACCGGCTTCGCGGACACGCTGCTCCCCCGCAACGACGTGGCGGTCCATGCACAGCAACTGACCAAACGATATGGCGGCCTGGTGGCGGTGAACCAGCTCGACCTGGTGGTCCCGAAAGGTTCCGTGTTCGGCCTCATCGGCCCGAATGGAGCCGGCAAGAGCACCACCTTCGCGATGATGGCGAGCCTGCTGCGACCGACGACCGGGCGGATCACCGTGATGGGTGCCGACCCCTCGAAGAAGCCGAGGACCGTTCGCCGCCGGATGGGGTACATGCCCGACAATCTCGGGGTGTACGACAACCTCCGCGTCGACGAGTACCTCGAGTTCTTCGCCGCGTCGTACGGCATCCACCGCTCCGAATGGCCGACCCTCGTCGATGGGCTGCTGGAACTGGTCGACCTCGGCGTGAAGCGCACCGCCATGGTGAACTCGCTGTCGCGAGGGATGAAGCAACGGCTGAGTCTCGCCCGCGCGTTGGTCCACGACCCGGAGCTGTTGATCCTCGACGAGCCGGCGAGCGGCCTCGATCCGCGGGCGAGAGTAGAGCTGCGGGAACTGTTGCGTTCGCTCAATGCGATGGGCAAGACCATCGTCATCTCCTCGCACATCCTCGCCGAGTTGGAGGAGATGTGCACCGACATCGCGATCATGGAGGCCGGCAAGCTGCTCGCTTCCGGGCCGCCGCGCCAGATCCTTTCGCAACTCGGTGGTGCCCGCACGATCCGGGTGCGCTTCGCAGATCACAGCACCGAGACGTTCACGGTGCACGACGACGCCGGACAGACCGGGCTCCTGCGTCGACTCCTGGTCGACGATGGTCGCGAGGTGGTCGAGTTCGTGGAGGAATCGGGCGGGTTGGAGCAGCTGTTCATGACCATCACCGAAGGGGTCGTGCAATGATGAACCCGGTGCTCAGCCGCGAGCTGCGCGAGCGAATGCGTACGGGACGGGCCTTCGTCGTCATCGGCGTCTTCCTCGCGATGCTGATCCTCACGGTGTACCTCGTGTACCAGGGCACCACCAGCACCGGCCAGATCGATCTCGACCTGTCGCGCCAGACCCGCATGGGACGCGACATCTTCGAGTACGTCCTGCTCGTCATGCTGCTGCTGGTGCTGTTCTTCGTGCCTGGTCTCACCGCGGGAGCGATCGCCGGTGAGCGCGAGCGGCAGACCTTGCTACCCCTGCAGGTGACGTTGCTGCGGCCGCGCAGCATCCTCGTCGGCAAGGTCCTCGCCGGCATGAGCTTCCTGGTGCTGCTGCTGGTGGCGTCGCTGCCCGTGATGATGGTCGCGTACCTCCTCGGCGGGATCCGCGTGATCGATGGCGCCAAAGGGCTCGGAATCATCTGCGTCGTCGCCTTCTTGCTGACGACGATGATCGCCTCGTTGAGCACCATCACCAAGCGGGTGCAGACGGCGACCTTGCTGTCGTACGGATTCACCGCGCTGCTCGTCCTGGTCGGCCCGTTGCTCTACCTGACCCTGGCCATCGCCGACGGGAGCAAGGGCACCGATGCCCGCAACCCGCCAGCGGTGCTCGTCGCCGTCAATCCGATCTCGATCGTCGCCGATGCCACTGCGGGCGAAGTGGTCACCGACGGCGGCAACCCCTTGCGCGAGGTGCGCAAGTTCATCGTCGAGTCCAAGTCGAGGAACGCCGACTCCTGGTTCGCGTGGTTCCCGGAGGACGACTTCGGCGCGCAGTTCCGCATCGTCAACGGTCGCACCGGGTTGCCGGCATGGGCCGTCGGTACCGCCGCCTGGTTCGCGCTGGCCGCGGCGATGTCCACCCTCGCAGTCCGCCGGCTGCGCACACCCGCGGAGACCGAACGATGAATCGCACCCTCACTCCCCTGTTCCGGGCCGTCCGACGCCGCCTGCGTGTTGCATGGGCGCTCACGACCGCCCAGATGATCGCCCCCGCCGTCGCACTCATCGCCCTCGGGCTGGTGCTGGTCGGCCGCTGGTTCGACGCGCCGTGGGCCGAGCGGGCGGCGGTGATCGTCGTACTTGCCGCCCTGCTGGGCATCACCGCGTACGCGGCGTTCTGCAAGGTTCCCGACACCGTCGTGGCGCGCGCTGCCGACCGCGGGCTGCAGACGCGTGACGCCTTCGCCACGTCGTTGGAGCTCGCCGACCACGACGACGAGTTCGCGGCGCGGGTTCACTCGCGAGCCAAGGAACTTGCCGACGTGTCCGAACCACGCGCCGCCGTCAGGTTCCGGGTGCTCCGCAAACCCGTCGCGTTCGCCGCGATCGTGGCCCCCGTGGCGATCGTTCTCGCGTTCATCGCCAATCCGCAGGACGCCGCCCGCCAGCAGAGAGCACGAGATCGTGCCGCCGTGGAG
>JBBQTC010000011.1:0-72209 GCA_038234785.1 Acidimicrobiales bacterium
CCGACGTATGGCACGAGATCTCGCACGCGGCGCAGCTCGACCAACGATGCGGGCAGGAAGCCACGCAGGCCGATGTCGACGATGAGACCACCCTTGACGACCTCGATCACCGGACCCTCGACCATGCCCTCGGCCTCCTTGATCTTCTCGATCGTGCCCCAGGCGCGCTCGTACTGCGCACGCTTCTTGGACAGGACGAGACGGCCTTCCTTGTCCTCCTTGGTGAGGACCAGTGCTTCGACGGAATCACCGAGCGAGACGATCTCGTGGGGATCCACGTCGTTGCGGATGCTGAGCTCGCGGGCGGGGATCACGCCCTCGCTCTTGTAGCCGATGTCGAGGAGCACTTCGTCCTTGTCGACCTTCACCACCGTGCCGTGCACGAGTTGGCCGTCTTCGACGTCGACCATGGTGCCGGCGATTGCTTCTGCGAATGACATGCCGAGGTCGTCGGAGACGATCTGGCGGGGGGTGTAGTTGCCCTCTTCGTCGAAGGTGCCCATGGCACCGGAAACTGCAGAGGAGGTCGTGGTATCGGACAAGGGACAATCGCTTTCGAACAAAACCTCAGGGTGCCGGCGAATTCCGGACCGGGGAAGGATATCAGCCCGGTTCGGATGCGCCATCAGCTACGGCGCGCGATCACCAGGAATTCAGACGTCTCGGTCGTTGCCGTTGCCCTCTCGTAACCACCCGGTTCCACGCTGCTGATCGACTCCACCGCGAGCCCGACCAGCCGGCACAGGATCCGCAACTCGCGAGGTGTGTAGCAGCCGGTCCACAATTCGACCTCGCGCGCGTCGCCGGCCTCGTTCCTGACCTCGGTGTGCTCGTGGTTCACCCCCGAATCGGCATCGAACGTGGCCCCCTCGAAGTACTTGACGGCGAAGTATGCATTGAACGCGCTGAGTGCCACCACGCCTCCTGGCCGCAGCGAGGACGCCATCCCAGCCAGCACACGTTCATCGTCCCCGTTCGCGGTCATCAGTCCGAATGCACCCTGACAGAGGCACACGACGGCATCGAATTCCGCCTCGAAGTGCAGGTCACGGGCATCGAGTCGTTCGAACGTGGCGCCCGTCGGGGCATCGGTGCGAGCCACGGCGATGAACCGCTCACTGATGTCGATCCCGTGCACCACCAACCCGCGGCGGGCCAGTTCGTGCGCGTGACGACCTGGGCCGCACCCGACGTCGAGCACTCGTTGCCCGGGTTCAAGTCCGAGCGCTCCCATCAGGAAGTCGACCTCCTGACGAGTCCCCTTCGTGAACGAGTACCGAAGGTACGCGGCCCCCATGTGATCGGCGATCGGCTCGAACCAGTGCTCCACTCCCCCAGTTTGGGCGCGAAGCCATGCCAACCGCGCCCAATTTCGCGCCCAAGGGCGCGCGGCAAGGCCACGAACGGTGCGGTGCGGGGTGCGAAGGGTGCGGGGTGCGAAGGGGGTGGGGTGCGAAGGGGGTGGGGTGCGGGCTACTTGCCGGCGGCCCAGGTGGAGCCCCACGCGACGTTGACCTCGAGCGGGACGTCGAGCGAGGCGGCGGCACGCATGATGTCGAGCACCAGGGGGCCGACCCGGTCGCGCTCGCCCGTGGGCACTTCGACGAGCACCTCGTCGTGCACCTGCAGGACGAGCCGGCTCTCGACCTCGGCCGAGTCGAGCGCCTGGTCGATCCGCACCAGCGCCACCTTGAAGATGTCGGCGGCGAGCCCTTGGATGCCTGCGTTCATCGCCTGCCGCTCACCCGCCTGGCGGATGCGGAAGTTGCTGTTCGAGAGTTCGGGGATCGGTCGACGGCGACCGAACAACGTCTCGGTGTAGCCGCGCATACGAGCCTCGGTCACGGTCCGTTCCATGTACGCCTTCACGTTGGGGAACGCCACGAAGTACGCGTCGAGGATGACCGTGGCTTCGTCCGTGGGGATCCCCAGCCGCTGTCCGAGCCCGTACGCCTCCATCCCGTAGGCGAGCCCGTAGCTCACCATCTTCGCCTTCGAGCGTTGCTCGAGCGTGACGGCCCCCGGATCGACGCCGAACACCCGCGCCGCAGTTGCGTTGTGGATGTCGGTTCCACTGGTGAAGGCCTCGATGAGCCCTGGGTCCTGCGCGAGGTGGGCGATGCAGCGCAGTTCGATCTGGTTGTAGTCCGCCACCAGCAGTTCGCAGCCGGTGGCGGGGACGAACGCCTTGCGGAACTGGCGCCCTTCCTCGCTGCGGACCGGGATGTTGTGCAGGTTGGGCTGGTCGCTCGACAAGCGGCCCGTGCGAGCGACGGTCTGGTTGAACGTCGCGTGGATCCGACCGTCGGGAGCGACCTCCGCCAACAGGCCGGTGCCGTAGGTGCCGCGGAGCTTCTCGACCTCGCGGTAGAGGAGCAACGGATCGATGAAGTCGGGCCACTGGTCGCGCAGCTTCTCGAGTGTGGCCGCGTCGGTGGAGAACCCGGTCTTGGTCTTCTTCCCCGGGGCCAAGCCGTGCTCGGTGTAGAGGATCTCTCGCAACTGCACCGGCGAGTTGAGGTTGAACGGTCGGCCGACCACGCGCTGCAACTCCGCACCGAGCCGCTCGACCTCCGCAGTGAGCTTCTGGTTGAGCGCCGTGAGCTCGGCGACGTCGACAGCGATGCCGACGTGCTCCATCTTGGCCAGCACCTCGACGAGTGGGTTCTCGATCGTCGCGTACAGGTCGTCCATTCCCTGCTGCGCCAACGCGGCCTCGAGCGCGGCGGACAGGTGCGCCACGGCCAGCGCTTCTCGCGACGCGATCTGACGATGGTCGGGACCGCCGTCGAAGTCGAGCTGACCCGACGCCGCAGCCGAGTCGTCCGCCAGCTGAAACGGTGTGTACCGCAGCAGCAGATCACGGAGCGCGTACCGGGTGTCGGCCGGATCGATGAGGTAGGCCGCGATCGCCGTGTCGAGTCGCAGGCCCGGGACGTCGCCGCCATGTCCGAGCAGCCAGCGCATGAGCGCCTTTGCATTGTGGCTGCGCAGACCCTGGTGTGCACCGATGGCGGCGATGACCTGCGCCGAGTGCGCCACATCGGCGGGCAGCCACGCGACCTCGGCGAGCGTGGGGTCGGTGACGAACGCGATGCCGCCGACGTCGCTGCGACCGGGTTCGCCGCTCCATGCCGCGATCGCGTCGAGCGTCGGCTGCGCAGCGATCAATGCGACCGCAGCATCGACGTCGACGATCTCGGCGACCTCAGCCTCGATCACTTCACCCGTCGACGCCATCGGCGCCGTCGACGCGCCGGCGCCGAACGTGGCGAGTGCCTCGTACAGGCGATCGTGCAGCGCTCTGAACTCGAGGAAATCGAACAGGCGCTTGACCTCGGCGTCGTTCGGCTCCACGGTGAGTGACTCGAAGTCGACCTCGACCGGGGCGTCGCGCCGGAGGACCATCATCTCGAAGTTCGACCGTGCTCGCGCCTCGTGCTCGGCGAGCGAGGCCCGCAGCTTCGGCGTCTGTTCCTCGACGTGGGCGAAGATCCCATCGAGGTCGCCGTACTGGTTGAGGAGCTTCGCCGCGGTCTTCTCGCCGACACCGGGCACACCCTCGAGGTTGTCGCTGGGATCACCGCGCAGCGCGGCGTATTGCGGATACAGCGCGGGCGTGACGCCGGTCTTCTCCTTGATGCCCGCTTCGTCGTACAGCGCGTAGTCGCTGACGCCGCGCTTGTTGTAGAGCACCTTCACGTGGGGGTCGTCGACCAGTTGATAGCTGTCGCGGTCGCCGGTGACGATGATCGCATCGTGGCCCTGTTCCTTGGCTCGCTCGGCGAGTGTGGCCAGGATGTCGTCCGCCTCCCAGCCAACGAGATCGAGCACGGTGATGTTGAGCGCCGCCAGCACTTCGCGGACCAGGCCCATCTGCTGGCGGAGGATGTCGGGGGCGGCCTCGCGCTGGGCCTTGTACAGCGGGTTCGCCTCGTGGCGAAACGTGGGCTCGGGACGGTCGAAGGCAACGACCACGCCGTCGGGCTGTTGGTCCTTCACCATGTAGATGAACATCGAGGTGAAGCCGAACACCGCGTTCGTGACCTGACCGGACGCGGTGGCCATGTCGGTGGGCAACGCGAAGAACGCCCGATAGGTCAGCGAGTTTCCGTCGAGCAGGAGGAGCTTCACGGGCGCAGCGTGCCGGCGAGAACCCGCTCGGCGACTTCGCGCATTCGAGACCGCTCGCTCATCGCCGTGCGCTGGATGAAGGTGAACGCTTCGCTCTCCTTCAGGCCGCACTCGTCGATGAGGATGCCCTTCGCCCGGTCGATGATCTTGCGCGCCTCGAGCTGCTCACCGAGTGCGTCGACCTCGCCCGACAACTGCTGCAGTTCGCGGAACCGTCCGATGGCGACCTCGATCGCGGGGATCAGATCGCTCTTCTGGTACGGCTTGACGAGATAGGCGAGCGCTCCTGCGTCGCGTGCGTCTTCGACGACCTCGCGCTGGCTGAACGCGGTGAGCATCAACACGCCACAGATCCGCTCCTCGCTGATGATCCGGGCTGCCGCCAGCCCGTCCATGTGCGGCATCTTGATGTCGAGGATCGCAAGATCGGGTTGCAGCTTGCGCACCAGATCCACCGCATGGTCGCCGCGCCCGGTCTCACCCACGACGTCGTAGCCCTCCTCCTCCAGCGTTTCGCGAAGGTCGAGGCGGATGATGGCTTCGTCCTCTGCGATCACCACTCGGATCGTCATCGTTGGCGTTCCTTTCGGGATGGTCCGCCGACATTCTTACAGGGAACGCACATCGAACCATCCTCCCGAACGGCTCAGCCCGACGTGAGCTGGTCGAGCAACGAGTCCTGACGCACCTCGAGCTCGGCGATCTCGGCGACGACGTGCGCACGGTGGCGACCCATCGCGGCGGCGTGCCCGGCGGCGTCGTGCGCCTCCGACCGATCGAGCGGAGCGTCGGACATCATCGCCCGCAACTCCAGGTCGGCAGCGTCGTCGGACAGATACATTCGCTGCTCGTCGATCACCCGGAGCTCGTCGCGCAGCTCCACCAATCGCTTGCTTGTCGTGCGCAACCGGCGCTGCACCATCCACGAACCCATGCGCTGGAGTCTACGAACCGGCACAATGGCCCGGTGGACGACGAACTGGGCATCGCGGACGGGTACCACGACGTGAACGGCGGCTGGCACGACACGCCTCACGAGACACGGACCCACTTGCGAGCGCTGATGGGGGAACCCGCGGCCGCGCCGCCGATCTGGTTCGTCGACGAGGGCAGCACTCCGGCGATGAACGGCCGCTGCGCCATCCTCGTCGAGGACGGTTCGAACTGGGGGGAGCACGATTCGCTGCCGGGCAACCTCCCGATCGGATACCACCGCCTCCAACCGGTCGACGGTGGGCCCGAGACGCTGCTCGTGGTGGCGCCGACGACATGTCCCCCTGCACCGCGGGGCTGGGGGGTTGCAGCGCAGATCTATTCGCTGTGGCGACCCGACGCCTGGGGCATCGGCGACCTGCGCGACGTCGAGCAACTCGGTCAAGGTGTGGCCGCCCGAGGTGGCGTGGCCGTGCTCCTCAGCCCGCTCCACGCGCCCGCGCCCACCCTGCCGCAGGAGACCAGCCCCTACTTTCCCAGCTCTCGCCGCTGGCTGTCGCCGCTGCTCATTCCGATGTCCGAGACGCGGCCCGAGCAACTGAGCAACGCGTCGGGTGGACTCATCGACCGGGACCGCGTGTGGGCGGCAAAGCGGCAGGCACTCGCAACCCGTTTCGCGACCGAAGGCGCCGATCCCGAGTGGCGCGGTTGGGCCCGCGCCCAGGGCCACGAACTGTGGCGCTACTGCACCTGGAACGCACTGGCCGATCGCCATGGTCCGGCCTGGCGCACCTGGCCGGAGGAACTGCGCCATCCCGACTCGAACGAGGTACAGGACCTTGCGATCCACGACCACGAGTTCGCGTCGGCGTGCGAGTTCCACGCGTGGGTGCAGTGGGTGGCCGATCGCGAGTTGCAACGAGCATCCGAGGGAGCCGGCCTGGCGCTCATCGGCGACCTCGCCGTGGGGTGCGGGGCAGACGGGGCCGACGCGTGGCTCCATCAGGATCTGATGGCCCTCGACGTCGCCGTGGGTGCGCCGCCCGATCCCTTCAACGAGGCCGGCCAGAACTGGGGGCTGCCCCCGTTCATCCCGTGGCGCCTCCGGTCGGACCGATACCGACCGTTCATCTCCATGGTCCGCGCCGCATGCCACCATATGGGTGGGCTGCGCATCGATCACGTCATGGGACTGTTTCGGCAGTTCTGGATCCCGTCCGGAGGCTCGCCTGCGGACGGCGCCTACGTGCGGCTGCCCGCTCACGAGTTGCTCGCCATCATCCGTCTCGAAGCCACCCGCGCCGGAACCTTCGTGGTCGGCGAGGATCTCGGGACGGTCGAGATGTACGTGCGCGACATGCTCAGCTCGAGCGGCATGCTCGGCACCAAGGTGTGGTGGTTCGATCAGCACGTCGAGCAGTGGGGCGGAGCCAACCTCGCCACCGTCACGACGCACGACCTGCCGACGGTCGCTGGGGTGTTCTACGGCGCCGACGGGAGCCCCGAGATGCACGGCGCGTTGCGCTCGCTCAGCCCGGACGCTTCGTGCGCGCAGGCGGCAGTGGCCGCCCACCGTCAGGTTGCCTCCGCCGCCCCAGCGTTGGCGTTGACGACCACCGACGATCTCGCCGGCATGGTCGAGCGGCCGAACCACCCCGGCACCACCGGTGATCAGCAGCCGAACTGGTGCCGCCGGCTACCGGTCACCGTCGACGCGCTCCTCGCCGGCGAGCCCGGGGCCGACATCGTCGTCGCGATGGCGCGTTGACCAGGCGCGGCTGAGACCGGCCACCGCGCAGCCTGCGGCGACCGCAACCACCGGCTCCAACGGAGCACGCAATCGGTGGGCGCCGTAGAACATCACGGTGACCACTGCGACCCCGACCACCGGAACGAGCATGATCGCCCGATGGTCCGGCCGCATTCGCCGGAGACCGAGCGCGGCGAGCGGTGCCAGGAGCCACCAGCACACCATTCCCGCCCAGATCCCCCACCGCGGTCGCTCCTCGGCCAGATCCGCACGCACGCTCTCGTGGAGGCCGAACAGGTCGGCACTGCGCGCGACGCGAGCGGCCATCACGAGGGGAACGCGCGACGCATTGGCGCGCATGTACGAGAACGCGACGTGACGACGACGCGCCGAGCGCTCGGCCGTGTTCTCCCCACCGGGCGGAGTCGGCAGATCGAGGCAATCCAGGATCCAGCCGCCCATCGCAGGACCTGAATACGTGGGTGAGCAGTTGGCGCCGAGCCACGTCGCGCCCTCGTTCGTGCTCATCGGGACGAATGCGTGGAACCGCGCGGTGTTGAACGCGACCCAGGGTGCGACCACGAGGACGGCCGCCCCGACGACGAGCCCGGATCGGGCGAGCCACACTCGCATCGCGTTCGACCGCAGCCCGACGAGCGCGAGCAGCGGCGCGTAGAGCAGAAGTTCGCTCCTCGCATAGCCCGCCGCCCCGATCGTCGCCCCGAGCCACGCGGCAGTGCCCAACGAGAAGCGCTCCTGGTGGCGCAGCGCGACCAGCAGCACCGCCACCACCATCAGCACCGTCAAGGTCTCCGACATCACCAGCGAATCGCTCAGCCAGAGGTTGGGGTAGACGGCGGCCAGCGCACCCGCCGCGAGGCCGGCACGGCGTCCACCGACTCTCCGCCCGAGGATCGCGATCAGCGGCACCATCGCGATGCCCAGCACTGTGATGGTTGCCCGCTGCCAGAACTCGGGATCCGACAGAAGGCTGGCGGGAGTGATGACCAGCGACGTCAGCGGCGGATGCTCCGCGCCCGGGAGCACGCCCCAGCCCTCGAGCGGTCCTCCGGCTTCCTTGAACCAATGGCCGTGTGCGTTGTTGATCGCCTGCACGCTGTAGTACCAGGAGTCGCCGAACGTGAGCGGCACGCCACGCTTCGATGCCAGCATCGCCAGCCGCCAGGCGGCACCGACCAACGTGATCCCCAGGACACCACGGCGGAAACCGCGATCCGCTCGATCCTCGCCCTCGCCGACCGGTGCGCTCACGTCGCGAGACTAGGTGGTGCACGTCCTGCGCGACCCCTGGGCTTCGCGGGCCCGCAATCGCCCGTCCTTGCGTGGGTCCCGCCGCTCTCGACGCGGCGTCATCGGCGATGTTCCCTCCTTCCCCTCTTGCTCAGCGGTCACGTCACCGGACCGGAGCTGTATCGGAGGATGGGCGCGGCACTGACCGACGACATGATCGACGCGGAGTGCAACGAGTTCTTCACCGGCTACCTCGAACAACGCCGGCGGGGCATTTCACTCCGAGATCCAGATTGAACCCGACAGCGTCAACGGACTCGCCGCCCTGTCGGCCGCACAGTGCCAACACCTACGCGCCATTTCGTCTCGGCGGATGCTCGCGGTCCGCGGCAACGTCGGAACCGTCACCCTCAGACAACTTCGTGAGACCATCGCCGTGATCCTCGATCTGCCCTGACCCGTCGGACGCTTGTTCGATCACCGTCCTGCCGGGTGCGAACTGGTGCCCCTAGTAGGACTGTGGCACATGTGGGCACATCGCCAACCTTGACTCACCGTGTTGATGAAACTAATACTATTAGCACCATGCGTTGGGCGATTGATCACACCTCCCGGGAGCGTCTGCAGGACCAGATCGCTACGTGCGTTCGCCGCGGCGTGGCCTCCGGAGAGCTGCCAGTCGGTGAGCAGCTACCACCCGCCGCCGAACTCGGGACGGCGTTGTCCGTCGACCGCAACACAGTGCTCGCTGCGTACCGACAGCTTCGCGACGACGGAGTGCTCGAGTTTCGACGCGGACGCGGGGCACGCGTCGTGTCGGTCGGCCCAGCGTTGTCGTCCGTGACCGAGGCAGCCCAGAAGTTGATCGCCACCGCCAGTGAACATGGCCTCGGAAAGAACGATCTCATCCGCATCATCAAGGAGCTGACATGACGTCACTACCCATCGCCGATAGCAGCCAACACGCCGTGTACACCGGCCGAACCACAAGCTGGCCGATGGTCGCCACGACGTGCGCCGGTGCGCTCCTCGTCGTCTTCATGGGCAAAGAACCCAACGGCGCCTGGGGCGACCTCATCTTCGTCGTGCCATTGATCCTCGTCGCGATCGGCGTGCTCGCCAACGTCCTGACGTCTTCCAGCGTCCGCGCCACCGCCGGGCCCAACGGCTTCACCATCCGCTGGGGGCTGGTCGGATGGCCCCGATGCACCTACCACCTGGACGAGATCGTGAACGCCGAAGTGATCGATCTGCCATGGTGGCGAGTCTCCTATGGGCTTTGGTGGACACCGAAGCGGACCAACTGCACAGTCCACGGCGGTCCAACTGTGCGACTCTCGCTGCGCAACCAGCGCATCGTCACGGTCACCGTGCCCGAACCGGCAGCCGCCGTCGCTGCCCTGCGTGAAGCATCGACCGGCGAGAACGACAGTCCCGACTCGTAAGCAGCACGACTGCGAGCGGGTGAACGTCCCAAATTGCGCCACCCAAGACTGGCGAAGACCTTCACCTACCGCCGGTGACACGGCCGTGGAGTGTCAGCCTTCGAAGGGAGCCATGTCGTCCCAGTGATCTCGGCCCAGCCCTTGGGCTGGGCGAGCACGGCATCGGCTCGACGCCAGTCGATGTTGCTCGACGAGCGGCTCTCCTCGACGACGGTGATGACCTGGTCACCCTTCGACAGCCGCCGGTACCGGCCGGTGACGATGGCATGGAAGTACTGGTCGACGACATCGATCAGGTCCTGCGAACCCGAGTCACAGGCGTCGCAGCCGCAGTCGGGAATCAACGCGATCTGGACCGTCGGGCGCCCTGCGCCCAACGTGAGACCTGCGTCATCACAATCGTCGAGGCGATGACGGGCGACCACCACTGGAAGCGCACCGGCGGCCTCGGGCACGATCATGAACGGCCGACGGAAGTCCGTCCGAGGTGGCTTGGTCCACTCGACCCGATACTCCAAAGTTGCCAGGCCGAGCTCCTCCACCGCCGCAGCCCAGGCCTCAGCCCGGGCACCGACGAGTCGATAGCGCGCCGCGTTCGTCACGCGCGAGTACTCGCTGTCGTCCGGCCGGCGGTCCGGATGCGGATCAGGCCACCCCGCAAAGTTTGCCAGCTGCTGAGTGGATGCCGCATCGAGGGTCGGACTCGCGGGATGTCGCACTGCCACCTACCGCCGTTAGGAGGACGCTCGGGAACATTCGCTCACCTCGCGACCCTGCCCAGGACAGAACCGGCGAACCCGAGCGTCAAGCGTGCCACTGCCGCTCACGATGGTGCCGGTGTCCGCAGGGTGCGAACTGGTGCCCGAGGTGGGATTCGAACCCACACGCCCTTTCGGACAACGGATTTTGAGTCCGTCGCGTCTGCCATTCCGCCACTCGGGCGAGCGACCGGCACGAGCGTAGCGGCACCGTCGCGACGTTGCTTCGTCGTTACCGGTGGGTAAACGAAGTACCGGTGGGTAACCGTCTACGCTGCTCGCATCATGCTTGCGTTCACCTTTCCCGGCCAGGGCTCCCAGCGGCCGGGCATGGGTCGTCCCTGGGCCGACCACGACAGTTGGGAACTCGTCGAGGAGGCATCAGAGGTCGCAGAGCGCGATGTGGCGCGGCTGCTGCTCGACGCCGACGCCGAGGAACTGCGCGACACCCGCAACGCCCAACTCACCACGTACGTCTCCAGTCTGATGGTCCTCGACGCCGTCGAGCGTCTCGGCATCGAGCCCAGCTTCTGCGCCGGACACAGCCTCGGCGAGTACACCGCCCTCACTGCAACCGGTGCGCTCGGGTTCGACGAGGGTGTCCGCCTCGTCTGCGAACGAGCCGATGCAATGCACACCGCCGGTCACGAGAACCCCGGCACCATGGCCGCCGTCCTCGGCCTCGACGACGACCAGGTCGAGGTGGCGTGCCGGCGGGCCGACAGCGATGTCTGGGTCGCCAACTTCAATGCACCCGGTCAGGTCGTCATCGCCGGCTCCCCCGAGGGCGTGGCGCTCGCCAGCGCGGTCGCCAAGGAGCTCGGTGCCAAGAAGGTGATGCCGTTGCAGGTGTCGGGCGCGTTCCACACCCCGTTCATGTCGCCCGCTCGCGACCGGTTGCGCAAGGCCATCGCCGACGCCAACCCGCGCGACACCGAAGTTCCGGTGGTGTCCAACGTCGACGGGCTCGCCCACAACAACGGCACCGAGTGGGGCAGCCTCCTCTCCGCACAGCTCAGCAGCCCGGTGCGCTGGAAGCACTGTCTCCTCACACTCGGCGAACTCGGCGTGGTCGACTTCGCCGAGCTCGGTCCCGGGGGCGTGCTCACCGGCATGGCCAAGCGCACCGTCGAAGGCGCGCGGACGATCTCGATCTCCACCCCCGAAGAACTCGACAAGCTCATCGAATGGGTCAACGCCGGGTCCCCGCTGGGCGCAGCCCAGCACGAGGGCGAGCACCTGTTCGCCAGTGAGCGCCTGGTGGTCAGCCCATCGGCGGGAGTCTTCGTCCCGGTCGACGACCTCATGGACGGCGCCCGTATCGAAGTCGGCACGGTGCTCGGCCACGTGGGCGATGCCGAGGTCAGGTCCGCGTTCGCGGGCGTGCTACAGAGCTACATCGCGGTGACCGGCGAACGGGTCACCTTGCGTCAACCCATTGCCTGGCTGAGGACGGTCTGATCATGCCTGCGATTCCATCCCACGTCCGCGGAGCGGTCATCACCGGTTGGGGCACAGCGCTCCCGCCGAAGGTGATCACCAACCACGACCTCGAGCAGACCATCGAGACGTCACACGACTGGATCGTGGAACGGACCGGCATCCACGAGCGGCACGTCGGCGGCACCACCGTCGGACTGTCGGTGGAGAGTGGGCGCAAGGCGCTCGACATGTCCGGGGTCGACCCTGCGACCATCGACGCGCTCATCCTCGCCACGACCACGCCCGATCGCACCGTGCCGGCGAGCTCGGCGACGGTGCAGCACGAACTGGGCCTCACCTGCGGCGCGTTCGACATCAACGCTGCCTGCAGCGGGTTTGTCTACGGCCTGGTGCAGGCCCATGGTCTCATCGCCATGGGAGCCAAGAAGATCCTGGTGATCGGCACCGACACGCTGGCGCGCATCACCGACTGGACCGACCGCAACACGGCGATCCTTTTCGCCGACGGCAGCGGTGCCGTCGTCCTCGAAGCGGTCGAAGGACCCGGGCAGTTGCTCGGCTGGGACCTCGACGCCGATGGCGCCGCCGAGCGCTTCCTCTACGCCGAGATCGGCGACTTCATCCACATGGATGGCAAAGAGGTCTTCCGCCGCGCGGTGCGCATCATGGTCGACTCCGCAAAGAAGTCGATGAGCCATGCCGGCGTCACGGCCGACCAGTTGGCGGTGGTCGTGCCCCACCAGGCCAACATCCGGATCATCCAGGCCGCCTGCGACCGGCTCGGCATTCCGATAGAGAAGGCCGCGACCGTGCTGCAGCACACCGGAAACACCTCCTCGGCGTCGATTCCACTGGCACTTGCCGACGCGCTCGACAACAGCCGCATCCAGCAAGGCGACCTCGTGCTGCTCGTCGGATTCGGCGCGGGCATGACCGCCGCGAGCGCGATCCTGCGCTGGGGCGGCCCGGTCGACGACCCGGTGATGGCATGAGCCGGGTGGTTCTCGTCACGGGTGGATCCCGTGGCATCGGCCTCGCATGCGCGCGCCGATTCGAAGCGCTGGGCGACAAGGTCGCCGTCACCTACAACTCCTCTCCCCCGCCCGACGGTGTGTTCGGCGTGCAGTGCGACGTCACCTCCGTCGAATCGGTCGACGCCGCTTTTGGGGCGGTCGAGGCGCAGTTCGGTCCGGTCGAGGTGCTCGTCTCCAACGCGGGCATCACCAACGACGGTCTCCTGCTGCGGATGAGCGAGGCCGACTTCACCTCGGTCGTCGACGCCAACCTCACCGGTGCCTTCCGCGTCACCAAGCGCGCATCGCAGGGAATGCTGCGCGCCCGCAAGGGTCGGATCATCCTCATCTCGTCCGTGGTCGGCCTGCTCGGATCGGCGGGCCAGGCCAACTACGCGGCCTCGAAGGCCGGACTCGTCGGCTTCGCCCGCTCCATCGCCCGCGAGCTCGGATCACGCAGCATCACCTGCAACGTGGTCGCCCCGGGGCCGGTCGACACCGACATGACGGCGGCCCTGGGCGAGAAGCGTCTCGCCGAACTCACCGCCGCCGTACCACTCGGGCGCACCGCGTCGCCCGAGGAGATCGCCGGTGTGGTCGCCTTCCTGGCGTCACCCGACGCTGCCTACATCACCGGGGCTGTCATCCCTGTCGATGGTGGTTTGGGTATGGGTCACTAACATCTGTTCATCACACGTCATCAAGGAGATCATTCGTGGATCAGGAACTGTTCGCCCGTTTTCGTAAGTGCGCCGTGGACGTGCTGTCCGTCAGCGAGGACAAGGTGGTCCCCGAGGCCAAGTTCGGCGACGACCTCGACGCCGACAGCCTCGACCTCGTCGAGCTCGTGATGGCGCTCGAGGAAGAATTCGGCGTCGAAGTGCCCGAGGAGGACCTCGAAGGCGTCGAGACGGTCGGCCAGGCCTACGACCTGGTCGTCGGCAAGCTCTGATGCCCAGCCCCGCGATGGGGTCCAACGGTCGCCGTGTCGCCATCACGGGCTATGGCGTCGTCGCCCCCTGCGGCATCGGCAAGGACGCGTTCTGGGCCGGCCTCAACGGTCCAGGGATCACCACCGGACGCACGGTCGAGATCGTCGACTGGGACCCAACGCCTTACTTCGCCAATCCGAAGGAAGCACGCCGTGCGGACAAGGTCGAGCAGTTCGCCCTCGCCGCTGCCGCAGAGTGTTTCGACCAGGCAGGACGACCCGATGTCGATGATGCGCGTTTCGGCACCATCTTCGCCACCGGCGTCGGCGGACTCCGCTCGACCCAGGAGCAGATCGAGGTCCTGATCGAGAAGGGCGAACGACGCGTGTCGCCGTTCCTCGTCCCGATGATGATGCCGAACGCGCCGGGCGCGGCGATCTCGATGCGGTATGGCCTGCGCGGACCCAACGAGACCATCTGCACCGCCTGTGCCGCGTCGACACACGCGTTCGGCTACGCAGCCCGGATGATCTCGTGGGGAATGATCGACGCCTGCCTCACCGGAGGCAGCGAGAGCGCTGCGTGTTCGATCGGCGTCGCTGCCTTCGGCAACATGACCGCCCTGAGCACCACCGGGCACAGCTCGCCGTTCTCCCCCGATCGCGACGGCTTCGTGCTCGGCGAGGGCGCTGCCGCGTTCATGCTCGAGGAGTGGGATTCCGCAATCCGACGTGGCGCAACCATCCTGGGCGAGGTCCTCGGAGCCGCGAGCAACGCCGATGCACACCACATCACCGCCCCGGCACCGGGCGGGACCGGCGCGATCGCATGCATGGAGTTGGCGCTACACGACGCCGGCCTCGCCGCCGGCGACATCAAGCAGGTCAACGCCCATGGCACGTCGACCCCGCTGAACGACGCGGCAGAGGCCGCCGCGATGGCGGTGGTCTTCGGTCCCGGTGCTGTCCCGGTCACGTCCACCAAGGGCGTCACCGGCCACGCGCTCGGTGCCGCCGGCGCGCTCGAAGCGGCGGCGTTGCTGCTCAGCATGGAGCACTCGTCGATCCCGCCGACGGCGAACACCACACAGCTCGACGACGGGTTCGAGATCGACCTCGTGATCGGTGCCGCCCGCCCCTGGACCCCCGGACCGGCGATGTCCAACAGCCTCGGCTTCGGCGGGCACAACGGCTCGATCATCCTCGGGCCGGCCAGCTGACCCGGCGACCTCTGATCCCTGGAACCTCTGGGTCAGGAATCGACCAGCACGAACATCAGGTCGCACTCGCAGGCGACCTGACCGTTCAGCACCGCAGTGCCACTCCCCTTGCCCGCGCGCGCCGACATCCGGCCGAGCTCCACACGCAACTCCAGCGTGTCGCCCGGGCCGACCTGACGACGAAAGCGAGCACGGTCGAGTCCGCCGAACAGCGGCAACTTTCCGGCGAACCGGGGATCGCAGAGCACTGCGATCGCGCCGACCTGCGCGATGGCTTCGCACATCAGCACGCCCGGCAGCGTCGGACGGCCGGGAAAGTGTCCGGCGAAGAACCACTCCTCGCCGGTGAGATGCCAGGTGCCGACGGCCCGAAGGCCTGGCTCGAGTTCGGTGACCTCGTCGACGAAGAGGAACGGCGGACGGTGTGGCAGGACGGAGTCGGGGCGGGGAAGGGCGCTCATCCGGCGAGTGCCTCGAGCAGCTTCACGGGTGTGTCCTTCGGGCTGATCTTGTACCACGCCTGCTCGACCACGCCGTCGGCATCGACGAGGAAGGCGGACCGGAGGATGCCCATGTACTTCTTTCCGTACATCGCCTTCTCCTGCCAGACGCCATAGGCCTCGGCGACCGCGTGTTCGGTGTCGGCGAGCAGCGGATACCCGAGGGTGTACTTGTCGTCGAACTTCTTCTGGGCGGTGGGCTTGTCGGGGCTGATCCCGATGATCGCCGTGTCGGCGACCTGGCCGGCGATGTCGCGCAGACCGCACGCCTGCTGGGTACACCCGGGTGTGCTGGCCTTCGGGTAGAAGAAGATCAGCACACGACGGCCACGGTACGTGCCCAGATCGACTGTCTCGCCGTCCTGGTTCGTCAAGACAATGGATGGTGCCAGTTGACCCGCAGTGAGCATGGCCCGAGTCTATCCAGGTGGCCGCTCACGCTGAGTAGAGCGGCCACCACAAAACAACGTTCGTCAAGCCCCTTGCAAGGACCACCACCACCAGTGATATGGTGACGCTGCGTGACCGAACTTGAGGGAAACCTCATCGAGGCTCCCGTGTATGTGTACACAACAACTTCCGTTGAAAGGTAGGCCAGTGATGTGGAAGGTCATCGGCGGCGTCAAGTGACGTCAGCCACGGCGTAAGCCGTGGCCATAAAAACCGCCACGAGGACGAGCATGGGCGTGATAGTGCGAAGGAATGCTGCGCATGTTGTCATCAACCCAGAACTCGTATCCGTAGTGGTCAACGACACTCGCGCTCAATCGAGCGAGTAACTCGGCCCGAACCTCCTCCGGGGGGTTCGGGTCGTGTCGTTTCCAGACCACCATCGGCACGTAGCACTGCTCACACTCGGCCACCCAGCACAGGTCGTCCTCGTAGAACCATTCGGTCATCCGCTCGGCGGCACACAGTTCGCAGTCGACAGCGCTCATGGTGCCATTCTCACGCGCCGAGAGGGCCCCGAAGGGCCCTCTCGGCGTCAGTGCGTGGACAAATGTGGATCAGAGTGCAGTGAGGTCCACGTCCGGCGGCACGATCACTGCGTCGATGACGTGGATGACGCCGTTCGACGCCACGATGTCGGTGGCCACCACGGTGGCCGATCCGTTGAGCATGACCTTGCCGGCATCGATAGTGACCGCGATCGGCGAACCCTCGACGGACGGCACGTCGCCGGCGGTCACGTCAGCGGCCATCACGGCTCCGGACACCACGTGGTAGGTGAGGATCTTCGTCAACACGTCCTTGTTCTCCGGAAGGAGCAGCTTGTCCACCAGGCCGGCCGGAAGTGCGGCGAACGCGTCGTTGGTCGGCGCGAACACGGTGAAGGGACCGGGCCCCTGCAGCGTCTCCACCAGACCCGCCGCGGAGACGGCAGCCACCAGCGTGGAGAAGTCGGGGTTGCCGCTGGCGATGGCGACGATGTCACCCGTCATCGCCTCGGTGTCCGGCGTCATTGCGTCGGTCGTGGGGGCCATTGCCTCCGTGGTCGGTGCCGCAGTGTCCGCCGACGTGTTGCTGTCGCTTCCGCAGGCGGCGACCAGCAGCGATGCTGCCAGCACGGTGGTCGCGATGAATCGGGTGTTCATTGGATCTCCTCGAGGGTGTGAACGACCCCGCATCGGGGCCGTATCAACCGTTCGGAGCAGACCCGGTCCTGGATGGGAGATTTAGTGCTGAATGGCCGCGCGAACTTCGGCGACGTAGGCGGCGACCTCGTCGGGTCCGTTCTCGAGGAGGCGCCGCACGACCGAGGCACCCATCACCACACCGTCCGCGACCTGCACTGCTTCGCTCGCCTGCTGCGCATTCGACACGCCGACACCCACGAGTACCGGCACTTCCGTGATCGCCTTCAGCCGACTGGCGAGTGCGAGCGCGGTGCTCGCCAGCACGTCGCGCTCACCCGTCACGCCGAGCAGTCCCACCGAGTAGAGAAAACCTCGGGCTCTCGCTGCGACGAGCGGAAGACGCGAGTCGGGGGCGGTGGGCGCGGCGAGCATCACCGTCTCGATGCCGGCCGCATCCGCAGCCTCGCACCACGGGCCCGATTCCTCGAGCGGCAGGTCGGGCACGATGCAGGCGACGACTCCGGCGCCGGCGAGCTGCGCTGCGAAGCGCTCGTGCCCAGCGTGATGCACCGTGTTGTAGTACGTCATCACGGCCAGTGGGATCGACACATCGAGTGATCGCGCTTCCTGCAGAATCGAGACGGGCGTGGCTCCCTGTTCCAGCGCCATCTGTGACGCCTGCTGGATCACCGGACCGTCCATCACCGGATCGCTGAAGGGGATCCCGATCTCGATCGCGTCGGCACCCGCAGCGGCCGCGGCACGAACAGCGTCCTGCCATCCGGCCAGGCCACCCGTGATGTACGGCACGAGCAGCTTGCGACCCGCGGCGCGCTTGGCACGGAACTCGGTCTCCATCACTCCGAAGTCGCTCATCTGGCGAGGACGTCCATCATCTGGGCGACGTCCTTGTCGCCGCGACCACTGAGGTTCATCAGCACCGTCTGCCCCTGCAACTCCGGTGCGGCACGGACGATCCAGGCCAGCGCGTGGGCACACTCGAGAGCGGGGATGATTCCCTCGGCGCGGGCGAGCAACTGAAACGCTTCGATCACCTCGGCGTCGGTGACGTTCGGGTATTCGGCACGACCGATGGACGAGAGGTAGGAGTGTTCGGGACCGACGCCCGGATAGTCGAGGCCCGCCGAGATGCTGTGCGCCTCCTGCACCTGGCCGTACTCGTCCTGCATCAGGTAACTGCGCATTCCATGGACGACTCCGGGCTGGGCGCGGCTGACCGCAGCTCCTCCGGCCGGCTCGACACCCACCAGCCGGGTTCGGTCGTCGACGAAGCCGCTGAACAGGCCGATCGCGTTCGAGCCGCCGCCGACACATGCCACCGCGACGTCGGGCACGTCGCCGAACATCTCGATGCTCTGGGCTCGCGCCTCTTGCCCGATCACGCGATGGAACTCTCGGACCATGAACGGGTACGGATGCGGGCCCATCACCGAGCCGAGGCAGTAGTGCGTGGTCTCGACCGTCGCGACCCAATCGCGCATCGCTTCGTTGACGGCATCCTTCAACGTCCGGCTGCCGCTGTGCACGGCCTCCACCTCGCTGCCGAGCAGCTTCATGCGGAAGACGTTGAGCTCCTGACGCTCCACGTCGACCGCCCCCATGTAGACCTTGCACTCCATTCCGAGGAGCGCAGCGGCGGTCGCCGACGCGACGCCGTGCTGCCCCGCACCGGTCTCCGCGACGAGCCGCTTCTTGCCCATCCGCTTGGCGAGCAACGCCTGACCGAGCACGTTGTTGATCTTGTGCGAGCCCGTGTGATTGAGGTCCTCGCGCTTGAGCACCAGCCGCATTCCCAGTTGGTCGCCGAGGTTCTTGCACTCGGTGAGGATGCTGGGCCGGCCGGCGTAGGTGCGCAGCGCGTGATCCAGTTCCGCCCGGAACACCGGATCCGCCCAGGCCTCGTTGAATGCCGCCTCCAGTTCCTGGCATGCAGGCACCAGGGTCTCGGGGACGAAACGACCACCGAACTCGCCGAAGCGACCGGTGGCCGATGGCTCGGCCATCAGCGACATTGCATCACACTCCTGATCTCATCGACACGCCTGGTGTCATTCTTCGTCGTCGGCCCAGTCGTAGGGCATCACGTCAGGGCCCAGATGCCGCACCGGAGCGGCGGCGCGGGCCCGTTCGATGAAGGCCTTCACCTTCAGCGCGTCCTTGCGTCCCGGCGTGCGCTCGACCCCGGACGACACGTCGACCCCCCAGGGCCGCGCAGCGTGCACGGCCTCGGCGACGTTGTCGGGGGTGAGCCCGCCGGCAAGGATGATGCGCGGCCCTTCGGCCACGTCAGCGACCAACGACCAGTCGAACACCTTCCCCGAGCCGGGGTTCGGAGCGTCGACCATGATCATGTCGGTACCGAACTCGTCGGCATGACGAGCGTCGGGGGATCCGGCGACGACCGCTTTGATCACCCAGCGAATCTGTTCGGAGACCTCGGCCACCATCCCGGGAGTCTCGTGACCGTGCAGTTGCGCTGCCTTGAGCCCTGCGCGGTGCACAGTGTCGATCACCCTCGACGGGGCTTCGTCGCGGAACACGCCGACCGTGAGGATCTCCGGCGGCAACCGGCGCGTGATGTCGTACACCTGCTGGGCGGCGACCTGACGAGGCGACGGGGCGAACACGAATCCGACCGCGTCGGCACCCATCGCGACTGCGAACAGGGCGTCGTCCTCATTGGTGATCCCGCAGATCTTCACGAACATGCAGGACCAAACGTACCCGCGCCCACCCCTCGCGAGCCGCATCGTTTCCCCACCTTTGTGCACTCACTTCTTCGGCAACCCTCCCCTCCCCCCGCTTCATGTCATCCCTTGAGGCAGAATTTCTGCCTCAAGGGATGACATGAACTGCGAGATCCGAGCGAGAGGTGTGAGCGCGGGCAGGTCAGCGGAAGGGGGAAGGGAGCCGACGGCCGAGGCGGGGGCCTGGGTCAGGCACCGATGAGGGCAGCGATGGCCGCTGCCGGGTCACCTGAGGTGACCAGGGTCTCGCCGACCAACACCGCGTCGTAACCGGCGGCCCGCAAGGCGGCCGCGTCGGCAGCACCACGAACACCGCTCTCGGCCACCTTCACCACGTGCGAGGGCATCACCCCTGCCATGCGGACGGCTCGATCGTGATCGACCTCGAACGTGACCAGGTCACGCTGGTTCACCCCGATGAGCGTGGCGCCGGCGGCGAGTGCCATCTCCAGCTCGGGCTCGTCGTGGATCTCGACGAGCACATCGAGTCCGATCCGCTCGGCCAGATGGTGGAACCCGATCAGCTCGTCCGACGACAGGGCCGCAGCGATCAACAACACGCAGTCGGCGCCCATCAGGCGAGCATCAACGACATCGAGCTCGCTGACCGTGAAGTCCTTGCGCAGCACCGGCAGCGTGCACGCCGCGCGAGCGGCTTGCAGATCGCCGACCGATCCGCCGAAGAACTCCTCGTCGGTGAGGACCGACAGGCATGCCGCGCCACCGCGCTCGTAGTCGGCGGCGAGCGCGGCGGGATCGAGTCCCTCGTTGAGGACGCCCTTGGAGGGCGATCGTCGCTTCACCTCACTGATCACACCCAGACGACCCCGCCCCTCGAGCGCGCGACGAAAGCCCCTGGCAGGTGCCATTGCACGCGCCTGGGCGATGAGGTCGTCGAGCGAGCGCGAGTCGAGGGCGGCCTGCTCGCGGTGACGCTCGAGGATGCGGTCGAGGTAGGTGGCCACGCGACCGGTCAGAGACCCTTGCCCGAGACCGGAGCGAGGAACTGCATCTCGGGACGACCGGCGAGGAACGGCGCCAGCGTGGGGCCGAACGCCTTGAACCACTCCGCAGAGGAGTGCGCCACGAGTGCGTCCTGATCGGTGTACATCTCGTAGAAGTACACGACCTCTTCGTCCTTGGGATCGGTGTGCAACAGGTACAGCAGGGTGCCGTCCTCGCTCTGCACGTTGTCGATGGCAACCTGGATGGCGGCCACCGCGTCGTCGCGCTTACCGGGCTGGATGGGCAGCTTGACCCACACTGCGACCTTGCTCATGTCGTTGCTCCTCGAGAACGGGGCGGCACCCCAGCGGTGCCCGACGGGGACCGTACCAGCGTGGCAGCATGTGCGCCGTGGCCGACGATCGCAACCTCGTGGTGGTCGAGGACGACCCGAACATCGCCGACCTGCTCGACGTGTACCTGCGCGAGGCCGGCTATCGGATCCTCCAGGCGTCGCACGGCGAGCGGGGCCTGGAATTGATCGAGCAACACCGTCCGGTGATGGTGGTGCTCGACATCGGACTGCCGGACATCGACGGCTTCGAGGTCTGCCGACGGATTCGCACGAAGAGCAACGTTCCCGTGCTGTTCCTCACTGCGCGCGATGGTGAGATCGACCGCATCCTCGGGCTGGAACTGGGTGCCGACGATTACGTGACCAAGCCGTTCTCGCCGCGCGAGATCGTCGCCCGGGTGAAGGCCATCCTGCGCCGCGGGCAGCCCGATGTCCGCGACGACGACTCGGTCGTGCACATCGGCGACGACTACGAGATCGACGAGGCCCGACGCGAGGTCCGACATCGAAACGAGGCGGTCGCCCTCGCGACGCGCGAGTTCGACCTGATCGCATTCCTCGCCCGGAACCAAGGACGAGCGCTCACCCGACAACAACTGCTCGACGGGGTGTGGGGGGCCGACTGGTACGGCGACGACCGCACCGTCGACGTCCACGTCCGTCAACTGCGCAAGAAGCTCGGCGACGACCTCCCGCTCGCCACCGTGTGGGGCATCGGATACCGGTTGGGGTGATCGATGTCGCTCACAGTTTCCTCATGCCTGCCTGACACGATCAGCGCGACATGACTCGACGTCTCGCCCTGGTGATCGTGGGAGTGGTCGTCGCCACGCTGCTCCTCGCCGGCGCCGGCACCCTGGTGCTGGCGACGGTGCGCGCCCGCTCCACCACCACGGCCGAGCTCCGCACTCAGGCCGAGGACATCGCCGCCAACCTCAACGACGTGCTCGACATCCAGGCTCCGTTGGACACGCCGGAGGGCAAGAAGGAACTCCGCCAACGCCTGAGGTTGCTGAGCACGATGCGGCAACTGATGCCGATCGACGATCTCACGGTGCTCACGCAGGACGCGAGCGGCCAACTGGAGGGCGGCACCCTTCCCGCGCCGCTCACCGACGGCGATCTCTCGCCCGCGCTGCTGGCCAACGGCGACACCGTGGCGGGGAACCGGGGACGGCTCGCCTACGCGGCGGCGCCGGTCTCCGGACCCAACGATCGCACCTGGGTGGTGGTCGTGACCCGCCGCATCGACGCCGGACTCGGCGCGTCGATCAGGTTGTTCTTCTGGGCATGCGCCATCACCATCCTTCTCGGGCTGGGCGCCGCGTACTGGCTCGGTCGTCGGCTCAGCAAACCGATCCGTGACGCGTCGGCAGCGACGCAGCAGATCGCCGCCGGCCACCTTTCGACGCGAGTCCAGCAACCCCGAGCCGACCAGCACGATGAGGTGGCCGAACTGCAACGGAGCATCAACGGGATGGCTACAAGTCTGGAACGCAGCCGCATACTCGAGCAGCAGTTCCTGCTATCCGTCAGCCACGACCTACGAACGCCACTCACCTCCATCCGTGGCTATGCCGAAGCGATCGCCGACGGCAACATCGATCCGACGCGCGCCGCGTCCGTGATCCATTCGGAATCACGACGGCTGGAACGGCTCGTCGCCCATCTCCTCGACCTCGCCAAGCTCCAGGCGCACGCGTTCACGTTCGACCTCCGTCGACTGGACCTGTCGGCCGCCGTGCACACGGCCGTCGATGCCGCGGCCGCCGCCAACACCGCGATCACCTTCCACCCGGTGGCATCGGGCGAGTTGCCGGTCCAGGCGGACCCCGACCGCCTCGCTCAGGCGTTGGCCAACCTCGTCGAGAACGCCGGCAAGTTCGCCCGCACGAGCGTCCTGGTCTCGACGCGAGCAGAACACGGACGAGCCTTCGTGACGGTCGACGACGACGGTCCGGGCATCGCGACGCACGACTTGCCGCACGTCTTCGAGCGGCTCTACACCTCGCGCCACGAGCCGCAGCGGCAGGAGAACTCGAGTGGACTCGGGCTGGCGATCGTCAAGGAACTGGTGGAGGCGATGCAGGGCGAGGTGATCGCTGGCACGGCACCGAACGGCGGCGCACGGATGTCGTTCTGGCTGCCCCTCGTCGATTGACGGGCGAGGCTCGACGCCTCAACCTGCGTCCGATCTCCCCCGCACCGCCCATGCCCGGGCGAGCAGCGAGAGCGAGCCGTCGTCCTCGAACGTCAGTGCCTCCTGGACCGCATCGCGCAACTCATGACGCCGCTCAGGACGAGGTGACGCGAGATACGACGGAGCCGGGCCCTGGCCGCCGAGGAACGGATTCCAGAAGTCGTCGAAGTCGTCGAACACGGTCGGGACGTCGATGGCGGTGGTGATCACGTCCGACAGTCCTGCGTCGCTCCACACCCGCGCGAGCGCGTCGGGTCGACACACCGAGAACCGGTATCCCTCGTCGAGCGACAGTGCCTCGGAGTCGATCGAGATCGCTGCGTCCCAGAACACTCGCATGAGATCCATCCGCCCGGAGTAGTCCCACACGTACGCAGCGACGGTGCCGCCGACGGCCGCCGCGCTCATGAACGCCAGCGCCTCGGAGAGGTCGGGCACGAAGTTGAGGACCAGTCCCGAGACCACGATGTCGGCTGCACCGGGCTCGAGCACTCGTGCATCGCCCACGACGTACCGAACGCATTCATCGCTCGTCGCCGACGCCGCCCAACCGACGAACCCCTCCGACGGATCCACACCGAGTACCGAGCACGGACGGCTGCGGGCCGCCACGGCCCGGCTGAGCTCGCCGGTGCCGCACCCCACGTCGATCCACCGTTGAGCCGGTGGCGCGGCGAGCCAGTCGAGGAACTCGACGGCGACCAGGCGGCTCCATCGACCGACGTACGCCTCATACGCACCACCCAGGGCCCAGACGTCGGACACGGCTTCTCCTCCACAGCGATCCCACGCCCGCGACCGTGACGCCATGCCAGTCTCGCGCACGATCAACGATCCGGCGACCGATCGACCCCGTCCGATGGCGTCCCCCCGAAGTCATAGGGTGAGTCGCCCTCACATCCGAGGGCAACAAGGTCCTGCGAGGTCGCCATGTCTGATTTCCCGCCGCTCGCCCACGTCGCCGTGACGGTGACCGACCTCGGTCGAAGCCGGCCGTGGTACAACCAGCTCTTCGGGGCCGACCCGGTGCTCGACGAAGACACCGGACCGTTCCACCACGTCGTCTGGTTGCTCGGCGGCACGCTGTTCGGCATCCACCAGCATTCGAGCGCGTCGAGTTCGGCGCCCTGCGACGAGCTCCGTCCCGGGCTCGATCACGTCGCCTTCGGATGCGCGAACCGTGCCGCACTCGAGGCGTGGGCCGAGCAGCTGAACGGCATGGGCATCGCCCACGGCGGCGTCGTCGACGCGCCGTACGGCTCCGGCCTGTCGTTCCGAGATCCGGACAACATTCCTCTCGAGTTCTTCGCCCCTCCGGGCTGAGTCAGAACCCGAGGCGAGCGGACAGCTCGCCGACCAGCTGGTCGATCGGAACGCGCACCTGCGTGGTGGTGTCGCGCTCACGAATGGTGACTGCGCCGTCCTCGAGCGAATCGAAGTCGACCGTCACGCAGAACGGCGTGCCGATCTCGTCCTGACGGCGATAGCGACGTCCGATCGCCTGGGTTTCGTCGTAGTCGACCATGTACCGCTCGGCGAGGGTGGCGTAGATCTGCTTGGCCAACGGGGTGAGCGTGTCCTTCTTGCTCAACGGCAACACGGCCACCTTGTACGGGGCGAGACGCGGGTGCAGGCGAAGGACCGTACGCGGCTCGTCGTTGATGACATCCTCGTCGTACGCGGCGAGGAGGAACGCTGCCATGGCGCGGTTCACACCGGCGGCCGGCTCGATCACGTACGGCACGTAGCGCTCGTTGGTGGCCTGGTCGAAGTAGTCGAGCTTCTCGCCCGAGTGCTGGGCGTGCTGCTTGAGGTCGTAGTCGGTGCGTTGGGCGATGCCCTCGAGCTCGCCCCAGCCCCACGGGTAGAGGAACTCGATGTCGCTGGTGCCCGACGAGTAGTGGCTGAGCTCGTCGGCGTCGTGCGGGCGCAGCATGAGCATCTCGGCCGGGATGCCGAGGTCGATGTACCACTGCAGCCGCGCGCCGCACCAGTACTCGTACCACTGCGCGCTCTCCGCCGGCGGCACGAAGAACTCGAGCTCCATCTGCTCGAACTCGCGGGTGCGGAAGATGAAGTTGCCCGGGGTGATCTCGTTGCGGAAGCTCTTGCCGACCTGGGCGATGCCGAACGGCGGCTTCTTGCGGCTGGTCTGGAGCACGTTGGAGAAGTTGACGAACATGCCCTGCGCGGTCTCAGGCCGCATGTACACCTCGGCACCGGCACCTTCGACGGGGCCGGCATAGGTCTTGAACATGAGGTTGAAGGCGCGGGCCGCGGTGAAGGTGCCCTTGGAACCACAGTTCGGGCAGGTGTTCGGATCGGTGAGATGGTCCTCGCGGAACCGTTGCTTGCAGTTGGTGCAGTCGACGAGCGGGTCACTGAAGTTCGCCAGGTGACCGCTCGCCTCGAACACCTGGGGCGGAGCGAGAATCGCAGCGTCGATCAGCATCACGTCGTCGCGCTGTTGGACCATCGTGCGAATCCAGGCCTCACGCACGTTGCGCAACATCAGCGAACCGAGCGGCCCGTAGTCGTAGCTGCTCCGGAAGCCGCCGTAGATCTCCGCCGACGGGTAGACGAATCCCCGTCGCTTGCAGAGGTTGACGATCTGTTCGAGTTCGGTGGCAGCCATACCCGGCAAAGGCTACGGGGCACCCCCGAGCAGCCGCGAAATCATTTCCGAAAAGTGAGAGGATGGACCGAAACCACTCCCTCCCGGCTCCACGAACCGGCTCCACGAAAGGGTGACTCATGACGTCGACCCGCCGCCTCCTCACCGTCGGATGCACGTTGTTGCTCGCCGTGGCTGCCGGGTGCAGCAGCAGCCAGACGCTCGGCGCCACGACCACCAGTGGTCCGGCCACCTCCTCGACCGTTGCCGAGTCCACCACGACGACCTCCACGACTGCACCGGCCACCACCGCTCCCGCGACCACTGCTGCTCCCGCCACCACGGTGCCGAGCAACGGGTCCTGTGCCGGCAGCAGCGGCATCCCCACCGGCGCCGACGTGGGTGCGAGCATCTCGGGCGACATCGACGGTGACCTCGTCGACGACACGGTCACCGAGTACAGCCTCGCCGGCGTCCCTCATGTTCACGCCACGCTCGCGTCGGGTGGTCAGAGCGACGCCGAGGTGGCGATCGGGTTCGCCGATCACGTGAGCATCAGCTTCGAGGACTTCGACTACTCGCTCGGCGCGCCCACCAAGCCGCCGGTCGCGGTGCTGGCCATCGGAGCGACGAAAGCGGGCACCGCGGTCTACACGTTCCTCACGCTCACCACCCAGTACTGCATCCAGCCCTGGCACGACGGCGCCGGCACGATGTGGGTCGGACGGATCTCTGCCGAAGGACCCTACGAAGGATTGTCGTGCGAGATCGCCGCTGGGAGCCGTTACTACGCCGTCAACAGTGCCGAGCCCGACGGGGCAGGCGGATGGAACGTCACCCAGACCGTGTTCCGCCACAACTTCACGCTCATCCAGTTCAACGCCCCGCTCCCGGTGGTGAACGTGCCCGACGGTCCCACCGTGCAGCATCAGTACGGCGACTTCTTCGGCTGCGACCACCCTCCCCTGTTCCCATGACGCGACGAATGAGCCACTGCCTCCTCGCCCTGTCGGGCCTCGCCGTGCTCGGCGCGTGCACGACCTCGCCGAGCGTCGGATCCGCGACCACTTCCACGGTCACGGACGCCACCACGACCGCGCCTGCCGACACCACCTCGACGACGGACTCGTTGGCTGCGGCGACGACCACCACCACCGAGACCACCGAGGCACCGGCACCGGCGCTCACGTTGCGCGTCGACGGCATCGGAGCATTCGACCTCGGCAGTCCGGCCCCCGATGTACTCGGGGCACTCACGGCGCATCTCGGCAGCCCGGATACGGACGAGCCCCGCTTCTACCCCGCCCCCGACGGTTCTGGCGGCTACACCACTCCCGACGGCGAGTTCGGATTCGTCCAGTCGGTGGGCCGGTCGGTGTGCTGGCTCCTCGGCTTCTGTGCCGAGTTCGGCGGTGGGGTCGCTGCGTCGGACGCGCAGCTCCAGTTGACGGGCTGGTCCTACGGCGGCGACACGTCGGGCGAGCTGTCCACCGCCGATGGCATCACGATCGGGACGCTGTGGAGCGACGCACCGACCATGACGGTGCGACCAGGGGGTTGCTACTCGCAGGGGTACGGCGAGACCGGCGATGGCATTCGCCTCACGTTGCAGAGCAACGGCATCCCGTTCAGCGAGTTCGACTCGGGCGGGAACTACCTCGAGCACCTGCCGGACTCTGCCGACGTGGAGGTGTTCTCGATGGATGCCGGCGACATCCCGGCCTTCCTGTTCGCCGACTGCTGACGCTGGAACTGGTCGAGCGGATCAGTGCGTCTCGAACATCGCCACGGTGCGCAGCCGTCGTTCGAGGTGATGCTCGAGCGCGCGAGTCGCGTGAGCTGCGACTTCGTGCGTAGTTCGTGACGCGGGGAGCTCCAACGCGTCGTTGAGACGCCCACCGAGGATCATCCGCATCATCTCCAGTGCCTCCTCGCTGAGCGGTGCGCCGGTGCGGCAGTTGCGGCAGAGCACCCCACCCTGGTCCATGTCGAAGGACACGATCGGACCGGGCTCGCCGCAGCGGACGCATGCGTCGAGTTCGGGTGCCACGCCATCGGCCGACAACAGCTTCCAGTAGAACGCCGGTACCACCAACGGCCCGCTCCGGTCGGCGATGGTGCGCAGCGCGCCGACCACCATGCGGTACAGGTGCGGTGCGGGCTCGCGGTCCATCGCCATCTGGTCCGCCGCCTCGAGGACAGCGATGCCGTTGGTGAGGTGATCGAGGTCGACCATCATCGGCGCCAACGTCTCGACGGACTCCGCCTGGCTGACGATGTCGAGCTCGCGACCCTGTGAGAGCAGGAGCCGCACGTGGCTCATCGGTTCGAGCCGAGCGCCGAACTTCGACATGGTCTTGCGCACACCCTTGGCAACGGCGCGCACCTTGCCGTGGTGCTCGGTGAGCAGCACCACGATGCGGTCGGCCTCGCCGAGTTTGTACGTGCGGAGCACGACCGCGGTGTCGCGGTACAGGTGGCTGGCCATGGGATCAGTCGATGCCGCCGAAGCGGCGATGGCGATGCGAGTAGGAGGTGATGGCGTCCTCGAGATGGGCGGCGGCGAGGTCTCGCCACGCTGCGTTGACGAAGACGAGTTCGCTGTAGGCCAGCTCCCAGACCAGCGACGTGGGAAGGCGGTGTCCCGATCCGACGACCACCACGAGATCGGGATCATCGTCGGCCGGCGAGTTCAACCAGCCGGCGATCGAGGCCTCGGTGATGTCGTCACCGCGGTCGTGCAGTGCCGCGATCGCGGCGGCGACGCGGGCTCTTCCGTCGGGCTGCGCCTGAGCGCGCACCAGGCAGCTGCCCACGGTTGCCGAGCGTCCTGCCGGCAATGATTCCGACGCGTCACCCGAGAAGGGGCGAAGCGTGAGCCACTGCGCGCCGACGTGGTCGGCCACCTTGCCCAGCTCGTTCAGCCGTGCCGACCACTGGTCGGACGACATCGCGTTCCACTGCTCCAGCGCGCCGCCGACCACGATGATGTGGCGCAGAGGAGCGACGTCGGTGGCGGGGTTCACCCGTCCATTGTCCCACGCGTACCTGGGTCAGGAGGTCATCCCGTTGAGGCCCACCAGGCCACGGGCGAGCTCAATCTCGCCCATGTGCCGCAGCCCGTGCTGATAGATCCAGCACTCGGTCGCATCGAGCAGGGTGATGCCCACCGGGCCGGCGACCCGGGCGCTGTAGGTGCTCGCGATCTGCGGCGGGAACGGCCGAGTGATGACCACGCGATCGAGTTCGGCCGGATCGAGCTGATCGAGCCAGGCCTCCGTCCGGGAGAACACGGCCCGCATGTACTCCTGGAACGCCTCGTAGTCGCCGATGCGCTGATCGATCATCTCGTCGACGGTCTTGTGCTTGCCGTGATCGTTGATCGTCATGCCCACTCGCGCCTGCCATTCGTCGTTCCAGATCGGGGGCATGCCGGTCATCAGCATGAAGGACGCGTCGATCATGTTGGTGATGTGGAACAGGCAGAAGGCGATGGGCAGCACGCCCTCGCGCTCGAAGTGGTTGACGTGCTCGATGGTCATGGTCTCGACGGCCTGGTGATACAGCGAGTGCATCGCTCGCATCCGGCGCTGGAGTGAATCGAGGACGAGCGTCGAGGAGGAGTCCATGGCGCGAAACCTTACTCCTGTCACAATGACTGTCAAATGTCTGGAGCAGAATCGGGCGCACCGGAGCTCGCCGGATCACCTCCACCCATTAGCGTGGCGATGTGTCCGACGCCGCCGCTCCCCGCACCCGACCGACACACGTGGCGTGCATCATGGACGGCAACGGACGCTGGGCGAGGAAGCGGAACCTCCCCCGCACCGAAGGGCACACCGAGGGCGAGGAGAACCTCGCGCGACTCGTTCGAGTCGCCGTCACGCGCAACGTGGGATGGCTCACGGTCTTCGGCTTCTCCACCGAGAACTGGGTCCGACCTCGCACCGAGGTGCGTCACATCCTGGGTCTCCACAAGAAGCTGTTCGGCAGAGTGGCCGAGCTCAACGAGCTGAACGTGCGGATCCAGTGGATGGGACGGCCCTTCGACAGTCCCGACGCGCGCACGCCGAAGTACGTGCAGCGGGCCATCCGCAAAGCCATCGCCGACACAGCCCAGAACACCGGGATGGTGCTCACCGTCGCCTTCGATTACGGCAGCCACGCCGAGATGGTGCACGCCGCACGGCGCACGATCGCCGACGGCGATCCCATCACCACCGAGACCGTCGGCCGCCATCTCTACCTGCCCGACCTTCCACCCGTCGATGTCCTCGTGCGCACATCCGGCGAGCTGCGCATCTCCAACTTCATGCTGTGGCAGAGCGCCGGCAGCGAGGTGTACTTCACGGACTGCCCGTGGCCCGACTTCGACGGTGCCGAACTCGACGCCGCGCTCGCGCTCGTCGGCTGAGCGGAGCCGTTTGCAGATGAAGATCGCCACTGCCCTCGCCGCCGTCACCGGTGCGCTCCCTGCCGCCGAGGAACGGCCCGGCCAGCAACAGATGGCGCAGGCCGTCGCCGATGCCATCGACAAGGGCCGCCACCTCGTCGTCCAGGCCGGCACGGGAACGGGCAAGACGATCGGCTACCTGGTACCCGCGATCCTTGCCGGCAAGACCGTCGTGGTCGCCACGGCCACCAAGGCGTTGCAGGACCAACTGGCCAGCAAGGACCTGCCGTTCCTGCAGGAACACGTCGGTGTCCCCTTCGAGTGGGCGGTGTTGAAGGGGCGCAGCAACTACGTCTGCATGCAGCGAGTGACGGAGCTGCAGACTCGCGACAAGGGGCAGATGGAGATCGAGGAGTTCGCTCCGACCATCCGCGTCGAGATCAACCGGCTCGCCGAGTGGACGAAGCAGACGACCACCGGCGACCAGGCCGAACTGACCTGGGCGCCCACCGACAAGGCGTGGCAGGCGGTGAGCGTCGGCTCCGACGAATGTCCCGGTGCCAGCCGTTGCCCGAAAGGACCGGTCTGCTTCGCCGAGTCTGCGCGCGACCGGGCTGCGGCAGCGAGCGTGATCGTCGTCAACATGCATCTGTACGGCTTGCACGTCGGCAGCGGCGGTGCGATCCTGCCCGAACACGACGTCGTCGTGGTCGACGAGGCACACCAGCTCGAGGACATCATGAGCGACACGGTGGGCGTGCAGATCAGCGGCGGCCGATTCACGACGCTCACCGCCGCGCTGAAGCGAATCCTCGACGACCCCGCCGTCGTCGGGCCGATCGCCGAGGGATCGGTCGCGGTGCGCGACGCGCTCTCGTCACTGCTCGGCCAACGGCTCCCGTTCCCGTTCCCCGAGGCGGTACAGGGCCTGCTCGTCGATCTGCGCGGGCGGCTGCAGAAGGCCCAGGACGCGCTCCGCGCCATCGAGACCGAGGTCGACGAGGCCAAGCAGCGCAAGCTGCGCGGGCAGCAGTTGACCACTCGGCTGCAGGAGACCATCGACCTCGCGCTGGGCAAGCTCGACGGCTACGTCGCGTTCGTGGGCGGCGGTCCCGACTTCCCGAGGCTGGAGATCGCCCCGCTCGACGTGGGGCCGGTACTCGCCAACGGCATCTGGGCGCAGCGCACAGCGATCCTCACCAGCGCGACCATCCCGGCCTCACTGGCCACCCGCGTCGGGTTGCCGGCCGACCAGTTCGACGAGATCGATGTCGGCAGCCCGTTCGACTACGAGCACCACGCACTCCTGTACTGCGCCCTCCACATGCCCGATCCGCGCAGCGCCGCGTACGGTCCCGCCGTGCACGACGAACTGGTGGCCCTGATCGAGGCCGCCGGCGGACGCACCCTGGCGCTCTTCACGAGCTACAAGGCCATGGACGCGGCGGCCGAAGCAGTGCGGGCGAAGGTCGCCTTCCCGATCTTCACCCAACGCGACCTGCCCAAGACCGCGCTGGTCAAAGCGTTCAGCGGGGACGAGCACGCCTGCCTGTTCGCGACGTCGGGCTTCTTCCAGGGAGTCGACATCCCGGGGCGCACCTTGAGCCTGGTGGTCATCGACCGCATCCCGTTCCCGCGACCCGACGACCCGTTGCTGTCGGCTCGCCGCGAATTGCTCGGCTCAGCAGCGTTCGGACAGATCGACCTGCCGCGTGCCGCGATGTTGCTCGCCCAGGCCACCGGGCGGCTGATCCGCAGTGCGACCGATCGCGGGGTCGTCGCCGTGATGGACCCGAGGCTCGGGAAGGCCAACTACCGCTGGGACATCGTCAAGGCGCTGCCGCCGATGCGTCGCACCCGTCACCGATCAGAGGCGGAGGAGTTCCTCCGCGAGATCGCGGCCTGACCGACATCGGCCGCGACGGCGGCGAGATGATCGGCGACACGAGCGTGGGCTCGACACAGGCCCGCACGAGTGCATCGGCGGCCTCGACCGTCGCCGGCAACGGCTGCGAAAAGGCGTCGTCGCCGACGGCGACGGTGCGCTGCACATGATGGAGTCGAGCGATGTGCCACAACCCGCGATCGGCGGCGCTGGCAGTGTCGAGCACGGCGATGTCGGCGATGTGATGGCCCACCATCAGGTCGCATCCCTCGAGTGCGTCGTTGGCGGAGAGCACTTGGAAGTCACTCTGGCGAAGCACGTCGACGAGCAGGGTGCGAGCCGTGTCGTCGGCCACGACGACCAGTGCAATGCCGGAGTTCTTCGGCTCGACGAGCGGGAACTCGACCCGGAAGCTCGTGCCCTTGCCGACTTCGGAGCTGACGTCGATCCATCCGTGGCAGCGACCGATGACTCGGCGGACGACCGCGAGACCGAGGCCACAGTGCGGGCCCTGCTTGGTGCTGAAGCCGACGTCGAAGATCTGCCGCACGGTCTCGGGGGACATTCCGGGCCCGCTATCGGTGACCGACACCCATGCCACACCCACGGCGGGCGAACCATCGGCGACGGGCCGTTCCCCGCGACCACATTCGACGGTGATGGCGCCCTTGCGTTGCATCGCGTCGGACGCGTTGTCGACGAGGTTCATCAGGATCTGCATGATGCTCGTGCGATCGATGCGGGCGAAGACCGGGGCACCACCGCACTCCATCTCGACGGTGACCGACGGGGTCGCCAGCCGACGGAGGATCGGTTCGAGTTCGCTGATCTGTAGACGGAGGTCGGTGGGGCGGTCGTCGACGACCTCCGCCCGGCCGGCACGCATGAGATCGGAGGTGGCCATGAGGCCCCGCTCGGCGGCGTTGAGGATCTCGAGGACCAACGAACCGGCCTTGCGGCCGTGCATCTCGTCGTAGAGATCGACGGCGCAGGCGTTGACGACGGAGAAGACGTTGCGCAGATCGTGGGCGATCGACTGGCTCGCCCTGGCCAACATCTGGACCTCGTGAGCGACCTCGCGGGCACGCTGGTCGGCGAGGATCTGGCGCTCCGCCCGGCGGCTGACAACCCGCCACCAGGGCGCGGTGTACGGATGGGGTGCCAAATTGTGCCCGTCAAGAGGGCGTCGTGGTCCGTCCATCTCCCGCATGTCCCGTAACTCCCATCTGTGACCGTACCCGAGGTTTTCGGCAGATGCCATGAGAAATCAAGCATGAATTGTGAAGTCCACCTAAGGTGTGGCGGTGGCCGACGGGAACACGACGAACGCGAGCGGCAGTACTGCGCTGCTCATCGACGACCACGAGGACATTCGTCGGATCGTCCGCGAACGACTGTTGGCCAGCGGTTTCACCGTCCTCGAGGCCGGTTCCGGCGAGGAGGGAATCGAGCTGCTCGACTCCCATTCGGTCGACGTCGTGGTGCTCGACGTGCACCTTCCGGGCATCGACGGGTTTGCGGTCCTGCGCCACATTCGAGCCACCACGCAGGTGCCGGTGGTCCTCCTGACGGCCGCCGGCGACGAGACCGACCGGGTGCTCGGGCTCGAAATCGGGGCGGACGACTACGTCGTGAAGCCGTTCTCCGCACGTGAACTCGTCGCTCGGGTGCGGGCCGTGCTCCGACGTTCGCAACCGAACACACCGAATGTGTTGCTCGAGTACGGCGACCTCGTCATCGACACCGCCGCTCGCGTGGTCACCCTCAAGGGCGAGGTACTGGTGCTCACACCCCGCAGCTTCGACCTGTTGGCGTTCCTCGCCGGTCGGCCCGGCCGCACGTTCACCCGCGAGGATCTCTTGCAGCAGGTCTGGAAGTCGGAACCCGAATGGCAGAACGTCGCCACGGTCACCGAGCACATCCATCGCCTGCGTCGCCAGCTCGAGGAGAACCCCGAGTCGCCGACCCACCTCGTCACCGTTCGCGGGAACGGGTACCGATTCGACCCATGAGTGCTGCCGTCGGGAGTGCTGTCGTCGGCGTGGCGCGCCGCACCAGTCGAGTCCTGCTCGCCGTACTGGCGATTGCGGCGATGCTGCCGGCATCGTCGGTCAGCGCGCATGCCACGATCCTGGAGAGTTCGCCCGCCGACGGCACCCTCCTGACCGAGGCACCCGACACCCTCACGGTTCGATTCAGCGAGCCGATCCGAAGCGACTTCATCGATGTTCGGTTCCTGTCGACCTCCCTCGACACCGCTCCACTCATGGGCTCGCTGGATCCGAACGATCCGAGCGTTCTGATCGTGCCGTTGCCGCCGATGGGCGACGGTCTGCACCAGATCGCGTTCCAGGTCCGCGATCGCGAAGACCTTCACGAGGTTCGCGGTCGGACGAGCTTCGCGGTCGGCAAGAACGCCGTCGCGATTCCGAGCGCGCCGTCCAATCCCGCCGCGCAACCGTTCGAGACGACTGCCCGATGGATGTTCGCGATCGGACTGGCGCTGCTCGTCGGGGTCGTCGTCACGCGCACCCGGCATCTCACCGACGTCGCCGACGAGGTGACCAATCGGCGGTTGGTCGGGCTCACGTGGCTGGGAGGTGCGACCGTCGTCCTCGGACGGCTCGGGGTGTTGCTCGCCCGCGCGCTCGATCTCGGTGTCGGTCTGGGCGACGGTGTCTCCGCAGTGTTGAAGACGAGCGATGCGGTGCGCCTCCCCATCACGTTGGCCGCGCTTGCCTGCACCCTGCCGGCGTGCTTGCCGAAGCTGGTCCCGTCGCTCGACGCGACGGTCCGCGATGGGGGCAAGCTCACGATTCGGGCGCTGCTCGGTTGGGTCGGGATCGTCTGGTTGGCGGTCATCACGGCATGGGGCGATCACGCCGCACTGCTGGGCGCTGTCGAACCTGCCGTCGCCTTGGCCAAGACTGCCCACTTCATCGGCCTCGGGTTGTGGATCGGCCTGCTCGTCGTGACGTTGGTGGTCCAGCGTGGCACCGGTCGAATGTCGAGGGCATTCGCCGACATCTCCGACACTGCCATGGCCGGGGCCATCGTCGCCGTGTCGTCGGGGCTGCTCCTCGGCAGTCGGATGGTCGTGTCGCTGACCGGCATGTTCGCCACGGTGTTCGGCCAGCTGCTCTCGGTCAAGGTGGCGCTGGTCGCCGTCGCCGTGGTGCTCGGGCTCGCGCACCGCAAGGGCCACCGGCCGCGAATCGCCGCGGCGGAGGCCGGCGTGCTGATTCTCGGTGTGGTCGTCCTCGGTGCCGCGATGGCCACTGCGGGTCCTGCGACCGACGACGCGTATCGCGCGGCGCCGACAGAGATACAGGTGAAGTCGGCCACCGCCGAGCTCGGCGACATCATCGTCCGCGCCCAGCCGATCCCTGCCGTTCCCGGCGCGAACGACCTCGACCTGCTGATCGTGCAGACGCGGCGACCGGTGCTCGCCCCGATCACCACGGTGCTCGTCACCGCACATACGGCGTCCGGCGCGCAGGAATGGACGGTCGTGCCCGATGAACGTGGCGGGGCCGTCGTCAGTGGTGCGAACCTTCCGGACGGCCCGACCACGTTCGCGTTCGCCGTCAGTCGCGAGGACGTTCCGGTCGAGAACCTGTCGTTGACGGTCTCGACGAGGACGCCGCGCTACTTCCACCCGGAGATCGTCAGCTCGGCCCGCCTCGTCTGGGTGTTGAGGATCGGCGCCGTGCTCGCCGCGCTGCTCCTCGTCCCCTTGATCCTTGGGCATCGCCGCCGCTCGACCCCTCCGAGCGCGCCGCCGAGGTGATCGCTCCCGGCCTCACCGGTCCGAGTGCCAGCCGGTCGGTCCGAGTGCCAGCCGGTCGGTCCGAGTGCCAGCGTGCATCCGAGTGGGTACTCCTACCCCGGGGTGCGAGTGCTCACTCGCATGGACGGCTGCCACTCGGACCGACGGTGCGGCACTCCGACCGACGGCATGCCACTCGGACCGGTGTTGCGGCACTCGGACCGACGTCATGGCACTCGGACCGACGTCATGGCACTCGGACCGGGCGTCACGCACCGATGCGGGCGGTGCGGCTGCTGACGAACGAGTCGAAGTACTCGGTGCCGCGCGCCTGCGACGGCACGTGCTGCGGACCGAGGCGCGCCTCGGTGACCCGGACGCCACCGTTGCGGAGGTGCGTGCGGGAGCTGCGCATGCCCCCATCGATCCACAGCTCGATCGATCCGTCCGAGGCCCTCGACGAACTCGCCGCCGTCCAGGCGATCTCGACGGTGTGAGGGCCGTCGTCGATGGTCACCCACGCCGTTGACCGCATGTCGTCGTCCTCGTGGCCCGACGCCGCTCCGGCACGAATCTGGTAGTGCCCGCCGACCATTCGCATCTGCACCTTGAATGCGGTCTCGCCACGGCGGGTGGTACCTCGGAGCATGTCCTGGGTGGCGCGGTACGGCAGGGTGACGCCGTTGGGGTCGAACTGGAACTGGGCGAAGTAGCTCGACGCATTGCCCGGCGACCGATCGGCGACGTAGGCCGTGCGACCACTGCGAAGCGTCGCCTGCAGACCCTCGGCGCCGGTGAGCGCCGCAGTGCGGGTGACGGCGAGGCGGTGCGCGGAGTTCGAGCTCCGTGACCATGCATCGGTAGAGCCCGACTCGAAGCCGTCGGCAAACAGCACGTCGGATGGCGCCGGTGCCGTCGTCGGGGTGCTGGACGTCGTCGGGGTGCACGTCGTCGTCGGGGTGCACGTCGTCGTCGGCACCTGCGTCGTGGTCGTCGGGGTGGACGTCGTCGTCGGGGTAGACGTCGTCGTCGGGGTAGACGTCGTCGTCGAGGTGGACGTCGTCGTCGTGCTGGTCGTCGTCGTGGTCGTCGGCGCAGGTACGGCGAGCATGGCATCGCGAGCTGCGGCAACGGCGATGCGTCCCGCGCCGAACACGTTGTCGGCGCCGACCGTGCCGAGATCGACCGTCGTCGAGCGCAGCGCGGACTCCGGCGACAGCAGCGAGCCGGGGCGGTACTGCTCGAGCAACGCCAACGAGCCGGCGACCGACGGAGCAGCCAAGGAGGTACCGCTCCAGTAGCTGTAGAGGCCACTGAGGTCGGCGGTGAAGATGCTCACGCCGGGGGCGACCACGTCGGGGTAGGTCCGAGTGGGGCCTCCACAGTCCGTCGGGCCGTGACTGCTGGAGGAATACGTGGCACCGGCGTTGTTCACTGCACCGACCGAGAACGCCTCCGGATAGTTGCCCGGGCTGACGCTCGTCGCGGCGGTGGGGCCCGCGTTCCCGGCGGCGAAGACCGGAACGATGCCGGCGGCGCGCAGCGCTTGCAGATCGGGCTGGAACTCGAGGTTGCACCCGGGTGTGCCGAATGCCCAGGAGTTGTTGACGATGGCCGGGGCGTCGGGCGTCGCCGGGTTGCCGTCGGGATCGAGGATCCACTGCATGGCGAGGTGGATGGCGCTCGTCGTCGCGTTCCCGGCGTCGTCGAAGACGCGAGCCGAGATCCACCTGGCACCCGGAGCGACGCCGATGGTCGTTCCGCTGTTGCCGCCGCCGACCATGGCGCCCATCACTGCCGTGCCGTGGCCACTGGGGTCGTAGGGCGTGGCGTGCTCACCGTAGGGGTCGAACCAGCTGTCGGTGCCGCCGCGGAAGTTGGACGCGAGATCGGGGTGGGCGGCCTCGACGCCGGTGTCGAGCGAGGCGATGACCACACCGGTGCCGTCGTCGCCCGATGCCCACAGTTGATCGGCACCGATGGTCGAGATCGACGACGTCGGCGGCGCGGCCGGGGTGCCCGTCACCACGATGTCGGCCGCGTCGGGCTCGATGCTGGCGATGTCGCCGCGCCTGGCGAGCTCGAGGATGACATCAGGTGTCGCGGTGACGACCAGACCGTTGATGACCCACAGCGACGAGTAGGCCTTCACACGACCCTGCGAGCGGCGAGTGTTGAGCAGGCCGACCACCGAGGACTGGCTGCGCGCTGCGGCAGACTGCATCTCGGTCGCCACGGTGCGCTGTCGTTGGCGGCGATCACCGCGGGTGTTCGGGATCGTCGCCTGCTGGCGCAGCCGAACGACCACCGTCACCGGCGCATCGGACGGCGCCGTCCGCAGCCGAGTGGCCAGGATCGAATCGACCCCGGCGACCTGCGGTGGAGCAGCGTGCACGGTGGCACCTACCTGAACCGTCGAGACCGTGAGCGCCAATGCGACCGCAACGGCCAGTCGGGATGTCATCAGATGGCCCGCCCTTCTGATTTGCCTACTTGAGGACTTCGAGGTGCGGCAGCCGCAGTCCGTTCATCACGAACGACACGTACGAACCGTCGTGCACCATGTTCCCCACGTTGGTGTAGAGGAAGAAATACGTTGCGCCGTCGAGCAGCACCAACTGGTGCTTCATGCCCTTGGCCGACTCCAGCACCATGCTGGACCCTTCCACGGCAAGCTTCGGCATGTCTTCCACGTCACCGAACAACGCACTGGCCTTATCGGCATCGAGCACCTGGAACTTGAACTCGATGAGCCCGCCGTTGGCGATCAGGCCCAGCACATTGATCTTCACGCCGTACTGATCGGCGAGCTGCGCCTCGGTGATCACCTTGCTGGAGTCGATCGCGGAGTTCGAGACGCCGTCGTCGCGGAGCATGAAGAACGCTCCGATGGCGAGGGCCACCAGCACCACGACCGAGGCGATGGCGTACCGGCGGGGCACGCGCCCCGCCAGGCCGCGAAGGCCGCTCCCCTGCGACGCCGCCGTAGCGGCGTCGCTGGGAGCATCGTCAAGATCAACCGACATCGAAGGCATCGATGTCGAGGTTATTCGAAGTGAGGCCCGCCGCGGTGCCATCGAACCACACCGACCAGGTGCTCCCGTTGTAGTAGACGATGTCCTCGTCCTGGACAGAGAGACCGCCAGGGAGGTTGGTCGTCGTGCTCGAGAAGGACACGAAGAAGTGGGTCGAGTCGATGTAGCTCAGACCGTCGATGTTCCCGCTGCTCAGGTTGACCACTCGGGTGTAGCTACTTCCGCCGTTCCATTGGAAGATGTCGCCGTTGTCGCCACCGCTGAAGTTGGCATCGGTGGAGAAGAACAGCGTCCCACCCACGATGTCGAACCCGTCGATGTCACCGGTGAACCCGTTGGCGGACCCGTCGAACCACAGCGACCACAGGCCGTTGTTGTAGTAGACGATGTCCTCGTCCTGGACCGTGCCACTGATGCCAGGGAGCGTCTGCGAACCGGAGAAGGACACGTAGAATTGCGTGTCATTCACCCGGGAGTACCCGTCGACGTTGGAGCCGCTCGGGACTCCATGAGTCGTCGCATCCCAGTTCCGGGAGAACGCCGAGCCCGTCAACTTGTAGATGTCGGCATCGTCGGCGGTGCCACCGACGCCGGGCGGGTTGGAGTTGCCCGCTGTCGAGAACCACACCGGCGCCTGCACCGTGAAGTTGACGGTGGTCGACACCGAGTTGCCGGCGAGGTCGTACGTGGTCACCAGCACGCTGTGCGGACCGTTGGACAACGGACCGAAGTGAGCCGTGAAGCTCGTCGTGCCGGACGCCGCCGTGGCGGTGCCGCCGTCGAGCGAGTAGTTCGTCACCATCACGCCCGAGAGCGCATCCGCCGCGGTGCCGGTCAGCACCGAGTCGAGGAAGTTCGACGAATCCACCGCAACGCTGCTCTGGGTCGGTGCGACCTTGTCGAGCTTGATCCTGGAAGACGCCGCGTCGTAGAAGCCGCCCCAGTTGCCGGCGAAGTCCCTGGCGTGGACCCACACCTGGATGTCACCATCGGCGTGCAGGCGGAACGTCGAGAGCGGGACGTCGAGGCTGAAGCCCTTGGTGGCGGTGATGATGTTCCAGATGCCGTCGTCCTGGACCATCACGGCACCGTTGCCGGTGACCCCCTGGTTGTCGAGGAAGATCTCGGCGTTCCTGACGCCGGAGCGCTCGTCGTAGATGTTCGCCTTCACCCGGACGGCGGGGATCGACGTCTGCACGCCGACCTGGCCGTTGATCCAGCCGTAGGGAAGGTAGCTGAAGCCGACCACGGCCGGACCTTGCCGGTCGAGGACGAACTGGAAGCTGGACACCGCCCCGGGAGCAGCAGCGTTCACGTCATAGCCGCGGACGTCGATGGTGTACGTGCCGTCGGCGAGCGCGCCGAGCGCGCTGGCCGGGATGACCTGCTCGAAGCTGACCGTCGTGGCGTCCACGCCGTTGGGCTTGATGATGTCACCCACCGCAATCCAGCCACCGCCGTTGATCGAGACCTCTGCGCCCAGGATCGCCGAACCACCGGTGGTGGCATCGGAGATCGTGCCGTGCAGCGTGATGTCGGAGACGCCGTTGGCGATCGCCGGCGTGATACTGAAGGCGCTCGAGATCGGGCCGACCGTGTCGGCCGTGTTGTACGGCGGGACGAAGGCCGTAACGGCACCCCAGTTCCCTGCGGCGTCGAGACCACGGACGTAGATGGTGTGGAAGCCGACACCGACAACGGGTGCCACTGTCGTGACGTTGACCGTCGGCGAGCCGAACGTTCCGGTCATCGCCGTGCCCGTGCCCGGGAGGCCGAGCGAGTCGACGAAGTACTCCGCCGCTGCGACGTTGGAGCCACCGGTCGTGACGTCGCTGACGGTGGCGGTGAGGTTGGCACCCATCGCGACAGCGCTGGTCAGCGGACCGGCCACATCGGGACCAGCAGTACCGCTCACCTCGATGAAGCCCACGGCACCGCCGTAGGTGGCGTTGCCGGCCTTGGCCGGCTTGCGACCCATGTTGCGAGTCTGCAGGTTGCCGTCGAACACGGTGTAGCGCGAGCCGATCTTGGCGGTCGCCGGCACCTGGACGATCATGTCGGTCGTGACACCGGGTCCGACCGTCTGGGCGACGACCTTGTACGGGAAGGTGCGAACGTTGCCGTCTTCGGCGATCACCGTCTGCTCGGCGCCCA
Organism: Acidimicrobiales bacterium; assembly: GCA_038234785.1. GTDB lineage: Bacteria > Actinomycetota > Acidimicrobiia > Acidimicrobiales > Ilumatobacteraceae > UBA668. Next base: position 41,074 of record JBBQTC010000011.1, read on the forward strand.
GGAGGGACATCGAGTGGTAGGTGCTACCGGCGTTGACGTAGCGGATGAGCACCTTCTGGCCGGCGGCGGCGCTGGCGAGCACCGGAACGTTCGGCGATGCCTTACCGTTGAGCAGGGTCCACTTTGCGGCGAACGTACGCATGTCGAAGGTCGTGGGGTTGAGGGCCAGGGCCGGGTCGATCTCGCTGATCAGGACGGTGGTCTCCACGTCGAACGCGGTCGCCGCCGGAGCGTAGGCCTGACCGGCGGTCGCCGGCAGGACCTTGAGCACGCCGTGCATGCCCATCGCGATCTGGTGCGCCATGTTCTTGGTCGGGCCGGCCTCGTAGAGGAACGTTCCGGCCGTGGCCGTGAAGGTGTACGGCTTCGACGCGCTAGGAGCAACGCCTGCCATGTCGGAGGGCAGCGGCTGGCCCTGGAAGGCGAGCGAAGTCGCCTCGGTGAGCCCGTTGTGGAGGTTGATGGTGACGGTGTCACCGGCGTTGGCCTGGATGACCGGCGCCTGGCCGACGGCGGCGGTGCCGGCGCCGGAGGTGCAGTCACCGAGGACGTAACCCCACACCGCGACACCCGTGGTGCCGCCGCCGGCGAGCGGCAGTGTGGCCGTCCCGGTGGTGGCGCACAGGTCGATCGAGACCGGGGCGAAGGCAGCACGGTTGGGTGCGGCACTCGTGACGGCCACGTCGGCCATGGTGACCGCGAGGACGGCCGATCCGGCCACTGCGGCCCAGCGGCGCACTCGCGCCGGACGATGAGCGTTGCTGTTGTTCATGGTGGTTCCCATCTCTTCCATCACGGGCAGCCGGGCTTGGCAGGGGAGGTGTGTGCAGGGTCGATCCGCATGTACGTGATCGGACCGGTCATGTTCACGCCCCAGGAGGTGATCTGGTAGAGGGCGTGGTTGTGCGAGATGATGTAGTACTCACCGCACTGGTTCAGGCTCTGGTTGCCGGGAGGCTGTGCGCCGTTGACACCCAGGTACGGGCTGCCGCTGTAGAACATGCCGAACACCTGGTTGGCAACCTGGGGCACCACGACCGGCACCGGGTTGGCCTCGCTGTAGTTCTCGGCGTCGTGCCAGCTGAACAGCACGTCGTAGGTCTGGCCGGGCCCGATGTCGATGGCGAACTTCTCGTAGGAGAGGTCCTGGCCGGTGGGGCCGACGACGGGCTGGCCGTCACGGCCCACCACCCGGCCGTTGTTGCCGTGCGGGTGGAACGGGTAGGTCTCGGTGCCGACGTTGAGGTACCGGGCGACGCCGCCGTACTGGTGGACACCGCCGGGCACGTTCGGGGAGCTGAACGTCTGCGGGCGCACCTCGGCGAGAGCGCCGTAGGGCTGGTTGGGCAGCCAGCTCGCGCCGTTGTCGGCGATGCTGTCGGGGAAGCCTCGGCCGTTCACCAGCCAGTAACGGGGGTGGTAGTTGTCGAGGTTGTAGTTGCTGGTGCCGCCGGCGTCCTGCTTCTCGATCGCCTGGTTGAGGTACGGGTCGATCTCGGAGAGCAGCACGAGGAAGTCCTCGTCGTTGTAGGCACCGCCAGGGCGGCTGTTGTCCGTCGTCGTGAATTGGCTGTCGGCCGTGCCGTAGACGTAGTCGGCGTGACCGGCGGGACGCACGATGAGTGCACCGAACAGGCCCATGCGGACCTGGACGTCGCCATCGGTACCCGACTCGTAGAGGAAGGTGCCGGGGTGGTCGGCGACGAAGCTGTACGTGATCGTGCCGCCAGGTGCCACTGAGTTGGTCAGCGAGCTGACGACGCCGCCGCCGTCGACCTCGGGATTGGCCGGCAGACCGTTCGCCATCACATCGTGCTGGCCCGGGAACATGATCGACACCGCACGGCTCAAGGTGTTCTTGAGGGTGATGGTGACCTGCTGGTTCTGGTTCACGCACAGCACGGGGCTGGGGTGTTGGAAGTGGCCGCCGGCGATCTTGTAGCCGTACATGTAGGCCGTGTTCCCGTCGGGCAAGGTGATGTAGTCCTTGGCCGTCTCGAGATTGAAGGTGGGTCCGTCCGTGCAGACCACGCCGACGCCGCCCGGTGCAGGGGGCACGGTGGCCGAGGCGGAGGGCACCCCGGTGACACCGATCATGCCGACGGCGCTGAGCGCGACGGCTGCGGCAATGACGAACCGCCGCCGGTGGGAAGTGAAGCGTTGCATCGTGATACCTCGTTCGTTCGCGTTCATGCTCAGGTGTTCGGCACGGTCTGGGCGGGCAGGGTTCCAGCGGGGTACACGTGGATCTCGGTGGCTTGGCCGCCGAGTCCCGTCGAGTCCGCCGTGTTGTCGTTGCGCTGGAGCGCACGGTTGTAAAGGAGGTACGTGTCGTACACCCCCGGGCCCTGGTAGGCGGGGGCCTCGATGATGACGTCGAAGCTCTCACCGGCACCGATGTTGAAGGTGTGGGTGAAGTAGCTCGAGTCGGTCCCGTCTCGTCCCCGCAGCAGCGTGGCGTCACGGCCGACGACGTGCATCTTGATGCCGTCGATGGTCATCGCGCCCTCCTTGAAGCCGAGGTTCGAGAACCGCAGAGCGACCTGCTCGCCTGCGTTGCAGGTGATCAACGAGCTCAGCGGCTGGTACTGCAGGTGGTCCGCCCCGGCCGGGGGAACCAGGTCGCCGTTGACGTCGGTCTTGACCGGCATGTACGGGCGTGGCCACGGCGTGCCGAGGGCGAATGACTCCGAGCCAACCGCTCCGGTGCCGTTGCCGACCGGGATCGTGGCACCCTCGACCAGGGCGACCACCGTGCCGGCGCCCGACTGACCCCAGCCATCGGGGAAGGGGGCATTGGGTGCGATGGTGTCGGGGTAGCTGCGACCGTTGAGCAGCGAGAAGTCGGGGTGGTAGTCGCTCCACTCCGGCAGCTGGATGTGGGCATCCGCCCAGTGAGCCTCGGCCCACACCTCGGAGAGGTGGAAGGCGAACTCACGCTGGTAGCCGGTCAAGCCGTTGCCGTCGTTGTAGAGGAACTTGGAGAAGCCACCCAGGCCGGCACCGGTCACGTTCTGGCGGGGACGGACGAAGACGATGCCGTTCATGCCCATGTGCACGTGCTCGACGTCTTCCACGTGGCAGTGGTACATGTAGCTGCCGGGGTCACGGGGCCGGTAGATGTACCGGAACACCGTGCCGGCCGGCACCGAGACCGAGCCGGTGGGCTCGCCGTCGAAGAACGGGATCACGTTGCGGAAGCCGTGCCAGTGCAGCGTGTGGGCGTCGAACAGGTCGGGCCGCATCTCGAGGCCGAGGTTGGTGATGTCGACGACGAACTCCGTGGTGTGCACGTTGGCCGGGTCGACCTCGTTCACCCAGAACAGCGGTGCACTGTGCTGGGCCCGCTGCTTCTGCTCGTACCGCTGCACCGTGTCGAGGTCGGTGATGTTCCGGAACCCGAACACGTAGGTGGACAGGTCGACCGGTCCGCCGTCGCCGTTGAGCCCGCGCATCCCCTTGCCGACGCCCAAGGGGTCCGGGTGGTAGAAGCCGATCGGCGGGTCGTGCGGCAGGTCGATCCAGCCGTCGGTGCCCCCAAGGAACATGTAGTGCGTGGGGTCCGGATCGGCGAGCAGCGGGTCGGCGCCCGCCTTGGTGACCGAGAACGGGCTGAAACGCCGGTCCACCGCCATCAGACCCACAGCCAGGATGGTCGATCCACCCGCCAGCCGGAGCAGTTCACGTCGGCCGAGTTGCGTCGACCCTTCCTTTTCGCTCGACATGTTGTCTCCTCCGTCATCGTTCCTGGTGTTGTGCTGTTGTGTCTGCCGGCTCATGACACGGTCCCGCCGGTGAAGTTGTCGATGGTGGTCGTGCCGGTGCCGCTGAGTTGGACACCGATCCGGCCACCGCCGTTGATGAGGTAGGTCGGCCAGCCGGTGAGCGACACCGTGCCGAGCACGACGCCGTTCTTGTAGACCGTCACCGTGCCGTCTGCCGAGGCCCGAGCTCCGAAGGAGTCGTTGGCCGCGAAGCTGACGGAACCGAGGGCGCCTCGCTGGACCGCCGGCAACCCGCCCTGGACCGTCGAGACCGTGACCTGGCCGCCGGCCTGGTCGTAGTTGACGACGATCATCGAGCTGTTGCCGGTGGCGACCTTGAGCAGCAGAGCCTTGGTCGACACCGCTGCGTCCGGGGTGCTGGCAAAGGTGAACTGCACCTCTTGGTTGGCACCGAACGTGGTGGAGCGGCCACGGTTGTTGAGGTAGACCAGCGCCGGGTTGGTGCCCGATGCCGCACTGAGGGTGTTACCCGAGATGCTGTATCCACTGGCGCCTCCCGGCGCCCAGGTGCCACCGCCCGGGGTGGCCATTCCGAGGCCACCGGTGGTCGTGCGGTTGAAGTTGTCGATCAGCGGTGTGGTCGGGAAGATCACGGTGCCGGCGAACACTTCATCCGCTCCGATGTCGACCGGGTTGGATCGAGCCTGACGATCGATGTCATCGCCAGGAGCGTTGGTGCCCGTGAGGGAGGCAGCACCGACGTTCTCTGCCGGCGACGGTGACGCCAGGTGGTAGTTGCCGAGCAACTCCGGCGGCAGATCGAGGCTGACCAGGATCGCAGCGATGAAGTTGGGGTTCGTCCGCCAGGCGTTGAACGACACCACGGTGTCGTAGGGAGCCACGACGTGGGGGTCGACACCGATCTGGTTGGCCGGCCCGAACAGGGACGTCGCGTTCCTGGCGCTCGCCGAGTACATCGAGTTGCTCAGGTTGAGCATGCCCGGCATGTCGGCCACGCCGGCATCCCAGACGTCGATGTCGCCGGGTCCGCCGGTGCCCAGGCCGGTGATCCCAGCGGGATCACGGGAGCCTGCACGGTTGTCCGAGAAGATGTTGTTGAACATCTTCGGCGTGCTGTACACGGGTGCCGTCGGCATGGTCGCATGGATCAGGTCGCTGTCCCGTGATGTCGACAAGCCTGCAGGAGCCGGGTCACCGGCACTCGTGAGTGCGGTCGCCGTGGTGATGTTCTTCATCACGGTGTTGTTGTAGAACAGGACGTTGGGCGTGTCGTTGAGCGCAACGCCGCCACCCTCGTGGGTACTGACGTTGTTCACGATGATGTTGTCGAACACGTCCATCTGGAACCCGGTCGGGTTCGCAACGTTGCCCGGACCACCGGCCATGAGGAAGCGGAGACCGCCACCGTCGTCGTTGCCGAGGTTGGCCTGGATCAGGTTGCGACTGATCGTGACCGGGCCGCTGCCAGGCGACAGGCTCGTCGTGGCGGCAGGCAGGGTGCCGGCGATCATGATGCCGCCGCCCTCGTCGTAGGACCGGTTGAACCAGATGCGGTTGTGATCGATCACACCGTTGGGGCTGTAACCGTAGGCCGTGAGGCCACCGCCGTACTCTGCGGAGAAGTTACCGCAGATGTCGTTGTCGGCGACCCGGTAGTTGTCGGACCCGTTGAAGAGCCCGATGCCACCGGCGAGGTTGGTGCCCGCGTTCTGGATGATGCGGTTGTGGGCGATGTTCACGTTCTCGTTGTGGTTCTCGGCCGCCGCCACGTCAGGGGTGCCGATGCGGATCGTGCCGAAGCCACCGCCGTTGTTCTGCACCATGTTGTTGGTGATCTGCAGGTTCTTGGCGTAGGAGTTGGCGAACACTGCGCCACCCTGCGTCTGGACGTTGGCCGGAAGCCCGGTGCTCCCACCGCCGATGGCGTTGAGGTTGCCCGGGAAGCCCTGCTGATCGCCGCCACGAATGTCGAAGCCGTCGATGGCGCCGGTGAAGTCGGCCGTGAAGGCCCGAGCCTTGAGGTTCGCCGACAGGGGCGTTCCGTCGATCGGGTCGACGCCGTTGGAGGCGATGCCGAAGACCGACACCACCGCACCGTCGTTGACGGTCTGGTTACCGCTCCAGACGATGCCGGCGATGGCGGTGTACCAGTTGGTCGCCGTCACGCCGTCGCCGCCGAAGGCACCGCCGTCGATGATCGAGCCCGGCACCGTCTCGGTGCCACGAACGCCACCGGGGCCGACGCCCTGGATCTTGATCGGGCTGTTGACGATCAGGTTCTCGTAGTAGGCGCCGCGGGGGTTGTTCCGCGGGTTGCTGAGATCCGGCGTACCGGGGTAGACCACCACCAGGTTCTGCTTCGTGCTGGCGCTGGTGGTGATGCCGGCCTGAGCGGCGTCGATGGCGCTCTGGATGGTGGCGTAGGTGTGACCAGCACCGACCTCGAACAGGTTCGGCTGGTAGATGATGCCACTCGATGCCGTGCTGGCGTTGCCACCACCGAAGTTGTCGAAGCGAGTGGTCGAGCTGAAGAGGCTCGACGAGGCGAGTCCGATCCGCCCGCCGCCGCTGGCGAGGCTCGACGACCACCCGAGGCCCACCACGTTGACGGGCGCCCCGAGGGCCACGCCGTCCACGTAGACGGTGACATCACCGTTCGAGCTGGCGCGGGCACCGAACTTGTGTCCCATGCCCACCACGACGTTGTAGGTGGCCCTGGTCACTGCCGTCTGGTTGTGGACCAGGGTCTGGAGCTGGACGTTCGAGCCCGTCCGCAGGATGCGGATACCCTGATCCATGATGCCTGTCGAGCCCGAATAGTCGGTCGCCTTCAGGTCGACCGACTGGGCCACGTTCGACGCCGACGTGATGGTGGCATAGGCCTCCTGGTCAGCTCCGAAGCTCGTGGTCCAGTAGGCGCCCAGGATCCAGTTGCTGAAGAACTGGTGGTCGAAGCGAAGGGTACCGCTGTTCTGACTGACCCGAGAAGAGGTCACGGACCAGTTCGGACCGTTGCCGCTCAGCAAGGGGAACGTGTCGAGCACGGGGGTGCTCGGGAAGGGGGCGGCCGTGGATCCACGCAGGACGTGGAAGGTGAGACCGTTCACCGTGGAGACCGAGTAGTTGTTGGTGACCAACAGCTGCTGCGGTCCGGCCGGCACGCCGCTCCCGATGTGGAAGGTGATCGCCGTGTCGCTCCACGACGTGGTCGGAACTGCCGTGCCACCGAGGGTCACGCTGCCGGTGCCCTTGACGGCGCCGAAGCCAACACCCTGGATCGTGATGTCACCGGTGTCGTTCACGTACGGCTTGTCCACTGCGAACAGCTGCGGCGTGATCGGACTGACGTTGCACTGCACGGTGATGGCCTGACCGCCAGGGACCTGCACGACCACACCCACCTGGGTGGGTGCGAGGTCAGCAGGGATCAACACGCCGGGAAGCGCCTCGAACTCCGCCGCGATGGTGCGGTAGTCCGGCTTGTAGTTCGCGTTCAGCGATCCGGGCTGGCCGGGGTCGTTGCCGACGAAGCTGTAGACGTTGGCGCACACACCCGACGGGGTGGGGCAGTTGATGCGGTTGGTCGACGGCATCAGCACGTCGAACAGGCCGCCGTAGTCCGACTCGGTGTTGTAGACGAGCCGGTTCTTGAAGTCGTAGATGCCGACCGGGGCGAACGGCACGCCGGCCTTCTCGCCGTAGTTGATTTGCTTGGGATCGCTCGAGAAGTTGAGGTCGTCGACGACCAGGCCCCAGAAGCGGCCGGGGATCGGCACGTCGGTGAAGACGTTGAACGTGGGCACGATCGAGCGGCCGTTGTTGAGCGTCACCAGCTTGGTGTTGCACAACGGGGTGGCCTGGCCCTCGTAGGGCGAGCCGCCGATGTCGTTGAACGTCGCGTTGTCGGTCGGTGTGGAAGCCGGAACCGACACACCTACGGGCAAACCGTTGACCCCGGTACCCACCCGTGCGGGATAGTTGTTGGCGCCGATGCCGGCGTTGTCCACGATGTGGAGCGGGCCGACGCAGGCGGGCGGCGGGAAGGCCGGGACGAAGTTGTCACCGTTGCCGATGTTGATGTCCTCTTCACGAGTGAAGTTGTAGAGAGGCTTGTTGTGGACCGGATCGTTCGGCATCTCGACATGGACCAGGTAGTCCTGGCCACCCGCGAGCGGCGTGTCGTCCGGGCTGCTGCCGTCGGTGCACAGGCCCGTGCCGGCGTCGAACGGGAAAGCCGGATCCTGGCAGCCACCACCGAAGCCGTAGTTGCCGTCGACGGTGGAGAAGCCGTTCTGGAACTGGGTGCCCATCAGCGGGGCCTCGAGGCAGTCGGTCATGCCCAGATCGGCTTCGGTCTTCCCACCCGAATTCGGAACGATCTTCCTCGGATTGGTGATCTGCTGCTTGTCGGGATAGGTCAGCTCGTTGCCATCGACATCACGGGGGATGCAGATGCCGTCGCCGTTCTTGCCCGGCATCTCCCAGGTCTCGGTGACGTAGTTGTTCAACAGGTTGCCCTGGGCGTAGGAGCCGTCGGCAGCGAGCTCGTAGAGGCCGGCAGCGTCGCACGGCACTCCCACATTCGTGCCGCAGTCGATCGGAGCGTAGAGGTCGACGGTCAGGCCGGACACGCCGGGCTGCCAGTCCTCGACCGCTGCATAGCGGGGGTCGAGCTCGTTGCGGGTGGTGTCGTAGGACACCGTGCCGACGATGCCGCCGTTGCGGGGGTCAGCGCCATTGGTGACACCGGCCGGGTCGTAAGAGTGCACGCCCCAGTCCATCGTGCCGCTGAGGCCGATGATCGGGAGCACGCTCACATCCACGCCGGCGCCCTGCACAGTGGTCGGGGTTGGCTGGTTGTCGGCCTGGTAGGTGACGCCGGTGGTGTAGTAGAGGTCGTTGTAGGCCTCCAGCACCAGCCACTGCGTCATCGGGTAGGCACTCTCCAAGTAGTAGTAACCGCAGGGATCCGTGCCCACGACCGTGGTACCACGATCCATCAGCGTGTTGTCACGGCGGCGCAGGGTGAGCGTGTAGTTGGGGACACCCAACTCGCCCTCACCGACGTCCGGGCAACCGTTGCCGTTGGTGTCGGTCCAGTCCATCTTGCCGTTGCGGTTGGTGTCGTTGAACACGTAACCGCTGTAGACCGTCCACCAGTCCTGCAACGGAACGAGGCCCATGTCGACCTGCTCGCCGTTGACGATCGTGACGTTCTGCAGGTCGAGGATGTAGTCCTGGGGGTCGTCCCAGTACGTGACGGTGTACAAGCCATCGGGCACGTGCTTGATGGTGAACTTGCCGTTGGCGTCGGCCTGGCCGGTCCACACCATCGTGTCGCCGTTGTTGAGGTCGGTCAGCGACACCCATGCGCCGCCGAGGGGCTTGTCGAGCTTGCCGCCGCCGAGGCCGCCCCAGATCTCGCCGGTCTGAGTGGTGCCGCCGTTGGTGGGCACGTAGATCTTGACCGCCTCGACGATGCCGGTGATGCTGCCGGCGGAGGTACCGTCGACGCCGTGCTGATCGACTCCCTGGTCGTCGTAGGGGTGGTGGGTCTCGGGGGTGTAGCCGAAGATGATGGCCGGGAAGGGTTCACCGGCAACGGTGAACTCGGTGTCGAGACCGGTCACCCCCTCCATGATCCATGAGTCCCAGTCGTGGTTGCCCTCGAGCGTGGTGGTCTGGATGAAGTTGGAGCCGTCCGGCGGGGTCACCGAAAGGGTGAACCGGTTGGTGCCGAGGTCGGGGATCTTGATCTTGCCTTCGATGGCAGCAGTGGAAGGCACCTCGGTGCTCCCGCCCGCGATCTGCGCGTTGCTGGGGAACGGAGGATGGCTGGAGTTCCACGGGAGGTAGGTGAGACCGCTGGGGTCGCCCTGGTCGTTCACGGTCGGGCAGCGACCATCGGCGTCGGGTGCCGTCATGCCGAGGTCGACACCGCCGTCGACCACGTAGCAATAGCTGAGGCAGACGCCGTTGCCGCAGAGCGGCCCGCCGAAGACGTCAGTGGTGACGGTGCCGAGCGTGTCCTTGACCAGACCGGTGAAGCCGGCCAGGCCGTGCTCGGCTGGAAGGTCCGGCCCGCTGTTGACCGGGGAGATGTCCTCGAACACCGCGGCCTGGATCATTGCGGTCGGCAGGCCGGGATCGGTCGACGACATGAGCACGGTGACCATGTCGGTGTCGGACAGGGGCATCGTGAAGTGTGCGCCATCGAGCTTGTAGCCGTCGGCGAGCACGGAGATGAGGTAGCGACCGTCGGGGAGGTTGAATCCTCCGCCGGCGAAGTCGGTGTCGGTGCCCTGGGTCACAACAGGGCTGGAACTGGCGACACCCATCGACGTCCACTTGCAGGAGCTCGCCTTGTCGGGGAACGTCGAGAAGCCTTGGTAGTTCGGATCCTCGGGGGAGCAACCGTCGGCTGGCTCTCGCTGCCCGTTGGTCCCCGTGTTGTCGAGGTTGATCACGTACTTGAAGGACGTGATCGGCGTCGTGCCGTCGTCGCTCTTCACTTGGAAGTTCGCCGAACTCAGTGAGTTCACCGCGGCTGCCGACACGATCTTGGAGGATCCGACCTGGAGGGTCATCACCATCGACAAGACCATCGCCAGCACGGCGAGCATCGCCGGTCGGTTGGCACGCCGAAGCGCACGCCCCCTCTTCCCGTCCGTCATATCAACCGTCGCAACACCAAAGCTGCGCACTGCCGAATCATCCCGCATAGCCCGTCTCCTCATTCGAGATGGCAGAGAGCTTCGTGACCGCTCCCTACCCCGTCCTAGGGGATTAAGACTTGGGGACCTTTCAGAATTCTTTCTTTCTACATTTCAGTTCGGACCGTTGTGGCAACGTTGACCGGCGTTGATCATTCGTTGATCAAGAACCAATCAAACGTCAAGCAACCGTAAAGACGCAGGCCCGAATGTGACGGTTTCATGACCACGGCGCCTCCAACGCTTCGGCGGCCAGAACACGTCGAACCACGCCGCTGGTGAACTCGAAACGCTTGGTCGCGGTGGGCTTGAGCAGGCCCAGCGCGACAGCCCGGCGGACCACCTCGTGGGTGACATCAGCGCCGAGGTGAGCGACCAACCCCAGGTCAGCCACGGTGAACGTGCTGCTGAGCCCTGTCGCGGCCCCCAACACGGGTCGAGCGAGCGAGCCCACGTCGTCGATGTAGTCCCACACCGGATCCAGGGCAGCGCCGCGCGCGGTGCCGTCGCCTCGAGCCGCCGCACAGCACACCGACAAGATGGCGGGATGGCCTCCGGTCTCGGCGAAGGCGTCGTCGACCAACAGCTCGTCGAGTTCGGCCTTCGTCAACGCTGACAAGGCGGTCAGCTCCGACCGTCGAAGCCTGACCTCGGGCAGTGTCGAGCGACTCGACGCCACCACGCACAGGTGTGCGGCTCCGCCAGATGCAACGAGCGACCGAATGACAGCGATCGAGGACGGATCGGCGAGATGCAGGTCGTCGATCACCAGCAGCACCGGCCCGATGCCGTCGAGGAGATCGGCGAACCGGCCGAACATGCTGGCCACCTCAGTGTCGACGACCGGGTGCTTTCGAGTTCGAGCGGTCTGCGCCACCGACCGCAGCAGCCGGCCGGCAGCCAGCATCGGGTGCTCCACATCGCTGGGGAGGCATTCCAGCCGTTGCACCTTCGCCACGTGCCCTCCAGCAAGGTGCCGAGCCACGACCTCGTCGAGCAGCCGCGACTTCCCCATGCCTGGTGTGCCGTGGACGACGAGCATCCCGCTGTGGCCGTCGCCGAGGCAGCGCCCGATCAAACCCTCAACCTCCACGAGAAGCTGACGTCGACCGAGGAACGGGATGGGGTCCGCCACCGCCGCGAACGCGGCATCGACCTCGACGACGACATCGGCGACCGCGGCCGTCGTGGTGGCATCCATCAATGTGCGCATGCCGGCGAGTGCCGGTGACGGCGGGCGGGCCTCCTCGTCGCTGAGGCGTCGTTCGGCTCGACCGAGCAGTGCACGTGCTTCGGTGCGTCGACCGAGTTGGACCAGCGCAGCCACGCCGACGGCGTACGCCTCCTCGAGCACGAAGTCCGACGCAACCCAGGCCTCCTCGGCGACGGTGTGGGCGAAGTCGGCCTCGCCGTTGGCGAGTGCCAGGCGGGCCAGTTCGAGCTTGGCGTTCTCCAGCCGCTGCCGGTACCGGTCGCGTTCGGCCTGCAGCCACTCCGAGGACGTCTCGTCCTCCAGGAGCGGCCCGCGCACCAGCGCCACCGCTTCGCGATACAGCGAGAGCCGCTCATGGTCGGACCGACGACTCGCCCGTGCGACCAACTCGTCGAACAACATCACGTCGATGGTCGCCAACGCCGTGTTGATCCGGTAGCCACCGGGCTCGGTGACCACCACCTTCTCGTCGGTGATCTTCGAGAACGCGGACCGCATCAGCGACACCGCCAGCTCGACGGTGGCCGTCGGGTTCTGCGGCCACTTCTGACGCCACAGCGAGTCCACCAATGTGTCCTTGGAGACCGTGCGACCATGGGCGAGCGCCAGCAGCTGCAACACCTGCTTCGCCTTGCGCGTCGGGAAGTCGGCGGCGGCAAGTCGCCCAGTGGGCGACACGACCTCGAGCGTGCCGAGGAGCCGGATCTCGAGAGCCACCGGCAGAGCATACGACCACGTACACCCGCCATCCCCACGGTGCGAGTGCCACGCCATCGGTGCGAGTGCCACGCCATCGGTGCGAGTGCCACGCCATCGGTGCGAGTGCCACGGCATCGTGCGAGTGGGTACTCGCATCCCGGGGTGCGAGTACCCACTCGCATCCCAGTTGCGGGGCGGGCCGGCGGGGCGGGCGTCCGGCCAGGTGGCGCACGCTGCACGTCGTCTACAGTCGGCAGCGTGGGCGATGTCGTGCAGCAGGACGTTCAGCAGGACGTGCAACCAGTCGTGCACTATCGGTTCGAGCACGGAGTGGCCACGATCACGCTCGACTCGCCCGCCAACCGCAACGCACTGTCGCGCCGGTTGGTCGCGGAGCTGAACGGAGCCCTCGACCGGGCCGACGCCGACTCGGCGAGAGTGGTGGTCCTCGGCCACCACGGGCCGGTGTTCTGTGCCGGCGCCGATCTGAAGGAGCGAGCCACCGGATCCGACGACGCCCAGGCCGCCGGCAACCCGATGGCCGACGCAATGGAGCGCCTGGCCTCGATGCCGGCGGTGTCGATCGCCGCGGTGGCCGGGCCGGTTCGTGCGGGCGGTGTCGGGCTGATGGCCGCCTGCGACCTGGTCGTGGTTCACAGCGACGTCACGTTCGCCTTCACCGAGGTTCGCATCGGCGTCGCTCCCGCGATCATCAGCGTGCCGATCCTCGCTCGCTGCGGGTGGAGCAAACTCGCCGGGCCGTTCCTCACCGGCGAGACGTTCGACGCGGCGGCCGCCCGCGACATGGGACTCGTCACGCACGTCGTCGACGACGTCGCCGAGGCCGTCGACCGATTGGTCGCCGGCATCCTCGCCGGCGCGCCTGGTGCCGTGGCCGAGACGAAGCGAGTCCTGCGCCAAGCACATCCCGACATGGCGAGCATGACAGCGCTCAGCGAGGCGCTGTTCCGAGGACCCGAAGCAGCCGAGGGAATGAAAGCCTTCGCAGAAAAACGGCCGCCGTCGTGGGTATCGACAACGAGCCAGGAAGCACCCTGACGTGGCACCGCTCCCCGATCGCATCCTCGAGTCCGGCGCGGCCTATCAGACCAACCGAGATGCGCTCCTTCGCCAGCTCACCGCCCACGACGAGCAGCTTGCGCTCGTCAACCAAGGTGGCGGGGCCAAGTACATCGAGCGGCATCGTTCCCGCGGCAAGATGCTCGTGCGGGAACGCATCGAAGCGCTCCTCGACCCGGGTAGCCCGTTCCTCGAGCTCTCCCCCCTCGCGGCATATGGCAGCCAGTTCCCCGTGGGCGCCGGGTCGGTGGCCGGCATCGGCATTGTCGAGGGCGTCGAGTGCATGATCACCGGCAGCGACCCCACGATGCGCGGCGGGGCCAGCAACCCCTACACGCTCAAGAAGAACCTGCGGACCAACGAGATCATCCGCGAGAACCGGCTCCCCACCATCTCCCTCACCGAATCCGGCGGGGCCGACCTACCGACGCAGAGCGAGATCTTCATCCCCGGCGGGCGTGGCTTCCGAGACATCACCAACGCGTCGGCGGCGGGCATCCCCCAGATCTCCCTGGTGTTCGGCAACTCCACCGCCGGCGGCGCCTACGTGCCCGGCATGAGTGACTACGTGGTGATGATCAAGGAGCGCTCCAAGGTGTTCCTCGGCGGTCCGCCGCTGGTGAAGATGGCCACGGGCGAGGACAGCGACGACGAGAGCCTCGGCGGGGCAGAGATGCATGCCCGGATCAGCGGATTGGCCGACTACTTCGCGCTCGACGAGCTCGACGCCATCCGCCTCGGCCGCCAGATCGTCAAGCGCCTCAACCACCGCAAGCTCGGCCCCCCGCCTCGTGGAGAGGCACGACCGCCGCGTCTCGACCCTGAGCAGCTCTTGGGCATCCCCTCCGCCGACCCGAAGGTGCCATTCGACCCGCGCGACGTCATCGCCCGTGTGGTCGACGACAGCGACTTCGACGAGTTCAAGCCGCTGTACGGCACCTCGCTCGTCACGGGCTGGGCCGAACTGCACGGCTATCCGATCGGCATCCTCGCCAACCACCGCGGTGTGCTGTTCAGCGAGGAGAGCGAAAAGGCGGCACAGTTCATCCAGCTCGCCAACCAGATCGACACTCCCCTGCTGTTCCTGCAGAACACCACCGGGTACATGGTGGGCAAGGAGTTCGAGCAACGAGGCATCATCAAGGACGGCGCCAAGATGATCAACGCCGTGTCCAACAGCCGGGTGCCACACCTCACCCTCAACATGGCCGCGTCGTACGGCGCCGGCAACTACGGGATGTGCGGCCGCGCGTACGGTCCTCGGTTCCTGTTCGCCTGGCCGAATGCGAAGAGCGCCGTGATGGGACCGGCCCAGTTGGCCGGCGTGATGAGCATCGTCGCCCGTCAATCCGCCGAGAGCATGGGCAAACCGTTCGACGAGGAGGCCGATGCCAACCTCCGTCAACTCGTCGAGGAGCAGATCGAGCGCGAATCGCTGGCGATGTTCATGAGCGGCAAGGTCTACGACGACGGGATCATCGACCCACGTGACACCCGAACCGTGCTCGGGATGTGCCTGCGAGTCATCCACAACCAACCGATCGAGGGCACCCGTGGCTACGGCGTGTTCCGGATGTGATGACGATGCTCACATCGGCCCCCATCCACACCCTTCTCATCGCCAACCGTGGCGAGATCGCCCGGCGCATCATCCGCACCTGCCGGGCCATGGCGATCTCGCCGGTCGTGGTGTTCAGCGACGCCGACGAGGATGCGCCGTTCGTGCGCGAAGCCGACGATGCCGTACGACTGCCCGGCAGTACAGCAGCGGAGACGTATTTGCGGGGCGACCTCGTGGTGGCCGCCGCCCTCCGCCTCGGTGCCGACGCCGTGCATCCGGGCTACGGCTTCCTCTCCGAGAACGCCGCCTTCGCCCAGTCCGTGCTCGATGCCGGGCTCCTCTGGGTCGGCCCGCCGCCCTCGGCGATCGCCGCGATGGGTTCCAAGATCGAGGCGAAACGCCTGGTCAGGGCGCACGGGGTGCCCGTCGCCCCCGACAACACGGTGGAATCGCTCGACCAGGTCGGCCTGCCGGCGCTGGTGAAGGCGTCCGCCGGTGGTGGCGGCCGCGGGATGCGCATCGTGCGTGCAGCGCAGGACCTGACCGAGGCCATCGCCTCCGCCGAGCGCGAGGCACTGGCCGCGTTCGGGGACGGCACGGTGTTCGTCGAGCGCTACGTCGAGTCTGCACGTCATGTCGAGGTGCAGATCTTCGCCGACCTCCGTGGCAACGTCGTCGCCCTCGGTGAGCGTGACTGCACACTCCAGCGGCGCCATCAGAAGGTGCTCGAGGAAGCACCCTCCCCGGCGGTCGACCCAGATCTGAGACGGCGAATGTTCGACGCAGCGGTGGCTGCGGCCGCTGCCGTGGGCTACGTCGGCGCCGGCACCGTCGAGTTCCTGCTGGATCGCGATGGGCAGTTCTCGTTCCTGGAGATGAACACCCGGCTGCAGGTGGAGCACCCGGTCACCGAGATGGTCACCGGACTCGACCTCGTCGACCTCCAGTTGAGGGTCACACAGGGCGAGCCCCTCCCCCTGTCGCTGCTCGGCGACTCGCTGTTCGACGGAATCGAGTCTCGCGGACACGCAATCGAGGTGCGCCTCTGCACCGAGGACCCGTACCGGTCGTATCTGCCCAGCTCAGGGACATTCCACTCGGTCGAGTTCCCGCCCATGGCCGGCGTACGCCTCGACTCGGCGATCGAAACCGGGTCGATCGTCTCACCGTTCTACGACTCGATGGTCGCCAAGGTGATCGCCCACGGGGCGACCCGCTCCGAGGCGGCCCGCCGGCTGAAGGTCGCGTTGGAACGTGCCGACATCTGCGGCCCCACCACCAACCGGGAGCTGCTCATCGACCTGCTCGACCGCCTGCTCGACATCGACGACGAGGTCGACACCGGGTGGCTCGACCGCCAGAACCTGGGAGAGGGTCCACAGCCCACTCCCCTGCAGATCGCCGCCGGTGCGTTGGCCGTGGTGCGACACGCGACCGCCGCCAGCCCGTTCCCGATCGCCTGGCGCAACAATCCCTCCCAGATCCACACGCAGGCAGTCGGCGACCACGTCGTCGGCTACCGCTTCGACCGCTTCGATCGTCTCGCCGAGCTCGAGGTCGAGGGCGAGCCGATCGAACTCGACGGCCCCACCCGCGACGCGTTGGGACGACTCGACACCCGGGTCGTCGAATCGGGGGACACCGTCTCGGTGTTCGTGCAGCACGGCCGGGTCGCCTTCGACGTGCCACCCCGATTCGAATCGCCCGACGACGCCGGTCGTGCGGGGAGCACCGTGGCCCCGATGCCCGGCAAGGTGGTCCGCCTGCTGGTCCAGGCCGGCGACGTCGTCGCCGCCGGCCAACCGCTGCTCACCATCGAGGCGATGAAGATGGAGCATCAGGTCGTGGCGCCTGCCGCCGGCACGGTGGCAGAGGTGTTCGTGGAGGCCGGCCAACAGCTCGACGGTGGCCAGCCCCTCGTCAAGGTCGACCCGCTGTGAAGCGTCCGGTTCGCATCGCCAACTGCAGCGGCTTCTTCGGCGACCGCATCTCGGCTGCGCGGGAGATGGTCGACGGTGGCCCGATCGACGTGCTCACCGGCGACTGGCTCGCCGAGCTGACGATGCTGATCCTCCACAAACAGCGGGCCCGGAATGCCGAGCTCGGGTATGCGAGCACGTTCCTGACGCAGATGGAACAGGTGCTGGCCACTTGCGCGGAGCGCGGCATCAAGGTGGTCACGAATGCCGGAGGGCTCAACCCGGCGGGCTGTGCCGAGAAGGTGCGCCAGATCGCCGACCGACTCGGCCTGCAGATCAAGGTCGCACACATCGAGGGCGACGACCTGCTGGACCGCGTCGACGGCCTGCGCCCGCACCTCGCCAACCTCGACACCGGAGCGCCGCTCGTCGGAGACCCGATCACGGCGAACGCCTACCTCGGCGGTTGGGGAATCGCGGCTGCGTTGCGAGCAGGAGCTGATGTCGTCGTCTGCCCACGTGTCACCGACGCCGCGCTGGTCGTCGGCCCTGCTGCGTGGTGGCACGACTGGGCGCTCGACGACTGGGACCGCCTCGCGGGCGCCGTCGTTGCCGGCCACGTCATCGAATGCGGGGCTCAGGCCACCGGCGGCAACTACACCTTCTTCGACGAGATCCCCGATCCGACACTCCCTCCTGGCTTTCCCCTTGCCGAGATCGCCGACGATGGCTCGACGGTGATCACCAAGCACCCCGGCACGGGTGGCGTGGTCAACGTCGGCACGATCACCGCTCAACTGCTGTACGAGATCGGTCCGGAGGCCTACCCCAACCCCGATGTCGTCGCCCACTTCGGGTCCATCCACCTCGCCGCCGCCGGGCCGGACCGGGTTCGCATCAGCGGCGTCACCGGCTCCCCGGCGCCGGCGACGACGAAGGTGTGCATCAACCTCGAAGGAGGCTTCCGCAACCGGATGTCGTTCGTGCTCACGGGTCTGCGCCAACCGGAGAAGGCGGCGTGGATCGAATCGGCCTTGTTCGCCCGCCTCGGTGGCAAGGAGCGCTTCGACACCGTCGACGTCCGGTTCGTGCCCGCGCCGAGCGATGCCCCGACGCAGGAGCAGGCGTCGGGTCGACTGCATGTGACGGTGAAGAGCCACGACGACCGACTGGTCGGGCGCGCCTTCAGTTCCGCATGCATCGAGATGGCCCTCGCCAACTACCCCGGGTTCTTCGCGACGGGCGCGCCCGGCGATTCCCAGGCGTTCGGCGTCTACTGGCCCGCTCTCGTTCCCGCCGCCGAGGTCGACCAGCGCCTCGTCCTCTGGGACGCCACCACCCACCCCGTTCCGAGTGCCACGCCGTCGGTGCGAGTGCCCGCCGACCATGCGAGTGAGGACTCGCACCCCGGGACGCGAGTACCCACTCGGATGGAGCTGAAGGGGCCGAGTGGCGGCCAGGCACTCGGGGAGTACTTCGGGGGGCGCAGCGGCGACAAGGGCGGCAACGCCAACGTGGGCATCTGGGCCGTGGATGACGAGGGCTACGCCTGGCTCGACGAGCACCTGACCGCCGACGCGATCCGACGGCTCCTGCCCGAGGCGGCCGAGCTCGAGGTGCGCCGTCACGACCTGCCCAACATCCGGGCGCTCAACTTCGTGATCGTCGGCCTGCTCGGCGAGGGCGTGGCGAGCAGCACCGCCTTCGACGCACAGGCGAAGGGCTTGGGCGAATATCTGCTGAGCCGGGTGTGGCCGGGTTGATCACGCGAGCAGTCGGTACCCGATGCCTCTCGCGGTGACGATGAGCTTCGGGTCGTCGGGCTGGTCCTCGACCTTCACCCGCAAGCGGCGCACGTGCGCGTCGACGAGTCGGCTGTCACCGAGGTACTCGTAGCCCCATACCCGCTCCAGCAGTTGGTCCCGTGACAACACCGCATTGGCGTGATCGGCGAACTCGCACAACAACCGGTACTCGGTCTTGGTGAGGTTGAGCTCGATGCCGGCCTTGAGCACCACGCCCTGCTGGCGGCGCAACTCGATGTCGCCGAATCGGGCGGCGGATGTGCTGCTCGCGGTCGTCGCCTCGTGCAGGTGCACCCGTCGCAGCGCCGCACGAATTCGGGCAGCGAGCTCCTTGGGCACCACCGGCTTGGTGACGTAGTCGTCGGCGCCGGCCTCGAGCCCGGCGACCAGGTCGTAGGTGTCGGTCTGGGCCGTGACGATGATGATCGGGACCAGGCTGTTGCTGCGCAACTGGCGGCACACGTCGAACCCGGACAGGTCGGGCAGCCGCAGGTCGAGCAGCACCAGATCCGGCTCACGCTCGTGGAACAGGGCCAGGCCGCTGCGGCCGTCGGGCGCCTCGCGGACCTCGTACCCTTCGTCCTCGAGGGCCAGGGTCAGTGCCACCCGGATGGCATCGTCGTCCTCGATGAAGAGCAGGGAGTTCACGCCCACACTCTGGCAGGCGGCGCCCCGCCACCGCACCACCGACCCGAGGACACCGACCCTCCGCCGCACGACCCACCGCAACACCGACGCTTCGCTCGAATTCTGTTACAGAAATCGCACACAGCGAGCGCCATCCCGTCACACAGGTCCGCCACGATGCTCACTGTTCACGCTGCTCTGGTGGGGTACCTTCCTCCCCCTGGTGCCTCACCGGCAGCGGTGTGAACGTAGCGGGCAGAGTCAAGGCGGATACTCGCCACAACCCACCAATGCACGGAGGTTGCGACATGCTGGCACCGACGCTCACCGCTCACACCGACCTTCACCGGCACCATGTCGCGGTGTCCGTGTCGGGTCCGCTGACCAGTCCGGATCATGGCGCCGCCTTGCACGAAGCGTGCCTTCCGCTCCCCATGTCCTACGGACTCCTCGTCAACCTCAGTGCCGTCACCGTGATCACCGACACCGGCGTGCGGGCCTTGCGGGAACTGGCTCTCACGGTGCGCAACAGCGGGCACCAGATCGCCTTCGTGTGCAGCGAGCTCATCCTGCGCGCCGAGCTGATCCTGGCCGATCTCGACACGTTGGCACCGGTGTTGCAGGCCGAGGAGCAGGCGTTCCCGCTCGTCGGCTTCGCTGCCTGACCCGCGGCGCGAGCGCGGCCGGCCCGGCCGATGCGCCACACTGGTGTCGATGAGTCCGCCGCGTCGACGCCGAACCCTGCGCCTGCGCACTCGGGTCACGCTGTTCTTCTCGCTCACCGCCCTGGCCGCCAGCCTCGGTCTGGCGGTGGTGACGTACGCCGTCGCCCGATCGTTCCTCATCGATCAGCGCCAGCAAACCGCGCAGACGCAGGCGTTCGCGAACGCGTCCACCGTCAAAGGCCTGCTGCGTACCGACCAACGCGTCGACATCCTGGACCTGCCGACCGAGACCGGCGGCTTCCCGCTCCTCCTGATCGACAACGTCCCCTTCGCCGACCCCCGCTTTCCTCTCGACGCCTTCCCCGTCGAACTGCGGTTGGTGGTGGCCCAGGGAGGCAGCGCCCAGCAGCGCTTCGAGTACGACAGCAAGCCGTACGTCGCCGTCGGCGTCAACATGCCCTCCGTCGATGCGCAGTACCTCGAGGCGTTCCCGATGGAGAGCACCCAGCGCAACCTCCGCGCGATCGCGACGGCCCTGTTGGTCGGCTCCGGCGTCACGATGCTGTTGGCCGGGTTCCTCGGCTGGTCGGCGAGCCGTCGGCTGCTGCGCCCGCTGTCACGCGTCGCCACCGCCGCCGGTGAGATCGCGTCCGGAGGGCTCGACGTGCGGATGGTGCCCGAGAACGACCCGGACCTCGATCGGTTGGCCAGCTCCTTCAACGACATGGCCGACGCGGTCCAGACCCGTCTCGAACGCGAGGCGCGGTTCGCCAGCGACGTCAGCCACGAGCTGCGCTCTCCCATCACCGCTCTCACTGCCGCCGTCGAGGTGCTCGACGGCCGTCGCACCGACCTGCCCGACCGCACACAGCAGGCCCTCGACGTCGTCGTCAGCCAGGTGCGCCGCTTCGACCACATGGTGATGGACCTATTGGAGCTCTCCCGCATCGACGCCGGCTCCACCGAACTGCACCGCGAGGAGGTCGACGTTCGCGAGCTCGTGCCGCGCATCGCACAGCGCTACGACTTCGGGAGCGTCCCCATCGAATTCGACGATCGACTTCCCACGTTGGTCCGCATCGACAAGCTGCGATTCGAACGCATCCTCGCCAACCTGTTGGAGAACGCCAGGGAGCACGCCGGAGGACCGGTGCGCGTGTCGCTCGATGCACAGGGCCGACATGGCATGGTGCTCTCCGTCGACGATGCCGGGCCGGGCGTCGCCCGCGGCGAGCAGTCGCGGATCTTCGAGCGGTTCGCCCGCGGCAGTGCCGCCCGCCATCGGGTCGGCACCGGACTCGGACTGTCGTTGGTCGCGGAACACGCGCACGCGCACGGTGGCGAGGCATGGGTCGAGGATCGATCCGGCGGCGGCGCGCGTTTCAAAGCGAGCTTCCAGGAGGTCATGTGATGCGGACCCGACTCGTGATCATCGCCACTGCGCTGGTGTTCGGTGCCGTCGCGTGCAGCGTGGTCGACAGCGGCAAGGTCAGTCGGCTCGATCCCCCGGGCGACCTGGGCGACACACTCGCGTCGACCACCACGGCAGCGCCGACAACGACGCAACTGGTGACCACGACCAGCGGGCTGGAGACGACCACGACCGGCGTCCAGACCGAACAGGTGCGTCTCTACTTCATCGCCAGCGGACAGCTCACGTACGTCAGCCAACCGCTCCCCGCACCGGTCGCGCTGCCGGTCATCATCGCCGCCCTGCAGAGCGGCCCACAGGGTGACCTGCAGCCGGCGTTGCGAACCGCTGTGCCGGCCCGTGTCGAGATCCGCGTCTTCCCCAACGGCGCGGGCGTCGCCTCGGTCGAGTTGCCCGAGAATTTCTTCAACGATGTCGCCGTGGGCGATCAACGGTTGGT
The DNA here is from genome assembly GCA_038234785.1 of Acidimicrobiales bacterium. GTDB lineage: Bacteria > Actinomycetota > Acidimicrobiia > Acidimicrobiales > Ilumatobacteraceae > UBA668. The sequence goes on from JBBQTC010000011.1 coordinate 62,973, forward strand.
GATCGGCCAGATCGTGCTGACCCTCACCGACAGCCGCGGCATCGGGCAGGTGCAGTTCAATCAGGTCGTGCCCAAGCCGTCGGGCGAGAACATCCAGCCGGGCCAACTCCTCACCCGCCTCGACTACGAGCCGCTGCTCGACCCGAGCACGATCATCAACGATCCCGGCAGCTCCACCACGACGACCACGCTCCTGCCCTGAGCACCGCTGCCGATAGGGTGGATCGCCTCATGCGCAGCGGGTTCATCACACTGGTCGGCCGACCGAACGTCGGCAAGAGCACCCTCGTGAACGCCATGTGCGGTCGCAAGGTCAGCATCGTCAGCGACAAGCCGCAGACCACCCGCACCCGCGTCCGGGGCATCCTCACCACCGACGAGGCACAGCTGATCTTCGTCGACACGCCAGGGCTGCACAAGCCGGTCACCGCGCTCGGCGAGCGGGTCAACGCGACGGCGCTCGACAGCGTGAACGACGTCGATGTCGTGTGCCTCGTGATCGATGCCACCAAGCCGTTCGGGAGTGGCGACCAATGGGTCGCCGGGCACCTCGATCTCAAGGACGTCATCGTGATCGTCAACAAGATCGACGCGGTGAAGCAGGACGCCGTGCTCTCACAGCTCATCCAGGCCGGCAAGCTCAACGCCGCCCAGTACTTCCCGGTGTCCGCCAAGACCGGCGACGGCATCCCCGAACTCGTCGCGCACCTGTCGTCGTTGATGCCCGAAGGTCCGCTGTACTTCCCCGACGACACGGTGAGCGACCAGCCCGAGGAACTGTGGGTGGCCGAGCTCGTCCGCGAGCAGTTGCTCGCCGTCACCCGCGACGAGCTGCCCTACAGCATCGCCACCCGGGTCACCGAGTGGGAGTGGCCACGCATTCGCGTCGAGATCATCGTCGAGCGCGACAGCCAGAAGGGCATGGTCATCGGCAAGGGCGGCTCGGTCCTCAAAGAGGTCGGCAAGCTGGCCCGCGCCCAACTGCCCGAGGGTGCGTTCCTGGAGTTGTTCGTGAAGGTCGACAAGGACTGGCAACGCAAGCCCGACCGCGTCGAACGCCTCGGCTACTGACCTACGATCGCAACGTGACCGCCTCCGTTCGCGCTCTGCATCGCTCCGCGGAGTACACCTTCACCAAGGTCGCCGACGACTCGCTCAAACTCCTGGCCGGACTCGGAGTCGCCGGCGACGCACATGCTGGCGCAACCGTTCGCCACCGCAGCCGAATCGAACGCGACCCCACCCAGCCCAACTTGCGGCAGGTCCACCTGATCGACAGTGAGATGCTCGACATGCTCTTCGGCGAAGGGTTCTCCGTCGGCCCGGGTCGACTCGGTGAGAACATCACCACCACGGGTCTCGACGTCCTCGCACTGCCGACCGGCACGCTGTTGCGCATCGGCCCCGACGCGCTCCTCGGTCTCACCGGCATCCGTAACCCGTGCGCGCAGATCGAGGCCCGCTTCCCCGGCCTCCTCAAGCGGATGGTCCACCGGGACGGGGCCGGCGAGCTGCAGCGGCTGACCGGCGCGATGGCCGTCGTGCTCCAGCCCGGCACCGTGCGCGTCGGCGACACCATCACCACCCAGCTCCCCCCGGCCCCGCACCTCCCGCTGCAGCTCGTCTGACGAGTGACGGATCTGGCCTGGAATCGCGCCCAAACCCGGTCGGAGTGGCGGGGGGAGACGTGGCCGTCGAACCGAAGTGTGGCGGGGGAGGTGACCCTACACCTGGCTGGAGCGACCCGCCCAGAACGGTGCCCGTAGCTCACGCTTGAGCACCTTGCCGCTGCCTGTCTTGGGCAACTCGTCGATGAACGTGACGCCACGGGGCACCTTGTAGCTGGCGAGGTGCTCGCGGGCGAACGCCATCACGGTCTCGGCGTCCAGCGAGCCCCCTTCGCGGACGACCACCACCGCGTGCACCGTCTCGCCCCACTCCTCGCTCGGCGTGCCGAACACGGCCACTTCGAGGACGTCGGGATGGTGCTCCAGTGCGGCCTCGATCTCCGCTGGATAGATGTTCATGCCTCCCGAGATGATCATGTCCTTCTTGCGGTCGCAGATGTAGATGTACCCCTCGTCGTCGCGGTACGCGATGTCACCGACGGTCTGATAGCCGTGCTTGCTGTCGGCCACGAACTTGTCGTGCTGCTTGTAGTAGTCGTTGAACACGCTGGGGCTCTTCACGAACAACTCCCCCGTGTGCTCAGGACCGACGCCGGTCACCTCGTTGCCTTCGTCGTCGAACAGCTTGACCTCGACCATCGGCGCCGGCTTCCCGCACGAGCCCGGCTTGCGGAGCTGGTCCTCGGGCCGCAGGATGCAGTTGACGCCGAGCTCCGTGCTGCCGTACACCTCGAACAGCGAGTCCCCGGGGAAGTAGGCGAGGTACATCTGCTTGAGCGCAAAGCTCCACGGGGCGGCGTTGGCGATCATCCGCTTCATCGACGAGACGTCGTAGTTCGCCTTCACCTCGTCGGGCAGATTGCAGATCATCCGGATCGGAGTCGGGGCGCTGAACGTCGAGGTGACCTTGTACTTCTCGACGAGTCGCAGCCAGTCCTCGGGGTTGAACTTGCGTTGCAGCACGACGGTCTGACCCAGGACCTGTGCGATCCCCATGAACCCGCCCGGGCCGGAGTGATACAGCGGGCCCGTGGGCACGTAGACGTCGTCGGGTGTGTAGCCCACGAAGGCCATCATCGCTCCACCCTGCGCGGCGCCCTGCGAACCACGGCGGAGCGCCCCCTTTGGCTTTCCGGTGGTGCCGCTCGTGTAGATCATCGTCGACCCGGCCTCGGTGGAAGCCGGGATGTCGGGCTCGTCGATGGATGCGAGATCCATCAGCGAGTCGACCGCCACCATGCCGTCGGGCACCTCGCCGTCGAAGACGAGATACTGCTGCACCTTCGGCAGCTCACCTCGGATGCGAGCGAACATCGGCGCGAACTCCGCGTCGACGTACACCACGGTGGCATCGGAGTGATCCGTCACGTAGCCCGCCTCTTCGTCGCTCAGCCGATAGTTGAGCGGCACCGCCGTGACACCGAGCTTGCGGGCGGCGTTGATCATCAGCACGAGCCCGATGGAGTTCTGACCGCACCACACCACCTTTGCGTCGCCCGGCGTGACACCGAGCTCCAGCAGCACGTTGGCCAACTGGTTGGAGCGGGCGTTCAACTCGCCGAACGTCAGCGAACGCACGGTCCCGTCGGGACGATCGTCGACCATCGCCAACTTGTCGGGCTGTGTGATCGCATACGTGGACAGAAAGTCGGCCATGAGCGTGCTCCTGAGAAGTCGGGCGGTGTTCCGTGCGAGGCGAAGTGGAAACAGCGCGGCTCGAAGGAGCCGGTCCCCTGGCTGTGCATCCCCCACGGCTTCACCGTAGAGCATCGATCGGTGTCATGCTGGAGTCATGGCACCTCGCATCATCAACGGCAGCGCAGAACTCAAGTCGGTCATCGGCGAGCACCTCGGCTACTCGGAGTGGATGCAGATCTCCCAGGAACGGGTGAACCAGTTCGCCGAAGCGACCGGCGATCACCAGTGGATCCACATCGACGTCGAGCGAGCCAAGAAGGAGAGTCCCTTCGGTGGGCCGATCGCCCACGGGTACCTCACGCTGTCGCTGGCGCCGGTGCTGCTGCCCCAGGTCGTGATCTCCACGGGTTTCAAGATGGGCGTCAACTACGGCTGCAACAAGGTGCGCTTCATGTCGCCGGTTCCGGTGGGCGCCAACCTGCGCCTCGGGGTGAAGCTGCTGTCGGTCGACGACATCGCCGGTGGGGTGCAGAGCACCTACGAGCTCACGTTCGAGACCGAAGGCGCCGCCAAGCCCAGTTGCGTCGCCGAGGTCATCTTCCGCAGCTACGAGTGACCTTCGATCGAGTGCCTCGCCCACCGACGACATTGCATGTCGGTTGCCCGATGTGGGCGCAGCGCGCATGGGTCGGCCAGCAGCTTCCCGGCGACACGCCGAGCGGCCGTGAGCTGTTCGCCTACAGCAGGCTGCTCAACGCGGTGGAGGGCAACACGACGTTCTACGCGCTGCCGCCGGCGGACACGATCGCAAAATGGGCCGAACTCGCGCATCCCGACTTCCGATTCGTGTTCAAGGTCCCGCGCACGATCACCCACGACCAACGACTCCGCGACACCGACGAGGAGCTCGCCACGTTCGTCGCGTTGCTCGCACCGCTCGGCGAACTCATCGGTGGCTTCACGCTGCAGCTGCCACCGTCGTTCGGGCCGGACGAACTCCCGGCATTGGAACGCACCCTCCGGACGGTGCCCACCGACTGGCGTTGGTCGGTCGAGGTCCGCCACCACGAGTTCTACGGCGGCGACGGCCGTCGCGCGTTGCGCGAGATCCTCTGGCGCCATGGCGCGGAGTGGGTGCTGCTGGACACCACGGCGCTGTTCCACCGCACACCGATCAGCGAGGACGGGCGCGAGGAGTGGCGCACCAAGCCCCGAGTGCCATTGATGATCGAACCACTGACCGACCGGCCCGTGGTGCGCTTCGTCGGCTCCGACCATCCGGAGCTGACCGATCTCGGGCTGCATCGGTGGGAGACCATCGTCGCCGAATGGCTCGACGACGGCCGCACACCGACGCTGTTCGTGCACACACCCGACAACCGCCGAAGTCCCGACCTCGCTCGCGGGTTCCACGACAACCTCACGACTGCCGTGCCCGGCCTCACGGCGTTGCCCGAACCGTTGCCGGTCGACGTGGCGGAACAGGGCTCGTTGTTCTGAGCGCAGTCAGTCCGTCAGCGGTTCGCCCGACAGGTCACCCGTGATCGCCGCGTGCTGCGTCGTCGCGTACGCGTCGGTGACGACACCGAGGCCGTCGGCGACGCGGTTCACGTAGGCGAAGTACGCAGTCACCTGGTTCACATCGAGGATGTCGCGATCGGTGAGTCCGTGGGACCGCATGTCGGCGAGATCCGCCTCACGCATCTCCCCCGGCGTACGGGTGAGCTTGACCGCGTAGTCGAGCATCGCCCGCTGACGGGGCGTCACGTCGGCGGTGGTGTGGTCGAGCTCCAGGGCGCGCGCCTGCGCGGGATCCTTGGTGAGGCGGACCAGACCGGCCGCGTGGTGGGCCACTCAATAGTGGCAGCGGTTGATCGACGAGACGACGACGCCGATCATCTCCCGCTCGGGCCTGGTGATGGCGGAGCGCCCGTACATCACGGTGCGATAGAGGTCGACGTGCGCTCTCAGGGTCTCGGGGTGGAGGCTGTGCACCTTGAGGATGTTGTCGACGAGGTGATGCTCTTTGTCCCACTCCTTCTCGTACAGCTCGCGCAGCAACCCATCGGCATCGCCTTCGGGGACCATGTCGATCCAGGCAGCTCGATCGGCGTCCATCAGCGGAAGTTGGGCATCACTTCGGCGGCGAACAGCTCCATCGTCTCGGTGCTGGGATAGTCGGGGCACCAGGGGATGAATCCGGTGCAGCCCAGATCGAGATAGGTCTGGATCTTCTCGCACACCTGCTCGGGCGTGCCGACCAGGTTGCCATCGCGCCAGTTCTCGGCGGGCTCGCCCCACATGCTCTTGGTGCCGGCCGCCAGGACTTCGGCCTCGGTGGAGCGGATGAACACCTCCGGCGACCAGGTCTTGCGAATCGTGTCCTCGTCGCGACCCACCGCGACACAGTGGCCCTTCAGAATCTCGCGCTTGCGAGCCCATTCGTCGGGCTTGCCGCCGAAGTTGCTGCAGTCGGCGAACCGAGCGACGACCCGCAACGTCAACTGCTCGCCGCCGCCGCCGATCCAGATCGGTGGATGGGGAGACTGCAGCGGCTTGGGGTCGCAGTGGGCGCGCGACATCGTGTAGTACGTGCCGTCGAAGGATGTCTCGGGCTCGGTCCACATGCTGCGCACGATCTGCACCGATTCACGCAGCATGCCGATGCGGTCCTTCGGACGGGGGAACTCGAAGCCGTACCCCTTGTATTCGTTCTCGTACCAACCGGCGCCGATGCCCCAGTCGAGGCGGCCACCGCTGATGACATCGATCGTGCTGGTGATCTTGGCGAGCACCGAGGGCTGCCGATAACTGTTGCAGCCCACCATCTGGCCGAGCCGAACTCGCGACGTGCGTTGGCTGATCGCGGCCATCGTGGTCCAGCATTCGAACACCGCCTCGTGTGCAGGACGCGGGACGTTGTGGAAGTGGTCGTAGACCCAGATCGAATCGAAGCCGAGCTCCTCGGCACGCACCGCGATGTCGACCGCGGTCTGCCACTTCGCCTCGGCTCCGTCGATGCCGGCGAGCTCCATCTTCCAGCCCTGCGGCATGAACATGCCGAACACGTTCTTCCCGAGGTCGCGAGTGTCGGTGGCGGGGCCGGTGGGGATGCTCATGCCATCGACTGTACCCGCTGACAGATTTCCCGGCTGATGACGACCCGCCCGGAACGGGTGGCTAGGTTTCCGGCCCATGACGGCTCAGTTCTCGGTCGCCGAGGTCCATGAGGCCATCGCCGCGACCCGTCCCGACGAGGTGTGCCTCGTGTTCCGCGACCGTCGCCTCACCTGGGCCGATCTCACCGATCGGACCCGCCGCTTGGCCAACCATCTCCTGGCCGCGGGGCTCGGGTGTCACGTCGAGCGCGACCGACTGCACGGCCACGAGAGTGGTCAGGACCACCTTGCGATCTACCTGCACAACGGCAACGAGTACCTCGAGGCGATGCTAGGCGGCTTCAAAGCACGAGTGGCACCGTTCAACGTGAACTACCGCTACATCGCGGAAGAGCTCCGCTACCTCCTCAACGATTCCAAGGCCACCGCCGTCGTGGTCCACAGTCAGTTCGCGCCGACGCTCGCCGAGGTGCTCCCCGAGCTCCCCGACCTCCGCGTGATCCTGCAGGTCGCCGACGACTCCGGCAACGGGCTGCTTCCCGGCGCCATCTGGTACGAGGACGCGCTGGCCGACGCGTCCCCCGAGCGACCCGACGTGCCGTGGAGCCCCGATGACCTCTACATCCTCTACACCGGAGGAACGACCGGCATGCCCAAGGGCGTGCTGTGGCGCAATGGCGACGCCAACGTCGAGTGCTTCGGCGGCAGCACCGCCGACCAGATCGACGGCGTGATCGCCGAAGCGACCGGCGGACTCAAAGCACTGCTCGCTCCCCCGTTCATGCACGGGGCAGGGCACTGGATGAGCTTTCGCACCTGGAACGTCGGCGGCACCGTGTACGTGCAGCAGGTCCCGGATCGCCTCGACCCGCACGACGTGTGGAGCCTGATCGAACGTGAACAGCTCAACTTCCTGTTGATCGTCGGCGACGCGTTCGGCCGGCCGCTGCTGGACCAACTCGATCGCGAGACCTACGAGCTGTCCAGTCTCACGGTGCTGCTGTCCGGGGGCGCACCGCTGAGCGCCAACCTGAAGGAGGAGTTCCTCCAGCACCTCCCGACACTCATGATCGTCGACGGACTCGGTTCGTCCGAGGCCGGCGGGCAGCTGTCGCACGTGTCGGCGGGAAGCGGCGCGACCACCGGGACGTTCCCGATCAGCCCGGGGAATCACGTGCTCAGCGACGACCTCAGTCGAGTGCTCGAACCGGGCGATCCCGAAATCGGTTGGCTCGCCAAGAGCGGCCGGCTGGCGCTGGGCTACCTCGGCGACGCCACCAAGACCGCTCGCACCTATCCGACGATCGACGGCGTTCGGTACGCGGTGCCCGGCGACCGCGCCCGGCTCCGCGCCGACGGCATCATCGAACTGCACGGCCGTGACTCGGTCACGATCAATTCCGGCGGCGAGAAGATCTTCGCCGAGGAGGTCGAGGCCGCGATCAAGGCGCACCCGGCCGTGTACGACTGCGTGGTTGCCGGCCGGCCGAGCGAGCGCTGGGGCAACGAGGCGGTCGCGGTCGTCAGGGTCCGTGAGGGATACGAGGTCACCGAGGAAGAGCTCCGTCACGAGGCGGAACGACACATCGCCCGGTACAAGCTGCCCAAGGCGGTCGTGTTCGTCACCGAGATCGTCCGCTCACCGGCCGGCAAGGCCGACTACCGATGGGCGAAGCAGACTGCCATCGACGCCGGCTGAACCGGCGACGATTCGGTCACCAGACCGGGTCGATGGGCGTCATCGTTCCGAAGTGCTGCTCGAGCGTTTCCGCTGCGGCCAGGCAGGTGAGGTCGGCGAAGCGTCGACCGATGAGCTGCGCACCCACTGGCATGCCACCCGCCATCCCGACAGGGACGACGGCAGCAGGGAGTCCGAGCAGGTTGGCGGGCACGACGGGACGAAGCAGTTCGAGCACATCCACTGCAGCCTGCGCGGAGAGAATGTCGGCGCCGAGTTCGAACGGCGGCTGCGCCCACGTCGGGAGCAACAGCACGTCGTACTCGGTGAGGAACGCGTGCCACTCGCGGTCGACACGATTGCGATCGTTGAACATCAGCATCAGACTCGGCACGTCGATCTGCGGGAACAGTTCGGCGCCGAAGCTCAAGAATCGCTGCCCGGCCTCACCCATCACCAGGTTGAGCAACGGCAAGTTGGCATGCACTTCCTGCAACAGGATCTGCGCCCAGAGCTCGACGGCCCGTTCGAACGACTCTGGTCCGGCCTCGGTGACTTCAGCGCCGGCCGACGCGAACGCGTCGGCGGCACCACGAATGGCCGCAGCGACCTCAGGGTGTGTCGACCCGCCGGGAGGGTCGGCGAGAACGGCAACGCGCAACGCGCGACCGGCAGTCCGATCGGCCAGGGCCACGGGCAGCGCCCGCGGGTCGCGGTCGTGGGGCCCCGCGATGGCGAGCAATCCTGCGCGCACATCTGCGACGTGACGCGCCATCGGCCCGTCGGTGAGCATGATCTGGCCGGCGATGCCCGGGTCCTCGGGCGGGATCACCGTGGCCGACGGCACCACCCCGGTGGTGGGCTTGATCGACGTGATGCCGCAGCAGGTGGCCGGGTTGCGCAGGGACCCGCCGATGTCGTTGCCGAATCCCAGCGGGCTCATCCCGGACGCGAGCGCCGACCCCTCGCCACCGCTCGACCCACCGGCCGTGCGCGTGGGGTGCCACGGGTTGTGGGTGATGCCGTGGAGCGAACTCTCCGTCGTCACCCGCAGGCCGAAGTCCGGAAGGTTCGTGCGGCCGATCGGGATGGCCCCTGCGGCGCGGACGCGTTCGACCAACGGCGCATCACTGCCCGCGATCGCATCGGCCAGCGCGACGACGGCCTGGGTCGT
>JBBQTC010000012.1:0-62211 GCA_038234785.1 Acidimicrobiales bacterium
GTGAGACAGGCGGTGCGGTAGCCGTCGGCCTTGACGCGGTCGAGGAGCGCCACCATCTCCGGACGGATGTCGCCGCTCAACAGACCCAGGACGTCGCGGCCCGGCACTCGATGCCCGAGCGCCGCGCTCTCTCGTGCGAACGCCTCGTCGAACTCGGCGGGGGAGAGCTCGCTGCGCTCGAGGCGCGCCCAGGCGTTCGCGTGGTGATCCGTCGCGTTCACGGTGCGGATGAAGTCGGCCGGTAGTCCGCGCTCGCGCTCGTACCGGTTGAAGGCGTCGAAGGGACTCGAGAGGATGACGCCCCCGAAGTCCCACAGCACCGCGAGGAAGGGTGGCGCCGGCGGGGTCGAGGGATTGGACATCGCCGCATCGTAGGCTGAACCCGTTATGCCACATCATGTCGTCGTCGACGGGTCGAACCTCGCCACCGAGGGTCGCTCGCAGCCCAGCCTCAAGCAACTCAACGAGGCGGTGCTCGCCTACATGGCCGAACATCCCGATTCGTTGATCACGGTCGTCGTCGATGCGACGTTCGGTCACCGCATCGATTCGAAGGAGCAACCCGAGTTCGATCTCGCGGTCAACAACAACGAACTGGTCGCTCCGCCGGCAGGAGCGATCGGCCGCGGCGACGCCTTCGTGCTCAGCATCGCCAACAAGGTCAACGCGACGATCCTCAGCAACGACAGCTTCCAGGAGTTCCACGGACAGTACGACTGGCTGTTCGACGAAGGTCGCCTCGTGGGTGGCAAGCCCGTGCCGCACATCGGCTGGGTGTTCGTCAACCGCCTGCCGGTACGCGGTCCGCTCAGCCGCAAGGTCACCGCCGAGGCCAAGCGAAAGACCGGCGGTCGTGGCAAGGCTGCGGAAGGCACGGTTCGGGTCGGCAGCGCAGAGGCGAGCAAGCCGATGCCCGTACCCACGGCACCCCCGCCCGGCCCTGCCGGTCGCCGCGGCGCTCAGAAGCCCGTGGTCAAGGCCGCAGAAAAGGGCATCGAGAAGGCAACCTCCACCGCCCCCGAGCGCCACAAGGAGGCGGCGGCGACTCACTCGGCTCGCAGCGCGGTCAACGACCTCCTCTCGTTCCTCACCTTCGTCGAGCGGCATCCGGCGGGCACGAGCGTGAACGCCATCGTCGACCACTACTCGTCGCACGGTGCGTACGTGAAGGTCGGCGACGTGGTCGCCTACGTACCGCTGCGCCTCATGGCCGACCCGGCGCCGCGGAGTGCTCGAGAGTTCATGAAGGTCGGCGAAGCCATCACGCTGGTGGTCGACAGCTTCGTGCCGTCCAAGCGCAGCATCGATCTCGCGGTCCCCGGCCTGGGGACGGTGCCGGTCGTGGAGACCAAGCCCGTTGTCAAGGCACCGGCAAGAAGGGCGGCAAAGGCGGCAGCCTCGAACGTCGATCCCGAGTCGACGACTTCCACGGCCGCCACCACCACGACGGGCGCCAAGAAGGCAGCCGCCAAGAAGGCTGCCTCGAAGAAGGCTGCCCCGAAGAAGGCTGCCCCGAAGAAGGTCGCCAAGTCGGCGAGCGTCAAGTCGGCGAGCGTCAAGTCGGCGAACGTCAAGTCGGCGAACGTCAAGGCGGCGAGCGTCGGGTCCGAGGCGCCGGTTGCCGGGGCCGCTTCGGCCAAGAAGGCCGCAGCGAAGCAGGCACCGACCAGGCAGGTCGCGCCGAAGAAGACAACGGCCAGCCAGGCAACGACCCGGCAGGCGGCGCCGAAGAAGACAATGGCCGAGGCGCCGGCGCCGAAGAAGGCAGCGGCCGCTGCGGCTCTGGCGAAGCAGGCGGCGGTGAAGAAGGCTGCCGCGAAGAAGGCTGCGGCCGGAAAGGCCTCGAAGGGCGACGGAGTCGTCCCACCCACCGACGCGGCGACCCCCGCCCGGCGGCGTGGCCGCGCCTTGGCCTGATTGGCTACGGTCAGTTCGTGCGCATCGCCACCTGGAACGTCAACTCGCTCAAGGCGCGTCTGCCTCGCGTGGAGGAGTGGCTGGCGGACATTCAACCCGACGTGCTGTGCATGCAGGAGACGAAGCTCGCCGACGACGCGTTCCCGGGGCTGACGTTCGCGGCGCTCGGTTACGAGAGCGCGCACCACGGTCAGGGCCAGTGGAACGGGGTCGCGATCCTCTCCAAGGTGGGCCTGAGCGATGTGCAGCCGAACTTCGCGGTCGGTGAACCCGACCCCGAGGCCCGCATCATCTCGGCGACCTGCGGCGGCGTTCGAGTGACGAGTGTCTACGTGCCCAACGGCCGTTCGCTCGATCACGAGCACTACCAGTACAAGCTGCGCTGGATGGCGCAACTGCGCGAGCATGTCGCCGCGCAGAGCTCGCCGATGGACGCGGTCGTGGTCACCGGCGACTTCAACATCGCTCCCACCGACATCGACGTGTACGACCCCGCGAAGTTCGTGGGGGCGACCCATGTGAGCCCAGCCGAGCGCACGGCGCTGGCGGACCTGTGCGAGTGGGGGATGGTCGACCTGTTCCGTCAGCATCACCCGGAGCCCAAGCTCTACAGCTGGTGGGACTACCGCGCCGGCGACTTCCATCAGGGTCGCGGGTTGCGTATCGATCTGGTGCTCGGCACGGCGTCGGTGTCCGAGCGATGCAGGTTCAGTGTCGTCGACCGCAACGCCCGCAAGGGTCAGTCGCCGAGCGACCACGCGCCGGTCCTGGTGGACCTCGACTGATGGTGACGGGGAGCTTCGACCAGGGCGCTCGACTCGCCGACGATGCAAGGAACGCACTGGCAGCGGCGTGCCGGCAGATCATCGACGAGTTGGCCTCGTCCACTGCAGATTCCGAGGAGTTCGGCCAGGCGCGTGACCTGATGCTGGAGGCGGTGACGATCCTCGCCGGGTCCACGCACGGCCGTCCCTACGAAGGTGCCGAGGCATCGCTGGCGGACTACCAGGAACACATGTTCATCGATCACAGCCCGCTGGTCGGACTGCTCAATCCACTGGCGCCTCCGATCACGATGTCGGCGGAGGGGACCGACGTCACCGGTCTCGTCACGTTCGGCGATGCCTACGAAGGACCGCCCGGATGTGTGCACGGGGGATTCATCGCTGCGTCCTTCGACGAGATCCTCGGGTTCGCCCAGGGGCTGTCCGGAAGTCCAGGCATGACGGCGCGGCTGGTCGTGAACTATCGGTCGCCGACGCCTTTGCACCGACCGCTCTGTTTCCGCGGCGGTATCGATCACGTCGAGGGCCGCAAGATCTTCGTGCGCGGCGAACTGCGGGTCGTCGCGGACGACCGGCTGTGTGCGGAGGCCGAGGGATTGTTCATCTCGATGAACCCGGCGGTCTTCGACCGACTCATCCAGACCCGCGGCGACACGACCGGCTGATCACGCGTCGGTGGGAAGTGGCCGCAGTCGTGCAGCAGCGGTCTCCGTGATTCCCAACCGCGCTGCGAGCTCCTGAGTGGTCCCGGGAGGGTGCTCGCGCAGCGAGCGCAGGATCCGGTCGTTGCAGACCGCCACGTCGGGCTGGCCCGAGACGCGAGCGATGGCACTCCGCCACTCCCGGTAGGGAACCAGTGGATCGGTCGCCGTGCGGGGTCTCGCGGGCGGAGGAGCAGGAGCATCTGCCGACGCGGTGGTGACCACTGCGTCGAGCCATCGACTGGGTCGGCTCTCGCGTCCGCCTCGCTGTGAGCAGTGCGTGACGAGAAGATGCTCCGCGGCGCGGGTGAGTGCCACGTAGAACAGGCGAGCTTCCTCTGCGAGCTGTTCGGTCGAGCCGGCGGAACCGTGCGGAACCAGCCCGTCCTCGGCGCCCGCCACGACGACACCCCACCACTCGCGACCCTTGGCCGCATGGAAGGTGAGGAGTGCGACGGCATCGGCGGTGGGTCCGGGGTCGAGATCGTCGAACGGGCTGTGGAGATCGATCCATGCCCGAAAGCCGCCGTGTTCGCCAGAGGTGAGGAACCGGTCGGCCTCCTCGGCCACGCGGTGAGCGATGGGGTCGCCCTCGGCGAACATGGTGTCGACCCACGTGGCGAGTTGGTCGCGCGTGACGCAGCGCGTGGCATCTCGCATCGCCAGATCGAGCGGCGAGCGACCCGCCGTGCGCTCGGTGGCGATGCCGTACGTCGCGAACGCGCGTTGGATGGTGGTGATCTGATCGTTGGTACGGGCGAGCACCGCCAACTGCCGTCCGGAGTGGTGATGCATCAGGTCGCGGACGTGGCGGGCGATGGCGTCGGCCTCGGCGGCCTCGTCGGAGAACTCCGCAACGACGACGCCCGGGCCCCCGGGACGCTGACTCATGCTGTCGTCGCGCTGTCCGCTGGCCTGCAGCGCTGCCGCTGCGGCACGAACCACCTGCGGAGAACACCGGTAGTTCGACGTGAGCGAGATGACGGTGACGCCCGGATACCGCGACTCGACCTCGGACAACGTCGTGTGATCGGCACCGTTCCATCCGTAGATCGCCTGGCGCGGGTCGCCGACCAGGCAGAGGTCCGGTCGGCCGTTGCGCCACGATTCGAGCACTGCATGCTGGAGTGGGTTGAGGTCTTGGGTCTCGTCGACGAAGAAGTGTCGGTACCGCCACCGGACACCCTCGGCCCACGCGTGGTCGCTGCGCATCGCATCGAGGGTGTGCGACAACAGGTCGTCGAAGTCGACCACACCGCGCCGCCGTTTGAGGGCGGTGTAGGCGTCGAGCAGGTCGGCGTACCGCGCCGCCGGCACTCCGCTGCGGCGCCGCTCGATCCGGCACGCGCCCTCGTAGCGGTGGGGTTCGATCATGCGTGCTCTGGCCCAGTCGATGTCGGCCATCGCCGCGAACGGTTCGACTCGCAGACCCAGTTGGTTGATGCTCTCCCGGATGAGCCGGAGACGGTCGTTGGCCACCTGCGGTGGTGCGTCGTGGTTGGCGACTGCTCGATCGCGCAGCAGCCGGAGCGCCACGCTGTGGAAGGTGCCCGCCTCGATCGGCTCGCGAAGATCGAACCGCCGGAGCCGCCGTTTCAGTTCGCTCGCTGCGTCGCGGCTGAACGTGAGCGCGAGGATGTGGCGAGGGAGTGCCGTCCCGCTGGTGACGCGATATGCGATCCGGCGAGTGAGGACCGTGGTCTTGCCGGAGCCCGCGGCCGCCACGACGGCGAGCGGTGCGGCAGCGGTGGTGACGGCCTCGGATTGGTCGGCGTCGAGCCCGTACAGGAGTTGGTCGGCGCTCACGTCGGTCACGATAGAGGATGGGTGTGACGGCCCTCTTCGTTGGGACGGTTCACGGACGTGACATGGGGCGTTGCTACAGTCCGGGCATGCCGTACCCCAAGAAGAACCTCAACGAGAACGAGACGATCGCACTCGACCTACATCCGCACTGGTGGTACTTCGCGGAGCCGGCGTGCACGCTGGCCGGTGCCATCGTGCTCGGCATCGTGGTCGCCACCCGGCACACCTCGGGAACCCTGAAGGACACCCTCCACTGGTTGGTCATCGCCGCGCTGGTCCTCTCCGCGATCTGGTTGGTGTCGCGATATGTGAAGTGGCGCACGACGAACTTCGTCATCACGTCGCAGCGGCTGATCTTCCGTCAGGGATTCATCGCCAAGACCGGCATCGAGATCCCGCTGGAGCGGGTCAACAACGTGAACTTCAGTCAGAGCATCTTCGAGCGGATCCTGGGGGCGGGCGACCTGCTCATCGAATCCGGCGGTGAGGACGGCCAGCAGCGGTTCACCGACATCCGTCATCCCGACAAGGTGCAGAACCTCATCCACGAGCAGATGGAGCACGTGGCTCGTCGCCGCGGGGGCTATGCGTCCGCTGCATCCGCTGCGCTGGCCGCACCGAACGTCGCCGAGCAACTCGAGCGGCTGGAAGGTCTCATGCAGCGCGGCACGATCACGCCCGAGGAATTCGAACTGCAGAAGCGCAAGCTGCTCGGCTGATCGGTTCCTCCGGCCGTCACGGCCTGCCGGCGTGGGGAACCGTCACCTCTGACACCTCGATGCGTCCGGTACGTCGTTGGCTCGCGACGGTGGCCAGTGATGCCTCGGCGGTCACCATGAACAGCGTCGTGCCGTTGGTGCCGCCCAGCATGCAGGCGTAACAGGGCTGGCTCGTGGCGATCTCGTCGAGCACTTCACCGCCTTCACGGACCCGAATGCATCGAGCGCGGCTGGCGTCGGCCAGCCACACGGCGCCGTCGGCGTCGAGGCAGATCCCGTCCGGCACGGAGTCTCCGAGGTCGGCCCACACCCGTTGGTTGGTAAAGCTGCCGTCGATCCCGATGTCGAAGGCCGTCAGCCGACGCCCGAGCGTCTCGGCGACGATCATCGTCTCGCCGTCAGGTGTGATGGCCATGCCGTTGGGAAACATCAGTCCCGACGCGGCGGTGTGCACGGTGCCGTGCGGGTCGACGCGAGCGATCGCCGCGCCCTCGTAGCGGGCGAGCGCACCGGTGAAGTCGCCGCCCGTGATGGCCGCGTCGAGATCGAAGCCGAAGTTGCCGACGTAGGCGCGGCCGAGCGCGTCGACGACCATGTCGTTGCAATGGAACGTGGCGATGTGGGAGAGGTCGCCGTGAACGACCAACGCGTCGTACTCCATTCGCAGCACCGCACGTTGATGCATCGACACGATGAGCAGCCGTCCATCCGGAAGCCAGCCGAGTCCGCTCGGCTGGTCCTCGAGCACCACCATGGTCTCGACGTTGCCGTCGGCATCGACCGTCTTGACCGCGTGATCGTAGAAGTCACTGAACCACAGCTTGCCCTGATGCCATCGCGGGCCTTCACCGAAGTACAGCCCGTCAGCCAGAATGTCAGTCGCCATCGTCGGTCCTTCCGTTGCGAATTGTTCGTTGCCGTGTGCTGATCCGGGTCATCCGGCCACCACCCGTGCGCCGTCGACGGCCTGTACCACCCAGCCCTGCATGAGCGCCCCGGGCTCGGTGAGTGCGACGACACATCCGCCGAATCCGCCGCCGGTCATCCGCGCCCCGTACACGCCGCGGCGCTCACAGATCTGCTGCACCGCCTCGTCCATGGCGGGGGTGGAGGTGGCGTACAGCATTCGCAGGCTCTCGTGGCTCTCCACCATCAGCCGCCCGGCACCGGCGAGATCATCGGCGCGGACTGCCTCGGCGAAGTCGCGAACCCGTTGGTTCTCGCCCGTGACGTGCATCGCCCGCATGCGGATCGTCGTGTCCTCGATGGTGCGCGCCTGGTCGATCGTCGCGCCGCGCAACGGTCCGATGAGGGCCTCGGCCGCAGCACATTGGGCGACTCGCTCGGCGTACGGGCTGCCGACGAGGGTCCGATGGGCGACGAAGACCACGACGACCTCCACCTCTGCCGGGAGTGGCACCGGGGTCACCGTGAAGTCGCCGCAGTCGATCATCGTCGCGTGCCCCCGGACTCCTGCGGCGATGGAGAGTTGGTCCATGATGCCGCTCGGCACGCCAGACGCCCGGTTCTCGGCCCGTTGGCAGAGCTGCGCGATCTGCAGGGGAGTGCCCTCGAACCCGAGCGCGAGCGCGACCGCGACCTCGAGGGCCGCGCTGCTGGAGAGACCGGCGCCGATCGGGATGTCGGTGCTGACCCTGCCATCGAAGCCGCGCGGCGCGGCCATCTCCGAGACGACGCCGGCCACGTACCTGCCCCAGGGCGGAGTGACGTCCTGCGGGCGGTCGATGCGGAGAGGAAGATCGACCGGCTCGGGCTCGTCGAAGGACGAGAGGCGGACACGGTCGCCGCCGGCGACACCCTTGATCTCGGTGTAACGATCGATCGCCATCGGCATCACGAGCCCGCCGGTGTAGTCGGTGTGATCGCCGATCAGGTTGACCCTGCCGGGTGCCAGGGCGTGGACGTTCATGCCAGGTGCAGCGCTGCGCTGAAGCGCTCCGCGGCCTCGAGATCGAACGGCGCTCGCAGCGCGATGTTGACCTGGTCGGCACCGGCCTCGACGTACTCGCCGATGCGGTCGATGATCGCCTCGTCGGTTCCGCTCAACACGCCCGGACGGACGAAATCACTGATGCCGCCGAACTGCTGCTGCAGACTCTCCTCGGTGAACGCGAGGCCCACGTTGATGGCTCGTTTGATGTCCTTGGGATCGCGACCCTCGGCGTCACAGTGCTGATCCAGCACGGCGTTCTTGTGGGCGAACTGCTCGGGGGAGATGAACGGCACGTTCCATCCGTCCGCATGTCGGGCGGCGATCTTCAACGTGCGCTTCTCGCCACCGCCGCCGATCCAGATCGGCAGCTTTGCTTGGATGGGGCGGGGTTCGTTGCGTGCTTCGGTGAGCGTGAAGTGCGTTCCCTCGAAGGAGGTGACGTCCTGATGCAGCAGACCGCGCAGGCACTGGATGCCCTCCTCGAGCTGATCGAGTCGGATCTTGGCGTCAGGGAAGGGGATGCCGTAGGCGTCGTACTCCACCTTCGCCCACCCGGCGCCGATGCCCATGTCGGCGCGGCCGCCGCTGAGCTGATCGATGGCGGTGATCGCCTTCGCGAGCACGGCGGGGTGGCGATATCCGATGCTGTAGACCAGTGACCCGCATCGGACCTTCGACGTGCTGCACGCCAGTGCGGCGTGCATCGCGACGGCCTCGAGACAGGCCGCGTCGTCGGGCCGACCGGTGGCGCCGTAGAAGTGGTCCCACACGCTGATCCAGCCGAATCCGAGTTCCTCGATGCGCTGCCACACCGACCGCAGTTCCTCAGCGGACGTGTGCTGCAATCCGACGTGGACCCCGAAGACAGTCATGACGGTGACGGTAGCCTGCGCGGATGCCCCGCGCCCTCGTCAACACCGGTATGGAACTCGAGTTCGACACCATCGGATCGCCCGACGACCCCGCGCTCCTGCTGGTGATGGGGTTCACCGCCCAGATGACGGCGTGGGACGAACGTTTCTGTCGGATGCTCGCGGACGGCGGACGCTACGTCATCCGTTTCGACAATCGCGACTGCGGGCTGTCCACCAAGCTCGACGGTCAGCAGGTCGACGTGCCCGCCGTGATGGCGGCCGCGTTCGCCGACGCCGAGGTGCCGCCCGTGCCGTACAACCTGAGCGACATGGCTGCCGACGCGGTCGGCCTCCTCGACCACCTCGGCATCGACCGTGCCCATGTGATGGGTGCATCCATGGGCGGCATGATCGCCCAGACGATCGCCATCGAACACCCGGCGCGGGTCATCAGTCTCGTGTCGGTGATGAGCCAACCCGGCGAGCCCGAAGTCGGTCAGCCCACCGCCGACGCAGCGGCCGCGATCTTCTCCCCGCCGCCGACGACACGCGAGGAGTACATCGAGAGCTCCCCGAAGTACATGGTGTGGCACTCGAAGAAGTACCGCAACGAGGCAAAAGTCAAGGAGGCCGCGGCGCGCGAGTTCGACCGTTCCTTCTACCCCGAGGGAGCGCCCCGTCAACTCGCGGCGATCTATGCCAGCGGTCGCCGCACCGTCGGCCTGCAGGAGCTCGAGGTACCGACGTTGGTGATCCACGGACGCGACGACCAACTCATCACGCCCAGCGGCGGAACCCGTACTGCGGAACTGATTCCGGGTGCCAACCTGTTGCTCATGGCCGACATGGGTCACGACA
This sequence comes from Acidimicrobiales bacterium, assembly GCA_038234785.1. Taxonomy (GTDB): domain Bacteria; phylum Actinomycetota; class Acidimicrobiia; order Acidimicrobiales; family Ilumatobacteraceae; genus UBA668. The sequence continues at coordinate 9,595 of JBBQTC010000012.1, forward strand.
TGCCCGAGCAACTGTGGCCGGTGCTCGTCGATGCCGTCCTCAGCCATACCGGCCACGCCGGGTGACGTGATCGCGGGGCGCGTCCACTAGAACGGCGCACATGGCAGGACCCCTCTCCGGATATCGCATCATCGAAATTGCCGGCATCGGCCCTGGGCCGTTCGCGGCGATGCTCCTCGCCGACATGGGCGCCGAGGTCATTCGGGTCGAACGTGCCCAGGCGGTACGCGGCCCCGCGCCCGACTCGCCCCACTTCGACGTGATGCTGCGCGGCCGTCGCAATGTCGCGCTCGACCTCAAGCATCCCGAGGGCGTGGCGACCCTGCTGGAACTGGTGGAGCATGCCGACGCGCTCATCGAGGGCTTCCGCCCGGGCGTCATGGAGCGTCTCGGCGTCGGCCCGGATGTGTGTCTGGCACGGAACCCGAAGCTGGTGTTCGGCCGGATGACCGGCTGGGGCCAGGACGGCCCGTACTCGCTGGCTGCCGGCCACGACATCAACTACATCTCGCTCGCCGGCGCCCTTGCTCACTTCGGACGGGCGGGCGAGGCGCCCGTGCCGCCGCTCAACATGGTCGGCGACTTCGGCGGGGGTGGCATGTTCCTCGCCTACGGCGTGGTGTGTGCACTGCTCGAAGCGCAACGCAGCGGAGAGGGCCAGGTCGTCGACACCGCCATGGTCGACGGCGCAGCGGTGCTGATGAGCATGTTCTGGGCGTTCAAGGCGATCGGTCTGCACGACGAGAATGCCCGCGGCACCAACCTGCTCGACACCGGCGCGCACTTCTACGACGTCTTCGAGTGCGCCGACGGAATGTACGTCTCCATCGGCTCGATCGAGCCGCAGTTCTACGCCGAACTGATGCGGATCACCGGTCTCGCCGATGACCCGGAGTTCTCGCAACAGATGAACCGCGCCCTCTGGCCGAAGTTGAAGGACCGGCTGCGTGAGGTGTTCCGTGGGAAGACCCGCGACGAGTGGAGCGCCCTGATGGAGCACACCGACGTCTGCTTCGCTCCCGTGCTGACGATGAGCGAGGCGGCGCTCCATCCGCACAACGTCGAGCGCTCGACGTTCATCGATGTCGCCGGCACCGTTCAGCCGGCGCCGGCCCCGCGTTTCTCGCGCACGACCCCGGTCGTCGAATCGGCGCCGGCCCACCCCGGCCAGCACTCGCGGGCGGTTCTCGCCGACTGGGGAATCGCGCCGGAGCGCATCGAAGCACTCATTGCCGACGGCGCCGTCGCCGATGCGAGTTCCTCGAACGGCTGATAGACACGTTCCCCATGGGAACACTCGTCTGCTTTCACGCACACCCCGACGACGAGAGCATCTCCACCGGCGGATCCATCGCACGCGCAGCGGCGGAGGGCCATCGGGTCGTGCTCGTCGTCGCCACCAATGGAGACCATGGCGAGGTGCCCGACGACCTCGCGCCGGGTGAAACGCTCGTCGACCGACGCCGCAAGGAGACCGAAGCCTCGGCGGCGATGCTCGGGGTGCACCGGCTCGAGTGGTTGGGCTACGCCGACAGCGGAATGACCGGGTGGGAGCAGAACCACGACCCGAACTCGTTCTTCCAAGCTCCACTCGACGAAGCCGCCGAGCGGCTTGCGTCGATCCTGCGCCAGGAGTCCGCCGATGTGCTGACGGTGTACGACTGGCACGGGAACTACGGGCACCCCGATCACATCAAGGTGCACACGGTCGGGCATCGGGCCGCCGAGCTCGCCGGCGTCGACCGGGTGTTCGAAGCGACGATGAATCGCACCGAGATGGTGCGGTTCTTCGAGATGGCCAAGGAGGCAGGGGGTTCGGGCGGGCCCGACGGCGAGGACTGGGACCCCAACGGGCCGGCCGACGACGGCAACCCGATGGGCACGCTCGAGGAGGAGATCACCCATCGAGTCGATGTCTCGCCTTATGTGGATGTGAAGCGGGCCTCGATCCGATGCCACAAGAGCCAGATCACCGATGCCGGCTTCTTCAGCACGATGCCCGACGAACAGTTCGCGTTCGCGTTCGGGCACGAGTGGTTCATCGAATCCGGCGCACACACCCCGCTGCGAGACGGGTGGCTGTTCGAATGACCCGGGTGATGCTCGTCCGCCATGGGCGAGCAGCGGCAGGCTGGGACACCGACCCGGATCCGGGCCTCGACGCGCTCGGAGCGGAACAGGCTTCTGCGGTTGCGCTGCGGTTGGGGACGAGTGGGCCCCTCGCCGTGGTGTCGAGTCCGCTGCGCCGATGTCAGGCGACGGCCGCGCCGCTCGCGTCCGCGTGGGGCGTGCCCGTACGCGTCGATGCCGCCGTGGCCGAGATCCCCTCGCCCGAGGGTGTCGCGATCGCCGACCGCGTGGAATGGCTGCGGGCCAGCATGTCGGGAACCTGGGCGGCGCTCGGTCCGCGCTACATCGAGTTCCGTGACGGGGTCGTGGAAGCGATCCGGTCGCTTCCGGCGGACACGGTCGTGTTCAGCCACTTCATCGCCATCAATGCCGTGATCGGCGCGGCGATCGGCGACGACCGCCTCGTCATCCGCAGTCTCGACAACTGCTCGGTCACCGTGATCGATGTCGTCGACGGGGTGCTCGCCCTGGTCGAGGGCGGGCACGAAGCGGACACCCTGATCCGATGAAGCCCGACTCTGCTGGCAGACTCTGAGCATGACGTCACGTCGGATCCTTGCCAGCATCACCCTCGCGGCAGTCGCGATCACGGTCGTCGCGTGCAGCGACTCGCAGAGCAGCACGGCCAGCAGCACCACGACTTCGTCGTCGCCGGTCGAGACATCGACCGCCACCACCGAGGTCGCGGTGAGCACGACCTCGACCACGAGCTCGACCACGAGCACGTCGACCACCTCGACGACCACGACCATCCCCGCCGTCCAGGGCCTGGAGATGTCGGCGTCCGGCCTCGGCGACGCGTTGTTCGGCACTGATGCAGACAGCGTCGTCGACTACGTCGACGGCATCTTGGGGGCACCCACCAGCGACAGCGGCTGGGTCGATCCCAACTCCACCGGCGCGGCATGTCCTGGTACGCAGGTGCGGTTCGTCGCCTGGAACGACCTGTCGTTGTTCTTCTCCGATCAGTCGCCTGCCGCGTCCGGCTTCCGCCACTTCGCCCAGTACGTCTACGGTCCCGCGTTCACCACCACCATGAACCCGAACGGTCTCATGACGGCCGAGGGGGTCGGGATCGGCACCACGGTCAAGACGCTGAAGGCGACGTATCCGTCGGCGGTGGTCACGCCGGGCAACAACGTGGTCGGGACCTCGTTCTCGATCGAGAGCGGACTCATGGGTTTCCTGACCGGACCGTCCGATGCCGACGGCATCCTTGCCGTCGTGGGTGGATTCGGCTGCGCGAACGGCGGCGAGTAGCCTCGCTCTGATGTTCGCCGCCGGCCTCGAGACCACGAAGAACATCCACCACGGCTGGGCATGGGTGGTCATCATCGGCAACGGTCTGGCCGGGGTGTGGGCCCTCGCCGCGAACTGGGTGCACCCACTTCGCACCCGTGCGCTGTGGTGGTTCATCGGCATCGCCGAGGTCGCCGTGTTCGTCCAGGTGATGCTCGGCGCCCTGCTCGTCGGTCGGTACAAGGTGCCGCTGCCGCAGTTCCACGCGTTCTACGGGTTCGTGGCGATCATCGCCGTCGCCATCATCTACAGCTATCGCTTCCAGATGAAGCATCGGCTCTATCTGCTCTACGGCTTCGGCAGCCTGTTCGTGATGGGCCTGGGCATCCGCGCGATGCTCATCGCCGCCGGCACCTGACATACCCGACGCACCCGACCCCCGGCCCGCCCCATCGGCGTCCCGACCCCGCCCCGGCTCCTCACCCCAAGGGCGCGAGACCGTGTCACTTCTGGCTCACTTCCCACCCATGGGCGCGCAAACGGGCGCGATTGGCATGGATTCGCGCCCATGGGTGGAAAAGGGGTGAGGTGGGGTCGGCGGGCGACGCGGGTCAGAGGGAGGCGGCGAGGGCGGCGAGCTGGTCGGCGAGCTCGCGCGGGAGCGAGTCACCGAAGCGCGCGTAGTGGGCCTCGATCTGGGGGATCGCGCCCCTCCAGCCATCGGCGTCGACCGAGAGCAGCGTTGCCATGTCGTCGTCGCGGACGTCGAGGCCGGTGACGTCGAGCGCGCCCGGCGCGGGCAAGTGGCCAATCACGGTCTCGACCGCATCCGCCGTGCCCGCGACGCGCTCGAACACCCACTTGAGCACGCGGCTGTTCTCGCCGTACCCGGGCCACAGGTACCGACCATCGTCGTCGCGCCGGAACCAGTTGACGAAGAAGATCTTCGGCAGGTCCTCGGCCGCGGTCGACGCGCCGATCTTCAGCCAGTGGGCGAAGTAGTCAGCCATGTTGTAGCCGCAGAACGGCAGCATCGCCATCGGGTCGAAGCGCAGGACACCAGCTGCGCCCTGCTGTGCAGCGGTGGTCTCGCTGGCCATGATGGAGCCCAGGAACGTCCCGTGCTCCCAGTTGAACGCCTGGGTGACCAGCGGGACCGTTGTCCGGCGCCGTCCGCCGAACAGGATCGCACTGATCGGCACTCCTGCGGGATCCTCCCACTCGGGGGCGATCGCGGGGCACTGCGACGCAGGTGCGGTGAAGCGGGCGTTGGGGTGCGCGGCCGGAGCGTCCGACGTCGGCGTCCAGGGGTTGCCCTTCCAGTCCGTGGCGTGAGCGGGCTTGGTGTCGCTCATCCCTTCCCACCACACGTCGCCGTCATCGGTGAGTGCGGTGTTGGTGAAGATGCTGTTGCCCCACAGGCTGTACATCGCGTTGGCGTTGGTGTCCCAGCCGGTGCCCGGAGCGACGCCGAAGAACCCGGCCTCCGGGTTGATCGCGTAGAGGCGTCCGTCGGCTCCGAACTTCATCCAGCAGATGTCGTCTCCGATGGTCTCGGCCGTCCAGCCCGGGATCGTCGGGACGAGCATCGCGAGGTTCGTCTTGCCGCACGCGCTGGGGAAGGCGGCGGCGATGTACTTCGACTCGCCCTCGGGATTCGTCAGCTTCAGGATCAGCATGTGCTCAGCGAGCCAGCCGTCGTCGCGTGCCATGACCGATGCGATCCGCAGTGCGAAGCACTTCTTTCCGAGCAGAGCGTTGCCGCCGTACCCCGACCCGTACGACATGATCTCGCGGGTCTCGGGGAAGTGGACGATGTACTTGTTGTCGGGATTGCACGGCCACTTCGAATCGGTCTCGCCGGGTGCCAGCGGAGCGCCGACCGAGTGGAGGCACGGCACCCACTGGCCCTGCCCGAGGACGTCGAGGGCACCCTGACCCATGCGGGTCATGATGCGCATGTTGGTTGCGACGTACGCCGAATCGGTGAGCTGGACGCCGATGTGGGCGATCGGGGATCCGAGCGGCCCCATGCTGAACGGCACGACGTACATCGTGCGGCCCTTCATGCATCCGGTGTAGAGCTTGATCAGCTCGGCACGCATCTCGTCGGGGTCGCGCCAGTTGTTGGTCGGTCCGGCGTCCTCTGCCTTGGTCGAACAGATGAACGTGCGATCCTCGACGCGGGCCACATCACCCGGGTCGCTGTGCGCCCAGTAGCTGTTCGGCCGCTTCGCCTCGTCGAGCTTGGTGAACACGCCGAGGTCGACCAACTGCTGGCAGAGGTGCTCGTACTCGTCGGCGGATCCGTCGCACCAGTAGACGTCGTCGGGCTGCATGATGGCTGCCCACTGCGACACCCACTCGAGGAGACGTTGGTTCGTGGTGGTTCCGGTCATCTCGGGACGCTCCTTGGGGGAAAGGGCGGCACGCCGTTGTGCCTCACCCTCCATTGTGGCAAATTCGGTCCGAAAACCGGAAAAGCCCGACCTCAGGGGCCGGGCGTCTCCATGTCGACTTCGCTGCCGAGGCGCAGCCTCGTCGCTCGTCTGTCAGGGTCGAGGTCGAACACGACCCGCTGGCCCTGACGCAGCATGCGGAAGATCGAGCCCTCGAGCGCGTCACTGGCCAGATCGAACTCGGGGAGGTCGCCGGTGTCGGCGACGACGATGCCGTCACCCGTGGACGGGTCGTAGCTCTTGACGACGCCCTGCACCGCAGCCCTCAGCCGGCCTTGACGATCTTGCCGCTCTTGATGCAGCCCGTGCAGACGTAGAGCCGCTTGGGCGCGCCGCCGACGAGGGCGCGCACCCGCTGGATGTTGGGATTCCAACGTCGCTTCGTACGACGGTGGGAGTGCGACACGTTCATGCCCCAGCTCGGGCCCTTGCCACACACTTCACACACTGCTGCCATGACGTCACTTCTTCCACGCAGAACGATAGAGCGGACGAAGGCTACCAGCCGAGCTTGCGACTTCACCACGTCACATTGGGGCGCTCGATCATGGATCGCTGCTGGTCGTCAGTAGTGTTGCCGGCGTGCCGACCCTGGAACGATTCAGCCACGAGGCGCTGCGCGAGACGGTGATCACCTTTCGCGACGCGATGCGGCTCCACGCGCCCGGTATCAACCGCCTCAACGTCTACCCGGTGCCCGACGGTGACACCGGCACCAACATGGCTCGCACGCTCGACGCAGTGGTGGCCGAACTCGATGCTGCTCCGGAGGGTCTCGACACGACCTGCGACGCCATCAGTCACGGCAGCCTGATGGGCGCCCGCGGCAACAGCGGCGTCATCCTCAGCCAGATCCTGCGTGGGTTGGTCGGCACCCTGAAGACTGCGACCGAGGGCTCCGGCGCCAAGGTCGCCGAGGCACTCAAGGCCGCGAGCACGGCGGCGTACCAGGCTGTCCTCAAGCCGATCGAGGGCACCATCCTCACGGTGGTGCGCGAATCGGCCGACGCCGCGCACGAGTCCGCCCAACTCGGCGGCTCGCTGGTCCAGGTGCTGCACGCGGCACGCGCCGCCGGCAAGTCGGCCCTTGATCGCACACCCGACATGTTGCCGGTGCTCAAGGATGCCGGTGTGGTCGACGCCGGCGGGGCGGGGTTCCTCCTGCTGCTCGACTCGGCACTCCACGTCGTCGACGGCGTCCCGATGCCCGAGCCGGATGATCGCGACGGCCCCACCATGGAGCAACTCGATGCCATCGCCCACCGCCACGTCGACGGCGAGGTCGACGTCAGCGAGCTGAGGTACGAGGTGATGTACTTCATGGACCTCGACGACCCGAAGATCCAGACCTTCAAGGAGCACTGGGGCGAGATCGGTGACAGCATCGTCGTCGTCGGTGGTGATGGCATCTGGAACTGCCACGTCCACACCAACGACATCGGTGCCGCCATCGAGGTGGCGCTCGATCTCGGAGGTCGCCCGAAGAACATCCGCGTCACCGATCTCTTCGAGGAGATGGCCGAGGAGCACGCTCAGCGTGAGGCGGCCCTCGGTGGCCACGCGCCCCGCGCCGGCGCAGGACTTCCGCCCGTCACGTGCGCGGTGGTTGCCGTGTCCAGCGGCGACGGGTTGTCCGAACTGTTCGGTCAGCTCGGGGTGCAGGGCGTCATCACCGGCGGACAGACGCTGAACCCGTCGACGGCCGAGTTGCTGGCGGCGGTCGAGGCCGTGAACGCCGACCAGGTGATCGTGCTGCCCAACAACAAGAACATCATTCCGGTCGCCGAGCAGCTCGACGCGCTCACCACCAAGACGGTCATCGTCGTGCCCACGAAGTCGATGCCCGAGGCACTCGCTGCACTCGTCGTCTACGACCCCGAGGCCGAGGCCGCGGAGAACGCCGAGGAAATGGGTGAGGCCGCCGATTCGGTGGCCACCGGCGAGGTCACGCAGGCGGTGCGCGCCACCAACAGCGACGCCGGAGCGATCAACGAGGGCGACTGGATCGGCATCGTGCGCGGTGACGGCATCGTTGCCGTCAGCGGATCCCTCGACGGTGTGACGGTCGCCCTGCTGGAGCATCTCGTGGTACCGGGCAGCGAGATCGTCACCGTGGTCGAGGGACTCGACGCCACCGCCGGCCACACCGGTGTCATCCATGCCTGGCTCGACGAGCATCGGGTGGGCGTACAGGTCGAGGTGCACCGGGGAGCGCAGCCGCTCTACCCGTACCTCTTCGGCGTCGAGTGAGCCGGGCTCGAGTGAGCCGGGCTCGAGTGAGCCAGGTTCGATGAACGACAGCCTGCCGCTGACCCTTCGCGACCTCGCGGAGATCGGTGTCGACCGGTTGAAGGGCGTGGGCGACAAGAAGTTCGCCTCGTTGCACGAGGTCGGCGTGGACACCGTGCTCGACCTGCTCACGACGTATCCGAGGCGTTGGGTGGACCGCACCAACGAGTGCCGCGTCAGCGATCTCGCAGCGGGCCAGGAGGCGTTGGTGCTCGTCGCCGTTCGCAGCGTCAGCAAGCGCATGGGCCGCAACCGCCGCAGCATCGTGGAAGCCGTCGTGGGGGACGGCAGCGGACGGTTCCACGTGGTGTTCTTCAATCAGCCGTGGCGGGAGAAGCAGCTGCGGGAAGGGCTGCAGGTTGCCCTGTTCGGCAAGCCCGAGGTCTACCGCGGCGGCCTGCAGATGACGAACCCGATCGTCGACCTCATCGGCGACCGCACCGGGAAGATCGTGCCGATCTACCCGCAGAGCGAGAAGGCGTCGCTGAGCACCTGGGAGATCGCCGGTTGGGTCGAGGACGCACTCCGCAAGTGTGCGCCGCGAGGCCTCGCCGATCCGCTACCGGCCAAGGTCGCGGCGCGGCTCGGGATGGTGTCTCGCCACGATGCGCTGCAGAAGATCCATCTTCCCGAGACCTACGCCGAGAAGGAGGTGGCGCGCCGACGGCTCGCGTTCGACGAACTGCTGCGCGTCCAGACGGTGTTGGTGATGCGGAAGCGGGCGCTCGAACGCGACTCGAAGGGCATTCGCCACACCGTCGACGGCGAACTGGTGCCTCGCTTGCGCGCTGCACTTCCCTACGAACTCACGCAGGCCCAACGACGGGCCATCGCCGAGATCGAACACGACCTGGCAGGCCCGCACCCGATGCATCGGCTGCTGCAGGGCGACGTGGGTGCCGGCAAGACGCTGGTCGCCGTGAGCGCCATGCTGACCGCGGTGCAAGGCGGCCATCAGGGTGCGTTGATGGCACCCACCGAAGTGCTTGCGGAACAGCATGCGACGAGTGTGCGCAGGATGCTCGCGGAGATCAAGGTGCCGGACCCGGGCAACCTCTTCGGAGATCGTCCGCCGCGCATCGAGCTGCTCACGAACCGTGTCACGGGCAGCGATCGGCGCGAGGTGCTCGCCGGGCTTGCCGACGGCACGGTCGATCTCGCCATCGGCACCCATGCGCTGATCCAGGAGGGTGTGCAGTTCCACAGCCTCGGGGTGGTCGTGGTCGACGAGCAGCACCGTTTCGGTGTGGAGCAGCGCGCAGCCCTGCGCGCGAAAGGCGAGGGCGGAGCCGCCGTGCCGGACGTGCTGGTGATGACCGCGACGCCGATTCCGCGCACGGCTGCGATGACCGTCTACGGCGATCTCGACGTCAGCGTGCTCGACGAACTGCCGCCCGGTCGGACCCCGATCATCACGAAGTGGGCGAACGGTCCCTTGATGGAACAGGGTGCGTGGGCGACGATTCGAGAAGACGTGGCCGAAGGGCGACAGGCATACGTGGTGTGCCCACTCATCGACGAGAGCGAGAAGCTCGAGGTCGCGAGCGCGCAGGAGACCTTCGAGCGGCTGGTCCACGACGAGTTGAAGGGCCTGCGACTGGCACTGCTGCACGGCCGCCTCCCCTCGGCGGAGAAGGAAGCGGTGATGGAGCAGTTTCGGCGCGGTGAGCTCGACGTGCTCGTCGCGACCACCGTGATCGAGGTCGGAGTCGATGTCGCGAACGCCACCGTGATGGTCATCCTCGACGCGGACCGCTTCGGCATCGCCCAACTGCACCAGCTCCGCGGCCGGGTCGGGCGTGGCGTCCACGCCTCGACGTGCTGGCTGGTGACGCAGGCCGTCGAGGGCAACAACCCGAGGGTCGACGCGCTCGTGGCAACCACCGACGGTTTCGCACTCGCCGAGGTCGACCTCGAGCTACGCGGCGAGGGCACGCTGATGAACACCAGCCAGAAGGGCCGCAGCGATCTGAAGCTCGCCTCGTTGCGCCGCGATCGAGAACTGGTGGAGCTCGCCCGCGAGGTCGCATTCGAGATCGTCGACCCGGACCCGCTGCTCGACGACCACCCGGTGTTGCTCGACGAGCTCCGGTTGTTGTTCACCGACGACGACGAAGCGTTCCTCTTCAAGAACTGATCGGGCCGTGACAGGTGCGAGCCCCGAGACCCGGGAGCGTTCTGGCCCGCCACATGCCCACCGCAACCGGCGACGCGCGGTGGGTGCAGGATCTCAGGCGAGGAACGACGTGACCGCTGCAGCGGTTTCGTCGAATCGTTCCCAGTAGAGCATGTGACCGCTGTCGAGGTGGACGACCTCGAGCGCGTCGCCGAACAGTGCGACCAGTCCCTGCTCGGTCGCCGCAGCGACGAGTTCCGCACGGTCGGCGACGACGAGCAACGTCGGGACCGGTCGCACGATCGTCGGCAGCGGCGCGCACATCTCTCCCCAGGCGGTCACGACCGCGGGCTTGTGATAGCGGAAGCGAAATCGTCCGTCTGTGCCTTCGACCAAGTGTTCGGCGATGTCCTCGACCACGCCCGGACTGATCTCATCGCCGAGGCCGGCGTTGCGGGCGACGGTGGCGTCATCGATGCTCGCCCAGCCCCGGTGCTCGATCACGCTCATGGCGGATTCAGATGCCGACGCGCCGGGCTGGGCGAGTGCCGGGTCCAGCAGCACCAACCGGCGAACGCGTTCCGGAGCGGCGACGAGCAGGGCGAGGCCGATGGCGCCGCCGTACGAGTGCCCGACGACGTCGATGGTGTGGAGGGAGTGGGCATCGAGCGTGTCGATCACGTCCGCAACGTGCTGGGCGACCGACCATGGGCCGTCGAAGGTCGAGCGGCCGTGGCCGCGAAGATCCAGGGCCAGGGTCCGCCGATGGGAGAGCGCGTCCTCGGCAAGGCGGCGAAAGCGACGTCCGTGTCCGGTCACGCCGTGGATGGCGAGCAACGGGTCGCCGCTCGGGTCACCGAACTCGTGCGAATGGAGGACTGCCATCCCACGGACTCTACGAGGGCAGTTCAGGTGAGCCGAATCGGTGACCCTCGTCGGCAAGAATGCCCGCATGCGCCGTCTCGCCGCTCTGCTGCTCACCGCACTCGTCGTCTTCTCCGCATGTTCGTCCGACTCGTCCGACGACGAGGTGGCGATGCCGACCGAGGCACCCGGCTTCACCACCGTCGAACCGTTGGGCGGTGAGCCGGACGGCACGCAGACCTTCACCGGTCTCGAGCAGACGCACGTCGACACGCCGGTCGACTACCCGCAGAACCCTCCTGTCGGCGGACCGCACAACCCGGTCTGGCAGACCTGCGCGTTCTACGACAAGCCGATCATGAAGGAGCGCGGCGTCCACTCGATGGAGCACGGTGCGGTGTGGATCACGTTCTCGTCGGACCTGCCGTCCGCTCAGGTCGAGATGCTCAAGGCTCTGCAGGCAGGTGGCAAGGAAGTGCTCGTGACCCCGTACGAGGGGCTACCGACTCCGATCGTGGCCTCCGCGTGGGGCAAGCAACTGCAGCTGCAGACGGCCGACGATCCTCGGCTCGCACAGTTCGTGCGTTACTTCGACGACGGGCCGCAGACTCCGGAGACCAACACGCCGTGCTCCGATGGCACCTCGGAGACGGAGGGCTGAGCTTCAGTCCGCTCGGTCGGCCGCGCCTTCGTCCTCATCGGGAAGCACCAGGTCCCAGCGGTCGAGGCAGTCCTCGCAGCGATACGCCACGATGTCGCCGGGAAGCCACACGCCGTCCTCGCGAGGCATCGACAGCAGGTGACAACGGCCACCGCAGTCGATGCAGTCGATGGTGGGCTCGGGTGTGATCACCCCCGTAGTGTGGCCGCATGCGAGTCATTTCGGGCGAGTTCGGCGGGCGCAAGCTGGTGGCGCCCGATGGCACCACCACCCGACCGACCACCGACAAGGTGCGCCAGGCGGTGTTCAACTCGCTCGGCAGCATGGGGGTCATCGAGGGCGCTGTCGTGGCGGATCTCTACGCCGGCTCCGGCGCACTCGGGATCGAAGCCCTGTCTCGCGGTGCAGCCCATTGCCTGTTCGTCGAGCGCGACCGGTCAGCGGTGCATGCGTTGCGGGCGAACATCGAAGCGCTCGGCCTCGACGACGTCAGTGCGGTTCATGTCACCGACGTCATGGCGTGGGTCCCGGCGATGCGCAACGTCGACGTCGCGTTCATCGATCCACCCTACGCGTTCGACGGCTGGGCCACGCTCCTGCCACTGGTCGACGTCGGGCTCGTCGTCGCCGAATCCGACGACCCCATCGAAGCCGTGGACGGCTGGACCCAGTTGCGCACGCGCCGATACGGCCGCACCTGGGTCACGCTGCTCGAACGGCTAGCGTGACGCGCGCCATGGCGACCGTTCTCTATCCAGGAAGCTTCGACCCGCTGCACCTGGGTCACATCGATGTCATCGAGCAGTCGGTGGCGTTGTTCGGCAACGTGATCGTCGGCGTGATGCACAACCCCACCAAACCCAGCGGCATGTTCTCTCTCGAGCAACGCACCGACATGATCAAGGCGAGCATCTCCTACCTGCCGTCGGTGAAGGTGGTCTCCTTCGCGGGGCTGGCGGTCGACGCCGTCAAGGCCGTCAAGGCGGCGTTCATCGTCAAGGGTTTGCGCACCGGCGGAGATTTCGAGGTCGAGCAGCAGATGGCGCACACCAACCACGCCGTCAGCGGCGTCCGCACGGTCTACCTGCCGTGCAAGCCGGCGCTCGTCTCCATCAGCAGCCGATTCATCCGTGAGATCGCCCAGTACGGTGGCGACGTCACGTCGTTGGTGCCGGGCCCGGTCGCCACCGAACTTGCCAACCTGTTCCCACCTAGGGCAACACCCGAACCCCGTTGAGATCCGATGACCCACGACGACCAGTACGACGACCAGTACGACGAGGAGCTCGACGACTCCGACGCGTACGTCCGCACCACCAACGGCTATGTCGGTGACTCCGAGGCGTTGCTGCAGCGGGCGATCGACGAGATCGCCAACGCGCCGAAGATGCCGCTGTCGTCGTCGCCTCGCATCGACGGCGACCGGATCATCGAACTGCTCGACGAGTCGCTGCGGCGCATGCCCGAGGAAATGCGCCACGCACGATGGATGATCAAGGAGCGCCAGGAGTTCGTCTCCAAGACCCGCCGTGAGGCCGACGAACTGTTGGAGGCCGCCCGCGTCCAGGCCGAGCGCATGGTGCAGCGCACCGAGGTGGTCCGAGCGGCCGAACAGCGTGCTCGTCAGATCAACGAGGCCGCGGAGGCCGATGCCCGCCGGCTGCGGCACGAGACCGAGGACTTTCTCGATCAACGCCTCGCCAGTTTCGAGATCCTGCTCGACAAGCTCAACAAGACGGTGCAGGCGGGACGTTCCCGCCTGAACATCGGCGGCCAGCGCGAGGCGACCGAGGTCGAAGAGGAAGACCCTACGAAGGGCTTCTTCGACCAGGATCGTTAGGGCCGACATGGCAAACGCACTGTTGGTGAACGCGGCGGAGCTGCTGCGGCGCGCCGGCACCCAGAAGGAGATCGAGCTGGCGGTGCCGCTCGCGGATCTCGAGATCGTCGACGACCCGCGCTTCGGCGCCGACGTGGATGTTCAGGTGCACCTGCACCTCGAGTCCCTCAACGACGGGATCATGGTCGATGGCGAGGTCAGTGTCCCCTGGCACGGCACCTGTCGCCGTTGCCTCGAAGCGACGGGTGGGGTCTCGGTGAGTGAGGTCCATGAGCTCTACCAGCGGGTCCTCACCGATCCCGCTGCGTTCGAGATCATCGGCGACCAACTGGACCTGCGGCCCATCGCCCGAGAGCTCGTGCTGCTCGATGCGCCGGCGACGCCGCTGTGCCGGCCGGACTGTGCCGGATTGTGCCCCACTTGCGGCGCCAACCTGAACGACGGTGTGTGTGGGTGTGCAGCGCCCCCTGTCGATCCGCGATGGGCGGCCCTGGACCAACTCCGTGACGAGACCTCGCCGGACAGGTAGCAAGCAGGCACGGTGCGCCGCTAACCTCTCGTAGCTCGTGTGCCGAGGGAGCCCCCTCGCCGGTTTTCGGGAGTCATCATGGCTGTTCCCAAGAAGAAGAAGTCGAAGTCGAAGACGCGCAGTCGCCGCGCCGGCAACTGGAAGCTCGCTGCCCCTTCGCGCAGCATCTGCCCTCGTTGTGCTGCAGCCAAGCTGCCCCACACCGTGTGCCCGAGCTGCGGCTGGTACAAGGACCGCGTCGCCGTCGAAGTCGGCTGAGCCACACACCGACATGCTGCCGATCGCGCTCGATGCGATGGGCGGCGACCGGGCCCCGGGCGACATCCTCGCCGGTGCTCACGCCGCCGCAGCCCTCGGGATCTCCGTCGCCCTCGTGGGACCGGAGGGACTCGAAGGAGTTGGCGACCTTCCGTTGATTCCCGCATCCGAGGTCATCGAGATGCACGACGACGCCGCCAGCGGTGTGCGCCGGAAGAAGGATTCCACGCTCGTCAGGGCGGCCGAAGCGGTTCGCGACGGCAGGGCGAGTGCGATGGTGTCGGCCGGGAACACCGGTGCCACGATGGCGTCCGCCCTGCTCCGGATGGGTCGGGTCAGAGGCGTCAACCGCCCGGCCATCGCCACGCCGATCCCGGTCCCCGGCCACCTTCCCACGATCCTGCTCGACGCCGGCGCCAACGCCGAGGTGCAGGCCGAGTGGCTGGTGCAGTTCGCCCAGATGGGTTCCATCTACGCCCGCCACCGCTTCGGCATCGAAGCACCCAAGGTCGGGCTGCTGTCGATCGGCGAGGAGCCCGGAAAGGGCGACACCCTGCGCAAGGAAGCGTTCGAACTGCTGTCGACAGCCGATGGCATCGACTTCATCGGCAACGTAGAGGGCCGCGACCTGACGGCCAAGACCGCCGACGTGATCGTCACCGACGGCTTCACCGGCAACGTCGCGCTGAAAACCCTCGAGGGCGGCATGCGGACGTTGTTCACGGCGCTGCTTGCCGCGTTCGCCGCAGAGCCGCAGTACAAGGAGCACGCCGATGCGCTGCTGCCGGCGTTGATGCCGCTCTACGCGCAGATGAGTCCCGACACCTACGGCGGCGCGGTGCTGCTGGGCGTCGACGGCATCTGCATCATCAGCCACGGATCCTCTGGCGAAACTGCCATCGTCAATGCCATCAAGCTCGCCGACGAGCTGGTGCGTGCCGGCATGGTGGCCGAGATCACCGCAGCCTTCGCCACGCCCGCCTGAACCCGATGGCGCGGCCCGCCCCGGCCGGGGATCGATCGTCGCGACCTGCGCGCCGGGTGACCGGCCCGTGAGGGGCTAGTCTCTTCGACCGCTGACCCCAACATTCCAGGAGTGACCAGGTGCCTGCAGAAACCCACGTCGAACAAGGCCCGCTCGATCGCGAGGGCGTGTTCGAGATCGTTCGCGCGAACCTCGCCGACATCTTGGAGATCGATCCGGCCACCATCAGCGAGGGTCAGTCGTTCGTCGACGACCTCGACGCCGATTCGCTGGCGCTGATCGAGCTGGTCGAAGGGCTCGAGGAAGAGCTCGCCGAGCGCTCGGTCGGCTTTCGCATCGAAGACGAAGACCTCGTCGACCTGAAGACGGTCCGTGACGCGGTCGACTACGTCTTCGATCGGGTCAAGGGCGTCTGACATTTCCGTCCTGCCCGAGCCCGACCTCACCGAGTTGCGCCACCGGCTCGGCTACGAGTTCAACGATCCCGGCATGCTGCGCCGTGCGCTGTCGCACCGGAGTTGGTGCGCGGAGGTGGGTGGCGAGCCGAGCAACGAACGCCTCGAGTTCCTCGGCGACGCCGTGCTCGGCTGGGTGATCGCCGATCTGTCGTACCGGAACCACCTCGAGCTCACCGAGGGCAAGCTCACCGACCTTCGCAAGAGCGTCGTCAACGCGGTTGCGCTGGCCGACGTCGCCGCGGAGATCGGGCTCGGCGATTGCCTGTTGCTCGGCAAGGGCGAGGACGCCGCCGGCGGCCGTACCAAGCCATCGATCCTCAGCGACGCGCTCGAGGCCGTGCTCGGCGCCGTCTACATCGACGGCGGCGCGGAGCCGGTCGTGGCCCTGATCGATCGGTTGTTCACGCACCGCATGACGTACGCCGCGCAACGCCTCGACCGCCTCGACTACAAGACCGTGCTCCAGGAGCTGACGGCACGACTGCACGACACGGCACCGGTGTACGTGATCAGCGATACGGGCCCCGATCACGACAAGCGATTCTTCGCGACCGTCATCGTCCAGGGAGTCTCGGTCGGACAGGGTGAAGGCCGCTCGAAGAAGACTGCCGAGCAGGCGGCCGCCGAACAGGCGTGGGTCGCCCTGTCGGGCCACCCGGTCGGCTGAGCGTGCCGGAGCTCCCCGAGGTCGAGACCGTCCGCCGCGGCATCGCCGCTCAAGTGGTCGGCAGGCGGATCACACGGGTCGAGGTAGGTCGTGAGCGCACGGTTCGGCGGACCTCTCCCAACGCACTCATCGACGGTCTCACCGACGCCACGATCCTCGCCGCTCACCGCCGCGGCAAGTACCTGCTGTGTCCGCTCGACACCGGCGACGAGCTCATGGTGCACCTCCGCATGAGTGGACGTCTGCTGGTCGCCGACGCGGGCGCCGACCGGCCTGCGCACACGCACGTCGTGCTCCACCTGGCGGGCGAGCCCCGCCAGGAGTTGTGGTTCGTCGACCCACGTACGTTCGGCGAGGTGGTCGTGTTCGATCCCGACAACGTGGCCGTCGAGGTGCCCGAGTTGGCGGCGATGGGGATCGACCCCATCACCGACGGCCTGAGCCGGGACCAACTCGCCCGCATCGTGCGGGGTCGCCGTCGCCAACTCAAGCCGCTCCTGCTCGACCAGCATGTCGTCGCCGGGATCGGAAACATCTACTGCGACGAGACCCTTCACCTCGCTCGACTTCGCCACGATCGGCTCAGTGACTCGCTCACTCCGCGGGAGATCACCCGCCTGCACGACGCCATCCTGACGGTGCTCAACGCAGCGATCGAGGCCGGAGGCAGCACGCTCGCCGACACCCAGTACGTCGACATCGAGGGCCAGGGGGGCTGGTTCCAGGTGCACCACAGGGTGTACGACCGTGGCGGCCAACGGTGCCTCACCTGTGGCCGAGCCGACATCGTGCGGGTGATGATGGGCGGCCGCTCCACCTGTTTCTGCCCTCGCTGCCAGAAGTGACACCGCGGTTGGGTGGGCCATGCTCCGTCCATTAGGGTCGCCAGCGCCGTGTTCCTGAAAGCCCTCACCCTCAAAGGTTTCAAGTCGTTCGCCGACGCCACCGTCCTCCAGCTCGAACCGGGCGTGACGGTTGTCGTGGGGCCGAACGGCTCCGGAAAGTCGAACGTCGTCGACGCGATCGCATGGGTGCTGGGCGCCCAGGCACCCAGTGCCGTGCGCAGTCAGAAGATGGACGACGTGATCTTCGCCGGCACCGCCAAGCGTCCGGCGCTCGGGCGGGCGGAGGTCGCACTCACCATCGACAACTCCGCGGGGTTGCTCCCGATCGAGTTCACCGAGGTCACCGTCTCGCGCACCCTGTTCCGCACCGGAGAGAGCGAGTACGCGATCAACGGCGTCGGCTGCCGGTTGCTCGACGTGCAGGAACTGTTGAGCGATGCCGGCGTCGGGCGCCAGCAGCACGTCATCGTGAGCCAGGGCCAGATCGACGCAGTGCTGAATGCCCGACCGGAGGACCGCCGCGGCATCATCGAAGAGGCAGCCGGGGTACTGAAGTACCGCAAGCGCAAGGAGAAGGCCGAGCGCCGACTGGATGCCACCGAGGCCAGCCTGTTGCGCGTGCAGGACCTCCTTCGTGAGGTCCGTCGCCAGTTGCGCCCCCTCGAGCGCCAGGCGGAAGCTGCTCGGCGCCACGGAGATCTGGTCGCCGAGCTGTCCGCACTGCAGATCTTCGTCGCCGGTCGCGAGATCGCGTCGCAGCGCACCCGCCTCACCGCCCTGGCGGGGGAGAAGCTCACCCTCGGTGCCTCCGAGCAGGCGTTGCGGACCGAGCTCGCCCAGCTCGACACCGGCGTGATGGCTGCCGAGGCGGAGCTGACCGCCCGCGGCGACACCGATCTCGGCGACGAGATGGTGCGCGTCGAGCAGCGGCGTGAGCGCGCCCGCGGCGGGGCCGCGGTCCTCGTCGAGCGGCGCCGCACGATGGAACGGGATCGCGGCCAACTCATGGACAGCGGCGTGGTGGCCAACCTCGAGTCCGACGCACTTCGCCTGCGCGAGGAGCTCGCTGCGGTGCGCATCGATCTCGACGGCCTCGGGCCGGATACCGAGCTGCTCGTCGCCGAGGAGGAGACCTTCGCCGCCCAGCGACGCGAGACGCTGCATTCGATCGAGGGCCTCGGCTCCGCGACGTCTGCGGCCAGTGCGGCCGCCGAGGTTCGTGGCGAGCTGAGGTCCATGCGGGGCAACCTCGAGCGCACCGACGCCGAGCTGCGCCGCCAGCGCGGCCGCCTCGAGCAGCTCGTGCAGCGAGCCCAGCGCCTCGACGCGGAATGTGACCGGCTGCGACAGGAGTGCGACGCCGCGCAGACGCAGGAAGCGTCGCTCGTGACCGCCGTCGAGCGGGCCGAGGCTCGCCGCATCAGCGCCGAGGCGGCGCACGACTCGCTCAACACGCATCGCCAGGACGCCGCCGAGGAGAGCTCGCGGTGGCGGGCGCGGGCCGAGGCGCTGCACCTCGCACTGGAGAGCGCGCGGGCGCGAGCGGGCGCCGAACACCTCGCCGGCGTCGACGGTGTGCTCGGAACCCTCCTCGACCTGATCGAGATCGACAGCGGATGGGAGGCTGCCGTCGAGGCAGCCCTCGGCGAAGCACTCCAGGCCGTCGTCGTGACGTCGCCGCAAGCGGGTCGAGCCGCGCTGCGCTCGTTGCAGGCGAGCAACGTCCAGGGGGCCGTCCTGGCGTTGGGCGCTCGCGGCGTGGGTTCGGTGCCGAGCGTGGCCGGCGGATCCGCAGTGCGCCCGCACGTCCGAAGTGGGCATGCCGGTGTCCCCGAGCTGCTCGACGCCGTGCTGGGCAGTGCGGTGCGCGTCGCGGGATGGAACGACGCGGTCGACCTCGCCATCGCGAACCCGCTGAGCGTCGTGGTCACCGTCGACGGCGACCGATTCGGCCCGTCGGGTTGGCGCATCGGCGCGTCGGGAGGCGGCGCAACGGCCGCGGCGCTCGAGGAGGCACAGGAACGATCCGGCATCGCCGCCACCGAACTGGCGAGGCTCGACACCGCGCTCGCCGGGGCGAAGGCGGAGCTGCAGGCGGCGCGCCAAGAGGAGTCCGACCTCACTCGGACGCTCGATGCGCACGACGCCGGATTCTCGGCGAACAGCGAGGCACTCGCCCGTGGTCAGGCAGAGCGCCGTGAGACGCAAGCCGACGTCGAGAACCTCGAACGGTCGCTGCAGGAGACCGACGAACGCACCGACCGCGAACGCACACGTATCGCCGAGCTCGACGCACTCGTGCCCGCACTCGAAGCGGACGAGGCGGCCGAGGCCGCGGCGGCGAGGGCTCGCGGCGAGGCACGTGCCCAGCTCGATGCGCAGGCCGCCCGCCTCGCCGGACGTCGCCAAGAACTCGAGGTGCGCAACGCCGGGCTGCACGAGCGCGAGGCGTTCCTCGAGCGACGGCTGGAGGAGACCGAGCGCCGCCTCGAGGCCGACACCGTGGCACGTGGTGAGGCGGCCCAACGCCGAGAGGCCGTCGAGCGCAGCCTCCAAGCCGTCGAGCGGCTGGGTGCGCTGGTCGAGCAGCACCGGCTGGTCATCGAGGTGCGCCACAACGAACTGCTCGAGATCCGCCGCTTGCAGAGCGACGAGGTCCGCGCGATCGCCCAACAGCTCGACACGCTCCGACGTCGCCGTTCGGCCGCCGAGAAGGAACTGGAGGCGGTCCGCGAGCGGATGCGCCGGGTGGAGATCGACGAGGCCGAGGTGCGGATGCGACTGGAGGGTGCCGTCGAAGCACTCCGCCGTGACCACGACCTCGAGCCGTCCGCGGCCGCGGCCGCCGAACTGCCGGCCTTGCCCGACGGCATCTCCGCAGCGGCCCGCGTCCGCGATCTGGACCGCGAGCTTCGCCTCATGGGACCGATCAACCCGCTGGCGCTCGAAGAGTTCAACGAACTGCAAGAGCGTCACCGCTTCCTGGAGGAGCAACTCGAGGACGTCCGCAACACCCGCCGCGACCTGATGCGGGTGATCAAGGCCGTCGATCTCGAGATCCAGACCGTGTTCTCTGCCGCCTTCGCCGATGTCAGCACCCACTTCGGACAGTTGTTCGCCACGCTGTTCCCGGGTGGCGGGGGCAAGCTGGTGCTCACCAGCCCCGACGACCTGCTGAACACCGGCGTCGAAGTCGAAGCCAAGCCCAGCGGGAAGAACGTCAAGAAGCTGTCGCTGCTCTCGGGTGGCGAGCGGAGCCTCACCGCCCTGGCGTTCCTGTTCGCCGTGTTCCGGAGCCGGCCGTCGCCCTTCTACGTCATGGACGAGGTCGAAGCAGCGCTCGACGACGTCAACCTGCACCGCTTCCTCGGACTGATCAGTGAGTTCCGGCGCGAGGCTCAGCTGCTCATCGTGAGCCACCAGAAGCGGACGATGGAGGCCGGCGACAGCCTGCTTGGTGTGAGCATGCAGCCCGGCGGGTCGTCGAAGGTCATCGTCGAGCGCGTGTCCGCCAGCGCCTGAGCGCGCACCGGCTAAGCTCGCACAACGCCGCGAACTCGTCCCGCGGCCACGATTTCCTCAGGAGAACCAGCGCATCGTGAGCGAATCCGTTGCACTGCACGCCACCCACGACGAACAGCGCACGGTGCCGGCAATCCAACTGGTGGGCCTCCGCAAGCACTTCGGCGCGGGTGTCACCGGGGTGGTCGCAGTGGACGGTGTCGACCTCTCGATCGGCGACGGCGAGTTCTTCTCGCTCCTCGGTCCAAGCGGTAGCGGCAAGACGACGGTGCTGCGCATGATCGCCGGTTTCGAACTTCCTTCGGGTGGCGCCATCCTGCTGCAGGGTGCCGATGTGACCCACCTCGCACCGTACGACCGCGACGTGAACACGGTGTTCCAGGACTACGCCCTGTTTCCTCACATGACCGTCCTGCAGAACGTCGAGTACGGGTTGAAGGTGAAGAAGGTGCCGCGAGCCGAGCGCACCCGCCGTGCCAACGCGATGCTGGAGGTGGTGCGTCTCACTTCGTTCGGGAACCGGAAGCCGACGCAGCTGAGTGGCGGGCAGCGCCAGCGGGTGGCCCTCGCCCGGGCGCTCGTCAACAAGCCGAAGGTCCTGCTCCTCGACGAGCCGCTCGGGGCGCTCGATCTGAAGCTCCGGGAGGAGATGCAGGTGGAGCTGAAGTCGATCCAGCGCGAGGTCGGCATCACCTTTGTGTTCGTCACCCACGATCAGGGCGAGGCGCTGAGCATGAGCAACCGTGTCGCCGTGTTCAACCACGGTCGCATCGAGCAGGTGGGTACGCCTCGCGAGATCTACGACCATCCGGCCTCGATGTTCGTCGCCGGCTTCGTTGGCACGAGCAACTTGCTGCACGCCGAGTTGTCGCAGCAGCTGATGGGCGTGTTCCGCACGCATTCCGTGCGCCCCGAGCGCATCCGCATCGCCGAGCAGACCGTTGCCGACACCGAGGTTGCGGTGGACGGCGTGGTCAGCGACGTGCAGTACCTGGGGGCGGAGTGTCGAGTGCGCGCCGACCTCCCCGACGGCACACACCTTCTCGCCAACGTGCCGAGCGACGGGCTCGTCGGCGTGGCCATCGGCGGACCCGTCCGCCTGGCCTGGTCGCGCAACGCGGCCTTCGAAGTCGCAGAAACCAACACTGAAGGGGGAGACCAATGAGGACAACACGTATTGCCGCGGCGCTGGTCGCGTCGTTGGCATTCGTTGCCGCAAGTTGCGGTTCGGACGGCGGCAGCGCCACCACGACACCGCCGCAGGAGACCAGCGGGGCGACCGACACGACGATGGCAGCCGAGACGACCATGGCTCCGGAGACCACCACGGCCGGCGGGATCGACTACCAGTGGACGCCGAACGCCGACATCCTCGCCAATGCCGAAGGCCAGCTCAACATCGTCGCCTGGGCCGGGTACGCCGAGGATGGTTCGACCGATTCGGCCTACGACTGGGTGACGCCGTTCGAGGACATGACGAGCTGCAAGGTCAACGTGAAGACCGGCGCGACGAGTGACGAGATGGTGCAGTTGATGCAGAGCGGCGAGTACGACGGCGTCTCGGCGTCGGGCGATGCGACCCAGCGCCTGATGTCGGGCAGCGAGGTCGTCGAGATCGACCCGGCGGAGTATTCCAGCTACGCCGACATCTTCGACGGACTGAAGCTGCAGCCGTGGAACTCCGCCGACGGCAAGCCCTTCGGCATTCCGCACGGTCGCGGCGCGAACCTGCTGGTCTACAACACCGAGGCGTTCGCGGATGCCGCGCCCGACTCGTGGAGTGCGATGTTCGAGCCCGGCGGTCCCGCCGACGGCGCAGTGTCGGTCTACGACAGCCCGATCTACATCGCCGATGCTGCGGTGTACCTGATGGCCACCAAGCCCGAGCTCGGCATCACCGATCCCTACGCGCTCGACCAGACCCAGTTCGATGCAGCGATCGCCCTGCTCGACCAGCAGAAGGCGCTCACCAGCCAGTACTGGGGCGACTACACGGTCCAGCAGGCATCGCTGGAGAACGGCGACGTGCTCGCCGGTACGACGTGGCAGGTGATCGTCAACCTGGCTCAGGCCAACGGCGCCAAGATCGACGCAGTCAAGCCCGTCGAGGGCGCGACCGGCTGGTCGGACACGTGGATGCTCTCCTCCAAGGCTGCCAACCCCAACTGCATGAAGTTGTGGATGGACTGGATCGCGTCGCCGTGGGCGAACGCGCAGGTCGCGGTGTGGTTCGGCGAAGCCCCGAGCAACGCCAAGGCCTGCGACCTCGACGGCATGGCCGAGCACTGTGACCAGTTCCACGCCAGCGACGACTCGTACTGGACCGACGTCTGGTACTGGACCACCGCCACCGAGGAGTGCCTCGACGGCCGTACCGACGTGAAGTGCGTGCCATACACCGAATGGGTGAACGCTTGGAACACGCTCCGAACCTGACGGAGATCGACCTGACGGATGGGAGGGCCTCCGAGCCCTCCCATCCGTTCCGGGGCGTCAACCGGGCGTTCCATGGACGCCGGCGACTTGGTGTGGCCTCCACGCTCGGGCTGCCGCTCGCCTGGATGCTCCTCGTCTACATCGGTTCGCTGCTGCTGTTGGTGGTCAGTTCGCTCTACGCGCTCGACACCACGACGCAGAAACCCAGCGACACCTTCACCCTCGACAACCTCCGGGCGACGTTCGACGTCACCGACCCGGCGGTTCGTTCCACGATCTGGGTCTTCATCCGCACGGTCGGTGTTGCGCTGACCGTGACCGTGATCTGCTTCCTCATCGCACTGCCGGTCGCGTTCTTCGTCTCGAAGGTCGCGTGGCGCTGGGCTCGCCGGGGCATCATCGTCGCGATGATCATGCCCCTCTGGGCCGGCTACCTCGTCAAGGGCTACGCCTGGCGGGCGATGGTCGCTCCCTCGGGCGGAAAGTTCGCCGCTGCCGGCAAGGGATCCGGCGGCTTCCTCGACAGCACGTTCAGCTGGACCCCCGGGTACGGCAGCGTGGCCATCATCGTCACCCTCGTCTACTTCTGGCTGCCGTACATGGTGTTGCCGATCTATGCCGGTCTCGATCGCATGCCGCCGTCGCTGCTCGACGCCGCGGGTGACCTCGGCGCACGGCCGATGCGAACCTTCCGGTCAGTGGTCATGCCGCTGCTCAAGCCGGCGATCGCCGCCGGGTCCATCTTCACGTTCTCGCTGACGCTGGGCGACTACATCGTCCCGCAGTTGGTCAACAACGGGAAGCAGAAGTTCATGTTCGGCACCCTGATCAACTCCACGCTGGGAGCGCCCAACCAGCCGCTCGCCGCCGCGTACACGCTCTGGCCACTGCTCATCGTGATCCTGTACCTGTTCGCCATGAAGCGCATGGGCGCGTTCGAGAACCTGTGACCCGATGAAACTCTCCCTTCCCGCCCGCGCCACGCTGTGTGTGTTCACCGTGCTGGCGCTGATCTTCATGTACCTGCCGCTGGTGGTCGTCGCCCGACTCTCGTTCAACCCGCAGAAGTCCGTGGCGTGGCCGGGTTGGCGGGGTTTCACCCTCGACTGGTGGCACAAGGCGTGGCAGGCGGACGCTCCTCGCGAGGCGCTGATCAACTCCTGCAAGGTGGCCTTCGCGTCCATGCTGATCGCACTCGTGCTCGGCACGCTCGCAGCGATGGCGATGACCCGCTTCCGCTTCTTCGGGAAGAACGCTGTGTCGTTCCTGCTCGTCCTACCGATCGCGCTGCCCGGCATCGTCACCGGTATCGCGCTGCAGAACACGTTCTCACGCACCATCGACCTCGGGATCGTGTCGTTCCGTGTGGGATTCGGCTTCCACTCGCTGATCATCGCCCACGCCACGTTCTGTGTCGTCGTCGCCTACAACAACGTGGTGGCCCGCCTGCGCCGCTCGTCGCCCAACCTGCTGGAGGCGAGCGCCGATCTTGGTGCCCACGGCTCGCAGACGTTTCGGCTGATCACGTTCCCGTTGATGCGGTCGGCGTTGGTGGCGGGCGGCATCCTCGCGTTCGCGCTCAGCTTCGACGAGATCGTTGTCACCACCTTCACGGCCGGATCCGGGTTCCAGACGCTGCCGGTGTGGATCTTCAGCAACTTCAGCAGGCCGAACAACGTGCCCCTGGTGAACGTGATGGCCACCTTCGTGATGGTCGTGTCCATCCCCCTCGCCTGGTTGGCGCAGCGCCTCAGCGAGGGCGGCGACACGGTCTGAACCCGGCCGTCCGGGCCCGGTAGCCTCGGGCTCACCATGATCTATCTCGTTCTCATCGCCGTCGTCATCGCGTTCGGCATCGGTGTGGTGCTCTGGAACCGTCGGCGTTCCGCAGCCACACGGGCCACCTCGCTCGATCGTCGCCCGGACCCCTCCGTGTCGCCGACGGCCAAACCTCCCGTCGCCGATGCCGACGTCGGGGTCGGGGTCGATGTCGGGGTCGATGTCGGGGTCGATGTCGGGGTCGATGTCGGGGTCGATGTCGGGGTCGATGTCTCACCGGTCGCCGCAGAGCCCGAAGCGCCACCCGAACGGGCGACGTTCCGCAATCGGATGGCCAAGGCCAGGGGGTCGCTCACCGGTGCGCTGCTCGGTATCCGCGGCAGGGGTGGCATCACGAGCGACACATGGGACGAGCTCGAGGAGGCGCTCCTGCGCGCCGACGTCGGTGTGCGGGTCACCGACGAACTGCTCGGCGGCCTCAAGGCGCGGGTCAAGACCAAGGAGATCAGCGGGCCCGACGACTTGCTCGCCGCGCTGCAGGCCGAGATGCGCGGCAGGCTCGAGGGCACCGAGCGCTCCCTGAGATTCGAGCCGGGCGAACCCGGCAGTCCCAACATCTGGTTGTTCGTCGGCGTCAACGGCGTGGGCAAGACGACCACGATCGGCAAGGTCTCCGCGCAACAGCGCGAAGCCGGTCGATCGGTGCTGATGGCGGCCGGCGACACGTTCCGCGCCGCGGCAGCGGAACAGCTCACCACGTGGGCAGAGCGCAGCGACGCCGAGATCGTGCGCGGCAACGAGGGAGGAGACCCCAGCGCCGTCATCTTCGACGCGATCGAACGGGCCAGCGCCCGGAACATCGATCTCGTGCTCGCCGACACGGCCGGCCGTTTGCACACCAAGACCAACCTGATGGACGAGCTGCGCAAGGTCCGCCGAGTGGCCGCGAAGGGCAACGGTCGGGTGACCGAGGTGTTGTTGGTGATCGATGCGACCACGGGCCAGAACGGGCTCACGCAGGCACGTGAGTTCGGTGACGCGACGGAGGTCACCGGCGTCGTGCTGACGAAGCTCGACGGGTCGGCGAAGGGCGGCATCGTGTTCGCCATCGAGACCGAACTCGGGCTGCCCGTCAAGCTGGTCGGCCTCGGTGAAACCATCGGCGACCTGGTCGACTTCGATCCGGCGGCGTTCATCGAGGCCCTGTTCGCCGACGTCTGATCCGGCGGTCGTTGCATTCCCGGAGAAGTTCTGGGAACCAGCGTGGGGGAGCGCGCCGTCCGAACGGGTGAACGAGCACTTCCACTGTTCGTCACGACCGAAGGAACTCGACATGCTCCGATCTCGCCGCCTCGCTTTCGCCGCAGCTGCCGTCCTCGTCGGGCTGACCGCCTGCGGCAGCGCGAACTCGTCCACGACCGCCACCAAGGCACCCGTCGTCATTCACGTGGGTGCATCGTCCGGTGCAGGCGGCGGGAAGGCGGAGAGTCCCGCGGCCGACCGGATGATGATGATGCAGGACGTCACCTTCGTCTACGACGGCGCCTACCCCGACCTCGGTGACACGGCGCAGGCATGGAGCCTGCCGGCCGGCGCCACACCCGACCTCGCTCGGGTGAAGAAGATCGCCGCCCTGCTGGGTGCGGAGGGTGACATTCGTGAGCTCTCCGCCGACCAGGGCGGCGGCTGGATGGTCGGCGCTGCCGACTACTCGACGGCGACGTTGGCGGTCAGCACCGATGGCATGTCGAGTTGGTGGTTCAATCCCGCACCCACAGCGGACGGAACAGCGACCGGGGTCGGTTGCGCAGCCCCCGACTCGAGTGGTGGCGGCTCCGCCGGCGTGGACCCGGCGGCTCCGGCGCCCCCGGCGGACAGCGTGGTCGACGAGCCGAGGCCGTGCGAGGCACCCGCACCGCCGGCCAACGTGCCGAACAAGGACCAGGCGCTGGCCGCGGCCACGACGCTCTTCGCGGACACGGGCTATGACACTGCGAGCTACGAGTTCGACACCTACGCCGATGAGTGGAGCGCGAACGTCACGGCGTACCTGCTGCTCGACGGCCACCGCAGCCCGATCACGATGTCGGTCGGCTTCGGTGCCGAGGGTGCCGTGTCCTGGGCGTCGGGCAATCTTGCCGTCCCCGTCGCCGTCGATGGCTACCCGTTGGTGAGTGGCGCCGAGGCCGTGCAACGGCTCAACGACGACTCCGGCCGCTGGGGCTGGTTCGGTGGCAGCCCGGGCATCATGTACGCCGCCGACTCCGGCGTGGCAACTGGCGCACCGTCGCCGGCGCCCGTCAACGCCGCGACCGAGGCCGTCGCCCCGGTCCCGCCGGACACCGCGGTCGTCGATCCCACGCCCATCTCCCAGCCGGTCTGCGACACAGCCACGAAGTGCATCGCGGAGCCCGGCGTGCCGGCGGAGCCGATCACCGTCCACCTGAACTCGATGCGACTCGACATGACGTCGGTGTGGAGCGAGGACGGATCGATCTGGCTGCTGCCCGCCTACACGTTCGGTTCCACTGACGGGAGCGAGTACACCATGGTTGCCGTCGACTCGAGCTACCTCGACGTGCCTGAGCCCACGCCGGTCGACACGACCCCTGTCGACACCGTGACGTCGGGCATTCCCGTCGACACGGTCGCCGTCGACACCACCATCGATACCACCATCGGCAAGGGCGACGTCGGCCCCGATGTCGCGACGGCGGAGTCGGTGCTCGTGGGCCTGTCGCTCGACGAAGCGATCAAGGTGGCCGAGAGCAACTCGTGGACCGTTCGGGTCTCGACGCTCGATGGTGTCGCTCAGATCCTCACGGCCGACTTCCAGACCAACCGCGTGAACCTGGCGGTGCAGGACTCGATGATCGTGGGGGTCGACTCGGTCGGCTGAGCGGCCGGATAGCGTGGCGAGTCGCATGTTCGATTCGCTGTCATCCCGCCTCGAAGGCGTCGTCAAACGGTTGCGCGGCAAGGGCCGCCTCACCGAAGCCGACGTCGACGAGATGCTCAAAGAGATCCGCACCGCGCTCCTGGAGGCCGACGTCAACGTCGGCGTCGTGCGCAACGTCACCGGCCGCATCCGCGAGCAGGCCATCGGTGCACGCCTCAGTGAGGCGCTCGACCCCAGCCAACAGGTCATCAAGATCGTCAACTCCGAGCTCACCGCCATGCTCGGTGGCGAGACGCTGAAGATCCAGTACGCCAGCCATCCGCCCACGGTCGTGCTGATGGCGGGTCTGCAGGGTTCCGGTAAGACCACCAACTCGGCAAAGCTCGCCCGCTGGTTCAAGAGCCAGGGCCGCCAGCCGCTTCTCGTGGGCGCCGACCTCCAGCGACCTGCGGCGGTCGAGCAGTTGCGCACGCTCGGGCGCCAGATCGACGTCCAGGTGTTCAGCGAGCCCGGAGATCCGGTGTCCACTGCGCGCCGAGGGCTGGAAGAAGCCCGACGCCTCGGCAAGGACGTGCTCATCGTCGACACGGCGGGCCGATTGTCGATCGACGCAGAGATGATGGAGCAGGTTCGCCAGATCAGTGCGGCGGTCCAGCCCGATTACACGTTCCTCGTCATCGATGCGATGACCGGTCAGGACGCCGTCAGCGTCGCCGAAGCGTTCCACCAGACGCTGGCGATCGACGGCGTGATCATGTCCAAGCTCGACGGCGATGCACGCGGTGGTGCGGCGCTGAGCGTCAAGGAAGTGATCGGACGGCCGATCGCGTTCGCCAGCACCGGTGAGAAGCTCACCGAGTTCGAGCAGTTCCACCCCGATCGCATGGCGGGGCGGATCCTCGGCATGGGCGACATGCTCTCGCTGATCGAGCAGGCCGAACAGGTCTTCGAGAAGGACCAGGCCGAGAAGGCTGCCGAGAAGCTCATGGACGGCGACTTCACGCTCGACGACTTCCTCGAACAGATGCAGGCGCTGAAGAAGATGGGCCCGCTCGGCAATCTCATGGGCATGATGCCGGGAATGCCCAAGGAGCTCAAGGGCGCCCAGATCGGCGACGACCAGCTGAAGCCGGTCGAGGCGATCATCCGCAGCATGACCCCTGCCGAACGTCACAAGCCGGAGATCATCAACGGCAGCAGGCGGAACCGCATCGCGATGGGGAGCGGTACCAGCGTCAGCGACGTGAACCGTCTCGTCAAGCAGTTCTCCGAGATGCAAAAGATGATGAAGCGAATGGGCGCGATGGGCGGCAAGGGTGGGAAGAAGGGCAAGAAGGGCCGCGGTCTGGCCGGCATGGGCGGGCCCGGTGGGTTTCCCGGTGGGATGCCCGGTGGACTTCCTGGCGTCGGACTTCCTGGGAGCGGCGCGCCAGGTGGCTTCCCGCCGTTCAATTGATAACCTCACGTAGTTCGTATTTCGCCCGAAGCCTTATCCAGGGAGCACCAAGTCGCATGGCAGTGAAGCTGCGCCTCACCCGAGTCGGAAAGACCAAGCAGCCGCAGTACCGCATCGTGGCGGCCGACAGTCGGTCCCCGCGCGACGGTCGGTTCATCCAGATCGTCGGTACGTACAACCCTCGCACCGAGCCGTCGGCCCTCAAGGTCGACAACGAGAAGGCCGTCAAGTGGCTGCTCCAAGGTGCCCAGCCCACCGAGCGGGTCAAGAAATTGCTCGAGATCTCGGGCGCCTGGGAAGAGTTCGGCGCAGCTCGCGCCGCCAAGTGATGTCGGACCACGACATGTCGGATCACGACACGGTCTCCTCTGACACCGACGCGGCACTCGCCCCGATCGCCACGGCCGCGCTGGTGCACATCGTGCGCTCGATCGTCGATGACCCCGACGCGGTCATCGTCGATGCGTCCGACGCGAAGGGTCGTGTTCGGCTCGAAGTGAAGGTGGGTCCCGGCGACCTCGGCCGAGTCATCGGCCGTCGGGGTCGCACGGCGCAGAGCATTCGCACGGTCGTGCGCGCTGCCGCCACCCGCGACGACGTCGAGGTCGACGTCGATTTCGTCGACTGACGTGCTGCGAGAAGTCGGCCGAACCGGTCGCGCTCACGGAGTGCGTGGCGACGTGTACATCGACCTCATCACCGATCGAACCGAACGAGTTGCGGTCGGCGCCCGGTTGCAGGTGGGCGGCAGGTGGTTCGTCGTTGCCGCCGCACGGCATGCGGGAACCCGGTGGCTCGTCCACTTCGAGGGCATCGACGATCGCACGGCCGCAGAGCCGTTGGCCAACCTTGCGCTGCTCGCCGATCCGCTCGACATCGAACCTGGTGCCGGCGATCTCTATGTACACGACCTCATCGGCTCGGAGGTCGTCGACACGGCCGGCACGTCCTACGGACGGTGCACGTCGGTGCTCGCCAACCCTGCCCACGACATTCTCGAGCTCGACGATGGATCGCTCGTCCCGGTGGTGTTCGTGGTGTCGGCGGAGCCTGGGCGTGTGGTCATCGATCCACCTCAGGGGCTGTTCGATCTGGGGCAATGAGCAAAATGGACTACTGAACCTGAGTTTGCCGTCGAGTAAGGTGGCCAACGAAGGACGGGAGATCCTGGTGAATCAGTGCATGAGCCATGCCCAATTGTGGCGCGACGCGGTTGCGCGCCCGAATGGGGTGACCAACAGATGATGTTCGACGTGCGGCATCGTGTCGATTCGGCTGCGGCCATCGAGGCGCCCCAGAAGACCAGATTGAAGGCGATTCTGATCGCCGGCGACGCGTTGGCGTTGGCCGCGGCGACCACGATCGTGCTGCTGGTCGTCAACTACCCGGAGAGCCGGCCGTGGTGGAACCCGTTCGCTCTCGTGCTGTCGGCCACCGCCATCGGCCTGGTGTGCCTGCGCAGTCAGGGACTCTTCCTGGCTCGAGTCAGCGCAGTGCGGATCGTGGAGTTCACCAAGAGCACCAGAGCGCTGGCGATGCAGGCAGCCGCAATGGTGGCCTTCGACCGTGTGGCCCGGCTCGGGTTCCGCGTGCGGTTCATGGTCGCTGCCGCGGTGCTGTCCTGGCTGTTCTTCATCATCGAACGGTCCGTGTTCCGGGCATGGGTGACCGTGAAGCGTTCCCGCGGGCACCACCAGCGCCAGATCATCCTCGTCGGTGCGGACAGCGAGGTCGCCCGACTGGTCGAGTTGTTCTCGACCCACGTGGAGTTGGGCATCTCCGTCCAAGGCATCGCCGGTGATCACGCCGAGGCGATGCGCAACGGCCTTGGCCTGCTGTGGCTCGGCGAAGCCACCGAGACCGAGGCGCTCGTCGAGCAGTACGGGGTGTCGGGCGTGGTGGTCTCGCCGGCGTCGCTCACGGCCTTCGGCCTCAAGCGCCTCATCAGGAACCTGCAGCACTCCGACATCCATGTGCACCTCGCCACTGGAGTGTCCGGCATCGACGCCAGTCGCCTGCGTCACCTGCCCATGTCCTACGAGCCCCTCTTCTACGTCGAAGCTCCGACCCTCTCCCGGGTGCAGTTGATGGTGAAGCGTGTCTTCGATCTCGTGGTCTCGTCGCTGGTCCTCCTGATCGCCTCACCGTTGTTCCTGGTGGTCGCCCTGTGCATCAAGCTGCAGGACCGCGGACCGGTGTTCTTCCGGCAGGAGCGTGTCGGCCGCGACGGCTCCACGTTCAAGGTGCTCAAGTTCCGGACGATGCGCGTCAACGCCGAGGCACTGCTCGCCCAGCTCCGGGCCGACAACGAGCGCACCGGTCCGCTGTTCAAGATGGAGTCCGATCCGCGTGTCACCAAGATCGGCAAGCTGCTCCGGGACACCAGCCTGGACGAGTTGCCGCAACTGTGGAACGTCATCCGGGGCGAGATGAGCGTGGTGGGTCCGCGCCCGGCCCTGCCATCTGAGGTCAAGGACTTCGGCGCCGACCTTCGGCGCCGGGAGCTCGTCTTGCCGGGGATCACCGGCCTCTGGCAGGTGGAAGCTCGCGACAACCCGTCGTTCGAGGCCTACCGCCGGCTCGACCTGTTCTACGTGGAGAACTGGTCGATGACCCTGGATCTGATGATCGTGCTCGGCACGGTGGAACAGCTCGTCGGCAAGGCCGTGATGCTGGTTGCACCTCGGCGCAAGTCCACGGCCTCGTCGCCGAAGGTGGCCCTCGTCCCCGACGCTCCCGCGGACACCCACTCGGCACCGGGGGCCGTCGCATCATGACCGACGGACGTCTCCGTGTCGGCACCGACCTGGTCGAGGTCGCCGCTGTCGTGGAGTCCATCGAGCAGTTCGGCGTCCGATACCTCGAGCGAGTGTTCACCGATGGCGAGTTGGCCACCTGCCGTGACGGTTCCGGATGGTCCGCGGCGCGGCTCGCTGCGAGGTTCGCGGCGAAAGAGGCGACCGTGAAGGTGCTGCGGCCGGTCGAAGGGATGTCGTACGACCGCATCGAGGTCGTCCTCGACGATGACGGCGCGCCTGACCTGCGTTTCCACGGGTCGGCGCTCCGCCGCGCCGACGAGATCGGATTCCGCGACTCGAGCCTCAGCCTGAGCCACGATGGTGGCTATGCCCTGGCGATTCTCGCCGCCGTCGTGAACTGAACACCACAGAAGAGGACAAATGACCGACCGAGCCACCATCATCCGCGGCATCGTGGCCGAACACGGCAAGCTCGCCGTCGACGTCGCGACCATCGCCGACGCGGACAGCCTCTACGGGGCCGGCCTCACGTCGCACGCCAGTGTGAACGTCATGCTGGCCCTCGAGGACGAGTTCGACGTCGAATTTCCGGAACGGTTGCTCAAGCGCGCCACGTTTGAGTCGATCTTGAACCTACGGGGTGCGCTCGATGCGCTCCTCGGCGCCGACTAGGAGCGGCTCGATGTTGCATCACGCACTCCACACGCCCAGTGTCGCCGAACTGCTCGAAGCGGTCGACAAGATCGCCAGAGAGGTCGTCGGCCCCGCCGCCGCGTCCGTCGACGCGGAATCCCGGTTCCCGTCCGAATCGATCGGCGCCCTTCGCGACGGCGGCTTCCTCGGGGCGCTCGTCCCCGCCCAGTACGGCGGTCTCGGCTGCTCGTACGCCGACGTGGCGATGATGTGCACCATCCTCGGCCGCCACTGCGGGTCCTCGGCGATGGTGTTCGCGATGCATCAGATTCAAGTTGCATGCCTGGTCGAGCACTGCCAGGGCGTTCCTCATTTCGACACGGTGCTGCGAGAGATCGCACTCGACGGGCGGCTGCTGGCGTCGGCGACCACCGAACTGGGCGTCGGCGGCGACGTTCGGTCGAGCATCTGTGCCGTCGAGCGCGACGGCGACCGGTTCCGTCTGGAGAAGAACGCATCCGTCATCTCGTACGGTGACTACGTCGACGACGTTCTCGTCACGGCGAGGAAGGATGGGGACGCTGCGGCGAGCGACCAGGTGCTGGTGCACGTGCAGCGGCCGGGCCTGGAGTTGACGTCCAACGGAACGTGGGACGCGTTCGGCATGCGTGGCACGTGCAGCATCGGCTACCTGTTGATTGCCACCGGTGACGTGGCGCAGATCGTGCCCGTGCCCTATTCCGAGCTCTCGGAACGGACGATGCTGCCGGTGACCCACATCCTGTGGTCGTCGCTGTGGTTGGGCATCGCCGACGGGGCGCTCGACAAGGCCCGGATCTATGTGCGCGCCGCTGCCCGCAAGAACGCCGGCACCGTGCCCCTCGGAGCCCGCCATCTGGCCGTGGCTCAGGCGAAGCTCGAGGCCATGCGCGGGAACATCGAGAGTGCGATCACCGAATTCGACGCGGTTCGGCGCGAACAGGAGGAGTCGCCGAGCCTCGGCTTCGCGATCCGAATGAACGACCTCAAGGTCACCGCGTCGACGCTCGTGGTCGAGATCGTTCAGACGGCGTTGCTGATCTGTGGCATCGCCGGGTTCCGCAACGACACCCCGTTCTCGCTCGGCCGCGAGCTTCGTGACGCCCACAGTGCGGCGCTCATGGTGCACAACGACCGGATCACTGAACACAACGCCAGCTTGCTGTGCATCGCAAAGGACGTCTGATGACCGACACCGACCAACTCGTGGAAGCTCATCGCGCGATGCGCGACCGGCTGTTCGCGGCCGGGCACCTGGTGCCGTCGGGTGTCGACGGGATCTACGGACGATCGGCCGAGTTCGAGCGGGTCATCGCCGGTCTCAAGTCGGCGGTGGCGCGCCTGGGTGCCCAGGACGGGGCGGTCGACTTCGAGTTCCCGCCGCTCATTCCGCGTGACAACTTCGATCGCATCGGCTACTTGCGCAACTTCCCTCAGCTCTCCGGGCCGGTGTACTCCTTCCAGGGTGGTGAGCGCGACTTCCAGCAGCTGCTGCGCACGCTCGACGAAGGGGCGCCGTACGCATCGCAGCTCACCCAGACCGATGTCGTCCTGAGCCCGGCCTGTTGCTACTCGGTGTACCCGATGTACACCGGCACCATCGGGCACGATGGCCCTGTCGTGCAGACCTCGCAGTACTGCTTTCGTCACGAGCCGTCCGTCGATCCGATGCGCCTGCAGGCCTTTCGACAGATCGAGAACATCAAGATCGGAACGCCCGATGCGGTGCTCGATTGGCGCGAGAAGTGGCTCGAACGAGCCCCGGAGCTGCTGTCGTCTCTTGGTCTCGACGTGCGTTCCGATGTGGCCAACGACCCGTTCTTCGGCCGAGCGGGACGGCTGATGTCGATGAGTCAACGCGAACAGCAGCTCAAGATCGAGTTCCTCGTCCCCGTGTTCGGGGAGGATGCCCCGACCGCGTGCGCGTCCATCAACTACCACCAGGACCACTTCGGGGAACTCTTCGACATTCACACCGACGACGGGGCTCGTGCGCACTCGTCGTGCATCGGCTTCGGTCTCGAGCGGTGCACCGTCGCGTTGCTCGCTGCCCACGGCACCGACACGCGCGCCTGGCCGGCAGCGGTGAAGGAACGGTTGTGGGGGTGAGCACCGTGCGGTCGTTGCTGCCGCTGCGAGCGGACACGTACGACCGGCATTGGTTGCACGACGAGAACCGGGACTGGCCGGAGACGAACTGCTACGTCGACCTCTGGGTCGAACTGCTGCACGCGCTCGGGCTGGATCCGGTTGCGGCGCTGGCGTTCACGGTCGGAACCGGCTTCGACGGCGACCAGTGGGAGTTCTTCAAGCCCCCCGCCGAGGATCTGCGTGAGATGTACGGGCTCCGAGTCCACGAGATCAACGTGTGGCGCACGCTCATCGACCACATCGTCCTCCAACTCGAGCTCGGCAACCTTTTGACGGTCGAGGTCGACGCGTTCTTCCTGCCGGACACCGCCGGCGTGTCGTACGGGATGGGGCACCAGAAGACCACCATCGTGCCCCAGATGATCGACATCGAGGGACAGAGGCTCGGGTACTTCCACAACGCCGGATACCACGAGCTCGCCGGTGACGACTATCGCGCGGTGCTCCGGATCGACGCGCCGGACTCCTCGCTCGTCCCGTACGTGGAGCTGATCGAGCTGGCACCGCTCCGACACCCGTCGCTCGATGAACTTCGCGCGGTGGCCGGCCGTCAGATGCGTCGCCATCTCCAGGATCGCCCCGACGGCAACCCGGTTCGTGCGCTCGCCGATCGAATCGTCGTCGACCTCCCATGGCTTGCCGAACACCCCGAACGGTTCCACGACTACGCCTTCGGGACCCTCCGCCAGCTCGGCGCCTGGGCGTCCACCACGGCCGCGTTCGCGGCGTGGTACGACGAGGCGGCGCTCGCGGAGGCCGTGACGGCATTGAACTCGATCTCCACCGCGTCGAAGACCTGCCAGTTCAAGCTGGCCAGGGTCCTCGCCGGCCGTCAGGTGGACCTCGGCGAACTGTTCGACCGAATGGTTGCCGACTGGGAGATCGCCGCGCGCGTCCTCGAGGCTGCGGATGGCTGCTGAGGGGCTGCTGCTCACGGAGTGGGAGGTGGCCTGCCTCCCGGCCGGTAGCTGCGACAACCCCGAGGCGCTCAACACCGCAGCGGCCGACTGGGTGCGGGCGACCGTGCCCGGAACGGCCGCGAGCGCGTGGCGCGACGTCGGTCGTTGGGCCCCCGGCGTGGTGCATGACTTCGACGACGACGACTGGTGGTTCCGGACCTCGTTCGGATCGACGGATCCCGATGCCATGCTGTGCCTCGATGGACTGGCCACGGTGGTCGACGTGTGGCTCAACGGATCACTCGTCCTGCAGAGCGACAACATGTTCACTGCGCACGAGGTGCCGGTTCGGCTGACGGATCAGAACGACGTCGTGATCGCATGTCGCTCCGTTCGGCGCCACCTGCAGGCGCGCCGGCCGCGAGGCAGGTGGAAGACCCGGCTGATCGAGATGCAGCAGCTCCGCTGGGTGCGCACCTCGTTCAGCGGACGGATGCCGGGTTGGCAGCCGACCTGTGCGCCGGTCGGCCCGTGGCGGCCTGTTCGTGTGATGCCGTTCGCACGCTCGCTCTCGGTCACCTCGATCCAGGCGCGCCTCGTCGACGGCGACGGAGTCGTCGACCTCGTTGCCACGGCGAAGGGTCCGCTGCCGGAGTCGGCGTGGATAGAGATCGACGGGAGTCGGTTCGCGCTCGAGATCACACCGGGTTCCGAGGGACATCGGGTGGCGGGCAGCGTCACCGTGAGCGGTGTCCGGCCCTGGTTTCCCGCCACGCACGGGGAGCCCGTCCGCTCCGCAGTGCGGGTGGGGGTCGTGAGCGACGGCGTGGAGTCGGCCATCGATCTGCCGCCTGTCGGATTCCGTAGCGTCGTGCTGGACGAGACCGACGGCGCCTTCCGTCTGTCCATCAACGGCCTGCCGATCTTCTGCCGGGGCGCGTGCTGGATCCCCACCGACATCGTTCGACTCTCGGACTCGCCCGACCGGCTCCGGGTCGCGTTGTCGCAGCTCGCCGACGCCGGCGCCAACATGGTGAGAGTCCTCGGCATCTCGGTGTACGAGCACTCGCAGTTCTTCGAGCAGTGCGACGAGCTCGGCATCATGGTGTGGCACGACCTGATGTTCGCCAATCTCGATCAGCCACTCGACGACGACCTCTTCCGTGCCTCCGTCGTGGAGGAGATCGAACAGTTCCTCCGGAGCTGCCAGGCCCATCCGTCGGTGGTTGTCGTCGGTGGCGGCAGCGAAGTCGAACAGCAAGCCGCGATGATGGGTGTCGATCCGGCGATCGGTCGCAACCGCGTCGGTCGCGAGCTGTTGCCCGGACTCCTCGACTCGATGCTCCCCGGCGTCGCCTCGGCGCCGTGCAGTCCGTCCGGCGGAATTTTCCCGTTTCACGTCGGCGTCGGTGTCAGTCACTACTACGGAGTCGGTGCCTACCTGCGGCCATTGTCGGACGCACGCCTCGCCGGCGTCCGCTTCACGACGGAGTGCCTCGCCTTCGCCAATGTGCCGTGCCGCCAGACCGTCGACGAGCTCCTCGCCGACGGCGATCGGCCCGGGCATTCTCCAGGTTGGAAGGCACGCGTCCCCCGTGACCGAGGTGCCGGTTGGGATTTCGAGGATGTGCGCGATCACTACGTCGAAGCCTTCTTCGACGTGAATGCCCGCGATGTGCGGTCGGTCGACCCGGACCGCTACCTCGACCTCGGACGTGCCGCCGTGTGCATTGCGATCGAAGCAACGCTGGGCGAGTTCCGCTCCCGACGATCGACCTGCGACGGTGCGCTCGTCTTCACGGCGCGGGATCCGTGGGCCGGGCCGGGCTGGGGCATCGTCGATGCGCTGGGGCGACCGAAGTCTGCGTACTGGGCGGCGGGGCGTGCGTGGAAGCCCCAGGCCGTGCTGCTGCGCGACGAGGGGCTCGACGGGCTGTTCGCCGTGTTGATCAACGACCGTCCTCATGCGCTGGACGCGACGCTCCGAGCGCGCCTGTTCGACGACGCAGGACTGGTCGTCGGCGACGCAGACGTGCCGGTGGCCGTGCTGCCCCGCGGCGAGTTCGTGGTGTCCGTCGACGGGATGTTCGACCACTTCCGAGATCTGACGCGCGCCTACCGATTCGGACCCGCCGCCGTCGATGTGGTCGAGGTGTCCCTGGTCGGCGAGGCGGGCGAGATCGACGTGGCGCACCACCTTCCGGGGGGACACCGTCGCGACCGCCGCGCCGATGTGGGGCTTCGCGCGTGGACCGAGCCCGGAACGAGCGCCGTGCACGTCGCCACCGAAGGGTTCGCGCAGTTCGTGTCGATCGACATCGACGATGCGGCACCCGTCGAGAACTGGTTCCACCTGTCACCTGGTCAGGAGCGGGTCGTATCGGTGACATCGCTGACGGGTGCACCGTGGCAGGGTGGCGATGTGCGCGCGTTGAATGCGGTCGCGGTCCGTTCGATACGTGCAGCAGAGGGGGAGTCGTGAAGGTCGTTGTGTTGTCGCCGCATCTCGATGATGCCGTGCTGTCGGTGGGTGCGACGATGCACAGCCTCGCCCGTCGCGGCGCCGAGGTCGAACTCGTCACCGTGTTCGCCGGCGACCCCGAGCCCACCTCCGGTCCTGCGAGCTACTGGGATGCCAAGCGCGGTCTCGCCGACAAGGCGGCGGTGATCGCCGCTCGCCGCGAAGAGGACGGCGATGCGGCGAGAGTGCTGGGTGTGCGTTCGACATGGCTGCCCTTCGACGACAGCGCCTACGTGGCACCGAGGGATCCCGAACACATCTGGTCGATGATCGCGCCGTTCCTCGTGATGGCCTCTGCGGTCCTGGTGCCAGGTTGGCCGTTGGTGCACGCGGACCATCGGTTCACGACGATGCTCGTCCTCCAACGGATGCAGACCGGCGTGCCACTCTTCTTCTATGCCGAGATGCCGTACGCGTCGCATCCGTCCTCCGTATTGCGCTCCGTACTGCGAGGGCGCCGCGCCGCGCCGCTCTTCCACGAGCACGCGGTCGAGCTCACATGGCGGCCGGCGGCGGTGACGTCGGACGACCTTCGCGCGAAGCGCGCCGCAGTGGCGTGCTACCGCGGCGAGATCGAGTCACTCGGTCGGGAGGCGCGGCGGTCGGCGCTGTATGAACGGCTCGTCCGGAAGGAACTTCTCGGGGATGATCGCGCTGGGACACCGCCGCCCGGTCTTTTCGGGGGCGTTTGATGCTCGGCCAACCGCACTGGTTCGGACCGTCGCGCTCCACCCATGGATTCGTGCATTGGCCGACCGGTGCCCGGCGCGCGGGAGTGGTGCTGTGCCCGCCGGCCGGATATGAAGCCGTGTCGGCGTACCCGACGTTTCGGATCCTTGCGGATCGCCTCAGCGACCTGGGCCTGGTGGTCGCCCGCATCTCAGTGCCGTCCACCGGCAACTCGTTCTCCAGCGATGAAAGTGATGTCGTGAGCCAATGGCGGCGTTGCATCAGCGACGCCGTCGAGGAGCTCCGGAGCTGGGGCATCGACGACGTCGCCGTGGTGGGCCTACGTCTCTCTGCCAGCGTCGCCGCCGACGCCTCGTTCGCCCCCGCCGCGCTCGTGCTGTGGGATCCAGTGGTCACCGGGCGCAGATACGTGCGCGCGATGCGACTGCTCGCTGCGGATGCTCCCGGGGGCGATGCCGAGGACGGCAGCGTCCACCTCGCGGGGGTCGAGTTCGACCGCGAAGCGCTGGCTGCGATCTCCGGTGTCCGGCTCGACGTGGCCGCCGCCGTACCGACGCTGGTGATTCAGCGAACCGAACCGAGTCTCGAGCCGGTGATCGACGATCCCGCCGACGGCGTCGTCGTGGTGGAGCGCCTCACTGGCACCACCGGATTGCTGGACACCGATGCCGAACTGGCGGTGGTTCCGCACGCGATCGTGGGGCGCATCGTCAGTTGGCTGACGGCTCAATTGCCCGACGAAGCGCTCGATCGCGGCCGGCCGACGTTCGAGACGACAGGCATCCAGTCCGATCCCGACGGCCGCGACCGACGGCACGAGGCCATACGTCTCGGTGAGCACGGGATCTTCACGGTCACGACGACCGCGCAGGATGTGCGCCCGACCGGGGGAGCGGTGATCTTCCTCAACAACGGGGCTGCACCGAACGTCGGCCCCGGTGGCGCGTGGCTCCATTGGGCCGCCGACCTTGCAGGTGACGGCCACCGCGCCGTTCGGGTCGACCTCGATGGACTCGGCGACAGCCCGTCACGCCGACCCGGTCATCGTGAGGGGTCCTACCCAGTTGGTGCTGCCGACGACGTGCGAGAAGTGGTCGACCACCTCATGACGCACGGAGTCGAGCGGGTGGCCGTCGTCGGGTTGTGCAGTGGTGCGCTGCTCGCATTCGACGCCGCACTGCAGACTCCGCAGATCGACCACGTCGTCTCCATCAACGCGCGTTTCGACAAGCCCCATCACGACGACGTCCACCGTTCGGCGCGCGCCGGCGCACAGACGAATCGGCTGCTCGCCATCCCGCTGTCCAAGACGCCATTGTTGGCGATGGTCAATCGGATACCGGCGCCGATCTGGCGTGTGCTCGACATGGTTCGACTCGTACCGCTGCCGACACGGGCGATCGAACGAGTCGTGGCCGGCGGGACGCGGGTCACGTTGCTGTTCGGCCCCGACGAATGGGGGCTCCGGGCGCTGAGGGCACGGGCCCCCAAGCGTTTGGCCCGTCTCGAGGCTTCACCGCTCGTGACGCTCGAGGTCGTCCCAGAACTGGACCACAGCATGTTCGCGCCGCTCGGACGCGACCTCATGGAAGACCGGATCCGCGCCCTTTTCGGCACACTGGGCGGGTCGGCTCCGCCTGTTGACACACATCGACCATCCCCCTGATCTCTGGAGCACACATGTCACCCCCTTCTCCCACCAAGAGCCCCGAGCGAGTCGCCATCATCGGGCTCGGCTACGTCGGCCTCCCCATCGCGCTGCGCACGGTGCAGGCCGGCTACGACGTCGTCGGCGTCGAGGTCGACCCGCGCCGACACGACATGCTGGTGGCCGGGGAGAGCTATGTCGAGGACGTGTCGGATGCCGCGCTGGCCGAGGCGGCCGCCACCGGTCGGTTCTCGGTGGTCGGCTCGATCCCGGCCATCGATCACTTCGACATCGCAGTCATCGCCGTTCCCACACCGCTGCGCGAGAGCGTTCCCGACCTCACCTATGTGCGTGAGGCCGCAGCGTCGCTCGGCAAGGTGATGCGTGAAGGGAACTGCGTGGTCCTCGAGTCCACCACCTACCCGGGTACCACCGAGGATCTGCTCGTGCCGGTGCTGGCCGAGGCGTCGGGCCTTCGCGCCGGAGAGCAGTTCTCCGCTGGGTTCAGCCCGGAACGGATCGACCCGGGCAACCAGCAGTGGACGCTCGTGTCGACTCCGAAGATCGTCTCCGGCATCGACACCCGATCGTCGCAACGCATCGCCGACTTCTACTCGTCGATCGTGGATCGTGTGGTGCCGGTCTCCGACCCGAAGGTCGCGGAGATGGCCAAGCTGTTGGAGAACACCTATCGACACGTCAACATCGCGCTCATCAACGAGTTGGCGATCTTCGCCTATGACCTGGGCATCGACATCTGGGAAGTGGTCGACGCCGCAGCGACGAAGCCGTTCGGGTTCCAGCGCTTCACCCCTGGACCTGGTGTGGGCGGCCACTGTCTGCCGATCGACCCCAGCTACCTGTCGTGGCAGGTGCGACGCCAGTTGGGCCACGCCTTCCGATTCGTCGAGCTGGCCAACGACGTGAACGAGCACATGCCCGACTACGTCCTTCGACGAGTGCAGTTGGAGCTGAACGACCTGGGACGTTCGGTGAAGGGCGCTCGGCTCTTGATCATCGGGATGGCCTACAAGAAGAACTCGAGCGACGCGAGGGAGTCGCCGGCGGTTCGTGTCGTCGAACTGCTGTCCGAGCTCGGCGCCGACCTGCACATCGTCGACCCGCTCGTACCGGCACACATGACGGCCGGTGGGACGCGGGTCGAGTTGACCCGTGATGAGATCGAAGGCGCAGATCTCGTTGTCGTCCTCACCGATCACGATGACCTCGACTGGGATCTCATCCTCGACAGTTCGACGCCCATCTTCGACACCCGGAATCGACTGAAGGGCGATCATGTCCACCGACTCTGAACAGCACGGCATGAAGTCAGAACTCGTGCTCGGCGACATTCCTGCGCTGATCCGCTTCTCGGCCGATGTCACCGAGACCCTTCGGCTCGACGACGGGATCTATTGCTTCGATCGCGAGTGGGCCGACGGCGTCAATCGTGGGCGCTCGTTGCGCTACACACTCATGGTCGCGCTCGGATTCGAGCGCGCGGCGCGAGCCGGCTACTACCTTCCCCGGTCGGCGAGCGAACTCGTGGATCTCGTGATGGCCTCCGCCGCAGAGCTGACGCCGGGCGATCGCGGTCTGGCGTTGTGGGTGCTCTCTCGGCTCGGTGACGGTCGCGCCGCCGACCTCGCCCGCGAGCTCGGGGGAGTGCCCGACGACGTCCTGCAGCCGCTGGAAGGCATGGAGATCGCCTGGCTCGTGATCGGGGCGGCTGCAGCGCTCGAGGCGGGGGTCGCGGAACCCGCACTGCTCGACAGGTACGTGGCCGTGCTGCGGTCGCGCAAGGCCGGCAAGGGGCCGTTGTTCGGACACCTCGGTGCCGGACGCCGGGCGATGCTGCCGAACTTCGCCACGCAGATCTACAGCGTGCTCGCCTTGGCGGACACGGCACGAGTCACCAACGACGCGACCGCCCTCGACGATGCTCGCCGCCTGGCCGACCTGCTGGTCGAGCTCCGGCGCGACGACGCCGGGTGGCCGTGGCTGTTCCACGCCGAACGGAGCTGTGTCGTGGAGCCGTACCAGGTGTACTCGGTGCATCAGGACGCGATGGCCCCGATGGCGTTCTTCTCCCTGGCCGAGGCCACCGGTGACGACCGCTACGCGCGCGCCGGTGCGGAGGGCCTGCCGTGGTGCTACGGCCAGAACGAACTCGGCTTCCCGTTCTACGACGTCTCCGGGCACTTCGCCCATCGAGCGATCCGCCGTGCCGGATGGGCGGACCGTACCGCTCTGTGGACCAACACCGCGGCCGCGCTGGCGGGCACGACCCGTCGCGTCGACCTGGGCAAGCCGATGCTGAACTCCACCTGCCGTCCCTATCACCTCGGCTGGATCCTCGAGGCCTGGGCCGGGCGCGAGCACCATGTCGATCTGATCGGTGCGTCGTCGTGAGCTCGGCCGGGGTCCGTCGCCACCTGTTCGGCGTCGATGTCGACGCATTGACGATGGACGAGACCGTCGCGCGGATCATGGAACTCGTCGCCGCCGGTGTGCCGGTTCAGCACGTCGTGTTGAACGCGTCGAAGGTCGTGCTGATGTCGAAGGACGACCGCCTGCGAGATGTCATCGCGGCCTGTCCCATCGTCAACGCCGACGGTCAGTCCGTCGTGGTGGCCAGCCGTCTCCTGCGTCAACCGCTGCCCGAGCGCGTGGCGGGGATCGACTTGTTCACCGAACTGGTGCAGCAGGCCGCCGCCGACGGCCGCAGTGTGTACTTCCTCGGTGCCCGCGACGAGATCCTCGACGAGATGGTGCGGAGGTTCCAGGCCTCCTATCCGGCGCTGCGGATCGCAGGGGCACGAAACGGCTACTGGGAGTCCGACGACGAGGTGGTCGCCACCGTGCGCGATGCACGTCCCGACCTGCTGTTCCTGGCCATCCCGAGTCCTCGCAAGGAGTTCTGGTTGGCCGAGCACATGCGGGCGATGGAGGTGCCGTTCGCGATGGGCGTCGGCGGATCGTTCGACGTGGTCGCCGGCAAGGTGAAGCGGGCCCCGGTGTGGGTCCAACGGATCGGCTGCGAGTGGGTCTATCGCCTCGTTCAGGAACCGCGACGCATGTGGAAGCGATACCTCGTGGGCAACACCTCGTTCATGTGGCTCACGGCGAAAGAGATGTGGAGAACACGATGACTCGGATCGCAGTCGTGGCCGGTGCCCGGCCCAACTTCATGAAGGTGGCACCGATCCTGCGTGCCTGCACCGCACGCGGCGTGGAAGCCTTGCTCGTCCACACCGGCCAGCACTACGACAGCACGATGTCC
This sequence comes from Acidimicrobiales bacterium, assembly GCA_038234785.1. Taxonomy (GTDB): domain Bacteria; phylum Actinomycetota; class Acidimicrobiia; order Acidimicrobiales; family Ilumatobacteraceae; genus UBA668. The sequence goes on from JBBQTC010000012.1 coordinate 53,650, forward strand.
GGCAGTTTCTTCGACGTACTCGGGCTGCCGGACGCCGCCGTCAACTTCGGGGTCGGCTCGGGAACGCACGCCGTGCAGGCGGCGGCCGTGATGTCGGCGTTCGAGAACTGGCTCGGGACCGTCGATGTGGACGCAGTCGTCGTCGTCGGCGACGTGAATTCCACGATGGCGTGCACGATCGTCGCCGCGAAGCTCGGCATTCCGGTGGCCCACGTCGAGGCCGGGCTCCGTTCGTTTGATCGGACGATGCCCGAGGAGGTCAATCGGGCGGTCACCGACGCGCTGGCGACCTGGCTGTTCGCAACCTCTGCCGACGCGGTGGCCAACCTCGCAGCAGAGGGCGCCGATCCGTCGCGGGTGTTCCTCGTCGGCAACGTGATGGCCGACAGCCTGTTCCACTCGATCGCCAGAGCTCGCGACCGACGACCATGGGAAGCGCTCGGCCTCCCGCCCGCGTTCGGTCTCATGACGCTGCACCGGCCGGCACTCGTCGACGATCCCGAACGACTCGCCACGGTCGTCGACACCCTCCGTTCCTTGTCGGCCGGCACACCGTTCGTCTTCCCCATTCATCCGCGCACCCGGGCCAACGTGGAGCGATCCGGGCTCGATCTCACCGGGTTCATCCTGATCGATCCGCTCGACTACCTCGACTTTCTGGCAATGCAGGAGCGCGCTTCGGTGGTCGTGACGGACTCCGGCGGGGTGCAGGAGGAGACCAGTCTGCTGGGCACGTGGTGTGTGACCGTCCGTGAGAACACCGAGCGACCGGTCACTGTCACCTTGGGCACCAACACCCTGGTCGGGTTCGACATGCCACGTTTGCAGGCGGCGGTGCACACTGCGCTGACGGGGCCGGCCGCCGTACCGGCGAGCATCCCGATGTGGGACGGCCAGGCCGCTGATCGCATCGTGGAAGTGATCGAGCGCGGCACTCCCGCGATCTCGTGGATTCCGCCGATACTGTCCTCGACGGGCGGCAACGAACTCGACGAGATGTTTGCTTGAGAGAACGCATCATGGAAGTGACCGACCAACTGGACACGAGCACCGCCGGCATCGGTGTACTCGTGGTCACCTACAACAGCGCTGATCACATCGACGAACTCGCCGTTTCCCTTCCGGCAGCGCTCGACGGCGTGTCGGCCCGCGTCGTTGCGGTCGACAACGATTCGAGCGACGACACCGTCGCCCGGTTGCGACACCACGGCATCGAGGTGATCGAGATGGGCCGAAACGCGGGCTACTCCGCAGCGATCAACGCCGGCATCGCGGCGATGCCGGAGGTGCGTGCGGTGCTCCTGCTGAACCCCGACATCGTCATCGGCCCCGGCGCCGTACCCCGGATGCTCGACGTGCTGGCCGACGAGCGTGTCGGGATCGTCGTCCCCCAGACCAGAAACCTCGATGGAACGCTGGCGCACAATCAACGGCGCGACCCCACGCTGCTGCGGGCGTTCGGGCCCGCCTTGATCGGTGGCGATCAGGCGGTTCGCTTTCCACGACTCTCCGAGGAGGTCGCCGACGCTGCGACGTACCTGCGCCCGCGCGACATCGACTGGGGAGTCGGTGCGGTGATGCTCATCAGCCGCGACTGCATCGACCGAGTCGGCGGGTGGGACGAGACCTACTTCCTCTACTCGGAGGAGACCGACTACTGCCAACGCGCTCGGCGCGTCGGTTTCCGGGTGCGCTACGAGCCGTCGGCGATCGCAATGCACGAGGGTGGGGGAGGTGTGCATCAGCCGCGCTTGCGGAGCATGATGATCGTCAACAAGGTCCGGCTCTATCGGCGCCAGCATTCTGCGGTCGCTGGATCCCTGTTCATGTTCGCCCACCTGATCAACGAGGTGAGTCGTGGCCTGATGGGCAACACTGCCGCCCGCGCCGCTGCCCACGCGTTGCTGGTGCCGTCCCGCCGACCTCCGGAGATCCTTTGTTCCGATTCGTTCTTGCCGCGCTAGCGGTCGTCGTCCTGCTGCCGGGACTCATCACTGCCCTCCACCTGGGTCTGATGACGCTCGCGTCGTGGTTCTACCGCGCTCCATCCCTGGCCGGCGACGTGCCGCCGGTGCGGTTTCTCGTCGTCATCCCCGCCTACAACGAAGAACTGCTCCTCGGGGGCACGCTCGAGGCGATCAACGCCGCCAAGCGGGACCGCGATGGGGTGATGGTGGTCGATGACCGCAGCGTGGATCGCACGAGCGAGATCGCGGCGTCGTACGGCGCGACCGTCCTGCGGCGCGAGCCCGGTGAGGAGCCTGGCCGCGCCGCTGCCCGCCAAGCCGCGATTCACCGCTCCGCCACGATGGAATGGGACGCGATGGTGATGGTCGACGCCGATTCGATCGTCGAGCCCGGATTCTTCGACGAATGCGAGCGGCTCCTCGGTGGCGGCGCCGTCGCGTTGCAGGCCCGAAGTGAGGCAGCTCGAGGCAAGCGACTCGTCGATCAGGCAGCGCTGGCGTCGTTCGCCATTCAGGGCGTGACGCTGCCCCGAGGGCGCGAGGTGCTCGGAGCGCCGGTGCGATTGCGCGGTACGGGGATGGTGCTTCGGCGCGACGTGCTGGAACGACTCGACTTCCGGGCGAAGGCCTCCGAAGACCTCCAGGTCTCACTCGATCTGGTGCAGGAGGGTGTGCGTACACGGCACGCCGAGCGCGCACGCATGCGTTCGGCCAACGCGGACTCGTGGAAGATCGCCTCCACCCAGAAGCAGCGCTACGAGGCCGGCCGCATGGCGGCAGCGCGCGAGTTCGTGCCCAAGCTGCTCCGATGCCGCAGCTGGGCCGGAATCGAGGCCGCATGGTTCCTCGTGTCGCCGCCGTTCGCCTCGGCCGCCGGATTCGTACTGATCGGTACGCTGCTGGCGCTGGTGGCAGGAGCGACGCCGGTGATGTGGGTGGGGGTCGGCGCAGCCGGTCTGCTCGGCTTCGCCTTCTTCTCCGCAGCCATCCAGGCGCGGGTCGGCTGGAGGGTGCTGGCGGCGCTCGCCGTGGCCCCGTTCTTCATCGCCTGGAAGTTGTTCGTGCAACTCAAGGCGGCCGTCGGTCTGCGCGGCGGCCTCAAGGAGTTCGGCGCCACGGAGCGCAAGCCCTCGGCATCGGACGGCGACTGACCTCGCCACCCCGAGTGGCGAGCTCAGTCGCGGGCGAACAGTCGCGTTCGCCACCGGACCACCAAGGGTGCGTATGCCGTGAGGACCACCACCGTCGCCACGGCCGCGGTGACGAAGGCTGGTGTGTCGAGACGGTGAACGATCACGGCCCCCACGGTCGCAGCGACCGCCCCTGCCGCAAGGAGCCCCAGGCCGGGACCGACCAGTTCGCGCCGCCAGAAGTCGGCGCGGTGGAGGAACACGATCACGATCGGCGACACGACCGCGCACGCAACGATCGCCTGGCCGATCCCGACGCCGCGAATGCCGCCGACGTGCGCGCCGACCGGTAGGGCGACGAGGAGTGCCGCGAGCCACACCGTGTTCTTGAACAGGATCCATGTCGAGCGCCCCGACGCGAACAACGCGTCGTCCACGAGACCATCGAGCAGCCGCACGAGCGACATGACGGCGAGCCACGGCAGGGCGACGCTGCCAGGTGTCCAGCGGTCTCCGTAGAGGCTCCCGACCACCGCTGTCGGTGCCGCGATCAGGATGGCGGAGAAGGGCACCCCGCCTGCCACCAGCATGACCAGGCCCCGTCGGAGGGCATCGCCCGCACCCCGCCCGGAGTGGTGCAGCCGCGAAAAGCTGGGAATCGCCACAGCCCGAACTGCGGCGCCGACGAGGCTGTTGGGCCAGCTGGAGACGTTGAAGGCGACCAGATACAGCCCGACTGCGGCAGGTCCGAGCACGTTGCCGATGACCAGGTAGTCGACGTTCAGCAGGGCGGCACTGACGAAGGCGGCGAGTGCGTAGGGGGCGGACACGACCACCAGTTCTCTCGCGACCTTGCGATCGAAGCCGTAGGCGAACGGCTCGTGTGCCAGGACGACATTGGCAATCATGCCGGCGGCCTGCCCGGCGAGCGCCCCGATGACCAATGCCCACACGCCCCCGCCGCCGGCGGCGAGCGGGATGGTGACGGAGGCGGTGACGACCAGGCGGGCGACCTCCACGATGACCCACAGGTCCTGTCGAAGTTGGCGTTGCAGCGATGCCGCCGGGACGATCTGCAACACCGCGTCGACGACGATTCCGGCGCAGAGTGCCCGGATGGCATTCGTCGCGGCCGGAGCACCGGTGATGTCGGCGATCATGGGTGCCAGTACGAAGCTGATCGCATAGACACCGAGCGATGAGCAGGTGGCGATGGTCCTGGCCGTCGGCGCTGCATCGGCGAACTCGCCCGGCCAACGGACGAGCGCCTTGAGAATGCCGAGGTCGTCGATCGTCAGCAGGAGCGTGAACACGCCGAGCGCGACTGTGTAGGTGCCGAAGTTCGCCGGCGACAGCAGCCGCGCCAGCACGAGCCCGAGGGTGAAGCTGCCGATTCGGGCGACGAACTGGGCGATGACGCTCCACTTGAGCGCTCGTCGTGTGCCGGTGGGGGCGCGATCGCCGTCGCCCGTGGGATCGAAAGTCATGCCGGCAGTGGAAGGTGGTTCGGTGCATCTCCAGCACGTTCGGCTCTCCCGATGGCGAGCAACGCTGCAGCGAGTCCGACGTAGACGGAGAAGAATCCCGGCATCGTCGGGAAGGAGAAGGCGTCGAACGTTCCGGACGAGAAGATGGCGACGAGGCTGACACCGATCAACGCCTGCCCCAATTGACGATCGATGCGCACGCGGTTGACCCGACGGATCGCCGAACCGTAGAGCAGCGGCAGGAGGAAGAAGCCGAGGAGGGCGATCGTGCCGAGAATGCCCGTCTCGATGAGCTGGGCGAGCCACTGGTTGTCGAGGATGCGGTACTTGGGTAGGAACGTGGCCGGACCGCGGCCGATGAGCGGGGACTGGCGGATGTAGCGGGTGACCGCGGCATAGTCGTCGGTACGAGTGGAGATGCTGTCGTCGGTGCCGACGTTCTGGAAGTACTGGCGCAGTGTGCCGAGCAGTCCCGGCGACGTGAGGAAGATCACCATCAGGAACATCAGCGCGGCGAGTGCACCACGGACGCGCTGGGCGGCGTCGGCGGCGATGAACCAGACGACGCCCACGATGCCCGCGCTCAGGATGGCCGACCGCGAGACCGCCAGAGGGATGCCGAGGCCGATGATGCCGACCGCCGCGTACCGGCGCAGCCGCGGCCACGCATGGTCGTACGAGGCCAGCACGAGGGCCGGTCCGAGCGCCATGGCGAGCACGCAGCCGAATTCGATCGGGTGGGTGGCCGTCCCCGCCGGTCGGGCGAGACCGTTGCGCCGAAGGACCGAGTCGAGTTCACCGGCGACCGACAGGCCGGGGATCTTCGCCAGTCTCGTGGTGAGGTCGATGCTCAGCCTGGCCTGCAGGATGGCGACGAACGAACTGAAGGCGGCACCGGCGACGACGAGTCGCAACAGCCGCAGCACGTCCTGTCGGTTGCGGAGCGCTTCGGCGGCCAGGAGTGCAACGCCGGTCCAGACCAGCATGAACAGGATCCATCGGTCAGCGGCGTTCACCTCGTCGCCGTCGCGAGCGGTGAGGTGCATCACTCCGTACGAGCACAGCCCGGGGATCCAGAGCATGACCAGTCCGACTCGCAGCGGGATCACGCGCCGCGCCAGCAGACCTGGCTCCAAGCTCGAGAACGCCCACAGGCCGAACGCGAGCAGTCCGACGATCGATGCGGGTGACCCGAACGAGCCGACGGGTCCGATGACCAGACGGGCCGGCAGCACGGCCAGCAGGATGACGAACGTCTGCAGCAGCAAGAGCGCCGTGGACCTCGGCTCCTGCGGTGCCGTCGGCGGCGCGTCGTTCGCCGTCGCCATCAACCCCGTCATCTTCGTGCGCTCCTCGTCGATCGTGTGGGCAGGTTAGCCCGAGGCGATGGCGGATTGGAGGCTGATGGGGGAGCCGTCGTCGAACTGGTTGTCGACCCATGAGAGGTCGCTCGGGAGGCTCGTGTCGGCGAGAACGCCCCAGATTCCGCCGAGCGGTGAGTAGCGCCGGTCGATGACGTTGCCGGTGACGACGACCGAGCCGCGGAACACGTACGGCGGCTTCTGCTCGAGGTACATGACATGCCCTCCGCCGGCGAGCAGATTGCCCTCCACCACGACGCTGCCGGTGACGTCGCCCAGCTCTGCCCAGATGGCGACCGCAGAGTTGGACACGTAGTCGGTGCTTCGGGTGTCGTCGCCGTACGGGGTCACGAGCACCGTGTTGTCACGGATGGTCACCGATCCAGCGGCTCCGACCTGGATCCCATCGACGTGGTCGGACGGATCCCAACCGGCGGTCTCCTCGGCGTAATTGCCGATCATGGTGAAGTCGTGTGTGGCCGCCTCGTCGTTGAACTCGGCAGCGGCGTTCCCGAACCGAACGAACCGGGAGTCCAGCACGAGGAGCGCTGCCCAGTTGGCCTGGATGCCGCGTTGGTGGAACGGCCCGCCGTCGAAGTCGCAGTGGTCGATGATGAGCAGTTCGTTCGCGTTCGCCTGCTGCACGATCGCGCTCGTGTTCGACACGACGGAATTCGTCCGGAAGCGGCTGTTGCGAAACAGCGCGCAGGGGACGTCGACGTACAGGTAGTCCCCGGAGTCGGCGAGGTCGATGTCGAACCCGTCGAAGACCACGCAGTCGCGACCGTCGACCTGCTCGTCGACTCCCTCCTCCTCGGAGAGGACGAAGCCTCCTGTCCACGGGCGCAGGGTGACGTCCGCGGGCACACCGGTGTCGGCCGCCGACGGAAAGGCGCTGCGCACATCGGGCGTGACGGTCTCGACCGTCGTCGCTGCCACCTGAGGGGGGAGCGTGTTCGCGGCCGGAGCGGACGCACAGGCTGCCAGCGCCCCCACAGCGATGACGGCGAGGATGCGAAAGGGCGGTGCCATCGCATACAGCATGGCACCGCCCTTCAGCGAGGGGAGTTCGCTCACGGGAACTTCGTGAGGGCATCGCTCAGACTGAGCGGCGCCCCGTTGCTCCATGAGTTGTTCGTCCATGTGAGTTGCGCAGGAAGGCCCGACGGGTACAGCGGGCCCCAGATGCCGCTCTTGGCGGTGAAGCACAGGTCCCACACGTTGTTGGACACCGTCACGGTGCCACGCCATGCGTACGGAGCCTTCTGCTCGAGGTACACGACCCGACCACCGCCACCGAGAAGGTTGTGATCAACGACCACCGTGCCGGTCACGTCGCCGAGTTCGGCCCACAGGCCGAGCGCCGAGTTCGACACGTAGCTCGTGTCGCCCTCGGTGGCGCCGTAGGGAGTGATGAGGACGGTGTTGTGTCGCACCAGCACGTCATGGCCGGCTCCGACCTGGATGCCGTCGGTGTGTGCTGCGGGGTTCCAACCCTTGGGCTCGAAGAAGTAGTTGTCCTCGGCTCGCAGGCTGGCCGTGCCGCTGCGGTTGTTCATCTCGATCGCCGAGTCACCGAACCGGGTGAACTCGCTGCGCAGCACGGTGACCCCGTAGTCGGCCTGTACACCACGTTGGTGGTACTGGCCGCCATCGAAGTCGCTGTCCTGGATGATGAGGTTCTTGTTGACGCTCGACTGCTGCACCGTTGCGCTGGTGTTCGACACGAGGCCATTGGTCACGAACCGACTCCGTTCGATGAGAACGTTCGGCTCGTCGATGTAGAAGTAGCTGCCGCTGGTTCCTGCATCGAACAGATAGCCACTGATCACCTTGTAGGTGATGCCGTCGACGACCCGGGTCGGCATTCCGGACGCCTGTGACGTGCGCCAGCCGAACGGCCACGCGGTGAGAGCAACACCCGATGGCACCCCAGCGGTCGCTGCGGTCGGGAATCCCAGAGCGGGGGCGGACGTCGCCGGAGGAGCGACGGTCGTGACAGGGACCGTCGTGACAGGGACAGTCGTGACAGGGACCGTCGTGACAGGGACGGTCGTCACCGGAACGGTCGTGGGGGCGGCCGTCGTGACGGGGACGGTCGTGACAGGGACGGTCGTGACAGGGACGGTCGTCACGGGAACGGTCGTGATGGCGACGGTCGTGGGGGCGGGAGTCGTCACCGGGATCGTGGCAACGGTGCCGGGCGGCGGAGGCGTCGACGGCTGCGGCAACGTGATCGTCTGGGGCGGGGACCAGGCGCCGGTCGTCGTCGACTTCACGGTGCGAACCTTGACGCGGAACGTGCCGCCGGCGGGCAAGCCGGGACTCGACCACTTGTTGGTGCGTATGTGGCGGACAACCGTCGAGGGAGTGGCAGTGCCATCGAACGAGACGTCGTAGGAGATCGCTCCGCGAACCACGTTCCAGCGAGACTGGAATGAAGTGGTGGATGTGGCAGAGAGCTGGAGACCGGCGGAGGTCCTGATGTCCGACCTGGTGATCGGGGAGCATCCGTTGGGCAGCAGGAGCAGCGCCACGCTGAGTGACACCGCCCCTGATGTGACCCGACGCAGCGACGACGTGTCGCGTGACGAATCCGGTACGACGGCTCGAACGA
>JBBQTC010000013.1:0-61228 GCA_038234785.1 Acidimicrobiales bacterium
ACTCGTTCCGCCCGGTCCACCAGGTCGGGTGCCCCGAGACGGGCCGCCACCGCCCGGAACTCGGCGGTCGGGCCCTGCCAGTGCCATTCATCGACCGTGCCGACCGGTACGTCGAGGGCGACGGTGGCGATCACCTTGAAGAGCAGCGCATCGGCCATCTGGTCCTGGAGGGTGCGCGCCAACTTCTCGGCGCCGCGCAGGCCCGGCAGGCCCCAGTCACCCGACGACGGGGGCACATCGCGGATGTGACCGAACTTGGCCAGGACCGTGCTGGCGCTCTTGGCACCCCAGCCCGGCAGGCCCGGAAAGCCGTCGGCCGCGTCGCCGACGAGGGCGAGGTAGTCGGCGATCGATGCCGGCGGGACGCCGAACTTGGCGATGACACCAGCCTCGTCGACGATCTCGTCCTTGCGGCGGTCGTACTGCACGACCCGCGTCCCTCGCACGCATTGGCCGAGGTCCTTGTCGGGGGTGACGATGAGCACCTGCTCCACCCGCGGATCGGCATCGGCGACGGCGGCGGCGGCGCCAAGGGCGTCGTCGGCCTCCCACTCGACCATCGGCCAGGTGGTGAATCCGCAGGCGACCAGCGCCTCTTCCATCACCGGGATCTGATCGAGCAGCACCGGATCCATCCCTGCGCTGGTCTTGTAGCCCGCATACAGGTCGTTGCGGAAGCTCTCGATGACATGATCGCTCGCCACGGCGACATGCGTGGCGCCGTTGGTGACGAGCTGCAACGTGCTGGCCACGACCCCGATCGAGGCATCGTACGGCCCGGCGTCGCCATGGCGCGACACCTGCCCGAAGTGTTGGCGGAACAGCTCGTAGGTGCCATCGATCAAGTGGACTCGCACCGGGCCACCCTAACGCGCCACCAATCTCTCAAGCTTTGGGCAAGACGATCCGATATCACTGCGTGGCGACGGAACAACACCCCTGCACGGGGCACCGGAAGAATGTGGAAGGCACGCGATGAGCACGTCCACTCCCAACAACTCGACTGCTCACGGTCTGACCGCGTCGACGACCGAGATCCTGGCGGCCACGATCGCCGGCGTCGTCGAGCGGCAGCTCACCCAAGCCGTGGCATTGATGTCGCAGCAGGTGGAAGTCGCTCGACAGGCCGCGGAGAGCGCCAAGTCCGAGCTCCGTTCGGAGTTCTCGGCGAAGATCGACTCGGTCCTGCAACAGCTCACTGAGGGCCACCAGAGCACCGAGGCCTACCAGAAGGCACTGCAGACCGCTCTCGAGGATCGGCTCGCCGACTTCGCCCTGCACCAGCATCAGCGACTCAACGAGGTGGAGAACCGCCTCCTCGAGATGCCGGCCGGTGAGGCGACACTCGACGCCAACGAACTCGCCAACCTCCGCGACCAGATGGACGCCCAGAGCGCCGCTGCTCACGCCCGGATCGACGACCTGCACAAGGCGACCCGTCGATTCGACGAGCAGGCGTCGGCGCTCGTCCAGCACGTGAACGACACCACCATCGCGCTCGCCCAGCGGATGGATGAGGGCAACCAGGCGCTCGCCACCGCGGTCGAGGAACGGCTGAACGTCGTTCGCAGCACCCTCGAGAACGTCGGGCCCGACGTGCAACGCCAACTCGGCGAGCACACACAGATGATGGCCCAACGGATCGACTTCACCGAGCACAAGGTCACCGACCGAATGCTGGCGATGGAGGATCGCATCAACGAGGCGAACGGCACCAAGCTCGCCCATCTCGAGGCGACCGTCGGACGCATCGGTTCCGGATTCGACGATGCCATCGCCGCGCTCTCCCAGCGGATGCTGGAGCTGGAGAACGCCCTCTACGAGTCGAACGACCGTCTCGCCGTGCTCACCCAACAGGTCAGCAAGGTCGACGAGAAGGCGATCGCCTCCGTCAAGGAAGAACTGTCGGCGGCGGTCGGCGAGGCGATGCTGGTACGGATCGAACTGGATCGCCTGGCCGCGACCACCGACGAGAAGCTCGACAAGAACTCCATCCGCATGGCCGAGATCGAGGCCCAGTTGGCCGACGAGATGGACGTCAGCGCGGCCGTGCAGTTGGAGCGCCTCGAGGAGCTCGAGCGAGCGATCGTGGAATTGAACCCTGATCAGTTCGTGCGCAAGACCGACCCCACCGTGAGCGGTGGTGGATCCGCCGGCGCACCCAGGAACGGGGCTTCGGCCGCCAGTGGCCTCGGTGCCCCGTCGGGCTACCCCACTTCGTCACTCGACCCCACGCTGCCGTCCGGCAGCTCGACCAACTCATCGGAGCCGAGCCTGTCGTCGTTCTGACGACCGGCTCGTGTGACGGCCCCCCTGGCGGGAGACGGGCATCATGGCAATTTTCAAAGGCAGCAAAGACCAAGGCGTCGCACCCCCCGAGGGTGAGTCCGCGGCCGAATGCTTGAAGGCCGGCCAGACACTGGTCGAGGGCGGGCATCTGTCCGCCGAGACCCTCGCGGTCATGATCGGCGAGGCCAACGGCGATCTGCTGTTGTTCGCCGACGCCGCGCTGAAGCACCTCGTCGGCCGGACCGAGCTGTCGCTGGCACTGTCGGCGGCCACCGGGATCCCTGCGGTCGACACCAAGAGCATCGAGGTCTCGGCCGACGTCAAGGGCGTCCTCAACGAGGCCGTGGTCCGCAAGAACTGTGCCGTGGCGGTGGCCGAGGAGGGCACCACCCTCATCGTCCTCCTCACCGACCCGTCGCCGACACGCAAGGCCGCGATCGAGGCCGAGGCCAAGCGCCCGGTGAAGTACTACATCGCCGATCCGTCGACGGTGCGAACCTTCATCGACACCCTCTATCGCGCCGACGCCGACATCCATCGGCTCGTCGCTTCGCTGGAAGTGGCCGACGACAACCAGAAGATCGCCAACGCGGCGTCCGAAGTCAACCTCGACGACCAGGCGCCGGTCATCCAACTCGTCAACCGCATCGTCAGCCAGGCCATGCGCGACCGAGCGAGCGACATCCACATCGAGCCACTCGACGAGACGGTTCGTGTGCGGTTCCGCATCGACGGTCACCTCGTCGAGACCTTCAGCCTTCCTCATGGTGTGCACGCTGCGCTCACGAGCCGACTCAAGATCATGAGCGCGATGAACATCGTGGAGAAGCGGCGCCCACAGGACGGCCAGTTCTCCACCGTGATCGACGGCAAAGAGGTCGACGTCCGCGTCGCCAGCGTCGCGACGGTGTTCGGCGAGAAGATCGTCATGCGTATTCTCGACAAGTCGAGGTCGATGATCGGTCTGTCCGAGCTGGGCTTCCCGCGAGAGACGTACCTCCACTACTCGAAGATGATCCACTCGCCGTTCGGCATGGTCATCTGCGCCGGCCCGACCGGTGCCGGCAAGACCACGACGCTGTACGCGTCGCTGCTCGAGGTGAACTCGGCCGGCAAGAACATCACCACCGTGGAAGACCCGGTGGAGTACATCTTCCCGGGCATCAACCAGATCCAGACCAACGACCAGGCGGGTCTCACGTTCGCCACCGGCCTGAAGGCCATCCTCCGTCAGGACCCCGACGTCATCCTCGTGGGTGAGATCCGAGACGCGGACACGGCACGTATCGCCGTGCAGTCCGCCCTCACCGGCCACCTCGTGCTGTCGTCCCTTCACGGCACCGACAGCGTGGCCGCACTGCACCGATTCCTCGACATGGGCATCGAGGCCTTCCTCATCGCCTCGTCCGTCGTCGGCGTCATCGGTCAGCGTCTGCTCCGTCGCGTGTGCGACTCGTGCAAGGAGCCCTACACCCCCGGCGCCGACGAGCTGGCGGTGTTCCGCCAGCACAGCGGCGGCAGCGAGAAGTCCACGTTCTACCGCGGCGCCGGGTGCAACTTCTGCGCCGGCACCGGATATCGCGATCGCATCGGCGTCTACGAGCTGCTGCGCATCACACCCGAGCTGCGCCGACTGATCGTCGGTTGGGCAACCACCGAAGAACTGCGTCGCCTCGCGGTCGCCCAGGGCATGCGCACGATGCTGCGCGAAGCCATGGCGCTCGTCGAGAACGACGTCACCACCATCCCCGAAGTCGTCCGAACCCTCTTCGCCAGCTAGGAGCAACAGTCATGCCCAGGTTTGCCTACGCAGCCATCGACGCGAACGGTACGTCCGTCGAAGGCGTCACCAAGGCCGACACGATCGGCGATGCCCGCGCGCGCTTGCTCGACCAGAGCCTGTACCCGGTGAAGATCGAGGAGCGGCGCGGCGCGTTGTCCTTCGAGCTCACCAAGGAGAAGGTGAAGAAGAAGGAGTTGATGCACTTCACCCGTCAGCTCGCCGTCGTCGTCAAGGCCGGCATCCCGCTCACCGAAGCGATGGAGATCATCGGCGACGAGACGACCGACGTCCCCCTTCAGCGCACCATCTCGCACATGGTCGAGGACCTCCGCAACGGCGGCACCCTCTCCGGTGCGGCCGGCAAGCACCCCGAGGCGTTCCCGATGTACTACATCGGCATCCTCGGGTCGGCGGAACTCACCGGCAAGCTCGACGAGACGCTCGAGAACCTCGCCGGGTATCTCGAGCGTGAGCTCGAGACCCGCTCCAAGGTGATGGCCGCGCTGTCGTACCCCGGCGTCGTCATGGTCCTGGCCGTGTTCACGGTCGCGGTGTTGGCCGGCTACGTGCTTCCGCAATTCAAGCCGTTGTTCGAGGAGCTGCACGCCGACCTGCCGTTCGCCACCCGGGCACTGCTCTTCGTCGCAACCTTGTTCAGCACGCTGTGGTACATCCCGTTCAGCTTCTTCCTCGCCGTGACGGGGTTCATGATGTGGATGTTCAAGTCGCCGACAGGTCGAGCGTTCAAGGACCGACTGGTCCTCAAGCTGCCGATCATCCGCGGCATCATGGAGTACGCGATCCTCGAGCGCTTCTGCCGCATCCTCGGTGCCATGGTTCGCGCCGGTGTGCCGCTGCCGGACGCGATGCGCACCACCACGGAAGCCACCAGCAACATCGTCTATCGCGAGCGGCTGGAGGAAGCACAGATCGAGATCATGGAAGGCGCCGGCTTCGCCAAGCCGCTCGCTCGCACTGAGCTGTTCCCTGGTGCGGCCCGCCAGATGTTCAAGGTCGGCGAAGAGACCGGAACGCTCGACGACCAACTCGAGGTCGCCAGCATCTACTTCGACCGTGAACTGGAGAGCCGGATCAAGCGCTTCACGACCATGTTCGAGCCGCTGATGATCGTGTTCGTCGGCCTCATCGTCGGCTTCGTCGCCGTCGCACTCGTCCAGGCGATGTACGGCGTGATGAACGGCCTCAAGGCCAACGCCTGATCGAGCGGGCGGACGACGCTGCGTCAGCGCACGAGCAGAAGATCGATGTAGCGCTGGCCGACGAAGATCGCGACGATCGTGCCGAGCGCGAGGAACGGTCCGAACGGCACCGCCGTGCGACGGCCGGCCCTCTTGGCGACCATCAGCGCGACGCCGACGACTGCACCGATGAGGAATCCGAAGAACAGACCCACCGGCGCCAGACCCGGATTCAGGAATCCGAGGTAGCCCCCGAGCAGCGGAGACAGGCGCACGTCGCCGTCGCCGAGGCCGCCGCGGCTGACCAGGTAGATGAAGCCCATGATCGCCAGCGAGATCGCCGCGCCGAGCAGCATCATCCAGATCCGCTCGGGCTCACCCTCCGCGATCGCAGCCACGCACAGTAACGGCACCCCGATCAAGGCCGTCCAGTAGATGATCCCCCGCGGCAGCCGCTGGGTGTGGAGGTCGATCCAGCTCAGGGCCACCAGGCCGGCCATGAGCACGCAGAACGCAGGTGTTCGCCAGGAGAACCCGAATTCCCACGCCATGAGGCCGAAAAGAAGGGCCGTTGACAACTCAAGGACCAGCGGTTCCGTGCCGATACTCGTATGGCACTTTCGGCACCTGCCGCGGAGCGCCAACCAACTGAAGACAGGAACGAGATCGCGGGCACCGAGGCGCAGGCCACAGTTCCCACACGCCGATCCGGGATGCACGACCGATGCCCCACGGGGGACGCGGTCCACCACCACGGTGAGGAACGAACCGGCAAGTAGCCCATACAGGGCAGAGATCACAATCGTCATTGGCAAGAGATCCGAGGCTCTGAGCGTCGGACACACCGGAGGCTAGCCCCATGTTCAATCCAGACCCCGTCTTGGTCACCTTGCTGCAGGCGACCGTCGCAGCCGGAGCCAGCGACTTGCACCTCACCGTCGGCCGTCCGGCCACGGCACGCCGCGATGGCGTGCTCGTGCCCTTCGAAGGCGTGAGCCTGCTGCAGCCCGAGGAGACCGAGCGCATGGTGCGTTCGCTGCTCACGCTCGAACAGCAGCACGAGCTCGATCACAACTCACAGGTCGACTTCTCCTTCGGCCTCGACGCGGTCGGCCGTTTCCGTGCCAACGCCTACAAGCAGCGCAACAGCTATGCGCTCGCCCTGCGTGTCATTCCCTTCCGCGTCCGTTCCCTCGAGGAGCTCGGCGCGCCGTGGGCCGCCAACGAACTCCTCCAGCGCCCGTACGGCCTGGTGCTCGTGGTGGGCCCCACCGGTTCGGGTAAGAGCACCACCCTCGCGGCCATGATCGACCGCATCAACGAGACCAAGCCCTTGCACATCCTCACCATCGAGGACCCGATCGAGTATCTGCACCATCACAAGGTGGCCATGGTCAACCAACGTGAGGTCGGCACCGACGTGAACAACTTCCTCGACGGCCTCCGCAGCGCCCTTCGTGAAGACCCCGACGTCATCCTCCTCGGCGAAATGCGCGACCTCGACTCGATCTCGATCACGCTCACGCTCGCCGAGACCGGTCACCTCGTGTTCGCCACGTTGCACACCAACGACGCCTCGCAGGCCCTCGACCGTATCGTCGACGTGTTCCCGGCCGAGCGCCGCGACCAGATCCAGATCCAGCTCGCCGGCACGCTCCAGGGCGTGATCAGCCAGCGTCTGCTGCCCGCAGAGGGCGGCGGTCGTGTGGCCGCGTACGAGGTGCTCATGGCGAACGACGCCGTGCGCAACCTGGTGCGCGAAGGCAAGAGCCGTCAGCTGCGCAACGCCATGATCTCCGGTCAGGCCGAGGGCATGCAGACCATCGAGATGGACCTGGCCCGTCTGGTGTCGAGCGGCATCTTGAGCTTCGACGTCGCGGCCGAGGTGAGCCAGTACCCCAAGGAGATCCTGGCCCAGGCCGCCACCATGCGGTCGCAGATGCAGGCGCAGGCAACGATGCAGTCGGGTCAGTCCGCGACCACCGGCGCCGGCACCCTCGTGGGTGCCTGAGCAGGAGCCAGACCATGGCTGCCACCAAACTCCCCTACAAGATGCTGGGCGGCATCGTGCCCTGCCCGGGCGGATGGCTGATCGTGCCCGCACGCCTCGCCGGTGTCACGGTCGTGGCCGAAGAGCCGATGGTCGTCCCGACCCTCGTCGACGTGCTCGAGTTCAAGCCCAAGTTCGAGGCTGCGGCCATCTGGGCGCCGATCGGGTTCTTCGACGAGCCCCAGAGTCCGTACCGTCCCTGCGACGAGGAGGCCCGGCAGTTCGTCGGCTGGCCGCGTCGCATCGCGATCCGGCCGACTCCGTCTCGCGCCGCACTGCACGCCAAGACCCGTGAAGAGGCCCTCGAGATCGAGCCGTGGCTCACCCGTGACGACTTCCGCCGCTTCAAGTGGGCGAAGGAAGCCGAGCGAGAGTTCCAGCCGTTCCACCAGCGGTCGTTCTTCGCCGCGCACCCGGATCTCACGTTCGCACAGCTCAACAACGACCAGCCGCTGCAGACCTCGCCCTATCACGAGGATGGTGTGCTCGAGCGCATGGCGCTCATCCGCGACAAGCTTCCCGGTGTGGAGGAGATGATCTCCCGCACGCCCCCGCCCGGCTCCGCCGTCGTGCACATGGTGGAGGCCACGGGCCTGCTGTGGACCGCCCGTCGGGCTGCCGGTCGTGCCATGCAGCGACTGCCCATGGACCCCAACTGGGACTCCACGGGCATGCGCATGGAACTCGTCCGCTGACGGCTTCTGGGCAGCGATCGTCTCACTTCGGGTTCTGGTCCCGATCCTTCCCGGCCGGGAAAACTCCTGACCAGATCCCGCTGACGCATCGGGACGCCTCGCCGGCTCGGTGCGTGCGTCTCCGCCGGAACCCGCCTGCCCTCCGTCAACTACGACGCTCGTGTCATGCCCTGAGGCAGGATTTCTGCCTCGAGCGATGACATGAACCTGGAACCGGCGGGCGACTCGAGTGTGCCCGCGCATGGAACTCGTCCGCTGACGGCTTCTGGGCAGCGATCGTCTCACCCCGGGTTCTGGTCCCGATCCTTCCCGGAGTCCGGGAAAACTCCTGACCAGATGCCGTTGACCCGCCGAGCGGACCCGTTCATGTCATGCCCTGAGGCGGGATTTCTGCCTCCGTCGATGACACGAACCCGAAAGTGTGGGGGATCAGGAGGGGGTGCTACCGGCGGACAGGGTGACCCATGAGTTCACTGCGAACTCGCCGTAGTCGTTGATCTGGACGATCGCGACCGAGGTGACCTCCGGCTTGCCGCTGGTCGTCGTGGCGAGCAGCTTGAACGTCTTCTGCACGATGCGGTTGATCATGCCCAGGTTCTGCACGGCCGGCAGGTCCGGCGTCTGGCTGAACGTTGCCGCCAGCACACCGCCGACGAGCTCGACGTCCTTGCCGACGCCCATGCCGGGCGCAACGGCGATGTTGATCCGACCCTGCGGCACGGCCACATAGCCCGGCACGAACAGCGTCGACGTCGATCCGGTGGAGAACGAGATGTCGACGATCGGGTTCCCAGGGAACGGCGGTGCCGCGGCCGGGATCAGCGTCGATGCCACGTAGCCGCCTGTCGCCGCGTCGACCGGAGTCGCACCGGAGACATACGACTTGGGCACGTGCAGCTGGCCGGGGAGGTCGAGGTCGGCGCTCGTGGTTGGCCCGGTGGTCACGCCGTTGACCGACATGATCGACACGTTGCGGGTCGCCAGCGAACCGACGTCGGTCGGATCCACGAGACGGGTGTTGAATCGCACCTTGGGCCCCGTACCGACGGCACCCGTGTCGGTGACCACGAGGCGGCCGGTCTTGCCGAACACGAACGTCGCGCCGAGACCGGAGATGTTGTGGTTGGTCGGGGCGTTGATGGCGTTGTACGCCGCGTCCTGGTTGTCCGTGCATCCCTCGGCGGAACCCTGGCCGATGACCACGTTCGCAGCACCGGCGAAGGTGACGGCGTCCTCGAAGTAGTAGACGCCTGAGGCGAAGAACGTGGGAATCGAATCGGCGATGGTCACCGGTGCGTTGTACGTTCCGGGAAAGAACACACGACACGATCCGGCCCACGCCGGCATCATGTAGCCGTTGTTCGCGGGGTGGTTGAGCGCATGGGCGGACAGCTGCGGCAGCCACACCTGGCCACCGGTGCTGGTGGCCGTGGAGCCGGCGTGCCACGCGACCAGATCCGCACCGCCGTTGCCCGGGAACTCGGAGCCGATTGCCCCGAGAGGAGCGACCGAGCCGGCCTGGGTGAGCGTCATCGCCATCCGAAGATCGGTGTCGTCGAGCTCAGCGGCGCTGTTCACCGTGGTGCACACGGTGTGCACCCCGACGTTCAGTCCCGGGTTGGCGAGCACCACTTCGGTGTGGAGACCACTGGCCGAGCAGGTGTCGTACAGGATCTTCGGATCGGCCATGACGATGCGCAGCGCGCCGCGGACGGCTTCGGCGCGAGAGGTCTTCTCGGTCTGGATCCGGCTGGCGCGCAGCACGGTGGCCGCATAGCCGAGCAACGGAGCGACCAGCAACATGCCCAGGATCACGAAGATCATGCACATCATCAGCGCCATGCCCTCGTCCGGGCGAGCCGCTCGCGCAGCCGCCCGGCGGGCTCGATGGACCTTCAAGAGGGCGATCACTTCAACGCCACCGATTGGATGCAGGAGATCGCCTCGTTGGGAGACACCGTGAGGGTGATCTTGTTCCATTCGGATCCGGCGATCGGTGTGACGGCGAAGGGGTAGTCCGCTCCACCCGCCTTGCACGACCAACCGACTGGCGTGTACTTCGACAGGTTGTCGAGGTTCACCGGGGTGATGTCGATCGTGATCGGCTGGCCGCCGGGCAGGTCGAAGTCGAACGTACCGCTGCGGTACTGCTGACTGGTGGTGGCCACCGTCAGGTCCTGCGAGTTCTGGTAGGTGAACGGGTCAGCCGCAGCAGCTCCGCCGACACGGGTCTGCAACGTCACGGTGCCACCGCACTCGGCGAGGGCGACGGCGTTGATCGCGTCGGCGAACTGGTTCCAGTTCGGCAGCACGTACATGTCGGCCACGGCGGCGTTGGTGTACGGCCCGCCGGTCGGCACGGCCGGGACCGGAGCGGCCACGCTGATGATGCGGGCCAGGATGTCGGTGTCCTCGACCGAGGAGGTCACGACGTTTTCGTGGAACGTGTACGGCAGGTCATAGACCTTCGTCGCGTCCCAGCCATCAGTGGCCCCCCACGACGTGTTGTTCGCGGTGTACAGCGCCTCCGGGGTGGTCTCCCACAGCGAGTACGGCGACGAGTAGCCGTTGCTCACCCGCCAGCCGTCGCTGGAATCGGTCGTCGTGTTGCCGCCGTTGTACGCCGATGCGTTGGTCGATTCCCAGAGCGAGTAGGGCGCCGAGTACGCCGGAGTGGCGAACCAGCCGTCGCTGTTGTCGACCGTCGAGTTGCTGCCGTCATACAACGCCTGGGTCGTGCTCGTCCACGTCGTGTAGGGCGAGCTGTACGTGTCGATCTGCTGGAAGCCGTCCGACGCGTCGCTCTTTGTGTTTGACGAGTCGTAGACCGCCTGCGTCGTGGTCTTCCAGTTGCCGAGCGTTCCGGTGACCCGCACCCGCCAGCCGTCGGACTCGTCGGGGGTGTCGTTGTTGGAGGCATACGAGTTGTAGTTGGAGCGCTTCCACTTCGACCCCGACTTGTACTCGTAGGTGAGTCCGTTGCCGGAGTACTGGTACACGGTGTGGTATCCGCGCTGGTAGTTGGTGTTGTGATACCCACGCTCGTAGACCAGGTGGTAACCACGCAGGAAGTTGGCGAGGTGGTAGCCAGCGCCCTGGCTCGACCAGGTCGAGGTGCCCGCCGTGTCGGACCCGACGAACACACCGATGAAGCGGTCGACGTCGGCGTCGAACTGGCGAGCGATCCGGTTGGCCCGGTTCCACGACAGCTGGTTGAACGACGAGCCCGTGGCCGCCGGCAGACCGATGTCGTCGTTGTCGGGGACCGCCGGAGCGGACGCCGAGGTCGCGTTGAGCCGGTTGTAGGTCGGCATGCCGTCGGTGAAGAAGATCAGGGTGTCGGGCAGGACGTCCTGGGTGCTGCCGTCGGAGTTCATGAACATCCGGAACATCGCGTCCTCCCAGTTGGTGTTGCCGCTGGAGTTGAGCGTGGTGACCTGTGCCTTGAGGTCGGCGACGTCGCTGTCGACGAGCATGTCGTAGTAGCGGCTCCATCCGGCTCCGGCACCGAGCGTGCTCGCCGTGGCGCTGAAGCGCACCACCTGCAGCTTGATCGGGGTGCCGGCGAAGGAGTTGACGAACTTGGTGATGCCGGTGCGGACGCTCGACATGTTGGACGAGCCGATCGAGCCGGAGGTGTCGACCATCATCCCGAAGTTGCCGCCACAGCGCGAGCGGGTTGCCGCGAAGGTGGGGGCGACGTTGATGTTGGACGTGCTCAGGTTCGTCTGACGATCCACGCCACCTGCGCTGAGGGTGATCTGGTCCTGGCCACCACCGGCTCCGGCGAGGTCGCCGCCGCCGTTGATGGTGACCGTCACCCGACGGCCGTTCTTGATGTGGTAGGTCGGGTCGACGGACCCGGCCACGCCGGAGCCGGCGTCAGGAGAGGCCGGGTCGAGCGCGAGCCCGACGAGCATCACCCAGGTGGGCTTGGTGACGCCGGGGATCCACGGCACACCAGCAGGCGGCGGCTCGACGTTGTGGAGCAGCGTCAGCTGATCACAGGTGGGTGCCGCCCCGTTGACCGACACACATGCGACGCGGACGATCTCGAACTCGCCCGCTGCGTTCTGGACGTAGCGGTAGGAGACGGTCGTCAAGGTGGGGATCGGCTCGGTGGCTCCGGCGATGAAGCCCGTCCAGGTGAGCATCAGGGCATTCGAGCCGCCGACGTTGACGTTCGGCGGGCACTGGGTGCCGCACGGCGTTGCGCTGGGCGACGTGTCGACGCCCTCGGCCGACGCCAGGTCTGCCGGCATCCACAGGCCCACGCTCTGCTCGGAGCGGGAGTTGTTGAGTCGGCCCTCGGTGTTGTCCCCCTGACGGAGGATCACCGTGGTGGCCACCGCCATCGACGCGCACAACGTGCCCGTGACGACGATGCTGATCAACAGTTCGGGCAGGGTCATGCCGGAGTCGGCGTGCTCCTGTCGAACGACCTGTCGGCGGAGCTGCCTCGCAGCCTTCCGCTCGAGTCGCTGCTGCGTACGGTCAGACATCGCTCTTCACCACCTGGATCGTTCGAAGGGAATTGCCAATAGGGCTTTGGACGCTGATGGTCACCATTTGGACGAGGCCATCAGGGCGAACACCACCAGGGCACGCCCCAGCAGTCCACGTGCCAGCTTGAGTGGCCGACGCCGCATGGGTGTAGTACCGATAGCTGGCCGTTACTGCGCTCACATCCCAACCTTCAGCCAAGGCAGCTGCCTGTACGTAGATGTCGTAGTCGCAGCCCTCGGGAGCGCGGTTGACGCGGTCGGCGGCATTGGCGAGCACCGTCTCGACCCGGGCGAGGCTGCGCGACTGCGTGGAGCTGCGCACGCTCACTCCGGCGGCGAGCATGATCGGTACCACCGCGATCGACATCAGCAGTACGGCGACGATCACCTCGGTGAGGCTGAAGCCGGCGTCGGCGCGCAGTGGCGCGCCGCCCTCGTCGATCTGGTTCTGGTCGAGCCCGTCGCTCATCTTCCGCTCCCGCTTTCTTCGTCCGCAGGAATCATCGGCAACAACGCCCGAGAACTCCAGTCAAAGTTTCTTGATTCGTTTTGTCACGCAACGCGGCGAAGGGGCCGAGGCAATTGCCTCGACCCCTCCGTCAAAGTTTCCTACCTATCAGGGAGCCGGAATGCACTTACCGGCCGCCG
Organism: Acidimicrobiales bacterium; assembly: GCA_038234785.1. GTDB lineage: Bacteria > Actinomycetota > Acidimicrobiia > Acidimicrobiales > Ilumatobacteraceae > UBA668. The sequence goes on from JBBQTC010000013.1 coordinate 13,170, forward strand.
CGATGGAAGGGGGGCTGCCGGCCGCGAAGGTCCATCGGGCCGACGGGTCGGTCTTCAGGTAGCCCGGCACAAGGTCGATCATGGCCGTGGCGTCGGCGCCCGTGTCGGCGTAGAACGCCTCGAACGCAGTCTCGATGGCCCGCTTCTCAACGGCACAGCTGTTCTCCTGGCCCTTGTCGGTGATGCCGCGGACGGCGAACACGGTGACGGTGGCCAGAATGCCGAGGATGACGATCACGATGAGAAGTTCGACGAGGGTGAAACCCCGATCCTTCTTGCCCGAGATCACTTCAGTGTTGGTATCCATTGTTGGGGTTCCTCCCGCTTACGTTGTGTCCCATTGACAACGTCGCTCTGACAAGAAGTCGCACGAACGCATCTAAGGTTTCGGCTCATCGGAAACGGGACTTGAGGGGAGTTTCGTCAAAACATCTTCAAGCTCAAGACCACGCACGGTCCGACCGATGAAGGAGTGCATGTCACAACGGCCCCGCTCGCGGCCACGGAAAGAGGCGGACAGAATGCGTCGAACCGAGAAGAACTGGATGGAGTACGACGAGCTGACCAAGCCGTTCCTCGCTCCGGACTCCGACGAGAGCGCCACGGCAGTGGCCATCGAGCTCCGAGATCGGATGGTGAAGGTCGAGCAGCAGGTGCTCGCCCAGTACACCGCGACAGCGGCATACGCGACACTCGCCCAACAGGGCGTGGAGACGGCGAGGGCCGAGGCCCGTGCCGATCTGGATCGCACCCAGGCGACCGTGTTCGGACTCATCGACCGCCTTCGCACCGAGGTCAACAACCGCGTCGAGGGCATCGAATCCCGTCCGACGCTTCCCAGCACCTCACTCGCGCTCGACGCCGCATCGCGGCTCGCCGCGCTGGAGGACCGGATGAACGCGATGGTCGGTGCACTCGAATCGTGCGTGCGCGACAACATCCTGCTGCGCGGGCAGGTCGACGAACTGTTGCAGCGCCAGATGCAGTCCGACGGCTGGCTGGTCAGCAGCGGCAGCGCGTCGGAACTGTCCCTGCACTGATCCAGTCGTTACGGTGGCGGGCGTGAGCCCGACCCCGCCGACACTCTGGCTCCGGCCCAACCGCGAACGGTCGGTGAAGCGCCTGCACCCCTGGGTGTTCAGCGGCGCAGTCGCCAAGGTCGAGGGCTCGCCCGCTCCCGGCGACACCGTCCAGGTCCGCGCATCGGATGGCACCGTCTTCGGCTCGGCGGCCTACAGCCCCGAATCGCAGATTCGCGCCCGAATGTGGACGTTCGATCCCGACGAACAGGTCGACGAATCGTTCGTCGCCGGTCGCGTCGCCGCCGCAGCCGCTCGACGCACCGCCCTGCTGTCGTCGGGATTCACGGATTCCGCGCGGCTGGTGTTCAGCGAGGCCGACGGTGTGCCGGGCCTGATCGCCGACCGCTACGGCGACACCGTCGTCTGCCAGTTCACCACCGCCGGTGCCGAAGCGTGGAAGCCCGTGCTCGCAGATGCCCTGGCTGCATTGCCCGGCGTGGCGAGCGTGTACGAACGCAGCGACGCCGACGTGCGCGAGCGGGAAGGCCTCGATGCGCGGGTGGGGCTGTTGCGTGGCGCCGAGCCCTCGCCGGCCCTGGTCGCCCACGAGGGCGGGTACCGGTTCGCCGTCGATGTCGCCGGCGGGCACAAGACCGGCTTCTACCTCGACCAGCGCAACGCCCGAGCCGCGATCGCCACCATCGCCGCAGGTCGGTCGGTGCTCAACGTGTTCGCGTACACCGGGGCCTTCAGCGTGATCGCGGCAGCCAACGGCGCCACGCGCATCACGTCGATCGACTCGTCCGGGCCTGCGCTGGCGACCGCCGCTCACAACGGCGAGCTGAACAAGGTCGACGTGGGCGAGCTCTCCGAGGCCGACGCCTTCACCGCACTGCGCGGACTTCGCGACCGGGCAGCGCAGTACGACCTGATCCTGCTCGACCCTCCGAAGCTGGCGAACAGCGAGGGCCAGGTGGAGAAGGCGTCGCGCGCCTACAAGGACCTGAACCTGCTCGCGCTCAAGCTTCTCGCTCCCGGCGGCGTGCTGATGACGTGGTCGTGCAGTGGCGCGATGGGGATGGACCTGTTCCAGAAGGTCGTCGCCGGCGCAGCCCTCGACGCCAAGCGCACCGTGCGGATCGTCGGCCGGCTGCATCAGCCCAGCGATCACCCGGTGCCGTTGCCGTTCCCGGAGGCCGAGTACCTGAAGGGGCTCGTCCTCGAAGCGGAGTGACTCCCGTGGAACGGTCGGTCAGTGACCCGAACCCGGGTTCTCCTGGACCAGCTCGATCAGGGTGCCGAAGCTGCCCCTGGGATGGATGAACGCCACCGTGGTGCCGCGGCTGCCCGGGCGCGGGGTCTTGTCGATCGGCGTGGCGCCGGCGGCGATCATCGCGTCGAGTGCCTCCTGGCAGTTGTCGACTCGATAACCGACGTGGTGCAGACCCTCGCCGCGCTTCTCGATCGCCTTGGCGATCGGACTGTCCGGCCGGGTCGCCGCCGTCAACTGGATGTAGCTGTCGGCCACCTTCACCAATGCCTCCTCCACCCCATCGCTCTCGACGATCTCGCGGTGATGCACCTCGGCACCGAACGCCGCCGCGTAGTAGGCGATGGCGGCCTCGAGGTCGCGAACGGCGATGGCGACATGGTCGATTTCGGTGAGCAACATGCGACCAGTGAAACAGATCGGCGACCGGTGACGTCAAGGTGAACATGGAACCGGCCACACTTGGGCTGCAGGCGAGGACGATGGCCACCACCGACGATCAATCAGGACCGCTCGCATTCGAGGAGTTCTTCCGTACGTATCGCGCCGACGCGGTGCGCTGGGCCACGGCATTGGTCGGGAGCCGTGAGGTGGGCGAGGAGCTCGCCCAGGACGCGCTCGCGTCGGTCGGCCGCAAGCTTTTCGTCATCGCCAACCCCGGCGGATACCTGCGCCGGTCCATCGTGCATCGGGCGGCGTCGTGGCACCGCCAGCACATCCGAGAGCGGGCCAGAGTGCTCCGAGCGACCGCCGGGCAACCGCTGACCTATACCGAACCCACCCGCGACATGCTCGACGCACTCAACTCACTGCCCTACCAACAGCGCGCTGCGGTGAGCCTGCGCTACTGGGCCGACTGGACCGACGACCAGATCGCGGACGCACTCGGCTGCGCGCCGGCCAGTGTGCGGGTGCTCCTGCACCGAGGCATTTCCACGCTGAAGAAGGGGATGGCGGAATGAACGACGATCAGGTCATCGAACGACTGCGCGCCGCACTCGACGAGGTGTTTTCGAAGGAGCCGCCGAAGTCAGCCGACGGCGACCCCCACACGTCGGGGCCGGGTCATGCGCGTTCGTTCGCCATTGCCGCCGCGGCGACGTTGGTCGTCGCCGCCATCGTCGCCCTGTCGGTACACCGCGGCCACGAGACTCCAGCAGCAGACGGCACGACCGCTCCCGCGACATCGGTCGCCGACACGTTGCTGCCCAGCGACGGAGCACCGTGGTACGCACTCCACCAGCCGAACCTCGTGGCAGGCGAGGTCACGGTGGTGCGATGCTGCCTCCCGCACCCTGCCCCCGGTCCCCAACTGGCCATGGCGTGGGGCGACGTCACCGGCATCGATCACGGAGTCCTCCTGCTCACGGTCACTGACTCCGACACCGGTGGCGCACCGGTGTTGGAGTTCGCGCACATTGCAATGACACAGGAACGGGCGACGGCGCTGCAGCAGCAGGTCGTTCCCGGCTCTGGGCTTGCGTACGTGTTGCCCGATCCGTCGATGGTGATGTTGGGCAACGGGTTCGTCGACGACGGGTTCCGCGTCGAACAGAACTACACGTCCGGCGCCGAACACGTCGAGCTGTCCGTGGGCGACTACCGGGGTCAGCTGACGCTGCTCGCCGGCGACGAGTCGGTAGCGCCCACCACGGTCGTCGGCCAGCGCGGCTACCGCGCGGAGCTTCTCGGCGTGACCTATCTCGTCTGGGAGACCCCGGTCGGCACCTGGGCGACACTGGCGATCTCACCCGGGCTGGCGGACCGCGTCGACGACATCGTCAGCACGTTGACCGGTGCCGACCTCCCCAACGAGGCCCTCGATTCGACGGCGACCTACCAGGGGGTCGTTGCCGGCATCATCGATTCGGGCCGTGGCCCGATGCTGGCCTTCAACTTCGAGGAGTCCCTTCCGCCCCAGGGCGGCTCCGTCCCGATCGCAGGCTTCGATTGGTCGATGGTCGACGACGAGCAGACGGTCGCGGGGACCACCTGGACCGAGAATGCCTACGCCGTGGTCGGCACCTGGGACGGCACGACCTTCACGCTCGACGGGCCGCCGGTGCCGGCGACGACGGCCACCTTCGGGCCGACGTACAACGCACTCACCCCGGGGTGCACGCTCGAGACCATGGCCCCGATGCTCGACGCGCTCGGGTCACTCGACTACGGCGGGCTGCGCATCATCCAGACCGGCGACTACGCCTGGGACGGTCATTGCGGCGTGCAGATCGAGGCGATGTTCGACACACCCGAAGTCCGTGCGGCAGCTGCCGCCGTCGGCGACGATGTCACGCTGACGTTCGCCTTCCACGTCGTCCAACCCTGACGCCGGCAGCATCCCAGCGATCCCCTTTCCCCAAGTCGAGGGTTCGTGTCATCGCCTGAGGCAGGATTTCTGCCTCGGCGGATGACATGAACGAGGAATTTGGGGGCGGCGGCGGCGGGTCGCGAGGGTGGAAGGGCGCGGTGGGGACGGGGTCAGCGGCGGAAGGCGTGGAGCTTGTCGCCGAGGCGGTCGCGCAGTTCGTGGTCGGTGACACCGAGACCCTCCGACGGCGCCAGCGCCAGCACGCCGATCTTGCCCTCGTGCTGGTTGTGGTGCACCTGGTAGGCGGCCTCACCGGTCTGTTCGAGCGCGAAGACCTGGCTCATCACCGGGTGGATCATGCCCTTGCTGATCAGCCGGTTGGCTTCCCACGCCTCCTTGTAGTTGGCGAAGTGTGAGCCCACGAGCCGCTTCAGCCGCATCCAGAAGTGACGGTTGTCGAACTCGAGCATGAAGCCGCTCGTGGCCGCGCAGGTGACGACGGTGCCGCCGCGCTTGGCGACGTACATCGACGCCCCGAACGTGCTGCGACCGGGATGCTCGAACACGATGTCGGGGTCCTCGCCGCACAGGTCGCGGATGTCCTTGCCCAGACGACGCCACTCGCTCTCGTCGTGGGTGTGCGACTCTCCACCGTCGGGGCTGGGCTTCCAGAACTGGTAGCCCGCCGCGGCACGATCGATGATGTGCTCGACCCCCATCGAGCGCAGGATGTCGGCCTTGTCGGGGCTCGACACCACGCACACCGGGATCCCACCGCCGTTGAGCACGTACTGCGTCGCATACGCACCGATGCCACCCGTAGCGCCCCAGATGAGCACGACGTCGCCCTGCTTCATCTGCGCGCCGTTGCGGCCGACGAGCATGCGATAGCTGGTGCTGTTGCACAACGCGTTCACCGCGGCCTCCTCCCACGTGAGGTGGGCGGGCTTGGGCATCAGTTGGTTGGCCTTCACCACCGCAAGGTCGGCGAGCCCACCGAAGTTGGTCTCGTAGCCCCAGATCCGCTGGTTCGCCGCCATCATCGAATCGTCGTGCGCGCTGTGGTCCTGATCGTCGACGTGGTTGCAGTGCACGGTCACCCGGTCGCCGGGCTTCCAGTTGCGAACGGCCGTGCCGATCTTCAACACGACACCAGACGCATCACTGCCGACCACCTGGTACGGCTGATCGTGGCGCTTGGCCCATGCGCTCTCGCGGGCCAGGCGGGCCATCGGCCCGAACGTGCTGATCGGCTCGAAGATGCTCGACCACACGGTGTTGAAGTTGATGCTGCTGGCCATCACCGCGACGTAGACCTCGTCGGGCGCGAGCTCTGGTGTGGGCACGTCGCCGACGTGCAGGCTCTTGCGCGGATCCTTCTCCTTCGACGGCACGCCCTTCCACATGTCCTGCTCGTCCTTCAACACGTGGACGGCGCGATAGCTCTCGGGGACCACCAGGTGGGCGAAGTCGTCACTGCTGGCGTCGGACTGGATGGCGTCGAGGACGTGCTGCATCCGGGTGAGGTTACCGATGGGTAGCGAACCGGGTCGAACCGACCCTGCGAACGCCGGCAGCGGTGGCAGAGTGTCGGCCGTGATTCGTGCAACCAGACCTCTGCTCCTCGCGCTCACCGCAGTGCTGACCCTCGCCGCGTGCGGCGACGCCTCCTCGAGTGCGAAGGTCTCCGGCGGACTCTCGTCCGCCACACTGCCCAAAGGCTGCGCGGCGGCTGACGGCAGTTCTGCCCGCAAGGACAAGTTCGACTCGGCGCCGCCGATGTGCCTGCAGGACGGCAAGCAGTACATCGCGACCATCGAGACCACGGGCGGCACGCTGCACGTGCTGATGCGTCCCGACATCGCCCCGAACACCGTCAACAGCTTCGTGAACCTGGCCCGCTACCACTACTTCGACGGCACCACCTGCCGGCGGGCGATCCGCAACTTCGTGGTGCAGTGTGGCGACCCGACCGCCACGGGCCACGGTGGACCCGGTTACGAGTTCCCGGACGAGCTGTCCAAGATCGAGCCGTACCGGATCGGGTCGGTGGCGATGGCCAACTCCGGCGCCGACACGAACGGCAGCCAGTTCTTCATCATCACCGGCGACGATGGCGCCGCGCTCCCGGCGAGGTACACGCTGTTCGGCATCGTCGACGACAACGATCTCGGCGTCGTGGCCACGCTCGACGGGATGTCGAACACCCAGGACGGCCCGCCCCTGCAGCCCATCGACATCTCCAAGGTCACCATCGACGAGCGCTGAACCGCGCGAAGGTACGGCACGCGCGACCACCACTAGCCTGACCGCGTGGCCGTTCGAACGCGATCGTGCATCCTTGTGGCGGCCCTGCTGCTGTCGGGCGTGCTGTCGTCGTGCCAACCCAACCGCTTCACCAGCGGGTGGATCCCCTACTGGGGCGGCACGTCGGGACGGGCCATCATCGACAACCCCGACATCGCGTCGCTCTACGCCGAAGTGTCGATGCTCTGGTATGGCACCGCCCCCGATGGCACCCTCCCGCTGATCGGCACCAGCAGCGGCCTCGCCTCCACCGTCGCCTCGGCCAGGGCGCAGGGTCTCGCCGTCATCCCGACGATCTTCGACAGCAGCCCGGCCGGCACGATGCGGGCGATCCTCGCCGACCCGTTCAGCCGGGCGAACCATGCACAACACATCGTCGATCTGGTCAACGCCAAGGGATACGACGGCATCGACCTCGACTACGAGGTCTTCGCATTCGGCGATGGACGCACGAAGTGGGACGAGATCCGTCCCAACTGGATCCTGTTCATCCACACGCTCTCGGGGCTGATGCACACCAGCGGCAAGATCCTGTCCGTCACGGTCCCGCCGGTGTGGGACAACGGCGCGAGCGGCTACACGGTCTACGCCCAGGACCAGATCGCGCCCGATATCGACCGATTGCGGTTGATGGTCTACGACTGGAGCACGTCGTCGCCCGGACCGATCGCACCGCTGTCGTGGGTGAGTTCGGTGATCTCGTACAGCAGCGCCCACGTCCCGGTGTCCAAGCTGCAACTGGGCGTGCCCACCTACGGTCGACATTGGACGACGCAGAAGAACAGCGGCGAGATCTGCCCCGACGGTGCGGTCACTCGCGACAGCATCACCATGAAGGAGGGCGCCCAGCTCGCCGCCCAGCACGGGCTCACGCCGACCCGTCACTCCTCCGGAGAGCTCACCTTCTCGTGGGACCAAGTGGTCACCGGCCCCCGTACCAAGCCGCTCACGCCGCCGATCTGGACACCACCGCCGAAGCACACCGACGTCGTCAACACGCCAACCGACCCCAACGGGTTGCAGCCCGCACTGCGGCTGTCACCCCCGAGCGTCAGCGTCACGTGCACACTGCGCCACATCGCGTACTACCCCGACGAGTACAGCGTGCGCCAGCGCGCCGAGGCCGCGCTCGCAGCCCACTGGAGCGGGATCATCATCTTCGCCACGGGATACGAGAACACCGCCGTCTACACGCAACTCGCGGCGCTCGCCTACCAGCGCCCGAACGGCGACCCCTCCGGCTCGTTCGACACACCCACGGTCAGCGGTTCGACGCTGCGGGTCACCGGGCTCGCACTCGACCCGGAGTTCGACCTCTCCGTCCCGGTACGGATCACCGTGACACCGTCGGGTGGAGGCGCCGCAGTCGCGACCCGAACCGTGCTCGCGTCGGTCGAGCGCGCCGACGCGCCTGCTCCCCTCGGTCCGTTCCACGGCTTCGACCAGAGCTTCTTCCTCACGCCTGGCGCCTACCAGGTGTGCGGCAACGTGATGGCGTGGGGCGGCGCGAGCGGCCCGGCGCTCGCCTGCCGGCAGATCGTGGTGCCCGCCGGGGCCTGAGCGGGCCTTCCGCATTCTCGTGCGGACAGCGTCGACTTCTACACTCCGGACAGCAGCCCACTCGGAGGTCCCATCATGTCTGGTTCGTACATCGTCGCCGGCGCTCGCACGCCGATCGGCAAGATGAGCGGCGCGCTCGCTTCGTTGAGTGCCGCCGAGTTGGGCGGGTTGGCGATCAAGGCCGCGCTGGAGCGCGCCGGTGTCTCACCCGACGAGGTCGAGCACGTCATCATGGGGCAGGTGCTCACCGCCGGCCAGGGACAGGTGCCGTCGCGCCAGGCCGCGTCGAAGGCCGGCATCCCGATGAGCGTGCCGAGCATCAACATCAACAAGGTCTGCCTCAGCGGCCTCAACTCGATCTACCTCGCCAACCAGATGATCCAGGCGGGCGAGGCCGACATCGTCATCGCCGGCGGCATGGAGAGCATGACCAACGCTCCGTACCTCGCAGCCGGTGCCCGCAGCGGCTTCCGGTACGGCAACACAGAACTGGCCGACGCGATCATCAAGGACGGCCTGTGGTGCGCGTTCGACGCATGCCTGATGGGTCTGGGCACCGACCGGTACGCCGCCGGCACGATCACCCGTGAGCAGCAGGACGACCTGGCGATGAAGAGCAACGAGCGCGCCGCCAACGCCATCAAGGAAGGTCGCTTCACCGACGAGATCGTCCCCGTGGCCATCCCCCAGCGCAAGGGCGACCCGATCCTCGTCGAGACCGACGAGGGCGTCCGCCCCGGCACGACGATGGAATCGCTCGGCAGCCTCAAGCCTGCCTTCGACAAGGACGGCACGATCACCGCGGCCAATGCGTCGCAGATCAGCGACGGCGGCTCGGCCATCGTGATGATGAGCGAGAAGGCGGTCAACGCTCGTGGCGTGCAGCCCCTCGGTCAGTTCGTGAGCTACGGCATGGTGGCCGGCCCCGACAACGCCTCCCTGCTGCAGCAGCCGAGTCGGGCGATCATGGCCGCACTCGCCCGCGCCGGCAAGACCGTCGCCGACGTCGACCTGTTCGAGATCAACGAGGCGTTCGCCGCGGTCGGTGTCGCGTCGATGGCCGATCTCGGCATCAGCGACGAGATCGTCAACGTCAACGGCGGCGCCATCGCCCTCGGCCACCCGATCGGCATGAGCGGCAACCGGTTAGCCCTCACGATCCTGCACGAACTGCGCCGTCGCGGCGGCGGGCTGGGTGCTGCGGCGCTGTGTGGCGGCGGCGGCCAGGGCGACGCCTTGCTCGTGCGGACGATCTAAGAGACGTCCAATACACGTCGAAGGTTTGTTACGACGGTTGACACATTTCCGTGTCCGCTGTAATGTAACTGCAACAAAGGCGACGGCTTCACGGCAGTCGCCGAACAGTCTGGGGTACCACCTCTGGAGCTGGCCCGTCCGCCCGCTACCAGGTCCAGGAGTGGTACCCCAGCAATACGTTTTGGGCCGATTCGGGACTCACTGCGACACGTCGCGACGTCCTTCGAGCGCCCGGCCGAGGGTGAGTTCGTCGGCGTACTCCAGGTCGCCGCCGACGGGCAGCCCACTGGCGATCCGGGTGACCTTGATGCCGAACGGCTTCATCATCCGGGCGATGTACATCGCCGTGACCTCGCCCTCGGTGTTCGGGTTCGTGCACAGGATGACCTCCTGCACGTCTTCGGGCTCGATGCGGGCGAAGAGCTCCTTCATCTTCAACTGCTCCGGACCGATCCCCTCCAACGGGCTCATCGCGCCGAGCAACACGTGATAGCGGCCCTTGAACTCGCCGGTCTTCTCGATGGCGACGATGTCGCGCGACTCCTCGACGACGCAGAGGATGTTGGCATCACGACGGTCGTCGAGACAGATCGGGCACAGCTCGCCCTCGGCGACGTTCCAGCACCGCGAACAGAACCGAACCCGAGCCTTCGCATCGGTGATCGAGTGGGCCAGGCGAGCGACGTCGTCGGCCGGGATCTTCAGGAGGTGGAACGCGATGCGCTGTGCCGACTTCGGACCGACGCCAGGAAGGCGGCCGAGCTCGTCGATGAGCGTCTGAACGGGTTGGGTGTAGACGGCCATGGGCTCATTCCTCGATCATCTGCGAACCCGGGAAGGCCTGCAGCAGACGATCGGTGGGCGACACGACGGACTCCGGTGGTGCGTCGACCAGGTCGGTGATGTCGACGTCGTCGTCGTCGGGCGGTGGCGGCGAATTCCGTTTCATGGGGACCACGTTGGCGTCGTCGGGGGCGGCGTCACCGTCGACCACGAGCAGCACCGGAACCGGCGCACCGATGACCTTGAGGATGGCGGCGTCGAGCTCCTTCTGATGCTGCTGGCACTTGGCCCGGTGCGCCTCGTTGGGCGCTCCGACCACGACCGCTCCATCGCGCTCGCCCATCACCTTGGTGGCGGCGTAGATCGCCCGGGACAACGACTTCAGCGTCGGCATGACCTCGCTCGACCAGACCTCGACCACCCGAGCCGCACCGCCGCCGGGCGGCACCACGAGCGGCACGACCGAGGCGACGGGGGCCGCGACCGGTTCGGACGGCGGCGCATCGGCAGACGGCGCATCGGCAGACGGCGCATCGGCAACGCGGACCGCGACCGGCGCCGGGGCGGCGGGAGCGGGAGCGGGAGCGGGAGCGGGAGCGGGTGCGGACGAACGGGCGCGGCCACCGAGCGCGGCCCGGCCGGTGGACGGGTCGACGAGTACGGGCTTGGCCGCGGGAGCGGTGACGGCACCGGAGGCGATCTGGTGCTCGAGGCGTTCGACGCGCTCGAGCAGCACCGACAGGTCGACGCCGGCAGCCTCGTGCGTGAGCTGCACCAGGGCCACCTCGAGCAGGAGCCGCGGGTCGGGGGCGTGACGCATCTCGACCAGCATCTCGCCGAGCCGTTCCATGGCGCGCACGATGGACGCAGCGCCGAGCCGCTGGGCGAGCGCCGACACCTCCTCGGCACGGGCCACCGGGAGTTGAACGAGCTCGGGCGCCATGAGCGACAGGAAGCAATCGCGCAAGTGACGGACGATGTCGTCGGTGAGCGTGCGCGGGTCGCGACCCTGCTGGACGGCGTGGGCCACGACGGTGAGCGCCCGGCCCGGGTCGTGCTCGATGAAGGCCTCGATGAACTCGTCGAGCGGGGTGTTGTCGTCGACGACACCGTCGCTGGACGACATGAGCTCGAGCGCGGAGACCGTGTCTCGCGCCGACCCACCACCGAGGCGCAGGACCGACTGCAGGCCCGCTTCGTCGAGCTCGATCCCCGCGTCGCCGGCGAGCCAGCGGATGTGGGACTCCATGACGTCCATCGGCAGCAGGTGGAACAACAGGTGCTGGGTGCGACTGCGGATGGTGTCGCTGACCTTCTGCGGATCGGTGGTGGCGAGCACGAACACCACGTGAGGTGGCGGCTCCTCCAATGTCTTCAGCAGCGCCGCCTCGGCAGCCTTGGAGAGCATGTGCACTTCGTCGAGGATGTACACCTTGTGGCGGCCGGGCGTCCCGAGCGACGCCTTCTCGATGAGATCGCGCATCGCATCGACACCGTTGTTGCTGGCCGCATCGAGCTCGTGCACGTCGTAGCTGGTGCCGCGCTCGACCGCGAGACACGACTCGCACTCGCAGCACGGCTCACCGTCTTGCGGGTTCTCGCAGTTGAGCACCTTGGCCAGGATGCGCGCCGACGTGGTCTTGCCCGTGCCACGCGGCCCGGAGAACAGGTAGGCCTGGCCCTCTCGATGGTTGATGACTGCGTTGCGCAGGGCGCGCACGACGTGCTCTTGGCCCTTCACCTCGCTGAACCTGCGGGGTCGGTAGCGGCGGTAGAGCGACTGCGTTGCCATCAATGCGACTCTACCCAGGGGGTGCCACACCGGCGGCACGTCCACGACGGCGTCCGGGGGTGGATGCTGCGAGGAACCCGCGGTGGCTAGCGTTGGCACACCTTGAAGAACTCGACCAGGTTGCCCACCCGCCCAGCGTTGCGCTGGTGTCTCTCCCTCATCGCCATCGGCTTCGTCGTGGCGACATGGGCGACCCCGTCGTTCGCTGCCGACAACACCCTCACCAGCGCCACCCCTGAGGCGGGCAGCACGGTCGAGGTCTCACCCGCATCGCTCACGCTCGTGTTCGCCACCCAGGTCGGCCCTAGCCCGCAGGTCACGATGAGCTGCGGCAATCCCGGCCAGGTGCAGTCCCTCGGCCAACCGCTGCTACTCCAGGACCAGCTGACCGTGTCCGTGGCGTTGCTCGCTCCCGCGCCCAAGGGGACCTGCACCGTCAGCTGGCGAGTCACCGACACCAACCTGCAGCCGGCCGGGAGCAACAGCTACTCGTTCGAGGTCACCAACGACACGGTCGCGACCGTGGCGACCACCACCAGCACGATCGCCGGCGCCGTTCCCGACACCACGGCGCCCACCACCACCTCGGCCACCACGGCACCGTCCCCGGACACCGGTGACGGATCCACCCCCAGCACCTCGAGCAGTTCGGGTCCGCTGGGCCTGTTCCGGCTGCTCAGCAACCTCGGCTTGGCGATGGTGTTCGGCGCGCTGGTCGTCATCGTGGTCGCCTGGCCGGAGGGTGTCGAGTACATCGTCACCGTCCGTCACCTGCGGTTCGTGTGGCTCATCGCCGTCGTGGCCACCGGCCTGTTCGTCGCCGCGCTCGAGGCCAGCCAGACGGGCAACGGTCTTGGCGCGTCGCTGTCACCGACCAGTTGGGGCGACCTGGTGGACACCACCTCGGGCAAGGCGGCCCTGGTACGGCTGATGTTCATCCTCGCCACCGCGTACGTGATCATGCGTCCCGAGCGCGTCATCGACCCCTCGACGCAGATCGGGGCGCTCGTGCCACCCGGTATCGCGGTGGTCACCATGGCGTTCAGCCGTGACGAGTTCGGGCTGATCGAGTACGCGAGCGGTGCGGTGCACGCGATCGCGATGGCGGTGTGGCTCGGAGGTCTGATCCTCCTCACGCGCGTGGTGCTGGCCGGCCCGGGCGACGAGGACCTCGTGCACGCGGTGCGCGGGTTCGCCCGCGTGTCCAACGCCGCCATCGTCGCCACGCTCGCCAGCGGTGCGATCCTGCTGTTCCGTCTCGACCGAGGGGCGCTCGGCACGAGTCACGGTCTGGTGCTCATCCTCAAGACGGTGCTGGTTCTGCTCGTGATGGTGCCCGTCGGTGTCGCCGCCCGGCAGTTCATCAACCAGCGCGTCTCCCGGGTCGACGCCATGACCGCGCCGCTCGCCCATCGACTGCGGCGCGCGTTGGGCATCGAGGCCGGCGTCGGCATCGTCGTGCTCGTCCTCACGGCGTGGCTGCTCGCACTCACGCCGGCCGGACTCACCGCCGGTGGGGGCAGTTCGCTGGATCTCGGGGCATCACACCGATTCGTCAACACCGCTCTGAACGCCGACGTGTCGGTCGCGTTCAGCGAACGCGTCGGCGCCAACGACGTCCGCATCGAGGTCGTCGCCCCGGCCACCGGCCTCAGCGGGCTCACGGTCGACTTCCTCCCGCCCGTGGGGAGCGCCGCCAACGGCATGACCATCAACCCGATCCCGCTCACGGGAGCCGGTGTCGCGGTCCTGGAGAAGAGCGACGGGTTCACGCTCACCGCAGCAGGGACCTGGACGATCATCGTGTCCATCAACGGTGCCGAGGTCGCCCGCCAGGACGTGTTCGTGAACGGTGGCAGCACCGACACGCTCCCGCCCGCAACCGGGACGTAGCCGCGCCCCGAGTCAGGCGAGGTCGCGGGCGACCACCCGCGAGAAGGGCACCGGCGCGGCCACTTCCAACTGGTCGTAGGTGCACGAGGAGGGCTCACGATCGGGCCGCCAGTGCAGGAACGTCGAACCGTGCCGGAAGCGACCCTCCTGCAGTTGGCCGAAGGTGACCTCGGCGACGCGCTCGACGCGCAGCGGCACCCAGCTCAGGTCCTTGCCGGCATTCCAGCGGCTCCCTCCACCGGGCATGCGCTGACCGGCATCGGCGGCGGCCATGAACTCGGCCCAGTCGCGCCAGGGGTGGCCCTCGAGCGCGTCATGCGTGAGCGGTTCGAGCTCGGCCAGCAGCTCGGTCCGTCGCTTCGCGGTGAACGACGCCGCGACTCCGACGTGGTGCAGGCGACCATCGGTGTCGAACAGGCCGAGCAGCAGCGACCCGACGCCGTTGCCGTCCTTGTGCACGCGGTAGCCGGCGATCACACAGTCCGCAGTGCGACGGTGCTTCACCTTCACGAGCGTGCGCTTGTCGGGCGTGTACAGGTCGGCGAGCCGCTTGGCGATGACGCCGTCGAGGCCGGCGCCCTCGAACTCGACGAACCATCGCCGTGCGACTGCGGCATCGGTCGTGCTCGGGCACAGGTGGATGGGGGGCGCCGCAGCGGCGAACACCTCTTGCAGCATCGCGTGGCGATCACGGAGCGGTTCGTCCATGAGCGACGCGTCGCCGAGCGCCAGGAGGTCGAACGCGACGAACGATGCCGGCGTCTCCGCGGCCAGGCGGCGGACGCGTGACTCGGCGGGGTGGATGCGTTGCAGCAGCGCGTCGAAGTCGAGGCCCCGATCGTCGGTGGCGGGCACCACGATCTCTCCGTCGACCACGCACCGCTGCGGAAGGTCGCGGCGCAACGGTTCGAGCAGTTCCGGGAAGTAGCGAGTGAACGGCCGCTCGTTGCGACTCGCGAGTTCCAGCCGATCCCCATCGCGGAACACGATGCAGCGAAAGCCGTCCCACTTCGGTTCGTAGAGCCAGCCGTCACCCTCGGGGATCTCGTCGGACAGCTTGGCCAACATCGGCGCGAGCGGCGGCGTCAGCGGGCCGGTGAAGAGCTCGGGGGTTGGCTCGGTCATCGCCCCATCTTGCCCGACCGCGTGTGACCGCCGTACCCGTGTGCCACTAGCGTGGCGAGACGTGACCTCCAATCCCATGGCCGACAAGCTCGACGACCTTCGCGAACGACGTGAGCAGGCGTACCACGCCGGCTCGCAGCGGTCGGTCGAGCGTCAGCACGAGAAGGGCAAGCTGCTCGCTCGCGAGCGCATCGAGTACTTCCTCGACCCCGACAGCTTCCAAGAACTCGACCTGCTGGCCCGCCACCGCGCCTCGGCCGCCGGGCTCGAGGAGCGTCCCTACACCGACGGTGTCATCACCGGATGGGGCACTGTCGACGGTCGCAAGGTCTTCGTGTTCAGCCAGGACTTCACCGTCTTCGGCGGTGCGCTCGGCGAGGTGTTCGCCGAGAAGATCCACAAGCTGATGGACCTCGCCCTCAAAGTGGGTGCGCCGGTGGTGGGTCTGAACGACGGCGCCGGTGCCCGCATCCAGGAGGGCGTGGTCAGTCTCGCCAGCTACGGCGGGATCTTCTACCGCAACGTCCTGTCCAGCGGCGTGGTGCCGCAGATCTCGGTGGTCCTCGGTCCATGCGCCGGCGGTGCCGTCTACAGCCCGGCGATGACCGACTTCATCTTCATGGTGCGCGAGACCAGCCACATGTTCATCACCGGCCCCGACGTCGTGAAGACCGTCACCGGCGAGGAAGTCACGCTCGAGGAACTCGGCGGGGCCATGAGCCACGCGAGCAAAAGTGGCGTCGCCACATTCGTGTCGCCCGATGAGAAGAGCTGCCTCGACGACGTTCGGTTCCTGCTGAGCTTCCTGCCGAGCAACAACCTCGAGGAAGCACCCGCGGTCGACACCGGCGACGACCCGGATCGGCTGTGCCCCACGCTGCAGACGATTCTCCCCCCTTCGCCCAACCAGCCCTACGACATGAAGAAGGTCATCAAGGAAGTCGTCGACGACGGCGAGTTCTTCGAGTACTTCCCGCACTGGGCGAAGAGCATCGTCTGCGGGTTCAGCCGGGTCGACGGCCACCCGGTGGGCATCGTCGGGAACCAGCCGATGATCCTCGCCGGCGTCCTCGACATCGAGTCGTCGGAGAAGGCCGCTCGTTTCGTGCGGACCTGCGATGCGTTCAACATCCCGCTGCTCACCTTCGTCGACGTGCCGGGGTTCCTGCCCGGCGTCGACCAGGAGTACGGCGGCATCATCCGCCACGGCGCCAAGCTGCTCTACGCCTACTGCGAGGCCACGGTGCCGCGCATCCAGATCATCACCCGTAAGGCATACGGCGGTGCCTACGTCGTGATGAACAGCAAGTCGATCGGTGCCGACCTCGCGTATGCCTGGCCCACGGCGGAGCTCGCGGTGATGGGCCCGCAAGGCGCGGTCGAGATCGTCTACCGGCGCGAGCTGCAGCAGGCCGCCGATCCGGTGGCGCGGCGCGCCGAGTTGGTCGCGGAGTACACCGAGAAGTACGCCAACCCGTACAACGCCGCCGAGCGCGGCTACGTCGACGACGTCATCGACCCCGCCGAGACCCGCCAGAAGATCGTGCAGGGTCTGCGCATGCTTCGGACCAAGCGAGAGGAACTGCCGCGCCGCAAGCACGGCAACGTGCCGCTGTGAGCACCGAGATCACACCGGCTCCCACCGACGAGGAGGCCGCGGCGATCGTGGCCGCCGTCGAAGCGCTGTGGCCGAGGCCGATGGTCTCGGCCGCGGATCAGAACCCGCTGCGCACGCCCTCCTGGCGATTCAGCGCACGCTGGTGGTCGCGCCCGCTGCCCCAGCGTCGCGACCGTCCATTCCGCTGACGACCCTGGTTGCGACGGTCGCGTCACATGAGCTCCATGCCGCCTCCGCCGCCGCCCACGCCGCCGCCTCCGCCGAGCGCACCACCGCCCGGGTACATACCGTACGGCACCGGCGCCCCGGCGGTCTCGAACTTCGCGACCTTCGGCGCCCGCCTCGGTGCATATCTCATCGACGCAATCGTGCTGGCGATCTTCGAGGTGCCCGCCATCATTGCCATCCTCGCCGGACCGCGCGAGATCAGGGTCTGCACCATCAACAACGAGGTGTCGTTGTGCAACGTGCCGACGGGCAGCACGATCGCACTGTCGGTCGGGCTCGGATTCATCGCGCTCCTCGTGTGGACGGTGCTGTACTGCAAGAAGGTGTCCACCGGACAGAGCTGGGGCCAGAAGGTGGCCGGCGTGCGCATCGTCGACGCCCAGACCGGTACCAGCATCAGCGCCGGCAAGGTGTTCGTCCGCCAGATCTGCCGGATCTTCTCGCAGTGGATCTGCTTCCTCGGCTACCTGTGGATGCTGTGGGACAGCCGCAAGCAGACGTGGCACGACAAGATGATCGGCACGGTCGTCGTCAAGGCGTGACCGTCAAGGCGTGAGCGTCACAGCGTTCAGCCGGCGTTGCCGTCCATGCGACCGGCGAGGTCGGCGTCGAAGGCGAGCCCACCCGAACCGAGCGAGCGCGCATGGTGCATCGCCTCGGTCGCTCTGCGCACACCGGCGAGCACGTCGATGACCGCGCCATCGGCCTGGGCGACGCCCACGGAGCCGAACAGCGGGAGATGCTGGTCGGCGTAGGACACCGGCTCACGAAGTGCCTTCTGCACGGCAGCGGCCACCTGGCGACCATGTCCGAGGTCGCCCGAGCGGAGAAATGCCACGAACTGATCGTGACCCATCCGAGCGAGGATCGCGTTGCCGCCGGTCGCTGTGCGCAGGCGTACGGCGACGGTGTCGAGCACGTACTCCGAAGCCTCGAACCCGTAGCGATCGGCGAGGTCGCGGACACCCTGCACCTCGACCACGATCACCGTGCCGGAGCGATCACGGAGGCTGCCCTCGGCGACCTCGTGCAGGAACGCAACTCGCTGCAGCATCCCGGTCGGCACATCGTGGGACGCCAACCAACTCGCCTGCTGGTGGGCGCGCTCGAGTTCGCGGACTCCTGCGAGGTTGCGGGCCACCATCGTGACCACGACGAAGACCAGCCACACGGCGACTGCGGTCACCGACACCTGACGGTCGGTGGTGAGCACCACTCCCAGCAGCACCAGCGGCGGAACCACCGCTGACGCGGCCACCGCCATCGACACCCAACGCCACGACCCACCGGCGGTCACCGAGGCAGGAGGTGACGGCAGCAGGCACCAGATCGACGCGACCGCGATGGCGGCGAGCCCGGTGAGATAGGCCGCATCGGTGATCGGGTACGACCCATCCGGGTCGCGCAGATACCCGACGAGGAGCCACACGTCGGCCACCGCGAGGAGGACCGAGCCGCCGATGAGCAGGGCCACCACGCGCCGACGCATCGTCCGGCTGGTGGCGATCCGAATGGCCAGCATCAGCAGCGCCAGATCGCCGGCGGGGTAGAGGGACATGAACGCCCGGTCGACGCGGGTGAACGACGCATCGACGGCGATCTGTTCCACGACCAACAGCCACACCACGCCGTAGAGGACGAGGAACACCAGGAACCCGTCGACGAAGCTGCTCAACCGGCGCACACGCAACCGGTTGTCGGCCAACTCGGCGAACCCGATCATGACGGGGAGGTATCCGATGGAGTACCCCAGCGACACGACGAGGTCGGGGATGCCGTCGAAGTCGGCGTTCACCTGCACGGTGACGATGCAGCCGGTGATCGCCCAGATGGTGAACCCGACGCCGATCAGTCGCCACGCGCGTCCGTGTTCGAGCTGTTGTGTCGCGGCGATCAGCACCACGAGGGCCGACATGCCGAGCGAGGCCACGTATGCGAACGAGCCGGTGTTGCCGGTGACGAACGACCCGATGGGCACGAGCACGAGGAACGCCACCGACACGACGAGGACGGCGAGGCGGACCCGCGTGAGGAGCGAGACGGGGGTGGGCGGGTCTGTCGAGGTTGGCTCCAGCGTTTCGGTCACGATCCCGTCCGTCCGTCACGTCGCAACATCTGAGCGAGATGGTACCTGAACGGTTGCTCCGAGTGGGAGGGTGGCAGCGATGACCGAGAGCGCGAGTACGGTGGCGACGTGGACCTGACCACCGTCGCCGACGACCTGATCGTGTTCCACGACGGGCTCACCGTCGCCCGATTCGAGCACCTCGAACCGGCATCCACGTACACGTTGCTCGGCCAGGAGGTCGCCACGCTGGCGAGGCCCGCCGGTGAACTGTTGAGTCGCATCACCACCGTGAACGACGTGCACTTCGGCGAGGTCGAGTGTGGCCGCATCGACGACAGCCCCCAGGGTCCGATCCAACGCCGCGCTGTCGGCGATCCGCCGTACCCCGAGGTCATGAACCGTGCCGCAGTGCACGAGATGCTCGCCGTCGAACCCGCCGCGGTCATCGTGAAGGGCGACCTGTCGCAGGACGGAGCCCCACACGAGTGGTCCGTTTTCGAGGCGTGCTATCGGCCCGCGTTCGGCGAACGCCTGCACGTGGTGCGCGGCAACCACGACGCCTACCACGGTCAGACTGCATATGCGGGCGATCAGTGGATCGAGGTCGACGGCCTGGCGATCGCGCTGATCGATACCGTCATCCCTCTCCACACCACCGGCAACATCACCGCGCCGCAGCTCGACTGGCTCGCTGATCATGCGGCCGCCAGCGACCGTCCGGTCATCGTGATGGGCCACCACCAACAGTGGATCGCCGGCGCCAACAACTCCCATCGTGCGGACGACTACTTCGGACTGAACCCCGACGCGAGCGACGGCCTCGCCGACGTCATCGCCCGACACCCGAGGATCATCGCCTACACCGCGGGGCACACTCACCGCCACCGGATCCGACACATGCCGTGCGGCGTTCCGAGCATCGAGATCGGGTGCGTGAAGGACTTTCCGGGTACGTGGGCCGAGTACCGGGTCCACGAGGGCGGCGTGATGCAGGTGGTGCACCGCATCTCCGACGTGGACGCGCTGCGCTGGAGCGAGCAGTGCCGACACCTGTACCAAGACTTCGGGATCGACTACGAGTCGTATGCCCTCGGCACGCTGGAGGATCGATGCTGCAACATCCCGCTGCGGTGAGAGCCGCGTATGCCGAGGGAGCAGCGACCCTGTTGGCCGCGCTTCGGGCGGTGCAGCCCGAGCAATGGGATCGCCCCGGCGCGCTGGGCGAATGGACCACGCGCGAGCTGGCCGCGCACACGCTGCGAGCGTTCATCACCGTCGACGGGTACCTCGTCGCCCGTCCGGTGGTCGACCGTGTGTTGGCCGACACCGCCGAGTACTACAACACGGTGCTCGCCGACGCGGGCGTGCACCAGGGGGTTGCATCGAGGGCACGCCAGGCGGGCCGCCAGATGATCGATCCGGTCGGTGAATCCGAGACGACGATCGCCCAGGTGCTCGCGCTGGTCGCGTCGACTGCCGACGACGAACCGGTCAACACCTTCGCCGGCCAGATCACCCTCAGCGAATACCTCGCGACGCGAGTCGTCGAGCTCGGCGTGCACACGCTCGACCTGCAGCGGGCAACGGGTCAGGTGCCCGAGCTGCATCCCGACACTTCGGCCGTGGTGCTCTCCGTCCTCATGGGGTTGGCCTCGCCGGTGCCGATCATCCTCGCTCTCACCGGCCGGGCGTCACTGCCGGTGGACTACAACGTGCTCGGCTGACGCATGCTCACCGAAGCACTTCGCGCGGCGACGGTGCCGCCGTTCCACGCCATGGCGATGTCGCGTCGGGCCGCGGAACTCGCCGCACGCGGTGCACCGGTCCGCCACCTCGAGGTCGGTCAGCCCGCGACCGGCGCCCCGGCGACCTCGCGGGCGGCGGTGACCGCGGCACTCGACGCCGCCGAGCCGCTGGGCTACACGAACGCCCCTGGATCGATGGCCCTGCGACGGCGCATCGCCCGCCACTACGACGAGCGGTACGGCGTGGTGGTCGACGCCGCCGACGTGCTCGTGGTCGGTGGCGCGAGCGCCGGGTTCACACTCGCGTTCCTCGCCGCGTTCGACGCGGGCGACCGCGTCGGGGTGATCGAACCGGGTTACCCGTGCTATCGGAACACGCTGCTCGCGCTGGGGGTCGAACCGGTGCCGATTCCGGTCGGCCCCGCCACGCGATGGGCGCCCACTCCTGAGCTGCTCGCCGCCGCCGGGTCCCTCGACGGGCTCGTGATCGCATCCCCGTCGAATCCCACGGGCACCGTCCTCGATGCCGACCGCTTGGCGGCCATCACCGGTTGGTGTTCCTCGCACGACGTGCAGCTGGTGGCCGACGAGATCTACCACGGCATCACCTACCAGGGGCCCGCCCCGACCGTGCTCACATCCAGCCGCGACGCCGTGCTCGTCAACAGCTTCAGCAAGTACTACAGCATGACCGGGTGGCGCCTGGGCTGGATGGTGGTGCCCTCACACCTGCACGATGCCGTCGAACGGCTGCAGCAGAACGTCTACATCTGCGCCCCTCACGTGAGCCAGGTCGCGGGTCTTGCCGCGTTCGACGCGACCGACGAACTCGACGGCCATGTGCGGCGCTACGCGGCCAATCGGGCGATCCTCGTCGACGGGCTCGACGCGGCCGGCATCACGGAGGTGGCCGACGCCGACGGCGCGTTCTACGTGTATGCCGACGTCACCGACCTCGCCGCGGCGGTCGGCGGATCCATGCAGCTCTGCAACCGCTGGCTCGACGAGATCCACGTCGCCACGACACCCGGGCTCGACTTCGACCTTGCTCGCGGCGACCGTTTCGTCCGCTTCAGCTACGCCGGTCACGGACCGGAAATCGCCGAGGCGGTCGAGCGCTTGCAACACTGGTCGCCATGAGCGATCCCGCACCCACGCCACCGTTGGCCGATCTCCGTGTGATCGACCTCGCCACGGTGCTGGCCGGTCCCAACTGCGCCCGCTACCTCGCCGACTTCGGGGCCGATGTCATCAAGGTGGAGCGGCCCGATGGCGGCGACAGCCTGCGCAACCTCGCGTGGCGCGACCCCCGCGACGGCGAGGGCCTGTGGTGGAAGATGGTCAATCGCAACAAGCGCACCGTCGCGCTCGATCTGAAGTCCGACGACGACCTCGAGGTGTTCCGCCGCCTTGTCGCCGATGCCGACGTGGTGGTGGAGAACTTCCGGCCGGGAACGTTGGAGCGCCTCGGGATCGGACCCGACCTGCTTCTCAATCTCAACCCGCGGCTGGTGATCACGAGGGTCACCGGGTTCGGACAGACCGGGCCGTACGCCAACCGTCCGGGCTTCGCCACGATCGCCGAGTCGATGTCGGGACTGGCCGCGATCAGCGGTGAGCACGGCGGCCAACCGCTGCTCCCCTCGATCGCGCTGACCGACGAACTGACCGGCGTCGTCGCCGCATTCGCGACGATGGTGGCGGTGCACAGCGGTGTCGGTCAGGTGGTCGACGTGAGCCTGCTGGAGAGCATGTTCCAGCTGATGAGTCCGCTGGTCTCGCTCTACGCCCTGACCGGCGTCCAGCAGGAGCGCCTCGGAGCAGGCCTTCCGTACACGGTGCCGCGTGGGACGTATCTCTGCGCGGACGACGCGTGGGTGGGCCTCTCGGCGTCGAGCGACTCGGTCGCGGCGCGGCTGCTGCGGCTGCTCGGCATCGACGGCGATCCACGTTTCACGACGTTCACGGACCGTATGGCGCACCGCGACGAGTTGGAGGAGATCATGGCGGCATGGTGTCGCCGACGGACCCGCGACGAGGTCGTGCGCGAGTTCACCGAAGCCGAGGCCGCGATCGGGCCGGTGCTCGACATGGCCGACATCGCCGTGGATCCGCACTACGCGGCGCGAGAAGCCATCGTCACCCTGGAGGGCACGCCGATGCAGGGTCTGATCGCCAAGCTCAGCGCGACACCGGGTCGGCTGAACTGGCACGGACGCCGCATCGACGCCGACGGCGACGAGATCCGCGAGAACGGATGGGGACGATGAGCACGACACCCGCCACGAGACCCGCCACGACACCCAAGGCGTACATCGCCGGCCCGTTGTTCGACGAGGGCGAGCGATGGTGGATCGAGCGTGTCGACGCACTGGTCGCCGAGGCCGGGTTCGTCACGTTCCTGCCTCACCGCGACAACCCTCCCAAGGACGAGACCAACGTTCGGGCCATCTTCGAGAACGACAAGCGCGGCATCGACGAGTGCGACATCGTCGTCGCCAGCCTGAACGGCGTCATCACCGACGACGGCACCGCATGGGAGCTGGGGTATGCCTACGCCAAGGGCAAGCACCTCATCGGGTTGCACACCGACTGGCGGATGCGGTTCGAGCACGAGGTGGTCAACCTGATGATGGAGTGCTCGCTCCACCTGCTGGTGCGCTCGCTCGACGAGTTGCGCGTCGCCCTCGCCGAGTGGCAGACCACCGGACCGGCGACGTGACCCCACGGCTTCTGGGCAGCATCCTTCCCACTTCGGCTTCTGGGAGAGAATCTTCCCGGATTCCGGGAAGATTCCGGACCAGCAGCCGCACCGGGGAGTGACGGGTCAGGCAGTGAGGCCGATGGGGCAGCTGACCCCGGTGCCACCGATGCCGCAGTAGCCATTGGGGTTCTTGGCGAGGTACTGCTGGTGGTACGGCTCGGCGTAGTAGAAGTCGTCGAGCGGCTTCACCTCGGTGGTGATCGAGCCGTAGCCGGCGGCGCTCAGCCGCTCCTCGTACATCGCCCGGCTGGACGCCACGGCGGCGACCTGCGACGGATCGGTGGTGTAGATGGCGCTGCGGTACTGCGTGCCCATGTCATTGCCCTGACGCATGCCCTGCGTGGGGTCGTGACTCTCCCAGAAGACCTTGAGCAGTTGCTCGTAGCTGACCCGCGCGGGATCGAAGGCCACGAGCACCACTTCGGCGTGGCCGGTGCGACCGCTGCACGCCTCCTCGTAGGTGGCGTTCGGCGTGAAGCCGCCGGCATAGCCGACGGCGGTGGAGTACACACCCGGGGTCTGCCAGAACTTGCGCTCGGCGCCCCAGAAGCAGCCCATCCCGAACACGGCGGTCTGGATGCCCTCCGGCCAGGGGCCGGTGAGCGGGCTGTCGAGGACGAAGTGGCGGTCGGGCACCGGCATGGTCTGATCGGTGCGTCCGGGGAGCGCGGCGTCGGGGCTGACCATCTCTGACTTGTGACGGAAAAGCATGGAGCCAGGCTACGACCGCATCGCGAACGGTGCCAGGTCCGGTTGAGGAACAAACGCGAAACTCGTTGGCTAGCGTGTTCCACCGTGTTGATCCGCCCATTCGCCCCGCACGACGTCCCGCCGGCACTCGCCCTGAACAACGCCAACGTGCCGGAACTGAACGAACTCGACGCACCGGAGGTCGCCCGCCTCGCCGACCTGGCCGAATGCGCGCTGGTCGCCGAGGTCGACGGCACCTTTGCCGGGTTCTGCTGGGCCATCGGCCCCGGCCAGCCCTACGGCAGCCTGAACTACGGCTGGTTCAGCCGTCAGTACACCGACTTCGCCTACCTCGACCGGATCGCCGTCGTCCCCGACTTCCGTCGCTACGGCATCGGTCGCGCGTTCTACGCCGAACTCGTCCAGGCGTTCACCGGCGCTCGGCCGATCATCACCTGCGAGGTGAACCTGCGGCCGCGCAACGACGCATCGCTGCGCTTCCACCACTCGATCGGCTTCCGTGAGGTTGGCCAGCAGGACACCGACGGCGGCAACAAGACCGTGAGCCTCCTCGAACTGGCGCTGCCGACCGCCTGACTCGCGTCAGGTCGGTCAGTCGAGTGCGAGGGTCGGGTCAATCGGTGGGCTGGTCGGGCGCCAACGCCGGCCACACCAGCGCCGACTCGCTGAAGTCGCGCCGCGACGGTCGAGCCGGCCGCACGGCACGCTCGGGGATCGACCAGGTGAAGTCGTTCGGCGGTGGGTACCGCGCGTACAGGTAGGCCGACAGAACGTAGACCAGCTCCTGCTCGATGAGCGGCCTGGCCAGACCTGCGGTGGAGTACCCGTTGAGCAGCCCGAGCGTGAGCCCGACCGCCGTGCGCGACACCACCTCGACCTCCTCGTCGGGGATGCCCGGCACTCGGTCACGGACGAGCTCGGTGGTGAACGCGATGAGCGTGTCGGCGATGGAGCGCCCGGGCCCGTCCTCTCCACCGGTGAGGCAGAGCGCGACCACGGCCGGGTTCTCGTCGACGTACTGGCAGAGTGCGCCGATGGCACGCTGCAGTAGGAGCGGCGTGGTGGTGCCGTACTGGCTCTCCACCTCGTCGGCGAACACCTTGGTCATGCGAAACGCACTGCGTTCGACCAAGGCCGCCACGACGGACGGAATGTCGGGAAACCAGTAGTACACCCGACCGATCGACATGCCGGCAGCTTGGGCGAGCTCGTTCGCGGTGAACCCGACCTGGCCCTGCTCGTGGATCAGCCGCTCGGCCGCGTCGAGGATCGCGTCGATCGATTGTTGGCTTCGTCGTTGCCGAGGTTCGGTCCGAAGTTCCTGCATCGGCCGTCACCATACGCCGAATTCGCCAATGGTTCTACGATTGAGCCATGCGCATCGCCGCCGTGCAACACGACATCGTCTGGAACGACCGGGCGGCCAACTTCCGCCGACTGGCCCCGATGATCGGCGCCGCCGCCGCAGGTGGTGCCCGACTCGTCCTCCTGACCGAGACGTTCTCGACGGGTTTCGCCGTCGACGACCCGGAGCTGGGCGAGGCCGAGGGTGGCCCGTCGTCCCAGTTCCTGATGGAGCAGGCAGCCGAGTTCGGCGTATGGGTGTGCGGAAGTTGCCCCGAGGTACCCGCCGACAGCGATCCGGCCGATACACGGCCCGCCAACAGCTTCGTGCTCGCCGGACCCGACGGCACCGTTCATCGATATCACAAGATCCACCCGTTCACCTTCGGGGGCGAGGACGCCCACTTTCGGGCGGGCACCACGCTGGTGCAGGTCGAGATCGAGGGTGTCCGGGTCAGTCCGTTCGTGTGTTACGACCTCCGTTTCGCCGACGAGTTCTGGGGACTCGCCCCCACCACCGACGTCTACCTGGTCCCCGCCAACTGGCCTGAGCCCCGTCGGTCCCACTGGATGTCGCTGTTGCAGGCCCGGGCGATCGAGAACCAGGCGTACGTCGTCGGGTGCAATCGGGTCGGGGAGGGCGGCGGCCTCAAGTACGTGGGTGACAGCCGCATCGTCGACCCGCTCGGTGAGCTGTTGGCCACCGGTTCGCACGGCGAGACGACGCTCTTCGCCGACATCGAGCCGGAACGAGTGGCCAACGTGCGCGATCGATTCCGCTTCCTGCCCGACCGCCGCTGAGGTGGCCACCGACGTGTTGGGTCCGGACGGCATCCACCGTGTGCTGCGCGATGGCACCAGCGTCCAGGTCCGCCTGCTCACGCCGGCCGACGGTGACCGGTTGCGGACCTTCCACGCCGGCCTGTCGCTCGAGTCGACACGGCTCCGGTACTTCGCCGCCAAACCGAACCTCAGCGACAAGGACGTCATCTGGCTGACCGATGTCGACATCGTCAACCGCTGCGCGCTGATCGCCGTCGAGAACGACGCAATCATCGCCGTGGGGCGATGGATGCGTCCGAAGGAAGGCTCATCCGTGGCGGAGGTGGCGTTCCTCACCGCCGACGGCGAACAGGGCCGCGGGATCGGCACCCTGCTGTTGGCGATGCTCATCGAACTCGCACCGGAGTACGGCATCAGCACCTTCACCGCATCGGTGCTCTTCGAGAACCATTCGATGACGAAGGTCTTGCGACAGTCGGGGTATCGCGTCTCGGTCACGACGGACTCGGGCGTGCGCGAGATGGTGATCGACCTCACGTCGCCCGTGGATGCCAACGAGGGTGTGCACTGAGTCGGAACGGTGGATCGCCCTTCGGCGCGCAGCGCACCTTCTGGGTCGTCCTGTTCCCGCCACCAGGGAACAGGACGTCCCAGAAGCCGAGATGGGAAGGATCCGGCCCAGAAACCGACCCTTAGCCGAGCGTTTTGAGTCGACTCACTGCCTGGTCGAGCACGCTCAACTGCTTGCAGAACGCGAACCGCACGATGTGGCGTCCCTCGTGCTTGTTGGCGTAGAGCACCTCGGTCGGGATGGCGACCACACCGCAGCGATGCGGCAACGCGCGACAGAACGCCATGCCGTCGCCGTCGGGCTGGAGCGGGCGGATGTCGACGGTGACGAAGTAGGTCGCGCTCGTCGGGAAGACGGTGAAGCCGGCCTCGATCAACCCCGGCATCAGACGATCGCGCTTGGCCTGCAGGTCGGCGGCGAGTTCGACGTAGAACGAGTCCGGAAGGCCCAGGCCGAGCGCGATGGCGGGCTGGAACGGCCCACCGTTCACGTAGGTGAGGAACTGCTTGGCCGTGCGCACCGCGGTGATCAGCGCCGCGGGGCCGCACAGCCAGCCGATCTTCCACCCGGTCGTGCTGAAGGTCTTGCCACCGCTGGACACCACCAGCGTTCGGTCGCGCATGCCCGGAAGCGTCGCCATCGACACGTGCTCGGCGCCATCGAACAGCAGGTGCTCGTAGACCTCGTCGGTGA
Source organism: Acidimicrobiales bacterium (assembly GCA_038234785.1). Classification (GTDB taxonomy): domain Bacteria; phylum Actinomycetota; class Acidimicrobiia; order Acidimicrobiales; family Ilumatobacteraceae; genus UBA668. Next base: position 41,015 of record JBBQTC010000013.1, read on the forward strand.
GGACCACCAGATCGTGCTCGAGCGCGAGGTCGGCGATCGACTGCACCTCGTCGCGCGTGAACACCCGTCCCGTGGGGTTGTGCGGTGAGTTGAACAGGATCAGCTTCGTCTTCGGAGTGACGGCGGCTCGCAACTCGTCGATGTCGAACCCGTAGTGGGGTGGCCGAAGGGTGACGGGTTTGGCGACGCCACCCGCCATCGAGATGCACGGTGCGTAGCTGTCGAACATCGGCTCGAGCACGACGACCTCGTCGCCGGTGTCGAGCAGCGCGAGCAACGCGCCGGCCAGCGCCTCGGTGGCGCCGGCGGTGACCAGCACCTCGGTGTCGGGGTCGTACGACACCCCATAGAACCGTGACTGGTGGGCGGCGATCGCTTCGCGTAGGACCGGCATGCCGGGACCGGGTGGGTACTGGTTGAGGCCGCCGTTGATCGCGTCGATCGCCGCGTCGAGCACTTCCCGTGGACCGTCACCGTCGGGGAAGCCCTGGCCGAGGTTGACGCTGCCCGTGCTGATGGCCAAGGCGGACATCTCGGCGAAGATCGTGGTGCCGAAGCCCTGCAGCTTGGCGGTGAGGTACGGCACTCGTGACGACGGCACCTCGCCAGGTTATGCAGCATCGGTGCGGTGGGCGCTCACCCGCCCGGCGGGGCCGATCGCGAGCGTCCAGCCGTCGGCGGAGAAGGTGGCACCCTCCGCGAGGAGCGACGAGTACGGAGGAACGCCCACCAGCGGTTCCAACGGCCGCAATGCTCCGTCGACCAGTCGCACGCGATGCACGGCGATCCCGCCGGACGCCAGGTGCGAGTCGAACCCATCGAGCGGCAGCCGTTCCACCGCGAGGAACGTCGACCTGTCGACGGGCAGGACCAGCAGGCGCGTGCCGACCACGCCGGTGGAGGCCGCCAACGTGATGTCGACTCCCTCGTTTCGGGCGACGACCACATCGACCGCCGGGAGCCATCCGGCCACCACGCGCTCCACGGCCAACGTGTCCGGCGCGTCGCGGCGCGACGGGTCGATGTCGCGGGGTGCGGCGCTGTTGCTCATCACGTCGAGCGCGCTCAGGTAGTCGTCGCCGGCGTCGACCCCGCTGTGGACCCATCCGAGCGTGTGGCCGATCTCGTGCTCCACCAGATCCATCGGCGGATCATCACCCCACTCCGGGGCGAAGTCGGCGGCGCCGACATACGCGGCACGACGCGATGCCGCGACCGAACATGGAGTACCGCACGGTTCGCCACCGGTCCCGAATCCGCCCCGCTGACCAGGCGCGTGTTCGGCGTCGGCGACAGCGAGCACGGCACGAGTCGCAGCGCCCGAGCCGGCGATCGCCTGGTCCACGCAGTCCTGGGGCTGGTCGTCGCGGGCCATCGTCACCTCGCCGCCGGGCACGAACACCGGGTGGTACACACCGTGCGAGATCGACTCGAAGTAGGCAGTCACCCTGCCCGCGACCGTGTCGGTCAGGCCCTGCGCGGTGAACGTTCGTCGCATCGGCAGTCCGCCGTAGATCTCCGCAGTGCTGTCGGGTGGCGCCTGGCAGACCCACACTTCGATCACGTCCTGACCGGTGGCCCTCCACGAGCCGGCAGTGGCGAGCGCCACCACATCGTCGAGAGCGGGCGACGACCCAGGCGACGACCCAGGCTGCCCGGAACGTTCGCCACCACCGGCGCACGCGGTCACCGACAGCAGGCCGACGATGCACCAGATGGGTCCAGATCGCACGGTGGAACCCTAGGTGCGGCGCACCACGCTCCGCGTGCCAGCATGGGGCAATGGCTGGTCGCAGAATCCGTCGCCGACTGCTCGGCAACCCGGTCGCCCGCACGATCCTTTCCGCATGGTCGTGGTTCGCGCTGGGCATCATCGTCATCATCTGGGTGCCCACGGTGTTCGTCGTGTGGGCGGTGACCGCCCCCTTCGACAAAGGTCGCTACTGGCCGGGCTTCGTTTTTCGCCGCCTCTGCGTGGTGCACCAGTGGCTGAACCCACTGTGGAAGTTCCGCACCTCCGGTGTGAAGGTCACCGACCCCCGTCGCCCGTACGTGGTGGTCTCCAACCACGAGAGCTTCGTCGACATGCTGCTCATCTCGCACCTGCCGTGGGAGATGAAGTGGCTCTCCAAGGAACAGATGTTCAAGATCCCGCTCGTCGGTTGGCTGATGCGGATGGCCGGCGACGTGCGGATCGTGCGCGGCAACAAGGAGAGCATCGTCTCGGCGATGAAGGGGTGTCACGACCGGCTCGACAACAAGGTCAGCGTGATGCTCTTCCCCGAGGGGACCCGCACGCGCGACGGGTCGCTCGGCGAGTTCAAGGACGGCGCGTTCCGACTGGCCATCGAGCAGCAGTGCCCGATCCTGCCGCTCGTCGTCAACGGCACCCGTGAGGCGCTGCAGGCGGATTCGTGGCGGATGAACGTCACCGAGGCCGAGGTTCGCGTGCTCGAGCCCATCGACACCGCAGGCATGACGAAGGACGACGTGCCGGCGTTGCGCGATCGGGTCCGCGCGCTCATCGCCGACGAGCTCACCTCGATGAGGGGCTGATGTCCATGCCGCGCCTCTTCGCGAGCGACGACGACCGCGATCTGGTCCGCGCCGAACGCGACGTCCGCGAGGCGTTCACCGGACTCGACCTCGACCTCCGTGCGCTCACCGCGGTGAGCAACATCTTCCGGGTTGCCACGGCCGTGCGCAATCACATGGAGAACGGCCTGCTCGCCGAGCACGACCTGTCATGGAGCGCGTTCACGACGATCTTCGTTCTTCGGGTGTGGGGCGAGATGGACGCTCGTTCGCTCGCCAACGAGGCCGGCGTCACCGCCGCCACGCTCACCGGCGTGATGAAGACGCTGGAAGGCCGCCAGCTCCTCAAGCGGCGCGGCGACCGTGCGGACGGGCGCCGGGTCGTGGTGTCACTCACGCCGAAGGGTCGACGGGTCGTCGACGAGATCATGCCGGCGTTCAACCGCCACGAGGCGATGGTCACTCAGGCGCTCACCGACGACGAGCAGGACGAACTGGCCCGCAGCCTGCGCGCCATCCTTCGCACCGTCGACGCGATCGACCTCTGACACCGCGACCCACGTCTCAGTGGGCCGCGCTCTGCTCGACGAGCCACACGAAGGCGGGGTCGACGACGTCGCTGAGCATCTCGGGGTGCCACTGCACGGCGAACACCTCCGGGCGGCCGGCGACCTCGAACGCCTCGACGACGCCGTCCTCGGCCGTGCCGGTGACCACGACCCCGTCGCCCAGGCGACCCACGGCCTGGTGGTGCAGGCTGTTGGTCGGCACCTCGGATCCGTAGAGCGCTTCGGCCCGGCTGCCACCCGAGACGCGCACGGTGTGGCAGCGTTCGATGCGGGGCTTGTCCCAGCCGGCGTGCTCGGGCGAGTCGAGGTGCTGTACCAGCGTGCCCCCGAGGGCGATGTTGAGCAACTGCGCGCCGCGGCACACGCAGAGCATCGGGATTCGCGCATCGAGCGCCGCCCGGATGAGCGCCAGCTCCCAATCGTCGCGACCGCGCTCCACCGAGCCCAGCGCCGGGTGCGGTTCCTCGCCGTAGAGGTCGGGATCGGGGTCGGCGCCGCCCGTCATCACCAGGCCGTCGAGCCGACGGACGATCTCGACCGGATCGGTGTTGCGAGTGAGCTGCACCGGCAGGCCCCCTGCCTTCTCGATCACCTTCGGGTACTCGCTGAGGTGCACGTCGACCTCTTCGCCGTGCAGCGCCGCGTAGTTGAACAGCGGGATCGATTCGGCCGGCCAACGGCGGCCCGACAACCCGATCATGGGCAGACGTAGCGATGTGCCGGTCACGCCCAGGTCACCTTCACCGGTAGGCGCTTGATGCCGCAGATGAAGTTGCTGCGCAAGCGCTCGGTCGGCCCATCGACCTCCACTGCGGAGATACGCGGCAGGAGCTCCTCGAAGAGCACCTTGAGCTCCATCCGGGCCAGCTGTGCACCGAGGCACAGGTGCGGACTGCGCAGGTTGAACGCCACGTGATCGTTCGGCGTGCGGTGCATGTCGAACGCGAACGGATCGGGGAACTGGCGATCGTCGTAGTCCGCGGAGCTGAACCAGATGACGACCTTGTCGCCTTCCTTGATCTGCTGGCCCTGCAGCTCGACGTCCTGGGTGGCCGTGCGCCGGAAGTGCATCGTGACCGACGTCCAACGCAGCACCTCCTCGACCGCCCGTTCCACGACCGCGCTGTTTCCGTCGATGCAGGCCTGGCGCAGTTCGGCGAACTGCTCGGGCCGTTCGGCGAGCGCCTTGAGTCCGCCCGCCATCGTGTAGCGCGTGGTGTCGTTGCCGGCGCTGACCATGAGCACGAACAGGTTCTTGAACTGCAGCTCGGTGAGGCACTCGCCGTCGATGGTCGGCGACAGCAGCTTGCCGATGACGTCGTCCATCGGGCAGCCGCGTCGGATCTCTGCTTGCTGTTCTGCGTATCGGTAGAGCTCGAGCGCGGCCGGTGAGCGGAAGGGGATGTGCTTGAACTCGTCGGTGTCGGTGAGGCCCACCGGGTATTGGGTCATCTCCGGGTCGAGGTTGCCGAGCAATGCGTCGCCCTGCTCGACCAACCAGTCGCCGTCGCTGTCGGGGACGCCGAGCAGGCGGCCGAGCATCTTCATCGGCAACTGCTTGGCGACCCGATCGACGTAGTCGAAGCGGTCACCCAGATCCCGCGCGGCGAGGACGACCTCGCGGGCGAGGTCGCGGATGCCCGGCTCGTAGGAGTAGACCTCGCGACGGCTGAACGGCTTGCTGACGAGTCGCCGGTAGCGGGTGTGCTCGGGCGGGTCGTACTCGAGCATGTTGCGCCGCAGGTGGAAGTCGTCGCCCTCGATCTCCTCGAGCGTGATGCCCTGCGCGCTGGAGAACAACTCAACGTGCTGGCTCACGTACAGCAGATCCTCGTAGCGAGTGACCGCCCAGAAGCCCTTGCCGCCGTCGTGCTCGGGCCACCAGCTCACCGGTTGGGTGTCGCGCAACCGCCGGAACGTGGCATGGGGAAAGCCGTGCACGAAGCTGTCCGGGTCGACGATGTCGAGGTCGTCGCGTCCGGGCGCTGCGCCCAGGTCGGGTCCGGCGCTCATCTCAACTCCCCGTTTCCAACGTGGTGCCACCGGCGAACGTGGTGCCGACGCTGCGGAAGTACCCACCGATGATCTCGCGCACTTCGAGCCGCGCGACCTCCTCCACCGGACTCGGCAACAGCTCGAGCTCGGCGTCGCCGCGCCACGCCTGGCCGAGCTCGACGTCGCGCCCGCTCATGGTGACGAGTTCGTGATAGCTGTCGGTGCCGTCGCCCTCGATGCGGGGCATGTACCGGGAGTGCACCATCGCGTGTCCGTTGACGAAGCCGTTGCCATCGCTCGGTTCGCGCAGTGTCACCCGCGCGTTCACGATGCGGCGGTCGTTGGCGGCGACGGTGCCGGCGAAGCGCCCGCCGGGCGCCACCCGCGGCCCGGCCTTGCCGATGGTGACGGGTCGCGTCTGCCAGATGCTGCCGAGCTTCTTCGGGTACCCCTGGAAGTGACCGCGCACGAGCGCGAAGTCCTTGTCGACCCAGATGAACACGCAGCGGCTGTAGATGGTGTCGCGGTACGCGCAGCGCACCACGAGGAACGCCTCCTTGTACTGCGAGCGCACCGGGTCGTCGAGCTCGCTGAAGTCGTCGCCGCAGCTCTGCCAGTCGGCGAAGATCATCGCCACGGCGCCAGGGTCGTGGTCGTCGGGCACCAAGGTGAGCGGGTCGGGCAACAGTTCGGCGACGCGCGACGGATCCGTGCGGTACTCCACGGTGAGCAGGTCGCCGCTGTAGTGCCAGGGCATCGACGGCAGCATCGACGCCCCGCCCAGCTCGGTGCGAGGGAAGATGAAGCCGTTCATCGCAGTCATGGGCCGACACTATAGTTTGGCCCCAAACGACCCTCTGACCGGTCGGAAAGGATCGTTGTGGCCGACATTCGAAGGATCCTCCTCGACGGGTATCCCACCGTGGTGGTGCGAGAGCACGACCGGCTGGTGGCCAAGGACGGCCGCACCGTCGGGGTCGACGAGGCCGTGCACCTGTCACCGGTGGAACCGACCAAGATCATCTGCTGTCACCTCAACCACGTCAGCCGGGTGCTGGAGTTCGGAGTGTCGCTGCCGCCTGCACCCACTTACTTCCACAAGCCGATCAGCGCGCTCAACGCGCACGGTGCAGGCGTGGTCCGTCCGTCGAACTGCAAGTGGCTGAACTACGAGGGCGAGGTCGCGATCGTGATCGGGCGCACCTGCCGCAACGTCACCCACGCCCAGGCCGGCGACTACATCGCCGGTTACACGATCGCCAACGACTACGGACTGCACGACTTCCGCGACACCGACAGCGGCTCGATGCTGCGGGTGAAGGGCGCCGACACGCTGTGCCCGCTCGGGCCGGGCCTGATCACCGACTGGGACTTCCACGGCAAGCGCATTCGCACTCTGGTCAACGGAGTGGTCCGCCAGGACGGCAGCACCGACGAGATGGCGTGGGACATGCACTACCTCGTCGCCGACATCGCCCGCCTGATCACCCTGGTGCCGGGCGACGTGATCCTGTCGGGCACGCCCGCCATCAGCCGCAGCGTGGTGCCCGGCGACGTCGTCACCGTGGAGGTCGAGGGCCTCGGGGCGCTCACCAACCACATCGTCGAGGGACCCGAGCCGGTCAGCGACGAGGTGGGCGCCCAGCCGACCGAGACCGAAGAGGTGCTCAGCACGGCGATGGGAGGCGATTGGCCGCTGCGCGGACAGCGACGCCCACTGCCCACCGACCGCAGCGAACTGCCCTTCCCCCGGGTCCGCCCGATCTTGCCCGAGGGCTACCAGTGAGCGCGAACGACCCGTTCGTCCGCGGCACCCGCGTCGACGTCGGCGGCGTGATGGTCAGCACCGACCACTACATCGGCGGCCAACGGGTCGCCGGCCCGGCCACGTTCGAGGACCGCTCACCGCTCGACTGGTCGATCGTGCTCGCCGAGGTGTCCCGTGGCGATGCCCAGACGGCCGATCTTGCGGTGAGCGCCGCGAGCGCGGCGTTCCCCGAGTGGTCGGCAATGGGCCCGAAGGGACGCGGCGACGTGATGCGCCGGGTGGCGGACCTCATCGACGAGCACGTGCCCTCCCTCGCCGCTGTCGAATGCCTCGACATGGCGATGCTCGAGGAGAGCCTGCGCCTCCGTGTCCTGTCACGCGGCGCCCGCAACTTCCGCGCGTACGCCGACCTTGCCGAGCAGTACGACGAGCGGGTCTGGTCGAGCAACGGCACCGCCAACCGTGTCATCCGCATGCCAGCGGGGCCCACCGTGGTCATCACCCCGTGGAACGCCCCGTTCATGCTGAGCACGTGGAAGTGCGCACCCGCACTCGCCGCCGGTAACACGGTCGTCCTCAAGCCGGCCGAGTGGAGCCCGCTGTCGTGCAGCCTGTTGGCCGACCTGTGCCACGAGGCGGGCATGCCGCCCGGGGTCTTCAACGTCGTCCAGGGGATCGGCGAGGAGGTCGGCGCGGCGCTCGTGGCCGACCGGCGCCTGAAGAGGATCAGCTTCACCGGTTCGCCCGAGACCGCTCGCCACATCGGCACGTCCGCGGCACAGAACATCGTGCCGTTCACGGCCGAGCTCGGCGGCAAGGGGCCGTTCGTGGTGTTCGCCGACGCCGACCTGGAAGCTGCCGCGAAGAAGGCCGCCGGGCAGTTCGACGACTCGGGCCAGGTGTGCCTCGCCGGTACACGCCTGCTCGTCCAAGCCTCGGTGCGCGACGAGTTCCTGCGCCTGTTCCACCACTTCGCCGACCTCCACGTGCTCGGCGACTCGCGCGATGAGCTCACCACCATCAGCCCGATGATCCATCCCGACCACGTGGCCCGAGTGGCCGGGTTCGTCGAGCGGGCCAGCGCGCACGGCGACACGATCCTGCGCGGCGGCGCGATGTCCCCACTCGGCGGAGACGACGGCCTGTGGTACGAACCCACGCTCATCGAGCCTGTCTCGAACGACAGTGAGGTCGTCCAGCACGAGGTGTTCGGGCCGGTCCTCACTTTTCAGACGTTCACCGACGAGGCCGAGGCCATCTGGCTGGCGAACAGCACCGCCTACGGGCTCTCTGCGATCGTCTACACGAGCTCACAGGAACGGGCCGAACGGATGGGCCGCGCGATCCGCGCCGGAACGATCTGGACCAACTGCTTCCTGGTCCGCGACCTCACCGCCCCGTTCGGCGGATGTGGCATCAGCGGGATCGGCCGCGAGGGCGGCGACTACGCCCTCGACTTCTACAGCGACCTGAAAATGTTCCAAGTGCTGGAGGGAACGACCAGTTGAGCCGATGAAGATACGTGCGTCGCTCTGCCACCTGCTCTACTGACATCGTGCCCTTCCTCGGAGTCACCGCGTGAGCGGATGGAGTCTCGGCGCACGCGCCGCGCTCGTGGCCGGCTCATTGCTCGCCGGCGGGGTCGGGTGGTTCGCCGCGCACAGCACCAGCGCGTCGGGCGCGCCGGGGTCCGCTGAGGGCGCCGTCGACCTGTTCAGCTGTCCACTCGAAGGCGCGCAATCCATCGGTCAACTCGCTGCCGGTGACGACGTCTGGCTGATGGGGATCACTGACAGCCGGTGGGCCGTGATTCGACATCCGGACGCACCGGGCCGCCCGGCGTGGGTGCCACTGGCAATGATCGCCACCGACGCCGACACCGGCGACCTGCCGCGCATGGGGTGCGATGCCAACCCGAGCACCGGCACCACGTCGCCACCCACGACCGCCCCGCCGACCACCATCGCCGGCGCACCGACAACGACCAGCACCACCACCACGAGTACGACCACCACGAGCACCTTGCCCCCGACGACGCTGCCCTTTGATTCGATCCCGCCGACGGTCACGCTCACGGCCAACCGCGACCACCTCTACGTCGCACCGGCGAATGCCTGCCCTGACGAGGCCGAACTCGAGGTCACCATCATCGTCGCCGACCCCACGTTGCCCCTCACGATCCGGTCCGTGATCGCCAACTGGACGAGTCCCACCGGACCGCAGTCGGTCGGGCTCACGCCGATCGCAGGAAACCGCTTCCGCCTGGTGATCGACGCCAACGGTCCTGTCGCCTTCGAGCTGCCCGTCACCATCACTGCCACCGCGGCCGACGGAGCCGGCAACGTCGGCGCGGGCACGGTCGGTGTCGCCTTGCGCAATCCGGCGAACTACGGGTGCGCCTGATGGAACGCTCTCGCCTCGTCGCGATCGGCGCCCCGCTGGCCATGCTGCTCGTGGGTGGCGCGCTGGGCTACACGATGCGTGGTGACACCACGGCCGCGCCCAGCTCGGGCACCGTGGTCGGGCATCCCATTCCCACTGGCGCAGACCTCGAGAGCGCAGCACCGGTGCGATCGCTCCCCAGGGCGGCCAACACGATGGTGATCGACACGGACCGACTGGTCGGCCTGCCCGACGACGCGACCGTGGCCGTCCCCTCCGGTGCAGCCCTGCCGCTGACCATCGGCGGCGACGGCACCAACGGCCCGGTCGACGCGGCGACGCTCGCCCCGGTGGAGGTCGCGACTCGTGCCCCACTCCCGCCCGTCGACCCGGCACCGATGCTCGAGGGAGCCCGCCCCGGCACCGCTCCCACCACACTGCCGCTCACCGACGCCACGGTGGCCCCGGCCACCACCGCTGCGCTCGCCGACGCCGGCTTCGTCGACGCATGCATCCGTGCCGAGCAGACATGTCCCGGCGCGGCCGGCCGGATCCTCGACGGCCCATCCGACGGCACACCCGCACTCGACCCGTTCCAGGCCTCGCTCCCGTTCGCCGCAACGGGCGACTTCGCGACCATGTGCAGCTCCATCGAGGCCGGCAAGGTCCCCGACCCGTTCCTCGCCCCGGCCACCCGACCCACCATCGCTGTCGTGGTCAACCAGCCTTCCACGATCGCGCTGAGCGGGCGGTGGGCGGACGGCACCTCCCTCGACAAGCTGACCATGATCACCGCACCCGAGTTCGACGCACAGTGGCAGCAGACGTGGGACTCCGAACACCGCCAGGGCACCCTGCTCGCATGCCTCACGCTGCCGCTCGACACCGTGCGCGCGCACGCGTCGGCGGGACGAGCCACGCTCTCGGCATCGATGCTCGCGATCAGCGCCACCGGCCGGGCCGAGATCGGCGGTGCGGTCACCGTCGCCATCCCGCTCGACGGTCTCGACGAACCGTTCGCGGATCAACTCAACGTCACCGCCCTCGGCGAGCAACGCCAGCCCGACGAGACGCTCGCCCCGACCGTCCACGTCCACTACGCGTTCACGACCGACTCCATCATCCCGACCACGGGGTCGGTGAACGCTCGGACGGCCCGCGTCTACGGATCGCACGCGCTCGTCGAGAACGCCGACTGCGCGGGGTGGGCCGTCAACGAACAGGGGCTCGACCGCACCGGCACTTCACGGTTCACGATCGCCTTCGAGCAGCGGACCGTCGCCGGTCGGAACCGACCCGTGTCGGTCGTCGACGGTGACGTCACGCTCGACGAGGCCATGCCCGGCGGGTGGGAGGGTTTCCTCTGCGTCCAGCTGTTCGTCGCCGACGACGCCGGCAACCGGGTCACCGTCGCCCTTCGGGGCGCGCCGGTCCGCAGCCCGAGGACCGCGGTCTACACCGTGGGCCTCCGGTCGATCGACACCGAGCGGCCCGACGGCGTGCGCGTACAGGCCACGTGGCGGCGCCCCGACGGATCATCCGCATGCGGCCCGGTCGAACTTGTCGGCGGCGATCCCGGCGTGTCGTGCACCACCTACGCTCGATCGGCCCCCGACGGGATCACGGTGATGTTCCGCGGTGTGGAGCCCACGGGCGCTTTGCGTCCGGCGTTCCTGGTCACCATCCCGGTCAACACCGCGTACTGCGACCCCGACGACCCGACGGCCGCAGTCAGCAGCGGCTGCGACACCGGGTTCGTCCAACGTCTCGATGTGCCGCTCGACGCCACTGGCACCGAATCGGCACCGGTCTCACTGACCGTGATCCGCACGGCCACCCCGGGCTCGTTCCTCACCAACCCCTCCCACACCTGGCAGATCGGCTCGACCCAGTCGTTCGCGTTCTGAGCGCCGTCGCGTCGGCGGCGGATACGGTGACGCCATGAGCCGAGGAGATACAGGACCTGCGATCGCCCGCCTCACCCACGTTGCGCTGCCCTGCACCGACATCGACGCGACGATCGCGTGGTACGAGCGCTTCACACCGTTGCGGTTGCTCGACCGTCGCGAGGACATCGACGGCTACGGAGCCTGGATGGGACAGCCCGACATGGTCGACAAGCCGTTCATCCTGGTCCTGGTCAGCTTCATCCGCGACCAGGCGGGCGGTCCGCAGCCCACACTCGCGCCGTTCGCCCATCTCGGCATCGAAGTCCCCACCCGTGACGACGTCGACGACGTCGCTGCCCGTGGACGCAGCGAGGGGTGCCTGCAATGGGAACCGCAGCAGTTGCCGCCACCGATCGGCTACGTCTGCGCGCTGACCGACCCCGACGGGAACATGGTCGAGTTCAGCTTCGACCAGGGCGTGTTCGCCAAGGTGCGCGAAGTGTGGGGCGACACCGCAAACTGACCGGACCCGCCGGGAACCTGCGCGCACCCGCTCCGTACACTGGACAGATGGTCGCGTCCACCTCTCCACCAGCGCTACAGCTGAGCTGGGTCGATGGCGAGGCCGTGGCGTGGCAGCCCGGCCGAGGCGTGTACGGCGGCAATCTGCACCACGAGGTGGCCAGAGTCGCCCGCAGCCCCGGCATGGCGTACTCGGGTTCCACCCGCGTGGTGCCGTTCAGCCTGCCCGAGGGTCGGGTCAGCGTGATGTGCCAACGGATCGACCCGGCGACGTTGGCCTCGCTCGGGCAACTCGACGCGCTGCACGACGGCATCAGCGCCTCGGTCGCATGGTTCGGCGACGTGTACCGGTACGCGAGCGAACTCGTCGAGCACGGACGCGTGCTCCCCGTGCTCACCCACGTGGCCGACCTGATGTGGACCGCCGAATGGCAGCCGCTCGCATCCGACGTCGTTGCGGCGCAGACCGCACTGCTGCCGGGCATGCCGCCCGTGGTCGCCGCGGGTGGACCCGTGCACGCCGTCGAGGTGCTCCATGCGCTGGTCGATCGCCTCACCCGACTCACCCTCGCCGGACGCGGGTGGCATGCCTTGCTCTCCGAGACCCGATCCGTCAACGCCCGGGCCACACGCGTGGTGACCCGCGCCCTCATCGCCCAGACCGGTCAGTTCCCGGTCGGCAGCGACCTCGTCGAGTCGGTCACCCACATCGCACTCGAGTTCGCCGCGATGGCTCGTCGCGCCGACGGAGAGCCGATTCTGCGTGCCCGCCTCCGACTCGGCCTGCCGACACCTGACGACGACGAGGGGAACGTCCAGCCCGGTGGCGAATGGCCGCTCACCTTCGAGATCGTCGACGCCGACGATCGCAGTCGCTGGTGCACCGCCGACGACGTGACCACCCTCAGCCCCGCAGCGCGCTCACTCGCCCGAGAGGAGCGATTCGTCCCGCTTCTGCGCGACTGCCACGCGGCGGCCACGCATGCCATCGGCGCCGCCGTCCCCGAACTCGCCGTCTGGCTGGCCGAGCGCGACCCAGCCGTTGGTCTGGAGGCGGCGGCGGCACTGCTGGAGGGAATCGATCTCCTCGCCACCTCCGGCATCGAGCTCGTCGCCCCGGAGAAGCTCACTCGCCGTCGAACCACGACGAGAGCGACGGCCCAGCCCAAGGACGAGGCCGGCAGCGGAAGGTTCGCAGCCACGGCACTGGTGCAGTGGCAGGTGGTCGTCGACGACACGCCGGTGCCCGACGACGTCCTGCGGCGCGCTGCCGAGGACGGGGCGAACCTGATCGAGGTCGGCGGTCGTTGGGTGCAGCTCGACCGCGCCGAGGCGCGGCGGGCGCTCGCCAACCTCGCCGAGCATCGTGCCCACCACAGCGAGATGAGCGCGCTCGAACTGCTGGCGCTCGCCGCAGAGTTCGAACGTGAGCTCGAGGCGGCCACCGCGGCGAGCGACCTGCATGCGTCGGTCGACACGATGCACGCAACGGGCTGGGCCGGCGATCTGTTGGCCGGTCTCCCCGATGCCGAGATCGGCGACGGCGTCGTGCCCCCCGGGTTCACCGCCACCCTCCGCCCGTACCAGCTGCGCGGGCTCGGATGGCTGCAGTTCCTCCGCGGGCTGGGTCTCGGTGGGTGTCTGGCCGACGACATGGGATTGGGCAAGACCCCCACGACGCTGGCCCATCTGGCCGGCATACCTGGCCCGCACCTCGTCGTCTGCCCGCTCTCGGTGGTGCGCAACTGGGAGGCCGAGACCGCACGGTTCGCCCCGCTGATGCGGGTGATGGTGCATCACGGCACCGGTCGGGCCACCGACGCCGCCTTCCTCAACTCCGTCGCCGCGCACGATCTCATCGTCACCACCTATCAGGTCGCCGCCAAGGACCTGGCGCTGATGCAGCAGGTGCCGTGGGCGACGGTGGTGCTCGACGAGGCCCAGGCGGTCAAGAACCCCGACACCAACACGGCGCGCGCCATGCGTGCGATCTCCGCCGACCAGCGCATCGCGCTCACGGGTACGCCCGTCGAGAACCGGCTCTCCGAGCTGTGGTCCATCTTCCACATCGTCGCCCCGGGTCTGCTCGGCAACGCCACGCAGTTCCGTCAGCGGTTCGCCCAGCCGATCGAGCGGGGCCACGACGCCGCGGCCACCGCGGCCCTGCGCACGCTCACCAGCCCGTTCCTGCTGCGTCGCACGAAAGCTGACAAGTCGCTCGTCCCCGATCTGCCCGACAAGGTCGAGCAGATCGCGTGGGCGCCGCTCACCCGCGAGCAGGCCCACATGTATCAAGCCGTGGTGGACCATCTCCTCAAGGACGCTCAGGCGGCCAGCGGCATGCGGCGCCGCGGCCTCGTGCTCGCCGCGCTCACCCGGCTGAAGCAGATCTGCAACCACCCCGCGCATGCGCTCGGCGACGGCTCGAAGCTCGCCGGTCGGTCGGGCAAGTTGCACCGCTTCGACGAGCTTGTGACCGATCTGCTCGATGCGGGCGAGCAGGCGCTCGTGTTCACCCAGTTTCGCGAAATGGGGCTCCTGCTCCAGCGGCACCTGCAGGAGCGGTTCTCCCAGCAGGTGCCGTTCCTGCACGGCGGTGTCACCAAGAACGGACGCGACCGAATGGTCGAACAGTTCCAAGCCGGCACCGCGACCTCGCCGCTCCTGCTCGTGTCGTTGAAGGCCGGTGGCACTGGCCTCAACCTCACGGCCGCCTCGCAGGTGGTGCACTACGACCGATGGTGGAACCCCGCCGTCGAGGACCAGGCCACCGACCGGGCGTGGCGCATCGGTCAGTCGCGCACCGTGTTCGTCCACAAGCTGGTCTCCGAGGGCACGGTCGAGGAACGTATCGACGCGCTGATCAACGACAAGCGCAAACTGGCCGACGCCGTCGTCGGCACCACGGGCGAGGCGTGGCTCAGCGAGCTCAGCACCGACGACCTGCGCGACCTGGTGATGCTCGATCACTCCAAGGTTCGCGGATCATGAGGGGCGGCCGGCAATGAGCATCGTCGTCATCCCCGGGCAGTTCCACGCCGAGCCGCACCCGGCAGGGAAGCTGGCCAGCACCTTGCTGTCGGTGACGGTGGCGGGCATGGCCGACCCCGCCCGTTTCCGCCGAGGCAAGACCTACGTCGCCAATCGAGCGGTCACCCGGCTCGAGATCTCCACCGGGACACTCACGGCGACGGTCGTGGGCAGTCGCGATCATCCGTACCACGTGGTGGCCACCGTTCAGGTCATCGACCGTTTCTCCGATGGTTCGGCCGAGGCACTGCGCTCCCAACTCACGCGGCTCACACCGGAGTCGGGTGAGTTGATGGTCAGCTGCACGTGCCCCGACTTCGACGATCCGTGCAAGCATTCGGTCGCCACCCTGCTTGCGTTCGCCAACGAGTTGGTGGCGCGGCCCGAACTGCTGGTGCAGTGGCGCTGTGCTCCCACCGACGAGGTCACCGAGCGTCCACGCGTCGGGTCACGGGCGCGCACCGGCGAGCGTCACTTGCGCCTCGCGTCACCGGTCGTCGTCACCCGCCAGCCCGAGCCCACCAACCCGTGGGAGTCACCCGAGTGGCACACGTTCCTGGGCGGGCTGCCGCTGCCTGCGCCGCCCGAGGTCCCGCGCGAGCCCGCGGCCATCGGGCGGGCCATGGTCGGCACCATCGACCTGTCGGTCATCGTCCGCAGCGCGCTGGCTGCGATCACCGGCGACGAGTGCAGTCACCTGAAATGACGAGTCGTGCAACGGAATCCGACGCTCACGTGGCGGAGCGTTCCGCTTGGAAGGAGTTCGGTTGCGATCGATAGTGCCGTGGCACCGGGCTTGCGCTGTGGGGTCCGCGATCCTGTTAGCTGCGGGCTGCGGCAACACAGACGCCTGCCAGGGACCGCCAGCGACGTCGTCGAGAGTGAATGTGGGCGACTCGAAATCCGTCAAGCTCTCCGTGCGGACTGAGCCGTTGCCGTGCGGGTCGGTTGTTGAACCGAACTGCCAAGGTTCGCGGCACCACCTTCACTTGGAGGCTGCCTTCGACGCTCATTGGTGGAGCGTCGACGTCGACCTTGATGAGGCCGAGTACTCAAGTGTGGGCGGTAAGGATGCTGAGGCGCTCGCCGGACGAATGACACTGGTGGCAGAAGACAATGTTCAAGTGTCGGTCGTCAACGCGGGGATCCAGCTGCGGGCGACGCCCGCCGTCTTTGGCTGTCAGTGACCGTGTGCCAGTGACCCGCCCTATCTGTAGATATTCGGTGGCACCGGCCCGTTGATCTCAAATGCTCGCACCGCCGCTGATGGCTGCACGCGAAAGCTGGTTCAGCGTTCCGATTTCGGTGTGCTTCCACTCCGGCCGGGGTGAGTCCCTTCACGCGGTGTAGGAGTCAGCGACCATCCTTCGGGTGATGGTGGTCATGTCCGGTCGGCTGGTGAGCGGGCGGCGCCGGCGATGAATGTCGACACGATGTAGGTGGCGTGGCGGTCGAGCGAGACGCGGGCTCGGTCGTAGCGCATGGTGGTTCTGGGGTCGGCGTGGGATGCGGCTTCTTGGACGTCGCGCAGCGGGACGCCGGCATCGAGGGCGGCGGTGATGAACCCGTGGCGCAGCGTGTGCGGGCCGATCTGTTTGTTGATCCCGGCTGCTTTCGCGATGCGGCGCACAATCCGAGCCGCGGCATGGCGGTCGAGGCGTTCGCCGTCGTTGCCGAACAGAATGGTGCCCTCGAACCGTTCGCCAACAACAAGATCGACCGCTCGGGCTGTGCGCGGGGCGAGTGGCATGGTGACGGTCTTGCCGCCCTTGCGTACCACTGTCAGGGTGCGGTGCCCGCGTTCGAGCGCGAGGGCTTCGATCCGGGCGCCGATGGCCTCGGAGACTCGTAGCCCGTTGAGCGCAAGCAGTGAGATCAGTGCGTGGTCGCGTGCACCGGCGAGACCGGCGGCGACGAGCATCGCGCCGAGTTCGTTGCGGTCAAGGCCGATGGCGTGGGATTCGTAGTCCATCTTTGGTCGCCGAACATGCACAGCTGGTGAGTGTTCGATCAGACCCTCTTGTTCGTCGTACCGGTAGAAGCAGGTGATGGTTCCTGACCGGCGAGCGATCGTGGCGCGGGCGCGCCCGTTGGCTTCCAGATCGCGTGCGAACGCTTCGATGTGTGCGCGGCGGACATCGAACAGTCGCATCCCGGCCGAGGTGACCCACCCGCTGTAGAGGCGTAGGTCGAGCGCGTATGCCTCGCGTGTCAGCCCGGAGTAGCCGGCCAGGAACCCGGTGAGCGCGAGCGCTTCAGGGTTGGTGAACAAATCGTCGTCATGGGTGCGAACGAGCACCCCGGTGGTAGCGGACATGACAGCGCCTCCAAATGGTGAAACGGGTGGGAAGCCCATCAACGCGACACCACAATCGTCGCGGCCGCAACAACAAGGATGGTCAGGGTTGGTCGCGCAACGCGATGCAGATTGTTGCCACCGGCAACTGGCGACGCTGCGACGCGGCACGTACGAACGCCACGATTGCGTCGAACACGTACGACCACAAGTTGTCGGCTCGCCACCACGAGGTGTCTTCGGGTTCCACACCCGTCGCGGTCAGGATTGCGGCCTGCAACGCGTAGCGGCGTTTCTGGTGGGCTGCGTTGCCCCGGACAGGCCACTCCGGCAGATACTGCTCCTCGATCTCATCGAACACCAACGGGTCAGACGACGACGTACCACACACCAAGAACGCCGACGCCGCCAACTCGAGCAACCCACGCGCTGACGTTGAGGTTCCGTAGCGAAGAACGCGCCGACCGGATCACGCACAACATCAAGATCCTCGCCAGCCTCCAGGCATCGAGCAAGACCACCACAGGCGACGGCTGATCCGGCGACGAAGAAGAGATCATCCAATCAGCCTGCCCAGAACCTCATCTACCGTCAAGACCCTTGCGCGCAGCGCACATACCGGGCACTATGCGCCGATGCCGCGAAGAAGGACTCTCCTGGTTGCGGCCGCTCTGTTCGTGCAGGCGGGGATCTCGGAGGGACTTGTCGGGTGAACGATGATGAGGTAGCGACGCTGCTTACTCAGGTGTATTCGATGAGGCCTCAGGAAGCCTTGGAGCGGACTACGGGATCTGCCCGACTGCTCGTCGAGTGGGGCTGCCTGAGCACGGTGTACAACAAATCGGAAACCAGCTCTCGACTATCCCGAAACCTTGGCGATGTGAGGTTCGACGAGGGTACGCAGCAATTCGTTGGTGTTCGGCCGAGTTCGAGTTGGTTCTCGGCGCCGAGAGCGTCGCTTCGTTTCGATGAGGCTGGCCGGTTGGAGAGCTTCTCGCACGGCGAAATTCCGTTGGCTGAAGTGGTCTTCGAGTTGACGGCTGCGTCGGACGGTTGGCGTGCTCTCGGATTCTCCCTCTGGTCGAACACGACCATTCTCTGGTTCGCTGCGAATGGCAAAGCGTTCTCACGGCTCGCGGTTCTCAAGGGTCGCCGAACTGGGAGCTTTCTCGGCGATGGCAGCTCCTTCGTGCTGGGTGCAGAGCAGCATCCGGCCCTTGGGTGGGTGGCCAGCCTGGCGGGTGGGGCGGCGGTGGCTCGGGTGTTGTCGAGACCGGTGCATCGAGACACGTTGGGACCGGGACCGGTACGACTGAACCTGGAGCTGCCCGGGTTGGTGAACGTCACATTCACGGGCACGCATGTTCCCCGGATGGAGCATGCGTTCGAGGTTGATCTCACCCCACGTCGGGTGAAGCCGAGCGCAGAAAGACGCAAGACCCGTGAGACGCTCAAGCTGACCGATGCTTCACGTATAGAAGATGTGGTGCGGCTCGGAGACGACGAACTGAGGACCGTGCTGCGTGCTCACCTGCTGCAAGCTGTCAACGACGACGTTCTTGGAGACGCTGAGGAGATCGAACTCAGGCTGTCCGCCGCTCTCATCGTCGTTGCTGCGCTCGCCGACGATGACCCGGATCTCGCACCGGCAGCCAGCCTTACCGACACGCTGCAGGGCATCGCAGAACTGGTCGCGACGATGAAGCACGAGCAACTCCGCGATCTGCTGCGCGGGGGCGGCGAGGCTGAGTAGAGCAGAGGCCGGTCCGTACAGAACTGCCTGGTTGTTTGATCTTGATGGCGTTGCGGCTCGTTCGTAGCGTTTCGGTTCGCTCGGCGGTCTGGCTCATGAACTGCCTGCCGCCTGTGGGTTGGCTTCCGAACGAGGTGCCAGCCGCCGGGTGAATCGGCCGTGGTGTGGCTCGAAAGAGGCGCGCAGGATGATCTTCAACCAGGAGTGCCCACCGCGGTTCCTATCAACCACGGAAGGGGAATCAGTGATGTCAGTGATCATTGGGATCGATCCGCACAAGGGGCTTCACGCGGCGTGCGCGATCGATGAACACGAGACCGAGCTCGCACATCTCGAGGTCCGCACGACCAGCCGTCAGGTCGGTGATCTGCTCGCTTGGGCGGCACCGTTCGAGTGCCGGTCGTGGGCGATCGAGTCCGCTGGTGGGCTCGGCTATCTGCTCGCTCAACAGCTCGTCGCTCGCGGTGAAACGGTCGTGGATGTGCCGGCCACGTTGTCGTCGCGGGTTCGGCTGTTGGGCTCTGGTCGGTCGACGAAGAACGACGCGAACGACGCCCGCGCTGTCGCGGTCGCAGCGTTGCGCCCACCGCAGTTGGCGGCGGTGCGGGTCGAGGATCACGTCACGATCCTGCGTTTGTTGGCCAAGAACCAGTTGGACATCAGCCGCGCCAAGTCGCGGGCGTGTTGCCGCCTGCATGCGCTGGTCGCGGAGTTGGTGCCGGGTGGGATCCGCAAGGAAATCGTGGTCAAGCAGGCCGAACAGATCCTCGCCGGCATCGCGCCGATGTCAGCGACGCAACGCCAGCGGCTCGACTTGGCCTATGACCTGTTGTCGGAGATCATCATGCTCGACGACCGCGCCAAGCGGGCCCGCACACGGATGACCGACGAGGTCATCGCCTCCGGTTCGTCGCTGACAGAGATCTTCGGTGTCGGCCCGATCATCGCCGCCACGCTGATCGGCTACTCCGGCGACATCGCCCGGTTCCCCACGGCCGGGCACTACGCCGCCTACAACGGCACCGCCCCGGTC
Source organism: Acidimicrobiales bacterium (assembly GCA_038234785.1). Lineage (GTDB taxonomy): Bacteria > Actinomycetota > Acidimicrobiia > Acidimicrobiales > Ilumatobacteraceae > UBA668. Next base: position 60,787 of record JBBQTC010000013.1, read on the forward strand.
GAGTTCTCCTCATCGGGCCGAACCGTGCACCGGTTGTCGCGTCGTGGGAACCGAACGTTGAACCATGCGCTGCACATGATCGCGGTCACCCAGATCCGTCACCGCCACAGCGAGGGCCGCGGCTACTACGACCGCAAGCTCGCCGAGGGCAAGACACCGCGCGAAGCCCGCCGCGCGTTGAAGCGCCAAATCTCCGATCGAGTGTTCCGCCAACTCCGCCTCGACGCTGCGAACAAGTAGGCCCGGGAGGGCAATTCAGGGAACGACTCTCACATCCAGCGCGGCCGGCGAAACCCTGGACCCCGGCACTTCGGATTGAGCCACTCCCGGACCCAACACCAACCCTAAACCCGGACAGCCGCCGCTGTCACGGGCCTACCTCCACGCGCCCCAACAGCCCTGACGAAGAACCACTTGACACAAAGAGGGATCGATATGCCCG
>JBBQTC010000014.1:0-58154 GCA_038234785.1 Acidimicrobiales bacterium
CCCCACGATCCCGGTCGCGCACCTGCCCATCGCCTCACCTTGGCTCTACGAGGCGTGGCTGCGCTTCGACCGTCCGAAGGTCGAACGGGCCACGGGTCGGGTCGACATCGCCCACGCGACCACGCTCATCCCGTGCCCCACGGACGCGAAGTTGGTCGTCACGCTGCACGACCTCGCGTTTCTTCACGAACCGCAGAACTTCACTCGACATGGTGTGCGGATCTTCAATCGCAGCCTCGAGATCATCCGCCGGCGAGCAGATCTCGTGCTCTGCTGCAGTCAGACCACGATGGACGAGTGCGCGTCGGCGGGGATCGACGACCGGCGCCTCAGGCTCGTGCCGCTTGGTGTGGAGACCGAGCGGGCGACGCCGTCCGACATCGCCCGCGTCCGCGCCCGGTACGGGTTGCCGGACCAATACCTGCTGTTCGCCGGCACGGTCGAGCCACGCAAGAACCTCCGCGGTCTGGTCGCGTCGTTGCGCCACTTCCGGCATCCGTTGCCGCTCGTCGTCGCCGGCGCCGACGGCTGGGGCGATTCTGGTGTCGAGCCGGGTGATGGGGTGACCTTCCTGGGGTTCGTGCCCGCCGAGGATCTCAACGGCCTGTACGGGGGTGCCTCCGCGTTCTGCTATCCCAGTGAGCGCGAGGGGTACGGGCTCCCGGTGCTGGAGGCGATGGCGCAGGGCATCCCGGTCGTCACCAGCCGTGGCACGGCCACGGAGGAGACCGCGGGCGACGCCGCAGTGCTGGTGGACCCCAAGGACGCCGCCGACATCGCCCGTGGCATCGACGAGGCGATCCGGCGCCGCAACGAGCTCTCCGCGAAAGGACTCGCTCGCGTCCAACGTCGCAGCTGGGCCACGACGGCCGCTCTCACCGCCGCGGCGTACCGCGAGCTGGTGCCATGACCGACGTGCTGGTCAACATGCTCTGGTGCGTCCCGGGCGCAGTGGGTGGCTCGGAGGAGTACCTCGTGCGTCAACTGCTCGGTCTCGCCGAGCAACCCGAGCCGCAATGGCGGCCCCGAGTGGTCGCGGCGAAGGGACTCGCCGCAGCGCACCCGGAGCTCGCGGCCGTCACCGACATGATCGAGCCCGAGTTCGAGAGCTCCGGGCGAGTTCGGAGGATCGTGGGCGAGGCAACCTGGCTCCGGCGCCACACGGGCGACGTCGACCTCGTGCACCACGGCGGCGGCACAGCACCCGTCCGCGCGCACCGCCCGTACGTGCTCACCATCCACGACCTCCAGTTCCGGACGTACCCGGAGTACTTCTCACGCGTGAAACGTGCCTACCTGCACTCGGTGATCCCGTCGTCGGCGCGTCGAGCGACGGTGGTCGCAGTGCCGAGCGACTACGTGCGCAGGTCCGTGGTCGAGGCCTACGGGGTGCACGAGGACCGCGTGATGATCGTTCCCCACGGCATCGAGCCGGCACTCGCCGACGCGGTGACGCCCGAAGCGGAGCTACGCGCCCGATACGACCTCGGCGGCGGCCCGATTCTCGTCTATCCGGCGGTCACCCATCCCCACAAGCAGCACGCGTTCCTGCTGCAGATGATGCGCTCGCACTGGACCGATGCGGACCTCCGCCTGGTGCTCACGGGAGGCGTGGGGATGGCCGAGGGAGTCGTCGCCGCGGACACCGACCGCCGGGTCCGCCGCCTTGGCCGAGTCCCCGCCGCCGACCGCAACGGCCTGCTCGCCATGGCCGATGCGATGGTCTTCCCCAGCCAGTACGAGGGCTTCGGTGCGCCACTCATCGAGGCGATGGTGCTCGGCGCTCCCGTGGTGTGCAGCGATGCCACCTGCATGCCACAGATCGTCGGCGACGCCGGACTGGTCTGTCCGCTGGACCCCGATGCGTGGGCAGGGGCGATCGACGAGGTGCGGCTTCGTCGCGCCGAACTGGTGGAAGCCGGGCATCGACGAGCCGCCGACTTCACCTCGAAGGCGAGTGGAGCAGCGCTCGCCGACGTGTATGCGCGAGCCTTGTCGGCGTCATGACCGAACGTCCGCTCCGATTGGCGGTGCTCTGCCCGCACTTCGCGCCCGACACCGCGCCCACCGGCGAGGTCATGACGCGCATCGTGCACGAACTGGCGGCGCTCGGCCACGAGATCCATGTCGTCACCGCGTTGCCGTGGTATCGCGAGCATCGCATCGAGCCCGGATGGCAGGGGCGCCTCGTGCGGACCGAAGTGACGTCGTGGGGATCCGTCACCCGGGTCCATCCGTTTCCGGGCAACGACAAGCGCAACCTGCTCCGCCGTGCGTTCGGCTTCGTGGGGTTCAGCGCGCTGGCCGGGCTCGCGTCGCTCCGTGGTGGCCGGGTCGACGCCGTCATCGCCATGTCGCCTCCGCTCACGATGGGTCTGACCGGGTGGGGAACTCATCTGGTGCGGCGAGGGCCGCTGGTCTTCAACATCCAGGACGTCTTCCCCGACGCGGCGGTCGAAACCGGCGCGATCACGGACCGGCGCATCATCGCGGTGGCACGGTGGCTCGAGCTGGTCAGCTACGCGCGGGCCGCAGCCGTCACGGTCCTGAGTGACGATCTGCGCGACAACGTCGCCGGCAAGATGCGGCCCGCCCGCCGTGATCGGGTGCACGTGATCCCGAACTTCGTCGACACTGCGTTCATCTCGCCCGCCGACCGCCACACCGCGCTGCGCGCCGAACTGGGCATCGACGACCGTCCGGTCGTGCTCTACGCGGGCAACGTCGGTTTCTCGCAGTCGCTGGAGATGGTGGTCGCCGCAGCGGCCCGGTTCCCCGACGCCGTGTTCCTGATCAACGGCGACGGCGCCGCCCGGGCATCCCTCGAGGCCCAGGCGGCGGGGCTGCCCAACGTGATCTTCAGCGGATATCAGCCCAAGGACCGGGTGTCGGAGGTGCTCGCCACCGGCGACGTTCACCTGGTGCCGCTGAAGTCCGGTCTGGGCAAGGTGAGCGTGCCGTCCAAGACCTACTCGATCCTGGCTGCCGCTCGGCCGGTGTTGGCAGCGATCGACCCCGACACCGAGGTCCCACGGATGCTCGCAGCCAGCGGGGGAGGGGTCGCGGTGCCCCCCGATGACATCGAGGCGTTCTGCGGCGCGCTGGCCGGGCTCCTCGCCGATCCGGCTGCTGCCCGGGCCATGGGCGCCGCCGGTCGATCGTGGGTGCTGGGGGCCGCATCGCCTGCTGCCGTCGCCGCGGCCTACGAGCGCCTGGTCCGCTCCCTGGGTCGAGCCCGCCCCTGACAGCTTTTGGTCCGCCGAGGCGATAGCCTCGCACCCTCGTGGCCCCGTCATCGTCCGCCAAAAAAGTCGCCAAGCTCGCCTCGCGTGGCAAGGGCAAGAGAGTCCGCTTCCAGGGCGGCACGACCTTCCCCGCCGTGGTGACCGCCGTTTGCGTCCTCATGCTCGCGCTCGTCGCCTACTCGCGGGCCACCGTGCCTGGCATCGAGACCGGCCCCCCGCAGCCCACCGACGCCTGGTCGATGTCCTACGGCATCCGGGTCTGCGACGAGACCCTGCCCGCTCTGGCCGGCACCGCAGCGGAGAAGCTGCTCGATGCGAGCACCGGCGACCTCACCAAGGTCGAGACCGGCAACGACGCCGACGGCATCATCCACTACCACGCCCAAGCGGGTGGCGCGACGGGACGCAAGGCTCGTCTCGGGGTCTTCCTCGACATCTACGACGTGAAGCTCTCTGACACGGTGCTCGAACTTCCCGCATCGCAGGTCGGCCCCGGCGAGACCCGCAAGTGGGACACCAAGGACTTCAAGTGCAACGGCAAGGACACCCAGATCCGGGTCCGCGTCTGGCAGGACTACACCTCGGGCGACTTCGTCGACAACGTCACGAACTTCCGTGACCTGCGCTTCACGAACAACGGCATGGTCTTCATGATTGCCGTCGTGCCCAAGGGCGACGACATCCCCAAGCCTGATTCCGCTGCACGACTCGCCGACCTCGGCGTCGTCGGTTCCGGAACGGTGACGAGCACCACCGTGCCGTCGGGTGACTCGACGACCACGGTGCCCTCCACGCCCGACACGGGCGCCACCACCACTGCCGACACGGCCACGAGCACCACCGGCGGCTGATGCGCGCGGTCGTGCTGGTCGGCGGCTTCGGCACGCGGTTGCGACCGCTCACGTCGTCCATCCCAAAGCCGATGCTCCCGGTCGGGCACGTCCCGATCATCGAGCGGCTCGTCGAGAACCTGGCCCGCGGTGGGATCACCGAGGTCACGTTCGCGCTCGGGTTCAAGCCGGAGCCGTTCATGCTCGCGTTCCCTGATGGTGAATGCGCCGGTGTGAGCCTGCGCTATGCGGTCGAGCCCGAGCCCCTCGACACCGCCGGCGCGATCCGCTTCGCCGCCGACGTCGCCGGGATCGACGACACGTTCGTGGTCGCCAACGGCGACGTGCTCACCGACCTCGACGTGTCGGATCTGGTCCGGTTCCATCGCAGCAAGGGTGCCGAGGCGACCCTGCACCTCATCGGTGTGCCGGATCCGTCGGCCTTCGGTGTCGTCGCCCTCGACCCGGACGGCAGGGTCGCCCGTTTCGTGGAGAAGCCGGCCCCCGGCACGGCACCGAGCAACCTGATCAACGCGGGTACCTATGTCCTCGAGCCGTCGGTGCTGGCTCGCATCCCTCAGGGGGAGCGGGTGTCGATCGAGCGCGCCACGTTTCCCGAAGTGGCAGCCGGTGGCGGACTGTTCGCGGTGGCCACCGACGACTACTGGCTCGACACCGGCCGTCCCGAGTTCTACCTCCAGGCGAACATCGATGTCGTCACCGGGCGCCGTCGCCACGATCGGTGCGTCGCCGTCGATCCCGGCGCCAACGTCGACGCGTCGGCGGTCATCGTCGATTCGGTCGTCGGCCCGCGCACCATGGTCGAGTCGAACGTCTGGATCACGCGGTCGGTCCTCATCCCCGGGGCGGTCGTACGCTCCGGCGCCGTGGTGACAGACTCGGTGGTCATGGGCCTGGTCGGAGAAGGTTCGCTCGTTCGGAGCAGCGTGTTGGGCGCCGACGGCGTCGTCGCCCCGGGCGACCACCTCGTGTCCGCCCGACGCCCCGACCCCGACGTCACGTGAAGGTGCTCGTCGTGGGTGGGGCCGGGTTCATCGGCTCCCACCTCACCGAGCGATTGCTCGCCGAGGGTCACGCCGTCGACGTCGTCGACCATCTCGGCTCGGGTTCACTCGGCAACCTGTCCGAGGCCCGGCGGGCCAATGGCGAGCTCAAGATCCACACGCTCGACGCCTCCGCTGCCGAGTTCGACGCGGTCGTTTCATTGCGCCAACCCGACGTCATCTACCACCTCGGCGTGCTGCCGCCCGGCCAGCCCGCCGAGACCACGGCAGCGACAACGCTCGCGTCGGTGATGTCGGTGCTGGAGAGCGCCCGCCGATCCGGCGGGGCCAAGGTCGTGGTCGCGCTCTCGGCGGTGTCGCTCTACGGCGATGTGCCGGGGAAGGACCAGCCGATCAAGGAGGGCCAGCCGTGGGCGCCGGTCGGCGTGCGCGGCGTCGTCACCCGTGCCGTCGCGGAACTGCTCTCGGTGTATCGCGAACTGCACGCCGTCGAGTACACCGCACTGGCGTGCGCCAACGTCTACGGCCCTCGTCAACGCGCCGACGGGGGAGTGATCGGTGCGTTCGCGCAGGCGCTGCGTGAGCGGGTTGCCCCGGTCGTGCACGGTGACGGTCGTCAGACCCGCGACTTCGTCTACATCGACGACGTCGTCGATGCCCTCGTTCGCGCGTCCCAACGAGGAAGTGGGTTGGTCGTCAACGTCGGTACCGGCGTGGCCACCTCGATTCGCGACGTCTGGGACATGGTCGCCGGCCCCGACGGCCGTACCCCGTCGACATCACCGCGACGCGTGGACGACGTCGCTCGCTTCGCGCTCGCTCCGACGCGTGCCCGCATCCACCTGAGCTGGGCGTCCTGGACGGATCTGTCGACGGGACTACGCGGCCTCAACCGCTGATGCCGGCCGCCGCCAGTGTGCGGCGTGCGAGTTCGTGGCCGACCTCCGGATCGCTCATCACGCTCGGTGTCACCAGCGCCCGCATGCCGGCGGCCTCGACCGCGTCGGCGAGGTGGGCGTCGACCGGATCGATCACCAGCGTGGCCGCGATGGCTGCGTACAGGCGAGCGACGCCGACCACCGACGGCTCGTGTCCGAGCTCCTCGAGCATCCGGTCGGCGGGACCCTTCAACGCCGCACCGCCGACGATGGGAGAGATGGCCACCACGGTGTCGCGGCGGGCGCCGAGCAGTGCGTCGACCTCCCGCAGGGCACGAACGGGTCCGATCGACACGATCGGGTTGGACGGGGCGATGACCACGGCGTCGCTGTCGACGAGCGCCCTGCGAGCATGTGCGGTGAGGCGTGCGCGCTCGACGCCTTCGAACCGCACGCCGGCGACGGGGACGCCGTGACGGCGCTGCACGAAGTACTCCTGGAACGGGACCTCGATGCCGTCCTCGGCGAGGGTGACCATGGTGGTGACCCGCTCGTCGCACATCGGTACCAGCTGCTGCACGAGGCCGAAGGCCCGAGCGATCTCCGCCGTCACCTCCGTGAGCGACGCTCCCTCCGCGAGCCGGGCAGTCCGGTAGAAGTGCGTCGCCAGGTCCTGGTCACCGAGGTTGAACCAGGTGGGGGCGGCCGTGGAACCGTCGGGTCGTACGACGACGAACCGACCGAGCGCACTCATCGCCCGCCACGACTCGTCGCGCAATCCCCAACCGCGCTCGGGATCGATCGCATCGGCGAGCGTGTAGGTGATGGTGTCGAGGTCGGGAGAGATCGACAGACCGTGCATCACGGTGTCGTCGCCCGTGTTGACGACACCGGTGGTCTGGGCTGCCGGCCAGACGCCCGCAAGTGCTCGCAGGAACCTTGCGGCGCCGACGCCGCCGCACACCACGCCGACCGTCATCGCAGTTCGTCCACGTCGCGCCGCACGACTCGACCGTACAGGTCGATCAGGTCGGTGGCGCAGCGCTCCCACCCGAAGTCCCGCCACCGCCGATGACCGGCGGCCATCAACCGCGCCCGTGTCGCCTCGTCGGTCAGTGCGAGGCTCAGCGCGTCGGCGAGCTGCGCATCGTCGAGCGGTTCGCACAGGAGCGCGGCGTCGCCCGCAACCTCGGGGATGGAACCGGCCCGACCGGCAACGACCGGGGTACCCACCTGGAACGCGTCGAGGAGCGGGAAGCCGAAGCCCTCGTCGAGCGACGGGTAGGCGAGCACCGTCGCCTCGTGCAGCAGCCAGGAACGAACGGGCTCGTCGACGCGACCAGTGAGCAGGACGCGGCCGGCGGCTGGGGTGCCGAGCGAGTCGATCGCTCGCTGGACGGCCTCGTCGTCGTCACCCGATCCGCCGGCGACCACCAGCATGGCCTCGGGATGCTCACCGGCGAGCCGTCCGAACGCGCGGACCAGCGTGGGCACGTTCTTGCGGCGTTCCAGCGTGCCGATCGCGAGGACGAATGGTCGGCCGACCAGCTCGGGGATCGGGGCGGTCGCCGCCGGGGCGGAAAGTGTCAGCGGCCCGAGGTGCACGGTCTGCACCGCCGCGCCCGGAAACAGATCGCGAACACGCGACTCGGTGGCGTGAGAACTGGTGTGGACCACCGCGCCAGCGGCGACCGCAGCTCGGAGCACCCCGCCGGCACGCCGCACGACGGGGTTGGCGAGCTCGGGATGGTCGAGGAACCAGCAGTCGTACACCGAGACCAGCCGAGGCAGCCGGGTCGACGGCACCACGTAGTTCGTGCCGTGGACGAGGTCGCAGTCGCCGAGCCAGCGATCCACCCGAGGATGCGGCGTCCGCGCCCAGAGCCGGTGGGCCAGCGCCGCCGGAAGGGGGAGCCGTCGCGTCCCTGGCGCGAGTTCGGCGCGAAACGACAGCACGTAGTCGGTGAGGTACACGTCGTCGCGTGCGCTGAGCGCCGTGTGCATGGCCTCCACCGCGTAGCCGATCCCTGTTTTCGGACCATGCAGCGGTCCTGTGTCGAACGCAACGCGCAGCGGAGCCATGTCCGTGCGAGGTTAGTGGTCGAGCCGCGTCGTGGCGTCGTCTGCACGGATGCGACCGGCAACCGACGCAGCGCCCCTAGAATCAATCGACTTCACGAGCCGAAAGACTTCCTTATGCCCCGCGCGTTCATCACCGGCGTCACCGGCCAAGACGGCCAGCACCTCGCAGAGTTCTTGCACGGCAAGGGCTATGAGGTCTTCGGCATGGTGAAGGGCCAGAACAACCCCAAGTTCACCTCCATGCGCGACGAGTTTCCGTACGTGGAACCGGTCCCGGGCGATCTCGCCGACCTGCCGTCGCTGGTGAAGGCGCTCGAGCTGACCCAGCCCGACGAGGTCTACAACCTCGGCGCGATCTCGTTCGTGGCCCTCAGCTTCAACCAGGCCGAGCTCACCGCCAACATCACCGGCCTCGGTGTGCTGCGCATGCTGGAAGCGGTGCGCATGGTCGGGGGCGCCCAGAACAACAAGATCCGCTTCTACCAGGCCAGCTCGTCGGAGATGTTCGGCAAGGTGCGCGAGACCCCACAGACCGAGCGCACTCCCTTCCACCCGCGCTCGCCCTACGGCTGCGCCAAGGTGTTCGGCCACGACATCACCGTGAACTACCGCGAGAGCTACGACCTGTACGCCTGCAGCGGCATCCTCTTCAACCACGAGGGTCCCCGTCGCGGCCTCGAGTTCGTCACCCGCAAGGTCACCAATGCGGCGGCGCGGATCAAGCTCGGACTGCAGGACGAGCTGGTGCTCGGCAACCTCGACTTCAAGCGCGACTGGGGTTACGCCGGCGACTACGTGAAGGCGATGTGGCTGATGCTCCAGCAGGACGAGCCAGACGACTACGTCGTGGCCACCGGCGAGACCCACAGCGGCGAGGAACTGGTGTCACTCGCGTTCGAGGAGCTCGGTATGCCCGACTGGCACCGTTACGTCCGCCAGGACCAGAAGTTCTACCGTCCGGCCGAAGTCGATCTGCTGATGGGCGACCCGACGAAGGCCCACGAGAAGCTGGGCTGGACTCGCGACGTCGACTTCCCGACGCTGGTGAAGATGATGGTCGCCAACGACCTGAAGATCGAGTCGGCCAAGGTCTGAGTCCGCCAAGGTCTGAGTCGACGGCTTCTGGTCCGCATGCTGCCCAGTCCGGCTTCTGGTCCGGATCGTTCCCGGAAGCCGGAAACGATCCGACCCAGATCGGGCAGATCGCGCTGAGCAGGCCGGGCCGATGGGAGCAGCAAGGCCACCACGCGGCGAGCCGGTCAGCTCTCGAACGGCATGTCGATGATGGCTTCCATCATCGACTGATGATTCGGCACCGCGCCGGCGCGCAACTTGGCGCTGAGCGAGACGGCGAAGCACACCAGTGCGGCGACCGATGACGCCACCAGGCCGAACTCGATCCGGCGGAACAGGTCGTCGCTGCTCAGCCACGTGACGAGGACGAACGCTGCCATGCCCGTACCCCATCCGAGTGCCACCAGAGCGTGTCCCTTGAGCGCGATCACGGCCTGTGCCATCGCGAGCGCGGCCATGTAGGCGGCGCTGCCGACGGCGAGCATCGCCATCGTCCGGGCGCTGAGGTCGGCGTCGTACATCTTCTTGATGACGAAGGGCCCGAGGAGGAACGAGCCGATGATGCCGGCCACCCCGACGGCGACGACGATCATCATCAGCTTGCGGAAGCCGCTGCGGAACTCGGCGATCTCGTTCCGTGCGGCGAGACCCGACAATCGGGGAAGCAACGCGGCCTGCACGGCCTGGAACAGGAACAGCGGAATCCGTGACAGGAGCACGCCGTACCCGAACATGGTGACCAAGTTCTTCTGGTTGTCGTCCTTGAGCAGGTTCGCGGCGACAGGGCCGGCGTTCACCAGGCCGGCCGCGAAGACCGAGCCGAGCAGCAGCCAGCCGAGGTTCGGAGTGACTTCCTTCCACGTCGCCGGCGGACCGTCGTCGGTGCGCAGTTGACCACGGAGGTAGACCCAGAAGAATCCGGCGAGCGGGGCCACGGCAACCGCCAAGCCGTATGCGCCCGCCGTGGTGACACTGGCGACCGCCAGCACGATGCAGAGGATCACCCGCACGGCGCCGTCGGCGCCCATGACCACGGCGTAGGTGTGGAATCGCCCACTCCCGCTGGCGATGCCCCTGGCCAGGTGGACGGGCGCGTAGCTGGCGAACGCGACGACGAGTGCGAGCAGCAGGACCCAGTCGCCGTCGAAGTACGAACGGGTGATCAGCGGGCCGGCGGCCAGCACCAGGAGCACGACCACGGTGGCGAGACCGGCGCCCAGCATGACGACCTTGCGCACCACCGGCCGGGCGCCCTGCCCGATGGCGCGGCGGTGGCTGATCGCCCGACCGAGCTCCTGCTCGAGGGGGAGGAAGAAGCCCGGGGCGAGCGCGAACGTGGCGAACCACAGCGACAGGACCGGGCTGAATGCCTCGTCGCCCCCCATCGCGTTCTTGCCGACGCGGAGGAAGGCGAAGCTCGCCAGACCTGCCACGAGCAGGCCGACCCCGACGGGGATCGTGCCTTCCGGGAGCGGAGCCCGGGAAGAAGAGGACTGCTCGTCGGAGGTCGCCACCAAGTCGACGAGGCTACCCGCGAGACTGGTCGAATGGATTGCACGCAGCGTCGCCCCGGTCAAGATCGGACCGTTGCGAACCGATACACCTGTGTGCGTCGTCTCGGTGTCTTCCTCGCGCTCGTCCTCGGGATGGGTGGGCTCTTCACTCCGGTCGCGCACGGCGCGCCCGGAGTGGTCGCCACCACGGTGGTGCTCGACGGCCACGGCAACGGCCACGGCATCGGGCTCAGCCAATGGGGTGCGTACGGATATGCGGTGGACCACAGCTGGACGTCGGCGCAGATCCTGGACCACTACTACGGCGGCACGGTTGCCGCCACGGTGCCGCTGAGCACCAAGATTCGGGTGCGCCTGTCGAACCTCGACAACGCACAGACCGCAGTCTCGGTCCAGACCGGCTCCCTCGCGGTCGAGGGACTGACCGGCGGCGGCTGGAAGTCGGTGCTCGTCCGTGAAGCGTCGCCATCCGTGTATTCGGTGTGGGCACGATCCGACCTGGTGCGCTGCCCGGCGGCCACCGGTGACCCCATCGCCTCTGGGTGGACGCTGATCAGCGCCTCGGTGCCCACCAGGGTTCGCATCGCGACGGTGGCGGATTCCAGCGCGATCTCCGATCCCGCCCAGTTGGCCGCGGTCTGCGAGCCGTCCGGGACACTCCGTTGGTACCGAGGCGTGGTCGAGGCGCTGAACGACGCCAACGGCGCCAACCGCACCGTGAGTGAACTTCCCCTCGAGCAATACCTGCGCACCGTCATCGCCATGGAGATGTCGCCGGGCTGGGCAAGCGCGGGCGGCGGTCGCGGCGCCCAGGCGCTGCAAGCGCAGGCGGTCGCTGCGCGCAGTTACGCACTGTCCTACACCTGGTACTCGTATGCGGACATCTGTGACATGACGTGCCAGTCGTACTTCGGCGTGGCGTACCAAGTCTCCGGTTCTTCGCTGCGGCAGGTCGACGATCTGGCCACCGACGCTGCCGTGGTCGCGACCGCAGGCGTGGTGCGACGGGTCGGTTCTGCCGCAGGAGCGATCGCGCTCACGATGTTCTCGGCGTCGAACGGCGGGTGGAGCGCCCCGGGGTCGGGCCTGTTGCAGCCGTTTCCGGCCGTGATCGACGAGGGTGACGACACCGCGTTGAACCCCAACCACAACTGGACGGTCACGCTGCAGGGCACGGCGATCAGCGCCAAGTACGCCATCGGCACGTTCACCGGTCTCACCGTCCTCACCCGCAACGGCTACGGCGAGTGGGGCGGGCGGGTACTCACGCTGCGACTGACGGGTACGTCCGGCTCCGTCGACGTCAGCGGTGCGGCGTTCCGAAGCGCGATGGGTCTCAAGGACACCTGGTTCAACGTGCACGGTTCGGTTCCGGTCGACCCGTGTGACGGCCGCGCGGCACCTCCGGTCACCGGTGTCGCCCCCGCTGTGGCCGGAGCGCGGTACACGCCGATGGCGCCGGTGCGCCTGGTGGACACCCGCGATGGCACGGGGACCACGGTCGGCACGCTCGGCGGTGGCTGCACGATGGTGGTCGACCCCGGTCTTGCTCCATCGGTGACCGCAGTGGCCATCAACCTGACGTCGGTGCGATCTGCCACCAACGGCTTCATCGTCGCCTATCCATGCGGGGTCGAACGCCCCCTTGCCTCAGCTGTCCAGGCGGTCGCCGGGAGAGTGGTCGCGGGGATGACGATCGTGCCCCTCGGCGCGGACGGAACCTTCTGCGTCTACAGCCACGCGACGACCGACCTCGTGGTCGACCTGTTCGGCACCTACGCCGTCGGGATCGGCGACCGCTATGAACCGATGGACCCGACACGGCTCTACGACTCGCGCTCGGTGACCGCACCGCTGCCGGCGGGCACGATCGTGCACGTCAAGGTCGTCGCCGTCGGCAAGGCCCCCGCGGGCGCGACGGCCGCGGCGCTCACCATCCATTCGACGAACGCCACCGCGAACGGGTTCGCCACGGTGTACCCGTGCTCTGCGTCGGTACCGCTCGTGGCATCGATCAACGCCACCAAGGGCACCGGCGTGACCAACCATGTGGAGAGCATGCTCAGCGCAAGTGGTGAGGTCTGCGTCTACATCAACGTGCCGATGCACATCGTGGTCGACCTCAGCGGCTGGTTCGGGCCTGCGGCGACTACGGACTACTACGCGATCACGCCGGTGCGGGCGGTCGACACCCGATACGGCACCGGGCTCTCCGGTGCGTTCACCCCGAACGCCAACCGGGCGGTCACGCTCGCCGGGACCAACGGCCTCCCGGCCGCATCGACGCTGCGGGCGGTGATGGCCGAGGTCATCGGCGTGGGAGCGACCTCGGCCGGCTACCTCGTCGTGCATCCGTGCATGGCCACCGTGCCACCTCTGTCGATGGTGCGCTACGTCACCGGGGTGAACGCGGCGACTGCGGTGGCGGGGCCTGACGACGCGGCCGGCCGCTGGTGCATCAGCGCCAGTACGACCGTGCACGTCGTGGTCGACATCAGCGGCTACTTCGCGTAGCCGCCGACCTCGCTTCAGGCTGCGCTACGAACCAGGCCGCGGACCTGCCGACGGGCGGTCTTGGCGGCGGTGTGCATCTGGCCGACGACCTGGGCGGCCTGCTCGGGCAGACGGGCCTCGAACTTGGCGACGGTGCTGTCGAGCTTGGCCTCGAAGGTGTCGAGTCGGCCGTCGAGTTGCTGCATCTGCGTCTCGAACGTGCCGAGCATCTCCTCGAGCTGGGCCTTGCGGGTCTCGAGCTGGCCGGCGTCGAATCGGTCGGAGACGGACTTGACCAGCTCGCGACGGCGGACCTGCGCCTGCTGGAAGCCGAGGACGCCGAAGCCGATGGTGATGTAGGCGGCATCGCGGACGGCGGCGACGAGCTTGTCGTCGAGGCCGGCCAGCTTGCTGGCATCGAGGCGGGACATGTCGAGGGAGGGGAAGTTCGGCAGCTGTGCCATGGGAATCGAGTCCTTCGTGAGTGCGACAGGGGAGTGATTGCAGCGTAGCGCACACTGCTAACTTTTGCAAGCACTCCATGAGGTGACCGGTCCCGAGGAGGTCGCCAGCGCTAGCCTGGATCCTTCGTGGAACCCGCTGGAACGATCGCCCCGCCCGTCGTGGCCGTCATGGTGGTCTACCGACCGGGTGACTGGTTCGACGAGGTGCTCGAGGCCCTGTCCCGCCAGGACTACACCAACCTCAAGCTGCTCCTCCTCGTCGTCGACGAGTCCGGTGAGATCCCGGCGCGCATCCGTGATCGGGTCCCGCATGCGTTCGTACGCGCCGTGGCAGGGAATCCCGGTTTCGGCACCGCGGCCAACGAGGTGCTTCGCCTCGTCGAGGGCGACAACGGGTTCTTCTGCTTCCTCCACGATGACGTCGCATTGGATCCCTCGGCCATCCGACTCCTCGTCGAGGAGCTGTACCGCTCCAACGCGGGTGTCGTCGGCCCGAAGCTCGTCTCCTGGGACGAACCGGGTGTGCTCCAGCACGTGGGACTCGGCGTCGATCGATTCGGCGAGGTCGATCCGCTGATCGAGCCCGGTGAGTTCGACCAGGAGCAGCACGACGCGGTCCGCGACGTCTTTGCGGTCCCCTCGGCGTGTCTCATGGTGCGTGCCGACCTGTTCAGGTCGGTGGGCGGGTTCGATCACAACATCGAGTTTCGGGGCGACGACGTCGACCTGTGCTGGCGCGCCCACCTCAGCGGTGCCCGAGTCGTGGTCGTGCCCGCGGCGCGAGGCCGCCACCTCGAACACCTCTCCAGTCGTCGACCCGACCTGTCGACGGTCGCGCCCGCTGCCCGAAGCCGGATGCGCACCGTGGCCACGCTGACCGGTGCGCGGCGGTTGCCCCTGGTGCTGCTGCAACTGGTGCTCGTCACCGTCGGGCAAGCCGTGTTCCTGACCCTGCGCGGCCGGTTTCGTGAAGCATCGGCATCGCTCGTCGCGATGGTCGGGATGCTGCCACGGACTCCGTCATACCTTCGCCGCCGGCGTGTGGTCGCGCCGCTTCGACACGTCCCCGACAGTGAGGTGGCCGGGCTGCAGCTGCGCGGCTCAGCCCGCATGGCGGCGTACCTGCGGGCGCGCGACAGCCGGCCCATCGACCCCGAGCTCGGCAACGAGCGTCGCTGGCGTGAGAGCGCCGGCAGCGCCCCGGTGCTCACCTGGCTCGCCGTGCTCCTGCTCTTCGTCGTCGGCAGCCGACACGTGCTCGCCGACGGTGTGCCGCAGTTCGGCGAGTTCCTGCGCTTCAAACCCAGCCCGTCGGTGATGCTCGGCGACTATCTGTCGGGCTGGTCAGGTCACGGTCTGGGGAGCGGCTCGGCAATCCCCACCGCCGTCGGGATCACCGCGGTGGGCAGCGTCGTCACGCTCTTCCACATGGGCATGCTCCACACGCTCGCCATCCTCGGTTTGCTGCTCGCCGGGTATCTCGGGGCGTGGCGATTGGCCACCATCTTCCCCACGGCCCGGGCGCGCATCGCGTTACTCATCGTCTATGCGGCCGTGCCGCTGCCGTCGCAGCTGCTCTCCGCGGGTCGATGGAGCGCCCTCGTCTGTTACGGCGCGGCGCCGTGGGTGGTGCACCTGTTGCGCCGACTCGCCGGCGTCGACACCCGCTGGCTCGATGCCGAACCCGCCGTCGAGACCATCCGTGAGGTCACGCGACGGAAGATGGTGCGGATCTTCGCTCAGCTCAGCCTCATCAGCACCGTCGCGTTCGCGTTCGCGCCGACGTACGCGGTGCTGCTCGTCGGGATCGGTCTCGTCATGGCCGTCTCGACGTTGCTGTGCGGCAGTGCAACGCGCGCTGCCGGCGTGATGGCGGCCGGGTCGTTCGCGGCGCTCGCCGTCGCGCTGTTCGTGAACCTGCCGTGGTCCGCGTCGTTCACCGGTAGCGAGGGCTGGACCGCAATCGTCGGCGTGCCGCCCACGGTGAGTCGTTCGTTGGGCATCGCATCGCTGGCGAAGATGAGCGTCGGGAGCGTGCCCTTCGGGGTGTTGGCCGTCGCGCTGCTGTTGCCCGTGTTCGCGGCGCCGCTCGTGGCCCGTTCGTGGCGGTTCGCGTGGGCGGTTCGCGGTGCGGGTCTCGTGTCGGCCTTCGGTGCGCTGGCCGTGCTCGACGACCGAGCCGCCCTGCCGTTCCGGATGCCCGAACCCGGGGTGATGTTGGTTCCCGTCGCGTTGGGCATCGCGATCTCTGCCGGGTGCATCGCCGCCGCGTTCGATGCCGACGTGCTGTCGGGTTCGTTCGGATGGCGACAGCCGCTCGGCGTACTCAGCGTTGCCGCAATCGTGGTCGGCGTGGTTCCTGGCGTGCTCGCCGTCGCCGATGGACGATGGAACATGCCGAGCCGCACGCTCGAGACCGTGCTCGGCGAGTTCCCGTCGGACCCCGCCAGCGGTGACTATCGCATCCTCTGGATCGGCGACCCACTGGCCGTGCCGGTAGCAGCCTGGACGTTTCAGCCCGGCGTCGGCTACGCGATCACCGATGACGGGCCGCTCACACTCGAGGACCGCTACGCAGGGAAGCCGACCGGCGTGGAGCAGGAGGTCGCGGACGCGATCCGTCAGATGACCGGCGGCTTCACGTTGCGAGGCGGGCGCCTGCTCGCCCAGTTCGGCATTCGGTTCGTCGTCATCCCGTTGGCTGACGGGTTCAACGGAACGATCGCCAAGCCCCTCCCGCCTCCCAACGGGTTGGTCGATGTGCTCGATGACCAACTCGATCTGGCGTCACCGCTGACTCGCCCTCCGAACTACCTCGTGTACGAGAACACGGCCTACACGCCGACTCGATCCACCCTCACCGCCGCTGGGGCCGAGGCCAGCAAGCAGGCCGGTGGTGAGGCGCTGGCACAGGCAGACCTGCGCGGCTCCGCGCCCTTCGTCGTCGGTGCCCCAGATCGAGGGGATGCCTCCGGCGACGTGGCCGCGGGCACGCTGCACGTCGCCGTGCCGGACGATCCCGACTGGCACCTCACCGTCGACGGCACGACGGTGCCGGGGAGGCGAGCGTTCGGTTCCACGTTGGCCTTCGACGTACCCCTCGCCGGACCCGCGACACTGAGTTACGACACCTCGCCGCTGCGACCGATCTGGCTCGTGCTGCAGTTGCTGATGCTGGTTGCTCTTGCCATCGCCGGCAGCCGTGTCCGCTCGTCGCACCTCGTGCCCCGTCGCCGGCTTGCGGTGCTGGCCGACACGTCGCCGATCGCCGACCTGACCGCCCCGATCGAACCGCCGGTGCTCGCCACGCCGATGGAGGGCGACCTGCTCGAGATCGACGGTGACGAGATGGAGCCGTGGCCCGAGGAGGATCCGTCGTGAACCGCCGCCTTCCTGCGATCGCCGCCGTCGTGGTCCTTCCCGTGCTCCTGTTGTTGCTCGCTCCGCTCGGCATCATTCATGCGCCGCTCGGGAACGCGACACCCACCGTCGCGGTCCTCGGCCAGCCCACGATGCCGTTCGTCCCCGGCACCGCGTTCATCAACTCCACGTGGTTCTGCGCAGGTGTCCCGAACAGCGACGGTACGGGCGGCAGCGTCACTGTCGCCAACCCCACCGACGCGCCGCTGGTCGGACATGTCAGTGTGTTCAGCGACGCGGTCGACGGTGCCGTCACCGAGCGGTCGTTCGACGTGGCGCCCCGCGGGACGTACTCCGTGCCGCTCGCCGAGTTGCAGCCGACCGGGGCGTACCTGTCGGCCATGGTGGAGATCGCAGGCGGCGGAGGGTTCGTCGAGCAGCAGGCACTGACCGCCGCGGGCAACGCGGTGAGCCCGTGCTCGAACAGCACGTCGTCCACGTGGTACTTCGCCGACAACTACACGCTGAGCGGCAGCAAGGAAGACCTCGTCGTCACCAATCCCTTCCCCGACGACGCGATCCTCGACTTCTCCTTCGCCAGCAACGACGGCACCCGCAAACCGCAGGCTCTGCAGGGCTTCCCGGTCGCCGGACACAGCGTGGCGGTGGTCTCGCAGGCCAACCTGCCCAAGGACGAGGCGGTGCTCGCCGTCACGATCAGCGCCTCCCGCGGTCGTGTGGTCGTCGGACGGGCTCAGACCTATCTCGGCGAGCGCAGCGGGTACTCGATGACGCTCGGCGCGCCGGCGCCGTCGAGCGAGTGGTGGTTCGCCGACGGTGAGACCGGGCCCGACGTCACCTTCGAGCGCTACAGCATCTACAACCCGACGGACAAGGACGTCACCGTCACCACCGACTTCTGGGGGTTGGCCGATCACCCCGAATTCGTCGGCTACCGCACCGACGTCATCCCCAAGGGCAACGTCGTGTCGTTCACGACGGCGGACTTCGTCGGACTCCCCGTCGGTCGTCACGGGATGACGCTCAGCACCGAGGGTGACGCGTCGATCGTCGTCGAGCGAGGGCTGACTCGACGTGCCGGCGACGGCTTCGCCACCACCGTCGTGTTCGGGGCGCCGTACGTCTTCACCGGGTACAACCGGTGGAGCATGGCGATCGGCACCGACCTGGCGGTCGACAACGTCCTCGTCGTGATGAACCTCGACTACCTCGACGGCACCGTCACCGTGAAGGCGCTCGGGCCCGGGGGAGAGGTGCCCGTTCCCGGGTTGGAGTCGATCGTGCTCCCGAAGTCCGGCATCGTCACCATCGCGATCCCGCAGGAGCAGACTGCGTTGGGCGTGCCGTTGATCGTCGAATCGACGCAGCGTGTCGTGGTCGAGCGCCTCCTCCCACGCGGTGGCGATCTGCGTGGCCGCAGTGGCTCGCTCGCCATGCCGGGCTGAACATGGGTCAGGTAATCGTCGCCGTGGTGGTGATCGTCGCCGCCGTCGTTGCGGGTCTCGTGCTCCGCCACCGACGGACGGTGTCGGCTCCCACTCAGCCGCGCATGGAGGCGCCCGCGCAGATCGATCGGGCGGACTTTCCCGACGCGACCGCGCCGTGGTTGGTGCTGGTGTTCTCCTCGGCGACCTGTCACTCGTGTGCCGACGTCGTCCGCAAGGCGCGAGTGCTCGCCTCCCGCGATGTCGGGGTGGTCGACGTGGAGTTCGGTGCGATGTCGGCGCTGCACCGCAAGTACCGGATCGAGGCGGTGCCGATCGTCGCGATCGCCGACGAACGGGGCGTCGTGCACCGGGGCTTCATCGGCCCGGTGACGGCCACCGACCTGTGGGCAGCAGTGGCCGACGCCCGAGAGCCGGGGAGCTCGCCGGAGCCCGAACTCGGGCACTGACCGGCGAGCCGCTCGGGATCTACGTCTGGTCGGCCGAGATCGACTCGTTGTCGATGGCCGAGTCGCCGAGACCGGCCTGGACGAGGCGAGCCACGTCGGCACCGTCGATCGTCTCCCGCTCGAGCAGCTCCTCGGCCACCGAGTCGAGCGCGACGCGGTGCTGGAGGAGGATCTCGCTCGCCCGTGCCTCCTGCTCGTGGAGGATGCGGAAGATCTCGGTGTCGATCATCTTGGCGGTGTCGTCGCTGTACTCGCGACCCTGGGTCATGAGGTCTTCGCCGAGGAACACCTGCTGGTGTCCGCTCCACGCCATCGGTCCGACCGCGTCGCTCATGCCCCACTCGCGCACCATGCGACGAGCGATGCTCGTGGCCTGCTCGAGGTCGTTGGCGGCGCCGGAGTTGAGGTGACCGAACACCAGCTTCTCGGCGACGCGGCCGCCCATGGCCCGGCAGATGAGGTCCTCGAAGTACTCCTTGGAGTAGGTGTGCCGCTCCTCGGGCAGGCTCCAGGTGACACCGAGTGCCATACCGCGGGGGAGGATGGTGACCTTGTGGAGTGGGTCCGCGTTGGGCAGCACCACCGTGAGGATGGCGTGGCCACCTTCGTGGATCGCCGTCGCGCGGCGCTCCTCCGCGCTGAGCACCAGGCTCTCCCGTCGAGCACCCATCACGACCCGGTCGCGGGCGTTCTCGAAGTCGATGCGCTCGACCTGCTTGCCACCGCGACGGACCGCGAACAGAGCCGCCTCGTTGACCAGGTTGGCGAGATCGGCGCCGCTCATGCCCGGGGTGGCCTTCGCCATCACCTCGAGGTCGACGTCGGGGCCCATCCGCTTGTCGCGGCTGTGCACCTTCAAGATCGCGAGGCGCTCCTCGTTCTCGGGCAGCGGCACCACGATCTGGCGGTCGAACCTGCCGGGACGCAGCAGGGCGGGGTCGAGGATGTCGGGGCGGTTCGTCGCGGCGAGGATCACGATGCCCTCGCTGGTCTCGAAGCCGTCCATCTCGGCGAGCATCTGGTTCAGCGTCTGCTCACGTTCGTCGTGCCCGCCACCGAGGCCGGCGCCGCGCTTGCGGCCGATGGAGTCGATCTCGTCGATGAAGATGATCGCCCGACCGAGCTTGCGAGCCTGCTGGAACAGGTCGCGGACGCGGCTGGCGCCGACGCCGACGAACATCTCCATGAAGTCCGAACCGGTGACGCTGAGGAAGCCGACGCCCGCCTCACCCGCGACGGCGCGGGCGAACAGGGTCTTGCCGGTGCCGGGGGGACCGACGAGCAGCATCCCCTTGGGGACGCGGGCACCGATCTCGCGGAAGCGCTCGGGCATACGCAGGAAGTCGACGACCTCGGTGATCTCCTGCTTGACGCCCTCGTAGCCGGCGATGTCGCTGAAGGTGGTGGAAGGCTTGTCGGCCGAGTAGGTCTTGGCGCGGCTGCGCCCGATGGACATGACGTTGCCCATCTGTCCCTGCGCCCGCTTGTTCATCCAGACGAGGAACCCGATGATGAGGAAGAACGGCAGCAGCAGGCCGGCCCAGTTGAGCAGCCAGTTGCTCTGCGGCTCCTTGGTGGTCCAGTCGACGCTGTGGGTCGCGAGCAGGTCGCGCTCTTGGGTGTCGGGGAAGTTGTCGCGCACCGTGGTGGTGAACTTGGTGCCGTTGGTGAGCTCACCCGAGATGGAGTTGGAACCGTTGGTGAGATCGAACGTGGCCACCTGATCGGCCTTCACCGCAGTGATGAACTCGGTGTAGCTGAGCTTGTCGCCCGACGTGCTCGGCCAGACCTGGTTGAGGACCAGTGTGCCGACGAGGACCGCAAGCAGGACCGGGATGGTCCAGCGTGGCCAACCGGCGCCGAGGGGCTTCTTGCCGCCACCCGCGGGTGGCTGAGAGCCCGGCTGCTGGCCGCGACCCGGGGGCGGGGGAGGCGGCGGCGGGGGGAGGTTGCTCATGCACATATGCTACGGGCTGATGGGGAAGTGGGCTCGTCGGCCTGCGCTTTCTCGCGGTGCGGGGCTATCCACCACTCGGCGAGCGTGGGCCTTTACCGTTGTCCCCCATGCGTCGGCAATGCTCTCGTTCCGGATGCGCCGAAGAGGCCATCACGACCCTGTCGTACCAGTACGCACGATCCCTCGTGTGGTTCGACGACCTGTCCGACGAGCGAGATCCGCACACCTACGACCTCTGTCAGCGCCACACGGCGCGCCTGTCCGTCCCGAACGGATGGCGGATGGAGGATCGTCGGTCCCGACGCCAACTGGTGTTCACCGCCTCGCGCCTCGCCGGGTGACATCGGCTTCTGGGCAGGAATCGTTCCACCGCGTCTTCTGGTCCGGATGATTCCCGGAACCCGGGAATCATCCTCACCAGAAGGCACTCGGTGAGGGGTCGACGGTCCTCGGATGGTGACCACGGATAGGCTTGCCCGTCGTGTCGCTGCCCAACCTGCCCTCTCCTCGCGCGACCGGCGACCGAGCGGCGATCTCTGTGCGCGATGCGACAGCGCTGTGGCTCGGGGCGTGGTTCGTCAGCCAGATCCTGTCCGCCGCTGTCGCTGCCGCGTCCGGGTACGACACGATCGCCGTCGCCGGACCGGGGTGGCTGTTCGCCGTGGCCGTCGCCGGCTGGATCCCGATGATCGTCGCGGTGGTCGGCGCCGGTCGTCGTTTCGGAACTGGCTCGTTGGCCACCGACTTCGGCTTTTCGTTCCGCGTCGCCGATCTGTGGGGCATCCCGATCGGCGTGTTGACGCAACTCGTGCTGCTGCGACTGGTCTACTGGCCGCTGGAAGCGATCTGGCCCGGCACGTTCACCAGAGATCGGTTGGAGGAGCGGGCACGCGACCTCTACGACCACGCGAGCGGCGGGGGAGTGGTGCTGCTCATCCTGGTGGTCGTCGTCGGCGCACCGTTGGTGGAGGAGCTCGTCTACCGCGGCCTCCTGCAGGGTGCCTTCACCCATCGACTCCGTGAAGTCCTCGGGGTCGTGCTCGTCGCTGGTTGGTTCGCCGTCGTCCACTTCCAACCGGTCGAGACGCCCGGGCTCTTCGTGATCGGTCTCGTGCTCGGCGCAGGGGCGTTGGTCACGAGGCGACTCGGCCTCGGCGTGGTGACCCACATGGCGTTCAACGCGACCGGGCTGATCCTGGTGGCGACCTCGTGAACGATCGCAGCGTGACGATGTTTCGTCGGTCTCGCATGGAACAATCTCCACCGGCATGACCGATTTCCCGGACGACGAACCGATCCCGCACGCGTCCGAGGGAGGCGCCGTCGCGCCACCGCTGGACTCGCTCTCGCCTCACTGGAGCGACGACTACTTGGCAGCCGACCCTCGCTCGCAGCGGACCGACGACTTCGTGGGTGCGTCGGGAAGCGACGTGGAGCAGGAGCCGTCCACGGCGACGAGGGTGTGGCGACGCATCGTCCGTCGTCCGTCGGAGTGGATGAACTCACCGTGGCCGGCCGAACGAATCGCCCAGTACTTCACGGCGCTGATCGTGGTCGGCGGTTGTCTGTTCGCGACGCTCCAGGTGATCCATCTCAACCTGGTGTTCGCGAACAACACGCCGACGGGCGGCGACATGGGTGCGCACGTCATGGCGCCGGCCTACCTTCGCGATCACCTGCTGTCCCACGGCCAGATCACCGGCTGGAGCAACTACTGGTACAACGGCTTCCCCCTCTACCGCTTCTACATGGTGGTGCCGGCGCTGATGATCGTCGTGCTCAACCTGGTGTTCTCGTACGGGGTCGCGTTCAAGATCGTCGCCTGTCTCGGCATCGTCACTCTACCGTTCTGCTGCTGGGCCTTCGGTCGTTTGGCCCGCTTCCGCTTCCCGATCCCGGAGCTGATGGCGCTCGCCGGCTTGGTGTTCCTGTTCGACGAGAGCTTCAGCATCTACGGCGGCAACGTCAAGAGCACCATGGCAGGCGAGTTCTCCTTCTCGATCGCGCTGTCCTTCGCAGTGCTCGGCCTTGGTCTCTTCGCTCGCGGTCTGGAGACAGGCAAGCACCGCAACTGGACGGCCATCGTGCTCGCCCTGGCGATGCTGTCGCACGGCATCGTGCTCATCTTCGTCGTGCTCGCCGCGTTGCTGCTCTGGCTCGTCTGGATGGACAAGACCCGATTCATCTACGGGCTCACCATGGGTGTCACGGCGGTGATGCTCAGCGCCTTCTGGGTGATCCCGTTCCTCTTCAACCATCAGTACATGACCGACATGAAGTACGGGTACCGTCCCGACGGTGCCGGGGACAGCTTCTGGGACATGTTCTTCCCGTGGACGACCTTTCTCGACATCGTCGTGTCCGGGTTCGCCCTGATCGGGTTCGTCAGCAGCGTGGTCAAGCGCAACCTCACCGGCGCATGGCTGGGCATCACCTGCTTCGCGCTGATGGCGGCGACGTTCCTGGCCCGCGACAGCCTGCCGGTCATCGGCCTGCTGTGGAACCCGCGGCTGCTGCCGTTCCTGTACCTGATGCGTCTGCTGCTGATGATGGTGGGCATCGTCGACACCGTGCACTTCGTGGTCGCCGCCCTCCGCAAG
Organism: Acidimicrobiales bacterium; assembly: GCA_038234785.1. Lineage (GTDB taxonomy): Bacteria > Actinomycetota > Acidimicrobiia > Acidimicrobiales > Ilumatobacteraceae > UBA668. Next base: position 23,438 of record JBBQTC010000014.1, read on the forward strand.
CGCGAACTCACGCTGAAGGCGTACTGGATCACCGGGGTGGCCATCGCGGCCGTCGTCGGGCTGACGGTGATGACGATGGAGATGTTCCTGTTCCGGGAGGTGCCCGGCGCGCAGCTCACCACGAAGAACGGCAAGGACGTCTACTCGTGGGGGATCAACGGATGGGATCCCATCACGCTCACGCCCTCGTCGACGGACGCGCTCGCCGATGGGTGGACCAGGTACAACTTCATGGGGTACGAGGGTCGTGCCTACTACGCCGAGTACAAGGCGCTCGTCGACACGATGGCCGGCCTCGGCGACGACCCCACGAAGGGCTGCGGTCGGGCGCTGTGGGAGAACAACGGCGACACCGGTCTCTACGGAACCACAATGTCGCTGATGCTGCTCCCGCACTGGACCGATGGCTGCATCCAGAGCTCCGAGGGCTTGTTCTTCGAGGCGTCCGGCACCACCCCCTACCACTTCCTGGCCGCGGCGGCGATGAGCGCCAACAGCTCGAACCCGGTCCGCGAGCTGCGCTACACCGACCACGACGCCTCGGTCGGGGTGCCGATGATGCAGCAGATGGGCATCAAGTACCTGATGGTGTTCACCCAGGTGGCCAAAGAGCAAGCGGCCACTCGCGACGACCTCACGCTCGTCGCCGAGAGCGGACCCTGGAAGATCTACACGGTCGCTCACAGCGACCTCGTCGAGCCGCTTGCCGTGCAACCGGTCGTCGTCAACGGCCGCAGCGGCGACCAGCGCGAGCGACACCTCGAATTGGGCACCAGCTACTTCCAGCACCCCGACGAATGGGCAGCGATGCCCGTCGACTCCGGGCTGCCCGAGTGGCAGCGGATCGATGTCCAGGTCGACATGAGCCGACGCGTCGGCAACAAGCCGCTCGAGCCGGGCCGCAAGGTCGACATCGTCGTCCCCTCCGAACCGATCACGGTCACGCCGTTGAAGACCGTGACCGTGTCGAACGTGAACATGGGCGACCAGGACCTCAGCTTCGACGTGTCGGAGATCGGTGTGCCGGTGCTGGTGAAGATCAGCTACTTCCCGAACTGGAAGGTCGACGGCGCGAGCGGTCCCTACCGCGTCTCTCCGAACTTCATGGTCGTCGTGCCGACGTCAACCCACGTCTTCCTGCACTACGAGGCCAGCAACCTCGACAAGGTGGCGTACTTCATCACGTTCCTCGGGATCCTGTTGATGATCTTCTGGCGGGTGAAAGGCGACGTCGTCCACCGCAGCTCGCACCCGTTCCTCACTGCGCCGGCCGACGACGACTGGAACGACGCCGACTCGTGGATGGAGGAGTTCTCCGACGGGACACCTCCGGTGGGGGTACCACCCCCGCCCCCGCCCCCGCCGCCGCCGGGCCCGGCCACTGACGAGTGGAGGCCGGCGAACGTCGCTGACCTGCTGCTCGACTCGCATCGTGAGGGGCCCGATTGGCCCCCCGATAGCGTGTAAGGCCGCATGTTCTCCACCGACTCCCGGGTGCTCGACGACATCGTCAAGGCGTACGACGTACGCGGCACCGTCCCTGATCAGATCAACACCGATGTCGCCTACGCGTTCGGTGTCGCCTTCGCCCGCTTCTGCGGAACCGGCCGCGTCCTCGTCGCTCGCGACATGCGTCCATCGGGGCCCGAACTGGTCGACGCGTTCGCTCGCGGTGCGATGGAGCAGGGAGCCGATGTCGTCGATCTCGGCCTCGCCAGCACCGACCTGATGTACTTCGCGGCGGGCACGCTCGACGCCCCTGGAGCGATGTTCACCGCGTCCCACAACCCGGCGCAGTACAACGGCATCAAGTTCTGCCTCGCCGGCGCCAAGGCCGTCGGCCAGGACACCGGGCTCGACACGGTGAAGGGCATCGCCGTCGACGTGCTCGACGGACGGGCTCCGTTGGCCGCGGCGACGCCGGGCTCGTTGAGCTCGCGCAACCTGCTCGAGGCATTCGCCGATCACGTGGTGTCCTTCGTCGACGTGAGCGCGATCCGGCCGCTTCGAGTCGTGGCAGACACGGCGAACGGCATGGGGGGCCTCGTGGTCCCCGCAGTGTTCGATCGCCTGCCGCAGATCACCCTCGAGGTGATGTTCGGCGAACTCGACGGGACGTTCCCGAACCATCCGGCCGACCCGTTGCAGCCCGCCAACCAACGCGATCTGCAGGCGCGCGTCGTGGCCGGTGGCTTCGACCTCGGCCTCGCCTTCGATGGCGACGCCGACCTGGTGTTCGTCGTCGACGAGGGTGGTCGTGGTCTCAGCGGTTCCACCACTACGGCGATCCTCGCCGCTGGGATCCTGCGCTCCAATCCCGGTGCCACCATCCTGTACAACCTCATCTGCTCGCGTGCCGTCCCCGAGGTGATCCGCGAGCACGGCGGGGTCCCGGTGCGCACCAAGGTCGGGCACTCGTTCATCAAGGAGCAGATGCTCCAGACCGGTGCCGTCTTCGGCGGCGAGCACTCCGCGCACTACTACTTCCTCAAGAACTTCCGTGCGGACAGCGGCCTCATCGCCAGCGTGACCATGCTCAACGAGATCAGCCGGGCCAACACCGACCTGTCGGTGCTCCGCAAGCCGTTCGAGCGCTATTCGAGCAGCGGCGAGATCAACACTCATGTCGACGACACCCAGGTCGTGATCGATCACGTGGCACGCGAGTTCGCGGGGTACTCGATGGATCATCTCGACGGTCTCACCGTGGACTGCGGCCCGTGGTGGTTCAACCTGCGGCCGTCGAACACCGAACCGCTGCTGCGCCTCAACCTCGAGGCACCGAACCGCGACGAGTGCGACCTGCACGTGGCCGAACTCCTCGCCCTCATCACGAGCCTCTGAAGGGGATCTGCATGGCACTCGACGCACGCCTGCTGGCCGTGTTGGCCTGTCCGGTCGACAAGGGTCCGCTGTACTACCTCGGTGACGAGGACGGTCTCTACAACCCTCGGTTGCGTCGGCGTTACGCCGTTCGCGACGGCATCCCCGTGATGTTGCCCGACGAGGCCATCGAGGTGGCTTCGGCCGACGCAGCGGCACTCGATGCCCGCATCGAGGCCGGGGAACTCCTTCCGACATTCGGTGCCTGACCTGTGCCCGGAACGGTCGGCTGGTAGCGTGCCCATCGGGCGCGGCGGTCAGACCACACCAGTGGTGATCGAGAGAATGGTGTTCGCATGAAGTTGTCAGCTGTCGTACGACGAGGCGTGTCCGTGGCCCTCTTGGCCGCAGCGGTCGCCGTGGTGCCGGGCACCTCGGTGTCGCAGGTGAGCGCGGCGTGCACCCTGTGCGCCGGTGGCGAGTACCACACGGTCGCTCCCATCCGCATCTTCGATTCCCGGTCCATCTACGCCGATCCGCTGAACCCGGATGCTCCGCCAACGGCGATCAACGACGTCACGCCGCTCGGTCGCAAGCCCCTCGCGCAGAGCGCGCCCACCTTCAGCGTCGACCTGTTGGGCCTCGGCAATGCGAATTTCGTGAACCCATGGCTGCCCGACGGCGTGATCTCCAGCGACGTGCTCGCGGTGGTCGCCAGCGTCACCATCGTGGCGCCCAATCAGAAGGGCCACGTGCGTGCCTACGCGACCGGTTCGCCGTCGACCACGGCCATCTTGAACTTCCGGGCGCTGCAGAACGTGCCCAACCTGGCCGTCCTCCGCCCGAACGCGAGCGGTCAGCTGACCTTCGGTCTGTTCGGCGCGGCCAACGGCAGCGCCGACATCGTCGTCGACGTCTACGGCTGGTTCAGCACCAGCACCTACGTCGATCAGGCCACCGGTGAGGCCGGCGCTCGCGGGGCGCGACTGTTCCCCGTCGACCCGGCCCGCATCCTGGACACCCGCGACACCTCATCGCCCATCGGAGACGGTGCCACGATCGACCTCCAGGTGCGAGGCAAGGCGCCGACCACTGGCGGGACCGTTCCGGTACCGGCCGACACGTCGATCGTGGGTGTTGTGTTGAACGTCACCGCCGTGCGACCGTCGGGCAACACCTTCGTGTCCGTCCTGCCGGCGTCACCGAGCGGCATCCCGACCACCTCCAACCTCAACGTCACACCTACTGCCGTCAAGGCGAACCTCGTCATCGTGCCGCTCAGCGCGGACGGGCACGTGTTCATCTACAACCACCGCGGGAACACCAACGTGGTGGTCGATGTGATGGGGTATCTGAAGGACGGCGAGTTGGAGACCACTCGGAAGGGGCGTGTGATCCCGCTCACGACGCCGTTCCGGGCCTTCGACACCCTCCAGGTCCCGTTCGGAGGCGTGCCGCTCGGGCCGGCGCAGTCCGAGGACTGGAGCTTCGCCTCGTTCGCCGGCAGCGTGAACGTCGGAGGAGTGTCCGTGGGCAATCAGATGGGTCTGCTCGGCAACCTCACCAACAGGGGGCTCGCCCGGCAGAACGTGTACGTGTCCGTCGAGCCCAGCTACCTCGCCGTGTATCCCACGCCGGCCACGCCGTCGGGGCCGCCGCTCATCGCCAACCTGAACAGCGTCGAGGACTCGGGCAACCCGCTCACGGCGAACCCGGTTCCGAACATGGCGCTGGTGAAGTACGGCGCGAACCAGACGATCCGGGTCTTCAACCTCCGCGGGTACGCCCATTACCTGCTCGACGTCAGTGCCGTGGTGTTGAACGACTGATGGCCTAGGCTGGAACCCTGTTCGGGCTGATCAGAGAGCTGCCAGTTGGCACCGGCCCGGTTCCCGTCCAGTCACTGTTCCCGGAGGAACCAACCATGTCGTTGCCCGCTGCGCGCCGCGATTTCCGCGTCGGCGATCTCTCCCTCGCCCCGTTCGGTCGGAAGGAAATCCACCTGGCCGAACACGAGATGCCCGGACTCCGCGCCCTGCGCAAGGAGTTCGGGCCGTCCAAGCCCTTGCAGGGAGCCCGCATCTCGGGCTCGCTGCACATGACGATCCAGACCGCGGTGCTCATCGAGACGCTCGTCGAACTCGGCGCAGAGGTGCGTTGGGCCAGCTGCAACATCTTCTCGACGCAGGACCACGCGGCCGCCGCAGTTGCCGTCGGTCCGCACGGAACCCCGGAGGACCCGCAGGGCGTACCGGTGTTCGCCTGGAAGGGCGAGACCCTCGAGGAGTACTGGTGGTGCACCGATCAGATGATGACCTGGCCCGCCGATGCGAACGGCGCGCCACAGGGCGCGAACATGATCCTCGACGACGGTGGCGATGCGACATTGCTGCTCCACAAGGGCGTCGAGTTCGAGAAGAGCGGTGAGGTCCCCGACCCCACGACGGCGTCGAATGCAGAGTTCGCCATCGTGCTCGGCCTGCTGCAGCGGTCACTGAAGACCGAACCCACCAAGTGGACCACGATGGCCGCCAGCATCAAGGGCGTCACCGAGGAGACCACCACCGGGGTGATGCGCCTGTACAAGATGCACGAGCGCGGCGAACTGCTGTTCCCGGCGATCAACGTCAACGACTCGGTCACCAAGAGCAAGTTCGACAACCTCTACGGATGCCGTCACTCGCTGATCGACGCGATCTGCCGAGCGACCGATGTCATGATCGCCGGCAAGGTCGCGGTCGTGTGCGGTTACGGCGACGTGGGCAAGGGCTGCGCACAGGCGCTCACCGGCCAGGGGGCTCGCGTGATCATCACCGAGATCGACCCGATCAACGCGCTCCAAGCGGCGATGGAGGGCTACCAGGTCACCACGCTCGACGACGTCGTCGGTGCCGCCGACATCTTCGTGTCGTCCACCGGGAACGACCACATCATCACCGTCGACCACATGCACCAGATGAAGCACAACGCGATCGTGTGCAACATCGGGCACTTCGACAGCGAGATCGACATGTCGGGTCTGGCCCGGAGTGGCGCCACTCGCGACGAGCTCAAGCCGGGCACCGACCTGTGGACGTTCGACGATGGCCACGCCATCATCGTGCTCGCCGAGGGCCGGCTCGTGAACCTCGGCTGCGCCACGGGGCACCCGAGCTTCGTCATGAGCTGCTCGTTCAGCAATCAGGTCATCGCCCAGATGGAGTTGTTCAACAACACCGAGGCGTACCCCCTGGGTGTGTACGTGCTGCCCAAGAAGCTCGACGAGAAGGTCGCCGCACTCCACCTCGATGCGCTGGGTGTGAAGCTCACCAAGCTCACCGACGAGCAGGCCGAGTACCTGGGCATCGACCCCAGCGGCCCTTTCAAGTCCGACCACTACCGGTACTGAGTGACGCGGCCGCCGAGCGATGGCGCTCGGCGGCCGTCGGCCTTGTCGCTGGGGCTCAGTGGGCGGTGGCGAGCACGGTCACGTCGTCCTTCGGGCGCAGGCGCGGCAGGAAGACCTGCACGAGCGGCCCGATGCCGAACGTGAACGCCACGGTGCCGACCCCGATCGAGCCGCCGAGCACCAGCCCGACTGCGAGGACCACGAGTTCGAGTCCGGTCCGCGCGACGCGCACGCTGATGTTGCGTCGAGCGAGACCGAGCATCAGGCCGTCGCGCGGCCCGGGGCCGAGGCCGGCGCCGATGTAGAGGCCGGACCCGACGGCGATGGCGAGGAGTCCGCCGAGCATGTACGGCACTCGGAGCACGAGCAGATCGGTGTGCGGCATGTGATCGCTCACCAGGAACACCACGAGGCCGATCTGGATGGCGTTGAGGACGGTGCCCCATCCCATGCGTTCTCGGAGCGGGATCCAGAGCAGCAGGATGAACACGCCGGTGATCTCGATGACGATGCCCACCGGGATTCCCGTGCGTCGGCTCACGCCTTGGTGGAACACGTCCCACGGAGCCACCCCGAGCTCGGCGGCGAGGAACATGCTGATGCCCAGCCCGAAGAGGGCGAGGCCGACGATGCAGCGCAGGACCCGTTCGGGCAAGCGGTCAGGGGGGAGCGGGAGGAACACCTGGCGAACCTACCCGGATCTCTGTGACACCCCCCTGGTAGTTCTGGCACCATGATCTTCACTGCCACCTGCGCCGGCTGCAACCAACCCGGCGACACGCTCTGCCGTCGCTGTCGGTTCTCGCTCGCCAGCACGTCCATGTCCGTCGGCGATGGTGGTGTCCTCGCCGCGTTGCCGTTCGAGGGCGTCGCTCGCCAGGTGGTGCTCGGCCTCAAGTACCGGAACCGGCGCGGCGTCGCCCGCCACCTGGCGCGGCTGATGGTGCGCCGGCTCCAGCTCAGCGAGGTCGACGTGGTCACCTGGGCGCCCACGAGTTCCGAACGCATCCGCGAACGCGGCTACGACCAGGCAGAGCTGCTCGCCAGGGCGGTCGCACGCGAGCTCGGCGTGCCGTGTCGAAGGTTGCTGTATCGCACCCACGGCACTCCCCAGACCGGTCACACCCGTGTCGAGCGGCTGCACGGTCCGTCGTTCCGCGGGCACGCGCCGCGCAGGGGCCTGCGGGTGCTGCTGGTCGATGATGTGGTTACCACCGGCGCCACCTTGGGTTCTGCGCGCGAGGCCCTGCTCGCGGCCGGCGTGGGTCGGGTGCGGTGCGTGGCCGCAGCGGCGACGCCGTCGGGCGGAGCGCCCGTCGCGGTTCCGGCAGTGGCTTTTCAGGGAACGACAGGGTCGAGACCGGCCCAGGCGCGAACGGTGGCCACTGCAGGCATCGGGTCCTCGTCCACCAGGACGCCGCGTATCCCTACGCCCTCCGCGGCGCGGACGTTGGAGAGCACGTCGTCGAGGAACGCCGTCCGCGCCGCATCGGCACCCAATCTGGCCAAGGCGAGCTGATAGATCGCAGGGTTCGGCTTGCGCACGCCCACCTCGTGGCTGTCGACGATGTCGTCGAACAGTTCGTCGAAGGCCAGCATGTTTCGCCAGTTGTCCCGGAACTCGAGCACGTTGTTGGTCAGCACCCCCAGACGTAGCCCCGCACCCTTCAGGTCGCGCGCCAACTGCACGACGGGTTCGTTGGCCACGAACTCGATCATGGGGAGACCGCCGGGCGGGGGTGCAGGCAGTTCGATCCCTGCCGCGACAAGGGCCTCGCGGTTCAGCCGGCGGTTCTCCGCCAGCGTGATCTCGCCGCGCTCCAAGCGGTGCCACGGATGGTCGCTGTCCTGGGCATAGTCGCCCACCAGGAGCTTGATGACCTGGTCGGCATCCGCCTGCGGGAATCGGCGGGCGAAGTCGCTGTGCCGTCCGTTGGCCGCAAGGACGCCCCCGACGTCGAAGATCACCGTGTCCACCAGTCGGTCCTGCATCAGATCCGAGTCTGGCGCATGTCCACCTCGCAGCACGATCCGAGTGGGTACTCGCACCCCGGGGTGGGAGTACCCACTCGCATGGCGGTGTGGCACTCGGACCGGTGGTGTGGCACTCGGACCGGCGGTCTGGCACTCGGACCGGTGGTGTGGCACTCGGACCGGCGGTGTGGCACTCGGACCTGGCGGGAGCGGGCATGCCAAGGCTGGACGGAGGGGGGCCGGTAGGCTTGTGACCCGCATGGGCATCCTCGATCGCATCCTCCGCGCCGGTGAAGGCAAGAAGCTGAAGGCCCTCGAGGGCCTCGTTCCCGACGTCAACGCACACGAACCAGAAGTCGAAGCATTGTCCGACGATGCGCTCCGCGCGAAGACGGGTGAATTCCGCTCCCGACTCGACCGTGGGGAGTCCCCGGACGAGATGCTCGTCGAGGCGTTCGCGGTCACCCGTGAGGCTTCCAGGCGGGTCATCGGGCAACGTCACTTCGACGTCCAGATGATGGGCGGCGCCGCCCTGCACTTCGGCTGGGTGGCCGAGATGAAGACCGGCGAGGGCAAGACCCTCGTCAGCACCCTGCCCGGATACCTCAACGGCATCACCGGCAAGGGCGTGCACCTGGTCACCGTCAACGACTACCTCGCCCGCTTCCACGCCGAGTGGATGGGCCGGCTCTACAACTGGATGGGTCTCGAGGTGGGGTTGATCATCCCCGGCTTCAAGGAGCGCCCCGCCGAGAAGCGGCTCAGCTATGCGGCCGACATCACCTACGGCACCAACAACGAGTTCGGGTTCGACTACCTGCGCGACAACATGGCGAGCACGCTCAACGACAAGGTGCAGCGCGGGCACAACTTCGCCATCGTCGACGAGGTCGACTCGATCCTCATCGACGAGGCCCGTACGCCGCTCATCATCAGCGGCCGCGTCGCCGACGCCGCCAAGCTCTACTACCGCTTCGCCAGCATCGTGCGCTCACTCAGGCGCGACGTCGACTACGAGGTCGAGGAGGACAAGCGCGTGGTGGTGCCGCTCGACGCCGGCATCTCTCGCGTCGAAGAAGCGCTCGGCATCGACAACCTGTACGACGAGGTGCAGCAGAACCTGGTGCACCAGCTCGCCGTGGCTCTCAAGGCCAAGGAGCTGTACAAGCGCGACAAGGACTACATCATCCAGAACGGCGAGGTGAAGATCGTCGACGAGTTCACCGGTCGCGTGCTCGACGGTCGCCGCTGGAGCGAGGGCATTCACCAGGCGGTCGAGGCCAAGGAGGGTGTGAAGATCAAGGAGGAGAACCAAACGCTCGCCACGATCACCCTCCAGAACTACTTCCGCATGTACGACAAGCTGGCCGGCATGACCGGAACGGCCCAGACCGAGGCCGCGGAGCTCGCCACCACCTACGAGCTGCAGGTCGTGCCGGTTCCCACCAACAAGCCGACGGTCCGCATGGACCAGGCGGACCTCATCTACAAGACCGAGGAAGCCAAGTTCAGGGCCGTGGTCGACGACATCGAGCAACGCAACGCGAAGGGCCAGCCGGTCCTGGTCGGCACGATCAGCGTCGAGAAGAGCGAGTACCTTGCTCGTCACCTCGCCCAGCGCGGCATCGAGCACGAGGTGCTCAACGCCAAGCAGCACACGCGTGAAGCCATGATCGTCACCCAGGCCGGCCGCCTTGGCGCGGTCACCGTGTCCACCAACATGGCGGGTCGCGGCGTCGACATCCTCCTCGGCGGCAACCCCGAGGGACTCGCCCGCCACGAGGTGCTCAAGGAAGGTTTCGACCCCGACGTGATGGTCGACGACTTCACGATGCCGGTGCCGCTCGAACAGATGCCCGACGACTTCCGCGAAGCCCGGGCCAAGGCCATGGCGCGCTACCAGGAACTGCTCGACGGCTTCAAGAAGACCTGCCAGGCCGAGGGCGACGAGGTGCGCGCGGCCGGCGGCCTCTACGTGCTCGGCACCGAGCGCCACGAGAGCCGGCGCATCGACAACCAGTTGCGCGGTCGGTCGGGCCGTCAGGGCGACCCGGGCGAGAGCCGCTTCTACCTGTCGCTCGACGACGAACTGATGCGGCTGTTCGCCACCGGCGCGCTGAGCTGGGTGATGGGCCGGGCCCTGCCCGACGACGAGGCGATCGAGGCCAAGATGGTCTCCAAGGCGATCGAGCGTGCCCAGACCACCGTCGAGCAGCGCAACGCGGAGATCCGCAAGAACGTGTTGAAGTACGACGAGGTGATGAACGAACAGCGCAAGGTGATCTATGCGCGCCGCGATCAGATCCTCGAGGGTGCCGACCTGAAGGTCGCCGCGATGGAGTACCTGTCCGACGCGGTGGACTCGCTCATCGACACGCACTGCGTCAGCGAGTCTCCCGACGAGTGGGACCTCGACGGTCTGTCCAAGGAGCTCTCGACCTTCTGGCCGAATGAGATCACCCCGCAAGCGCTCGACAAGTTCGAGGACGCCGACGACATCTTCGATCTCGTCATGGCCGACGCCAAGCAGTACTACGAGCGTCGCGAGGTCGAACTCTCCTCGGCAGTGATGCGCGACGTCGAGCGCCAGGTGATGCTGCGGATCATCGATCAGCGCTGGCGGGAACACCTCGAGGAGATGGACTACCTGCAGGAAGGCATCAACCTGCGGGCGATGGGACAGGTCGATCCGCTCACCGAATGGCAGCGCGAGGGCTACCAGATGTTCGGTGCGCTGATGAAGGGCATTGCCCAGGACTTCGTCAAGTACGTCATGCACGTGCAGGTGGTTCGCAAGGACGAGCCGGCAGCCACCGTCCAGAACGTCCAACAGACCTCCAGCGAGAACCAGTCCAGCGACGGCATCGCCGCAGCAGCGCGAGCCGCGGCAGCGTCAGGGGCGCCCTCCGAAGTCGCCCCCGCGGCAGCAACTCCTGCGCCGCCCACGAAGCAGCAGACGGTGGTCAAGGACGAATGGTCGAAGACGCCGCGAAACGCACCGTGCCCGTGCGGCAGCGGCAAGAAGTTCAAGATGTGCCACGGCGCCTCACTCTGAACCGGTCACGAACCCCACATGCGCGACTTCACCGATGACCTCAAGGATCTCCGGCGCCGCCTCGGCGAGGCCGAGAGCTACCTGAAGATCACCGCCAGCCGCGCCCGGCTGTCCGAGCTCGAGTTCGAGGTGGCCCGACCCGACCTGTGGGACGACCAGGAACTGGCCAAGAAGATCAACACCGAGTACTCGAACGTCAAGGGTGACATCGACACGTTCGACTCCCTGACGGGCGAGCTCGACGACGTCGAACTGCTCCACGAGATGGCACGCGAGGTCGACGACGAGACCCAGGAAGCCGACATCCAGGCGGCGACCGAATCGATCGGTCGCCAACTGCGTCAGCTCGACCTGCGCAGCCTGTTCACCGGCGAGCACGACGAGGTCGACTGCATCGTGCAGATCAACGCCAAGGATGGCGGCGTCGACGCCCAGGACTGGGCGGAGATCCTGCTGCGCATGTACAGCCGATGGGCCGAGCGTCGAGGCTTCGGCATCGCGATCGACGAGATCAGCCAAGGCACCGAGGCCGGGATCATGTCGGCAGAGTTCACGCTCACCGGCCGTTACGCCTACGGACTGATGACCGGCGAGCGTGGTACCCACCGACTGGTACGGATCAGCCCGTTCGACAACCAGGGTCGCCGGCAGACGAGCTTCGCCGGTGTCCAGGTCTGGCCGGTGATGGACGCGCCCGACATCGAGATCAACGAGTCCGACATCGAGATGCAGGTGTTCCGCGCCAGCGGCGCAGGGGGACAGCACGTCAACAAGACCTCGTCGGCCGTTCGGCTGATCCACAAGCCCACGGGCCTGGTCGCCTCCAGCCAGGAGGAACGCAGCCAGCTGCAGAACCGTGAGAAGGCGATGAACCGCCTCAAGGCGATGGTCGCGGCCAAGATCGAGGAAGAGCACGAGGCCGAGCTGGCCAGCATCGCCGGGCGTCAGGCGCAGGTGGGCTGGGGCAGCCAGATCCGCTCCTACGTCGTGCAGCCGTACCAGATGGTCAAGGACCTCCGCACCGAGGTCGAGACCAGTCAGATCGACGCCGTGCTCGACGGCGACATCGACCAGTTCATGGAGGGCTACCTCCGCTGGCGACGGCGAGAAGCCGAGTGACTGGGATACGGTTGAGCGCTCCATGATCAAGCTCGAGAACGTCACCAAGACCTACAGCACGGAGGTCACCGCGCTTCGCGACGCCAGCTTCGATGTGGCGAAGGCGGAGTTCGTGTTCCTCGTCGGTCCGTCGGGGTCGGGCAAGAGCACGCTGCTGCGGATGATGAACCGCCAGGAGCGCCCGGAGAAGGGCGCGGTCTGGGTTGCCGGACGCAACATCAACGAGATGCCCGACAGCAAGGTGCCGCACCTGCGGCGCAACATCGGCAACATCTTCCAGGACTACAAGCTGCTCACCAACAAGACGGTGTTCGAGAACGTCGCGTTCGCGCTCGAGGTGATCGGCCGTCCTCGGCACGTGATCCGCCAACAGGTGCCCGCAGTGCTCGACCTCGTCGGTCTCGGTGGCAAGCAGGATCGCTTCCCGCACCAGCTGTCCGGCGGTGAGCAGCAGCGCGTGTCCATCGCCCGAGCGTTCGTCAACCGTCCGCTGATCCTGCTCGCCGACGAGCCCACCGGCAACCTCGATCCGGCGACGGGTGAGGGCATCATGCGTCTGCTCGACCGCATCAACAAGACCGGAACCACCGTCGTCATGGCCACGCACGACCAACGCATCGTGAACATGATGCGCAAGCGCGTCATCCAGCTCGACCGAGGCGTCATCGTGCGCGACCAGGCACGAGGTGTCTACGAATGATCTCCCGCCTGCGCTACACCCTTCGTGAGATGTGGGCGAGCATGTCTCGCAACAAGACGCTCACCGCGGCCACCGTCATCACCTCCACCATCTCGTTGCTGCTGTTCGGACTCACCCTGCTCATCCAGCGCGGCTTCGACAACCAGCTCAAGCTGTGGACCGGTGGCGTCGAGATGATCGTGTACGTCAAGCACGGCGCCGATGCCACCCAGATCGAGCTGATCCGTGGCGAGCTCGAGCGTCAGGACACCGTGATCGAGTCGGTCGAGTACTGCGACGAGACCTGTTCGCAGGGCGTCGCCAACACGCTGTTCGCCGGCGACCCCGACACGCTCGAGCAGTTGGCGCTCAAGATCCCGTCGTTCTTCAAGGTCAGCCCGATCGACAAGAACAGTGGTGAAGTGCTCAGGTCGCTGAAGGACACGTTCAAGCAACTCCCCAACGTCATCGACGTCCGAACGCCGGATCAACAGGTGGAAGTGCTCAGCCAGCTGAAGGGATTCTTCGGTGTGCGCACGCTGGTGATCGCCGGTGGGCTGCTCGCCGCGTCCGCGCTGCTGATCTGGAACACCATCCGCACCGCGATGTTCGCGCGCCGTCGAGAGATCGAGGTGATGAAGTTGGTCGGTGCCACCAACTGGTTCATCCGATTGCCGTTCATGCTCGAAGGACTGCTGCAAGGCATCGCCGGCGCGCTCCTTGGTGGCATGTTCATGCTGCTGATCAACCGCGACTGGACCAACGGCGTGCGCGCGTTCCCGGTCAGCTCAGGCCTCGAAGGCTTCGTCGTCACCGACGGGTATCCGTACACGGTCTGGTTGATCATGATCGCCGTCGGCGCGTTCGTCGGAGCCGTCGGCTCGGGCACCGCAGCGTCCAAGTTCTTGGACGTGTAGCGACCGCGCGTAGCGTCCGCGGGATGGAGTACACCCAGATCACCTACGACGTCGTCGATCAGATCGCGACGATCACGCTGAACCGCCCCGAACAACTCAACGCGTTCACGGGAGTGATGATGCGCGAGGTCATCGACGCGTTCGATCGCGTCGACGGCGACGACGAGGTCCGGGCGGTCATCGTCACCGGCGCTGGTCGAGGCTTCTGCGCGGGGGCCGACCTGTCCGGCGGCGGCGAGACCTTCAGCCGTGGCGGGAGTGACGAGATTCCTGAGGACGTGGGCATTCCGCGCGACGGCGGTGGCCTGGTGTCGTTGCGAATCTTCGAGTGCACCAAGCCGGTCATCGGGGCGATCAACGGCGCGGCGGTCGGCGTCGGAGTGACGATGACGTTGCCGATGGACATTCGCCTGGCCAGCGAGCACGCCAAGTTCGGGTTCGTGTTCGCCCGGCGCGGCATCGTGCCCGAGGCCTGCTCGTCGTGGTTCCTGCCGAGGCTCGTCGGCATCAGCCAGGCGGCCGAGTGGTGCTACTCGGGCAAGGTGTTCCCCGCATCGGAAGCGCTTGGCGGGGGCCTGATCCGCAGCGTGCATGCCGCCGATGACCTCCTGCCGGCCGCGCGGGCCATCGCTGCCGAGATCGCCGCCAACACCGCACCCGTCAGCGTGGCCCTCACCCGCCAGATGCTGTGGCGGATGCTGGGTGCAGCGCACCCGATGGAGGCCCACAGGGCCGACTCACGAGGCATCCTCGAGCGCGGACGGAGCGCGGACGCACGTGAGGGAGTGACCAGCTTCCTCGAGAAGCGCGAGCCCCACTTCCCGATGAAGGTCAGTGATGGGCTGCCCGACATCTTTCCTTCATATGAAACTCCAAAGTTTTCGTAAAGGTGCCCACGCACGGTGCCGATCAACTTTCCGCACATCAACAGGGCGCAAAGGCGGGCGACGTCGGCGCACGAAGGACAGAAGGCGGACCATGACTGCACTGGCAACCCGGCTGCATGCCGGCAACGTGATCGAAGTTGACATCGAGGACGACTCGGCGACCGCACTCGTGCTGCTCGCCACCCACGAGTTCGTGATCCTGGATCCCTGCGACGGGCGTACCCCGATCGTGGTACGCGCCGAGGATCTGGGCAATGTAAGGATCTTCTCCGGTCGCGAATAACCTCGACCTCGATGTCGCACGACGACGAGGTCACGGTCTATGAAGCTGCCGGCGGGATGCCGTTCTTCGAACGACTCGTCGACGCCTTCTATGAGGGGGTCGTCACCGACACCGTGCTTCGGCCGCTGTACCCCGAGGACGATCTCGACGGTGCCCGGCATCGGCTGACGCTGTTCCTCGCCCAGTACTGGGGCGGCCCGCAGACCTACATGGAGGAGCGGGGCCACCCGATGCTGCGAGCGCGGCACATGCCGTTCGCGGTCGGTCCCACGGAGCGTGACCATTGGCTCCTGCACATGGCCGCCGCGGTGGAGCGCTGCACGGAGCCGGGCAGTGTCCGCGATGCGTTGATGGCGTACTTCGTCACCGCCGCGGAACACATGCGCAACGACGGCAATCTCCGCATCGTCAAGCGCTGAGCCGCGTTGCCTGGCGGTTGCTCAGCCGCTTCGCAAGGCCCAGCACGCGATCGCGCTGGCGGCGGCGACGTTCAACGAATCGACGCCCGCGTGCATCGGGATGCTCACCCGGAGCGTGGCCGCGGCCATCGCCTCGGCCGTGAGCCCGACGCGTTCGGCGCCCACCAGCAACGCGACCCGGTCGAGCGCGACCACCTCGTCGAGCGGAACCGCGTCGGCAGCCGGGGTGAGTGCGTACACCTGCCAGCCGTCGCGGACCAACTCACCGACGGTGGCGAGCATGTTCGTGGTGCGGGCGTGGGGGAGGTGCAGCGACTGGCCCATCGACACCCGCATCGCCCGGCGGGCCAGTGGGTCGACGCTCGTGGCGTCGATCACGAGGCCGTCCCATCCCAACGCGAGTGCGTTGCGGACGATGCCGCCGATGTTCAACGGATTGTCGACGGCCTCGGCCAGTACGAGGCGCCGAGAGGTGGCCGCCAGTTGCGCGACCGTGGTGCGGGCGGGGCGCTCGAACAAGGCGACGATGCTGTAGGGCATCCCCAACTTGGTCACCGCAGCTCGGATTCGTTCCCCTCCGGCATAGACGGGGACCTGCCCGACGAGGCGGGCGGTGATCGCCGGAGGACGCTGCGCGTCGACGAGCGCGACCACCGGAACGCATCCGGCATCGAGTGCCCGCTCCACGACCAGGTCGCCCTCTGTCATGAACCGGCCGTCGCCGCCGTCGTCGCGCCGTTGCCGGCGGTTGGTGAGTCCACGCTCGTTCAGCCGAAACGCAGCCACACGAGGATCGTCGGGATCTTCGATGAGGATCAACCGATCCGGCTCCATGTCAGAAGTGCCAGGGGAACGGGCTCCAGTCGGGGTCGCGCTTGTCGAGGAAGGACTCGCGACCCTCCTGGGCTTCGTCGGTCATGTACGCAAGGCGGGTGGCTTCGCCGGCGAACACCTGCTGGCCGATGAGCCCGTCGTCGATGAGGTTGAAGGAGAACTTGAGCATCCGCTGTGCCGTGGGGCTCTTGCCGTTGATCTCTTTCGCCCATTGCAACGCCTCGCGCTCGAGTTCGGCGTGCGGGTACACGCCGTTGACCGCGCCCATTCGCTGCATGTCGTCGGCCGAGTACTCGCGGCCGAGGAAGAAGATCTCGCGGGCGAACTTCTGGCCGACCTGTCGGGCGAGATAGGCGCTACCGAACCCGCCGTCGAAGCTCGCCACGTCGGCGTCGGTCTGCTTGAACCTGGCGTGCTCGCGGCTGGCGAGCGTGAGATCGCTCACCACATGCAGGCTGTGACCGCCGCCGGCGGCCCAGCCCGGCACCACGCAGATGACGACCTTGGGCATGAACCGGATCAACCGTTGCACTTCGAGGATGTGCAGGCGGCCGGCCCGTCCGGGCTGGACCGTGTCGGCCGTGTCGCCATCGGCGTACTTGTACCCATCCTTGCCGCGGATGCGTTGGTCGCCGCCACTGCAGAACGCCCACCCGCCGTCCTTTGGGGACGGTCCGTTGCCGGTGAGCAGGACGCAGCCGACGTCGGTGCTCATTCGCGCATGGTCGAGCGCGAGGTACAACTGGTCCACAGTCCGAGGCCGGAAGGCATTGCGCACCTCCGGCCGGTTGAACGCGATGCGCACGGTGCCGTGTTCGACACTGCGGTGATACGTGATGTCGTCGAAGTCGAAGTCAGGGACCTCGCGCCACGCCGACGGATCGAAGATCTCGGAGACCATCGGGTCATCTTCCCACTGCTACGTTCGGCGCATGGCATTCGCAGCGATCAACGGCCAAAACATCTACTACGAGGACACCGGCGGTGACGGCCCGGCCGTGATCCTCGGACACGGGTTCCTCATGGATCACGAGATGTTCGCACCACAGGTCGCCGCGCTCCGCGATGCATATCGCGTCATCACGTGGGACGAGCGCGGTTTCGGGCTCACCGAGTTCGACGGAGATGCGTTCACGTACTGGGACTCCGCGGACGACTGCCTTGCCCTGCTCTCGCACCTCGGTATCGACCGGGCAGTTGTCGGTGGCATGAGCCAGGGGGGCTACCTGTCCCTGCGGGTCGCGCTCACCGCCCCCGAGCGGGTACGGGCCCTGATCCTGCTCGACAGCGGCGCCGCACTCGATCACCCCGAAACCCTTGCCGCCAACCAAGGCATGGTCGACATGTGGCTGGCGGTGGGGCCGGTCGACGATCTCGCCAACGCCGTCGCAGCGATCATCATCGACGATGCCGACGAGAATCCGAAGTGGGTGGCCAAGTGGCAGGCTCGCCCGAAGGAAGTGATGGTGGAGCCGGCCCGGTGCCTGTTGACCCGAGACGACGTCAGCACGCGACTCGGCGAGATCTCGTGTCCAGCGCTGGTGGTCCACGGCACCGAGGACACGGCCATCACCATGGAACACGCCGAGGAGATGGCGGCGGGACTGATCGGTTGCAGTGGCGTGGTCAAGGTCGCCGGCGCCCATGCGGCCTGCCTCACCAACCCGGTGCCGGTGAATGCAGCCATCCTCGACTTCCTGGCCGCCCTTCCCGCGTGACGTCGCTGCAGATCTTCGGCCTCGTCGGTCTCCCCGAGATCGTCGACGGCACCGACCTCGCCACCGCCATCCTCGCCGCCGCCGCAACGGCGGGCACGCCGCTCGCGTCGGGCGATGTCGTCGTGGTCACCTCCAAGATCGTCTCGAAGGCGGAGGGCCGAACGGTCGAGCTCGCCGACGTGGTGCCCTCTCAGTTCGCTGCGGAGTGGTCGAAGCAGTGGGACAAGGATCCGGCAGTGACCGAACTGGTGCTCCGTGAGGCAAAGCGCGTGGTCCGTCAACTCGGGCCGGTCCTCATCACCGAAACACACCACGGCTTCGTCTGCGCGAACAGTGGCATCGACCAATCGAGCAGCGGCGCCCACGGCCGCGCCGTCCTCCTGCCGATCGACTCCGACGCGTCGGCGCGCGGGATCCGAGAGGGTTTCGTCGCCGCGGGAGTCGACGCCGCCGTGATCATCAGCGACACCTTCGGACGGGCGTGGCGAGAAGGCCAGACCGATATCGCCATCGGCATCGCCGGGATGCAGCCGATCCTGAGCTACATCGGCCAGGTCGACCCGCACGGCCACGAGTTCAAGGTGCAGGCGCTCTGCACCGCCGACGAGTTGGCCGGTGCTGCAGAACTGGTCAAGGGCAACGTGTCGCGCGTGCCGGTTGCAGTCATCCGCGGCCATGCGTGGGAGCGCGACGACAGCGCCACGCTCGCGCCGGTGTTGCGCGACCAGGCGCGAGACCTGTTCAGATAGCGCCCATGAGCCATCAGGTCGAAGTCACCAAGGTCATCTCCGCGACGCCCGAGCATGTGTACGCGCTCGTCAGCGACTTGTGCCGGATGGGGGAGTGGTCACCCGAGAACACGGGTGGAAGCTGGATCAAGGGGGCAACAGGTCCTGTCGTCGGAGCGAGGTTCGAGGGCACCAACCGCATTGGCAAGAAGAAGTGGAAGACGATCAGCACCGTCACCGTCGCCGAGCCCGGCCGCGAGTTCGGCTTCGACGTCACGGCAATGGGGATGAAGGTCGCCGGCTGGGGATTCGCGCTCGCGCCCGTCGATGGCGGCACCGAGGTGACGCACTACTGGGACGACCATCGCAGTGCGGTGATGGCCAAGGTCACCGGTCTTGCCCTCAGTGTGAAGGATCGGTCGTCACACAATGCGACGAACATGGAGACCACGCTGGATCGCCTCGCCGGCGCGATCTGAGGATCAGTTGTCGAGTGGATGCGCTCGGAAGAAGTCCCACATGATCGAGTTCGCCGAGATGGATGTCGTGGTGGGACCGACGATGTCGACGATGGTCGCATCGAACGCACTGCCCGGCCACGTGTGTCCGCCGCCCTCCACCGTGTAGAAGAGCGTCTCCGCGTCACAGTCGGCCCACGACGTCAGCGTCACGTCCGTCGCCACGGTCGTCGTCACCGCCGTCGCGTCGCAGCCGTTGCGGCTCGCCCACGCCGCCGCAATGTCGGGGACGATCGCGGCGGCATCCTCAGGGGCGTGCACGCCGAACCCGGTCAGGTCGGTGCCGATGGTTCCGTTGCTGTCCGGACGGGGCAGCAACTCCGCCTTCGGCCCGACACCGCCGGTGTAGGCGAGGTACTGATCGCCCGTGCCATGGAAGGTCACCAGTGGGACGGGGCGCGACGGGCGACACTCGTCGGGGTTGCGGAGCCCGGCCACCGGCGCCACCGCAGCGATGCGGTCGGCCATGGTGCACGCCAGCGTCGCGGTCATCATCGCCCCGTTCGACATTCCAGCGACGAACACGCGATTGACGTCGACACACAGCGTCGATTCGACCTCGTCGAGCAGCGCTGCGATCCAGCCCACGTCGGGTCCGTCGAGGGTGGTGTTCCACAGGCTGACCGGTCGGGTGACCTCCGGGACGATGGTGATGAAGCGGTGCACGTCGCCGAACGCCGGCAGGCCGGACTCGAGCACCTGCAGATCCGCCGTCTGGATCCACCCGTGCAGGGTGACCACGACGGGCAGCGGCGTCGCGCCGTCGTAGGCCGGGGGCAGGTGACGCACGTACGAACCGGGAGCGCCGCCGACGGTGATCGGCACGGTCTCCTGCCCGGGGAGCAGCGGTGATTCGTTGTCGCACCCCGCGGAAGCAGCGGTGGCGGCCAGCCCCGCCAGGGATCGAAACTCGCGTACAGCCTGTACTCCCTGCGCGGGAAAGTTGATGTTGAGGCCGACGATGCCCTGGTCGAGGAAGTTGCGGTAGGACGCGAGGTTCTCCAGTTCGCGGTTGTTCGGCCAGATCCAGATCGGGTAGCCGGCGAGCGTGGCGTCGGCGATGACCTGTGGCGTGATGACCTGCAGACCGGAGTAGTCGGGTGGGAGCTGCAGGATCCGCATCCCGTCCGGGATCGGTGTGCGATCCAGGACCCAGCCCGTCAGCACGCTCAGGCCCGGCGAGACCTCGATGTCGGGGGCGATCTGGTGGAAGTAGCTGACAACGTCGTCCTGGAAGGAGGCAACGACCGAGGCATCGGCGCGACCGAGGTCGTGCAGTTCTCGGGCCAGCTCGTCGGCGGCACGCTAGGCGACGTCGCCCTTTCCCTTGATCTCGATGTTCAACGGGATGTCGGGGAACCGCTCGATCAACCGTGTCAGCGTGGGCAGGGAGAAGTCGTCGGCGGTGTAGCCGGCGGGCGGTGGCACGTCACCGGTGCGCATCCCTCGGTACAGGTACTCGACAGCTGGGCGGTCGTGGCAGTCGCTGCAGACGGTGCTGAACCAGTAGGCCGCGTCGAGGGCGGCGATCTCGGCGGCGGTGAGGTCGGCGACCGCGCCGGTGCCATTGGTGTTGCGATCGACCGAGTCGTCGTGCTGCACGAGCAGTTGGCCGTCCTTGGTGAGGAGCACGTTGAGGTCGAGCATGTCGACGCCCGCCTTCACACTTTCGGCGAACGCGAACATGGTGCTGGCGGGGAAGTTGTCCTCGCCCGCCGTGTGGGCGAGCACGATGGGTCGACCGAGCGCCAACAACTCGTCGATCGTGGCCGCGTAGGTCGGCGTTGGTTCGGTGATCGTGGTGGCGGGTGCCGTCGTCGTCGACTGGATCGTGGAGGTCGTCGAGTCGACCGTCGTCGGGTCGATCGTCGTCGAGGTGCCGACACTTCTCGTGCCCCCGTCGGAGCAGGATGCGACGACGGCGGTGAGGGTGAGCAGTGCGACGAGGCGTCTCATCCGCTCAGTGTGGCGTACTCGACCGCGATCGCTGCGGCCGTGGCCGCGTTGTTGCGCACGAGCGCCAGGTTGGCGACGAGACTTCGCCCGCTGGTCTGCTCAGTGACCCGAGCGAGCAGGAACGGTGTGACGTCCTGTCCTTCGATGCCCCTGGCGTCGAGTTCGGCGAGCGCCTCGTCGATCGCGGCCGAGACCTCCTCGGCCGGGATCTCGTCGGCCGCGGGGATCGGGTTGGCGATGCTGATCCCGCAGGTGAGGCCGAGCTCGTTCCACGTCGCATCCAGCAGGCGTGCGATCTCGGCGGGACCGTCGAGCCGGCGAGGAGCGGGGAGGCCGCTCGTACGGCTGTAGAACGACGGGAAGTCGTCGCTCCCGTTGACCACCACCGGCACGCCCAGCGTCTCGAGGCGTTGGAGCGTGAGCGCGATGTCGAGGATGCTCTTCACGCCGGCCGACACGACGGCGACGGGAGTGACGGCGAGCTCGGCGAGGTCGGCCGAGACGTCGAACGTCGTCCCGGCTCGACGATGCACGCCGCCGATGCCCCCGGTCGCGAAGACCCGGATGCCGGCGATGGCTGCGAGCCGCATGGTGGCGGCGACGGTGGTGCCGCCGGTCCTTCCCGTTGCGATCAGCCATGGCAGGTCGCGGGTCGTTGCCTTGTGCACGCCCTCCGCTGTGGCGAGCGAGTGCAATTGCTCGGCGTCGAGGCCCACGTGACAGTGGCCGTCGAGGACGGCGACGGTGGCGGGCACCGCACCGTGGGACCGAATGATCCGCTCCACCTCTGTGGCCATCTCGACGTTCTGGGGGAACGGCATCCCGTGGCTGATGATGGTGCTCTCCAGCGCGACCACTGGGTGCCCTTCGGCCAGGGCGGCGGCGACATCGGAGTGGATCGTCAGAGCATGCATGTGACTGATCATCGCGCACCCCAGGCGAAAACCTGCTTGAAGAGCTTCAGACAGACGAATGCCTCCGCCTCGACGATGTCCTCTCGGGCGCGGAGTCGGGACATCAGCAGCATGAGTCGCTCGTCGTCGTCGGCGACCACCTCGAACATGAGGTCGTAGCGACCGGCCGTGGCCACGAGGTACTCGACCTCGACCATCGCCGCGAGTTCGGTGGCGGTCGACTCCGCGTCGCCCGTCACGCGAGCGCCGATCATGGCCACCCGGCGGACACCGAGCGACATCGGGTCGGTGACGGCGACGATCTGCATCACTCCGGCGTCGGTCAATCGCTGCACACGCTGACGGATCGCCCCTTCGGTGAGCCCAACGTGCGTGGCCACCTTCGTGTACGGCATCCGCCCGTCGGCCTGCAGCAGTTCGATGATCGCCCGGTCGACGTCGTCGAGCTGGGCGCCGTTCATCGGCTCGACCTCGCTGCGAACTCGCGACCGGCGTCGGCGAGCGTGCGCCGCAACGTGGACTCGATGAACGCGAACTCCTCCTCGCCCGCGATCAACGGCGGGGAGAGCGTGATGACGGGCTCACCGCGATCGTCCGCGCGACAGATCAGCCCGGCGTCGTAGAGGCGTGGCGAGAGGAAGCCACGCAAGAGCCACTCGGCCTCTGCGGGCGTGAACACGCCGCGCGTCGCCTTGTCGGGTACGAGTTCGATCGCGAGGAAGTAGCCGTCGCCGCGGACGTCGCCCACGAGCGGAAGGTCGAGCAGGCCCTCGATGAGTTGCTTGAAGCGCGACTGGTTGGCCAGCACGTGCCCACAGATGTCCTCCCGCTCGAGGATGTCGAGGTTGGCGTTGGCGACCGCGCACGACACGGGGTGTGCGCCGAAGGTCTGGCCCTGCAGGAAGGTCGCCGTGTTCTCCAGGAACGGCTCCGCGATCCGGTCGCTGATCATCACGCCGCCCAGGGGTGAGTACCCGCTGGTGACGCCCTTCGCGAACGTGATCATGTCGGGCTGGTACCCGTACCGCAGACTGCCGAACATGTGCCCGAACCGGCCGAAGGCTGCGATGACCTCGTCGCTGACCAGGAGGACGCCGTACTCGTCGCAGATCTCCCGAACCCGTTGCCAGTACCCCTCGGGCGGCGTGAAGGCGCCACCAGTGTTCTGGACGGGCTCCATGAAGACCGCGGCGACGCTCTCGGGGCCTTCCATCTCGATCCGGAGTGCGAGGTCGTCGGCACACCGGAGCGTGCACGCACCGAGGTCCATGCAGTCGTGGCACCGGTAGCGGTACGGGGTCTGCACCTTGATCGCTCCGGGCATCAGCGGCTCGAACGGGGTCTTGATCGAAGGGACGCCGGTCAGGCTGAGCGCACCGATCGAGGTGCCGTGGTAGGCGAGGTAGCGGGAGATGACCTTCGTCCGGGAGTGCTCGCCGCGCAGCTTCCAGTACTGGCGGGCCAGTTTGATCGCCGTCTCGACGGCGTCGCCGCCGGTGGGAGTGAAGAAGACCCGGTTCAGATCGCCCGGCGCGTACTCGCTCAGCCGGGTCGCCAGGGTGACAGCCGGCTCATGGGCGAAGGACCACACCGGGAAGTAGGCGAGTTGCTCGCTCTGGCGGGCCGCGGCGTCGGCCAGTTCCTTGCGGCCGTGGCCGACCTGCACGGTGAACAGCCCCGACAAGCCGTCGAGGTACCGCTTGCCGTGCTCGTCAAAGACGTAGCACCCTTCGCCGCGGGTGATGATGGGCACGTCGCCGCCGCCCGCCACGCCCAGGGGAGTGAAGTGCATCCAAAGATGACGACGGGCGTCATCGGAGAGCTGAGTCATGAGTGGCTCCGAAAGTCGTAGAAGATTCTACGATCATCGTAGCCGAGTGCTGGAATATCGTCAGTATCCGCAGTACGTGTCGACTGCGTCGCCCGCCGCGTTGTACTCGGGTGTGTTGGCGATCGTCTGCAGCGCGGGATCGGCGAAGGCCTTTGCCTGGTCCCAATCGTTGGCCTTGAACACCGCGACGAACTTGTCGACCGCTGCGGCGAGCAGATCCATCTGATCCTTCAACTCGGCCGGTGCCGCTTCCTGGAGTCCTCGGATGGCGGGGACGATCTGGTCGTTGAAGTACTTCTGGTAGTCGGTGGGCGATTCGATCTTGTTCATCTCGTCGAGCTGGTCGCAGAAGTTCGTGCCGGTACCCGGCCCGGTGCCCTTCGGGCCGGAGTTGTTCACCGGCAGGCCGTCGAGGGTGGTGCCGCCCGTGACGCTGCCGTCGGGGTTCGTGCGGGTGGGGTCGGTGCTGTCGGGGCCGGTGTTGTCGGGGTTTCCGGCACCGGTGCCCGATGGGTCGCTCGAGTCGGAGCCGGTGCCAGCAGTGGTGACCGACGTGCCGTCGGCAGTGTTCGACGTGCTGTCGCTGCATGCGGCGAGCAGCCCGAATGCCGCCACGCTGATGGCCGCGATGAGAGTGCGAGTGCGGTTCACGGGGGGTACTCCTCGTGCTAGTGGTTTCGGAGATACTAACGGGTCGGTTGCTCGCGTAGCCTGCGGCAATGCAACTCGCCCACGAACTGATCGGCCACCATGATGCACCCTGCCTGGTGCTGATCCACGGCATCACCGAGAATCACCGCTCGTGGCACCCGTTGGTGCACACCCTGGCGGCGCATCACGAGGTGCTGGCGGTGGACCTGCGAGGCCATGGCAACAGCGACCACAGCGACCCGTACGACCCGATGAGCTACGCCGGCGACGTCGTGGAGACCGTCGAGGCGCTCGGACTTCGTGATCCCTTGATCGTCGGGCACTCGCTGGGCGGCGTCGTCGCCAGCGCTTATGCGGCGATCGCTCCCTGCGCCGGAGTGCTCAACGTCGATCAACCGTTGCGTCTCGCCGACTTCCAGGCCGGACTCCTCCAGCTCGAGCCAATGCTCACCGGTGACCAGGAGTCCTTCGAGGCGGCGATCGCCATGATCTTCCAGGCGATGAACGGCCCGCTCTCCGACGAGGAGGTTGCGCGGATCCAGGGTCTGCGGGGCCACGCCGACCAGCGGGTCGTGCTGGGCACCTGGGACGCCGTGCTGCACGGCTCCGTCGAGGAGCTCGACGCAACGGTGGCTGCGCTCGCGGGGGCGATCACGGTGCCGTACCTCTCGCTGCACGGGATCGACCCCGGCCCCGGGTATGCCGAGTGGCTCACCGCCCTCGTCCCGACCGCCACCGTCGAGATCTGGCCCGAGACAGGGCACTATCCGCACCTGGTCGAGCCGGCGAGGTTCGTCGCTCGGTTGGAGTCGTTCGAGGCGCAGGCGAGAAGTGACGGCTCCGGTGGCTGACGCCGCCGACTCCGACGTCCGCGTGACCATCGACGACTCGGTGGCCACGATCACGCTGCACCGTGCCGCGAAGCGCAACGCCGTCACCTACGACATGTGGGTCGCGCTCGGCGAGGCATGTCGGCGTCTGGCGCACGACGCACGGGTGCGAGTCGTAGTCCTGCGCGGCGACGGCGATCACTTCTGCGCGGGTGCCGACATCACCGAGCTGCTCGCCGAGCGCCCGCACGGCACGCCCTCGTTCATGGACGTCAACATGACGGCTGAGCATGCGCTGGCGACGTTGCCGAAGCCGACCATCGCGGTCGTCCAGGGAGACTGCGTGGGTGGCGGGGCGGCGCTAGCGATCGACTGCGACCTGCGCATCGCCGTTGCCGGGTCTCGCTTCGGCATCACGCCCGCCAGGCTCGGCATCGTCTATCCCGCTGCATCGCTGGAACGTGTGGTCCGGCTGCTGGGTCCGACCGCGAAGCGGTTGCTCTACACCGGCGACCTCATCGACGGCCGAGAGGCGCACCGCATCGGGCTCGTCGACGAACTGCTGCCGACGGACGAGGTCGAGGCCAGGGTCGCCGAGCTCTGCACGACACTCGCCGAGCGGTCGCTGCTCACCCAGGCCGCGACGAAGGAGATGATCGCCGCAGTCCTGGCCCAGGGTTCGGTGCCGGCCGAACTCGCCGATCAATGGGTGAGGGAGGTGGCGGCGGCACCGGACCCAGAGGAGGGCGTGGCCGCGTTTGTCGCCCGCCGGCCACCGAGGTTCACGTGGACGGAGCGGACCACCTCGTCCTAGACCTCCGGCTGGGCGAGCGGGTGGTGGAGCCACGACAGCATCTGGCGAAGTTGGTGATAGGCCGCGAGACGCGACTCGTCATCGCCGTGCGCCTCGGCGATCTCACACACCGCATGGAGGCGGCGAACCATCGTCGGACCGATCTCGAGCAGGCCCGACGCACCCTCGCTGGCCCATCGCGCCAGCACGTAACGAACGATCGCCCCCTCGGGAATCTCGGTCGACGCGGACAGGCCTCGGACGGTGCGCAACGGGTCGGTGTGCGAGTAGAGCGCGACGTCGGCCTTCAGGTTGGCATCCTTGTCGTCGTCGGGCCATGGGCCAGTCCACCGGAGCAGGTGTATCACCGGCTCGTCATCGGGGAGATCGGAGCGGTGCATGCACCGCAGGTTAGATGGAGTGCGTGCCCGGCTGGTCGGCGTGCAGTTGCGTCTCGATCAGCAGCACCCTGGCCGCGCCGCCGGCGGGGGACCGGTAGCGATGCGGTAGGTGCGACGGGTACGACATAAAGTCACCCGTGTCGAGCGTGCTCAGCGCCCCGTCGACCTCGACCTCCACCGGACCGGCGAGGACGTAGAGCGCCTCGAACCCGTCGTGGTGCCACGACTCGCGGAACTCGGTGGCCAGGCCGTCGAGCTCGACGACGTGGAACGGGAAGTCCCCCGGCAGCAGCAGTCGCCGCAACGATTCGCCCTCGGTGTCGATGGTCGGTACCGACGGGTCATCCGCGCGGGCGACCGCCGGCGAGGCGGACGAGGTCGCGCCGTCACCGAAGAGACCCTGCGGTGTGGTGTCGAGTGCGGAGGCGATTCGATAGAGCGAGTCCATCGACGGCGCGGCCCGGCCGTTCTCCACCTGAGAGAGGAACGGCTGCGACAGCCCGGATCGTTCGGCGAGGGCGACGAGCGTGAACTCGTGCGCGAGACGACGCTCGCGGATCGCCGCCCCGAGCGCGAGCCAGCGATCGCTGCCCGCCTCGGCGCTCACGAGACGAGCGGGACGACTTCGGTCATGAAGCGATGCATCTGCTCGACGGCCTTGCCGTAGGGGTCGCCCACGAGGTGCGGGAACAACGTGAGGTTCTCCAGCCCGAGCAGGTCCTTGTACGTCTGCACTTGCGCGGCGACCTCTTCGGGAGTGCCGACGAGGATCGTCTGCTGCCGCATCGACTCCTCGAGCGAGGGGATCAGTCCCGGCTTCACGGGCTTGCCGTCGTCACCCATGTAGCCACGGCTCCAGCCGTAGGGACCGAGGAACTTCCAGAACTCGTCGTGTCCGTTGCGAGCCGTTCGCATCGCTTCCTCGTGGGTGTCTTCGATGCGCACGCTGACCACGAGCATGCGCTGCTCCGCGCTGGTGAGTCCCGGCCCGTGGGTCTGCTCGTGGACCTCGCCGTAGCGGTCCCACATGCGTTTGATGAACACCGGGTTCTGGTTCCAGAACACCGCGCCGTGGTTGACCTTCGGGGTGTATTCGACAGTGGGCGGGCTGGTGGCCGCCTGCCAGATCTCGAAGGGGTGGATCGGGCGGGGGACGAGCGTGAGCTCCTGCACGGTCGTGCCGCGATCGGGGATGCCGGGTACGGGGAGGTCGAAGTAGGTGCCGTGTAGGGAGAACTTCTCCTGCGTGAGCGCCATGCGGATGATCTCCATCTGCTCCTCGAAGTACTCCCGGTTCTTCTGGTCGTCAGCAGCCTGGTCGGGGTTGTCGTGCGAGCCGATGGACACGTGGAAGTCGTTGAGGTGGAGGATCTCACGGGGCACCGTGCCGCGGCCGACGCCGAGGATGCCGCGCCCCCCGGAGAGGTTGTGCATGGTCGCGAAGTCCTCTGCGAGGCGCAGCGGGTTCCACTGCGGCACCACGTTGAACATGGCGCCGAGGCGGATGTTGTTCGTGCGGGCGGCGATCCACGCGGAGATGAGGATGCCGTTGGGGATGACCTCGTAGCCCTCGTGCTGGAAGTGGTGCTCGGTGGTCCAGAAGCTGTCGTAGCCCAGCTGGTCGGCCTCGACGGCTGCGTCGATGTACTTCAGCGTCGCGTCCCAGCACGCCTGGTTGTCGTAGCGGCGGTCCATCGGGTTCGGCAGTCCGGCACCCGCGTCGTCCATCTCGACGCCGCCGAAGAAAAACGCTCCGACCTTCATCCGCATCCCCTTTGTCCATCAGGTCGCCGGTGGTGGGCGACGACGCGACCGTACCACGATATTGATGAGATCAATACACCGCTCGGACGTGTCGGCGAGGGCGCTGCGTGACGGCGCCGACGAGCGCCAACACGGGGACCACGAGGATGGCCCACCGGAGTCCGATGGCGTCGGCCACGATGCCGAGCACCAGGGGCCCGACGGTGACCGCGACGCCCGAGGCCAGTGCACAGAAGGCGCCCATCGAGACGGAGTCGAGTCGGGCGCCGGCCTCGGCGTAGAAGCGGTCGACCGTGAGCGGGTACAAGGGGCCGCCGCCGATCCCGACGAGGGTGAGCCCGACGACCTTCCACCCGAGGCCCGGGGCGAAGCACATGACGAGCGCGCCCGAGCCGATGACGAGGAACGACAGGGCCACGGTCGCGTCGCCGAAGCGGCGGAGCGCGACCGGCAGGATGACTCGTGTGGCGAACATCATCACCCCGAAGACGCTGGCGAGTGCGGCGGCCAGACCCGAACCCGCTTTGCCGACCTCGTGCAGGTAGGTGACCGCCCAGATGCCGATGGTGAACTCGGTGAGGACGGCGTTGACGATGAACAACCAGGGGACCAGCACCGCCCGGTCGCGGAACGGCGCGAGCGAGAAGTCGCCCTGGCGGGTGACGTCGGGTACCGCCACCGGTCTGGCCACGACCACGAGCGCGATGGTGAAGAGCGCGCTGAGCAGCAGGTACGGCGGCCGCCACGACCATCCGGCGCTCAACGCGGCACCGACGAGAAGGCTGAACGCGAGGCCGGCGACCCCGGGTGCGCCGTTGACGGCGGCGAAGGCCGTCGCCCGGTGCTCGCGGTGATGGTCGCTGATCAACCCCGGCATCACCATCACCAGCAGCGCGCCGCCGGTGCCCGAGAACGCCGTCCCGAGCAGCGTGATCGGCCACACCGGGCCGAGGCAGAACAGCGTGATGCCACCGGCGAGCATCACCGTCGAGAGGCGGAGGGCATCACGGCGCCCGATGCGATCGACCAGCCGGACGCCCCAGACACCGGCGATCAGCAACCCGACGCCGAAGGTGCTGCCGTGCAGGGCGGCCACCACGCCGTCGAGGCCGAACTGGGTGCGCAGTTCGCCGAGCACGACACCGACGCTGAGTCCGGCGACGAGCAGGCAGTACCCGAGCGCCGACGCGTACGTGAGCCGATCCCATCGGAACCGCGCGTCGAGTGCGCTGGTCGGCGTGGTCACGGTCGTCACCTCCACAGTTGTACCAAGTCGACCGGTCGATCCCGCGTCGCTTTCCTGAAAGGAACCGGAGATGCGACTTGTAGGTTGTCACGATGCTCCTCGGCATCGACACCGGTGGCACGTACACCGACGCCGTGCTCTACGACGAGTCCACCGCGAGGGTGGTGGCGACGGCCAAGTCGCCCACGACGCACCACGACCTCTCCATCGGCATCCGGGGCGCCATTGACTCGGTGCTGGCGACCGGCCGGGCCGCGCCGTCGCAGGTCGAACTGGTGTCGCTGTCCACCACGCTCGCCACCAATGCCCTCGTCGAGGGCAAGGGCCGTCCGATCGCTGCGGTGATCATCGGCTTCGATGCCGACGTCGCCGAGCGAGCCGGTCTCGCCGACGCTCTCGGGCACGATCCAGCGATCTTCCTCCCCGGTGGACACGATCCGCACGGTGGGGAAGTGGCCCCGCTCGATCTGGCTCGCCTCGCCGTCGATGTCGCCGAGGTCGCCGGGCGCGTCGAGGCCTTCGCGGTCACCGCCCAGTTCAGCGTCAGGAACCCCGCGCACGAACTCGCGGCGGCGGCCGTGATTCGTGAGGTCACGGGCAAGCCGGTCACCCTCAGCCATCACCTGTCGGCCCGCCTGAACGGACCCAAGCGTGCCGTCACCGCGATCCTCAATGCCCGGCTGATCTCGATCATCGAGGGATTGGTGCACACGACACAAGACTCGCTGCGCGAGCGCGGGATTCATGCGCCGTTGATGGTGGTGCGCGGGGACGGCTCGTTGGTGTCGGCCGCATTCGTGCGCGACCGGCCGATCGAGACGATCCTGTCGGGTCCTGCGGCGAGCCTCGTCGGCGCGGCACATCTCACGGGGTTGACCGAGGCGATCATCAGCGACATCGGTGGCACCACCACCGACATCGCTGTGCTCCGCGACGGGATTCCGACCGTGAGCCCCGAGGGTGCGACCGTCGGCGGCCACCGCACGATGGTGTCCGCGGTCGCGATGCACACCCACGGACTCGGAGGCGACAGCCGGGTCGTCCACGACCCGCGGGCGGCGGGCTGCGTGCTGTCGATCGGTCCTCGCAAGGTCGTGCCGGTGTGTCAGCTCGCGATGGACGAGCCGGCGCTCGTCCACGCGATGCTCGATGTGCACCTCACATCGACGATGCCGAGTGAGCTCGACGGCGTGGTCCTCATCGCTGACCGGTACCAGGAGCACCTCGCGGCGCTCTCGGGGATCGAGCACGCCGTGCTCGAGGCGATGGGCGGTCGCGTGGCCGTCGCGAGTTCCGCCCTGGTCACCCTGCAGCAACGGCGAGTCATGGAGCGACTCGTGCAGCGCGGAGTGTTGCAGGTCGCTGCGTTCACTCCCACCGATGCGGCCCACGTGCTGGGCCTGCAGGACACGTACGACGTGTCGGCCGCGCGAAAGGCGGCGGCGCTCTTCGCCCGCCATCGCGACCGCCTGGGCAAGGCGATCGCTGCAGATGCGGATGTGTTGGCCCGAACGACCGTGGACACGCTCGTGCGTCGTAGCGCAGAGGCAGTGCTCGCCGCGGCGTTCGTCGCCGACGGTCTCGCCGCCGATGCGGTTGCGCAGGGCGTCGTGCAGGCCGTGCTCGATCGACGGCTGTCGGTGGCGCGCCTGACCCTCGGTCTGTCGGCCCCACTGGTCGGTCTGGGAGCATCCGCCGGTGCGTACTACCCGCAGGTGGCGGCGCTGCTCGGAGCGGAGTCACGGATCCCCGAGCACGCCGACGTGGCGAACGCAGTCGGCGCGGTGGTCGGCCGGGTGCGACTCACACGGGAGTGCGTCGTCAGTTCACCGCAGCAGGGACAGTTCGTCGTGCACGCGGGGGAGGCGCCCACCGTGTTCGTCGATCTGGCCGGAGCGAGAGCGTTCGCCGACGAGCACGTCCGCACTGCGCTCGCCGCCGAAATGACGGCGGCCGGCGCCACCGTCTTCGAGATCCGAGAGCAGTGGCACGAATCCACTGCTGACGTCGGCGGCCTCGACATGTTCGTCGAGGGCCGGTTGGTGCTCACGGCCAGCGGCCGCCCCGAACTGGCTCGCTGACGCGGTCAGGTCTCCGTCAGTAGCACGTGCCTCCAGGTGTCCACGAGCCATCGCTCGTAACGCCCGGTGTCCCAACCGCGTTCTTCGGTGAGCATCACGAACACCTCCGCACTGTTGGTGAGCCACACCGTGTCGGCGGCCTCCTCGATGGACAGATCGCGGCGAAGGCCGCCGACGTCGCGAAGCTGCTGCGCGAAGCGGCGCATGTTGGCCGCGCGACGGGCGCTGACCTCGCGCCACACCTCGGCCGCCTCGGGCTCGGTCGCCGCCGCATCGCGCAGTGCGAGGAGCAGAGGAGCCATTCTTCGATGGATCGTCACGATGGCGCCCGCGTAGATCCGCAGCATCTCGACCGCATCGGTCGACTTGCGAATGGCGATGACGTAGCGACGCTGTTCAGCGGGGACGGCGTGATCGGTTCCCGAGATCGCCTGCTCGACCAGCTCGCGCAGCATCACCGGTTTGCGCCCCACCAGCTCGTACACCGTGTCGGTGTTGACCGCTGCCGCCTTGGCGATCGCCGCGATGGTGCTGCCGCGGTAGCCGCGCTGGAGGAACGCATCCTTCGCAGCATCGAGGATCCTCATCCGGGTCTCGCTCGAGGTCGCGGCGCGGCCGGAGTTGTCGTAGGACCGGCGGTTGACATCGTGGACCACGTCGCTTAGTTTATCCGATGACAACTCGGATGAATTGGATGGTGTGCGATGACGTATGCATTCACGCAGGACGTGCCGATCGATGCGAGCATGTACGGCCAGATCCAGGCCGGGCTGGGCACCTCGCCGCCCGAGGGTCTCGTGGTGCACCTCGCGATGGAGCGAGCCGAGGGCGGCCTGCGCTACCTCGACGTGTGGGAGAGCGAGGCGCACTGGCAGCGCTTCGTCGACGAGCGACTGCATCCGGTGGTGCACGGTCTGCTGAGGTCGGTCTTCGGTGACGACCTCCCGCCCGAACCGGAGCAGACCCCGGTGAGCATCGTGCACGGGTGGACGCAGGCTCAGTCGGTGTAGAGGCGAACGTTGGGCTTCTTGCCCTTGATCGTCGTGTGCTTCAGCGCCTCGATGACTTTGTTGACGCTGGCTTCGGGCACACCGACCACCGAGAACTTCTCGGTGATCTTGATCGGTCCGATCTCGCGGCCGACCAGATCGGTCTCGTTGGCGATGCAGCCCACCAGGTCGCCGGGGCGGATGCCGGCCGCGCGACCGAGATTGATGTAGATGAACGCCGACTTGTCGCCCTTGTTGCGCGGGGCTCCCTTGTCCTTGCCCTTCCCCGGACCCTTGCGGGCGTCGCGGTCGTAGGTCTGGCGTTCGCGTTGGGAGTAGTCGGGGATCTCGGTCTCGTCGACGGTGTTGCCCGCCGCCTCGTGATACAGCCGGATGACGGCGAGTGCGACCGTGCGCGGGTCGGCCTCGCCGCGCAGCGCGTGCAGCACGGGGTAGTACTCCTCGAGGTCTTCTGCGGAGAGCGACTCGCGGATCGATCCGACGGTCTGCTCGAGCTGTGCGGCGCGCAGGTCGGCGATGGACGGCACCTTCTCGACCGTGATCGGCTGACGGGTCAGGCGCTCGATGTTGGCCAGGAGACGCTGCTCGCGCGGCTCGGCCAGCGTGATGGCCACGCCCTCTCGTCCGGCGCGTCCGACGCGGCCGATGCGGTGGACGTAGCTCTCCGGCGCCGACGGCACGTCGTAGTTGACGACGTGGGTGAGCGTGTCGACGTCGAGTCCTCGGGCAGCGACGTCGGTCGCCACCAAGAGCTCGGCGGTCCCGTCGCGAAGGCGGCTCATCACCCGGTCGCGCTGTGCTTGATCCATCCCACCGTGGAGTGCCTCCGCGCGATAGCCGCGGGCGTTCATCGTCTCGGTGAGCTGGTCGACCTCGTTGCGGGTGCGACAGAAGACCAGTGCTGCCCCCGGCGACTCGATGTCGAGAATGCGACCCAGGGCCGCGGGCTTGTGGGCGCGGGGCACGATGTAGGTCGACTGGCGGATCTTGCCGAGGCTGGCCTTGGTGTCGCCGCGGACGACGTTGATCTTGATCGGATCGGTCTGATAGCGCTTGGCGATGCTGTTGATGCGAGGCGGCATCGTGGCGGAGAAGAGCACTGTCTGGTGGGCGTGGGGGATCGCCTGGAGGATGCTCTCGATGTCGTCGGCGAAGCCCATGTCGAGCATCTCGTCGGCCTCGTCGAGGACGACCATCTTGATCGAGTCGAGCGGCAGCGAACCGCGGCCGATGTGGTCGATGACGCGACCCGGGGTGCCGACCACGACGTGGACGCCACGGTCGAGCGCCTGCAGCTGACGGTAGATCGGCTGGCCGCCGTAGACCGGCACGCACTTGGCGCCGAGGTCCTTGCCGTATCGGAAGAACGCCTCGTTGACCTGCATCGCAAGTTCACGAGTCGGCACGAGCACCAGGGCCACTGCTTTCTTCGCGGTGGCTCCGTTGATCAGTTCGAGGGCGGGAAGGGCGAACGCAGCTGTCTTGCCGGTGCCAGTGGCGGCCTGACCGAGAAGGTCGCGGCCGGCCAGGAGCAGCGGGATGGTCTCGCGCTGGATCGGGGTGGGCTCCTCGTAGCCGAGCGCCTCGAGTGCCTGGAGCAGTTCTGGGCGCAAACCGAGTGCGGCGAACCCGCCATCGTCGGTCGTCTCGACGTCGCCGTCGTGATCGTGTTGCTCTTCCATGTTCCTGCTCTCGTACAAAGGTGACGCTCCACGATACGGCCGAAATGTCCTGGTCGTGCTATGGGCACCCCGTCGCCCGTCACGTCGGCCGTCACGTCGGCCGTCACGTCGGCCAGACGGACGAGCGGCTCGGGTCACGGTTTCTGGGTCAGATCCTTCCCGGCGCCCGGGAAGGATCCGACCCAGAAGGCCCGGCGGGAAGATCGCTGCCCAGAA
>JBBQTC010000015.1:0-57993 GCA_038234785.1 Acidimicrobiales bacterium
AGAAGGCGGGAATGACCCTCGACGACATCGACCTGTTCGAGGTGAACGAAGCGTTCGCGGCCGTGTTGATGAAGTTCCTCCGCGACACCGGTGTGCCGTGGGACAAGGTCAACGTGAACGGTGGCGCGATGGCGTTGGGTCACCCGATCGGTGCAACTGGCGCGATGCTGATCGGGACGCTGCTCGACGAGCTCGAACGCCGCGATCTCACCACCGGCCTGGTCACGATGTGCACGGGCGGCGGCATGGCAACCGCGACGATCATCGAGCGTCTCTAACCTGCGTCACGTCGGGCTCTTACCTGGGCCCGTCACGATGATCAGGTGAACGATGCTCCGTATTCACCGCAGCGGGCCACGAAGGTCGCCGCGGTGGCCGGCATGGGCTCATTGCTCGCGCTCGTCGGCCTTCTGTCCACAGGTGGTAGCGCATCGGGTGCTGCCACCGGTTCCTCTGCCGATGGCGGGGCCACCCTTGCGACGGGTACCGCGCTGTCGGCGGGCACGGTGACGCTGGCCACCGTCGCGGTGACGGAAGCCGCGACGGTGGCGAGCGCGCCCGTGTGCACGTCGACCTACGTGGTGCAGCCCGGGGACTTCTGGTTGCGCCTCGCTGGCGAGGCATCGCTCTCGGTCGATGCCCTGTACGCGGCGAACAATGCGTCCGCTGCCACCGCGCTCTTCCCCGGCGAGTCGATCTGCCTCCCCGACGGCGCCGTGGTCGTGACGACCACGACTGCCACCACCTCCGCACCAGTGGTCACCGCGGCCAAGGTCACCACCACCGCGGCGAAGGTGACCACCACCACGGCGAAGGCGGTGAAGGTCGTGAAGGCCACCACCACGACCGCCTACACGACCAAGCCCTCCGGCTGACCCGGCTGACCCGGCTGCCCACGCCGACCAGTCGCCCGCCTGCGGAATTCCGGCGTTCATGTCATCGACGGAGGCAGAGATTCTGCCTCCGTCGATGACATGAACAGGGTTCGGGGCGGGAGGGGTGGCGAGTCAGGGGATGCGTTCGAGCTCGTTGATGGCCTCGAGCGCGAGCGCGTATCGCTCGTCGTCGTCCTGCCAGGCGGGCGCGAACGCGGACTCGTCGAGTGTCCGGGCGACCGCTGGTGCCCTTGCGCCGGAGAACACTTCGGCCAGGGTCGCATTCGGTGCGGTCGGCGGGGCGCCGCGGGCGACGGCGGCGGTGACGAATCGATCCTGCAGCACCCCCCAACGGCCGCGGCGGTGCCGTCGCCACGAGCGTGACACGAGCCGGACGAGCAACACGGCGACGGCGAGCCCGATGAGCGCCACCACGATGTCCGCGAGGTGAGCCGAGACGGCAGCAACGAATGCACGCACCAGCTCGCCTCCGATCGACGAGGTGGGGATCTCGCCCGAGAGCGGCACCGATGCGGTGGGGTCGAACGAGACCCAGCCGTAGTCCGGGAACCAGACCTCGACCCACGCGTGTGCGTCGCGTGCTCGGCTGATCCAGACACCGGCCACCTCGTCGCGCTCACTCGGCACGTAGCCGGTCGCGATGCGAGCCGGAATACCCAACGATCGCAGCATCATGGCCGTCGCGGACGCGATCTGCTCACAGAACCCCTGACGCGACTCGAACAGGAACTGGTCGACTGCATCCGTTCCCGCGGGAGGGACCGGAGCGTCGAGGTTGTAGGTGACGTTTCCGGCGAGCCATCCGTCGATCACCTGGATGGTGTCGTAGGTGGAGGGTGAGCCCACGGCGAGTCGCTGGCCCAGCGCGCGGGTCCGCTCGGTGAACGACTCCGGCAGTGCCAGGTGCTTCGCCGGGACCGTGTAGCGGGCGACGTCGCCTTCGGCGCGCAGGCCCACCGCCGTCGCGTTCGACTGATGCGACAGCACCGTGTACGCGCTGCCGGCGGGGAGCACCACATCGGCGCGCAACGACCCGTCCTCGCGAGACCGCACCGGCGCATCGAGCAGGACGCGCACCGGCCGGTCGGCGCCGAACACGATGTTGGGCATGTCGACCGCGAGGTAGAAGGTCTGGATGAACTCCGGCTCTCCGTCGAAGGGAAGGTCGCCCTCCGCCGGGGGGATGTGATGGTCGGGCCCGTCGCTGAGGCTCGAGTTGTCGAGATCCACGTGCCAGGTCCGGCCGTCGAAGTCGGTGAAGGTCTGGCCGCGCCAGAACGCCGGTGATGGCGCCCGCACCCGCATCACGACCTCGTCGCCGAGGTCGCCGCGCAGCGATGTGTCCATCGTCGGGCTGAACCCCGGATAGCCGCCGGCGCCCGCACCGCTGCGACGGCCGCTGCCCTGGAGTGGCCCGCCGAGCAGGGGCGATCCGGTGATGTCGGCGAGCTCACCCTGCGTACCGACCGGCCGACGCTCGTCGAGCCAGCTGGGGAGGTTGAGTTGTGCAGGGCCCCGGGGCACGGGCACGACGGCCAGGAGACCGACCACCGCAGCGACGCCTACCGCGATCGAGACGACTCGAACTCCGGCACTGCGCATGGGGTGGGCCGGCCGACGGATCGGCACATCATCGGCCTGTGGTGTGCGTGGACGACGGTCGGGTGCGGTGATCGCCTGCGCGGCGACGGCCAGCCCGGCGATCGCCAGCAACAACCACACACCGAGTCCAGGATCGACCCGTACCCCGGCTGCGTAGGCAGTCAGCAGCGCCGAGCACGACAGCGCCACACGGGCACTGCGCCGTTCGACGCACTCGAAGCCCTGGACGACGCACAGTGCGACGAGCAGCTGCGGCATGAGGAAACGCATCGCCGTCATCACACCGGTGATCGCGCTGACGTCGACGAGCACCACGCCGACCAACACACCGGCGAGCAGGCCGAGCAGTTGGCGGCGGAGCTTCGACGCAGACTCTGGTCGGGCGGTCACCAGCGCGCCGGCCGCGACCGCACTCACCACCACGGCGACGTGGACGGAGCCGTAGCCGAGCGGTTGCAGCAACATCACGAGTGGGGTGATGGACCCGAGGGCGACCGCCCAGCGCGCCCGAGCCGACAATCGGTCGTCCGGCTCGACTGCCGGCCGGAGGAGGTCGCGTCGCCACCACGGTGGACGCGTCGTGTCTCGCTGCGTCGGTTCGAACGCGGCACACCACTGAACGACAGCAGCAGCACTGCCGAGCTCGATCGGAGCCCGGTCGTCGAGCCGGACCGACACGTCCGCCCCTCGGGACATGCAATCGTCCAGCGAACGTCGCACGCGGGCGGCTTCGCCATCGGGATCGCCGGTGCCGGTCGTGGCGGTGACGACCCAGCGCTCGTCGCGATCGTGTCGACGCTGGCGGACGATGAACTCACCGCTGCGCAATGTCGAGGGCCAGTGGACGGCGGTCACCTCGTCGCCGTCGCGCCACTGGCGAACCCCGTCGATCTCGTCGTGGCCAGGTCGTACCCCGGTCGCCAACGTGCCGTCGCGGTCGTCCTCGGCGCGGACCGCCGGTGCTGGTCGATCCGCGGGCGCTGGCCCGACAGACAGCGACTCGATCGCGAGGTGCATCCGCCGTCGCCACCAGAGCAAGCCGAGTCGCCCGGCGGTCGACCATGTGACGGTGACCTCGTCGTGGACCCCGCGGGACGGTGCCGATCCGAGGAGCAGCGTCCGTCCGTCGGCGAGCCACCCCGCTGCCACGATCCCCCCGTCGATGGCAAGGACCGCATGGACAGGGCGGGGCGCGACTGCCCGAACGACCCACGCGAGCTCGTCGCCACTGGTCGCCACCGTCGCGGTAGCCACCGACGTCACCGATGCTCGGCGCAGTGCGATCGCCCCGGACACTGCCGCGGCGAACCCGGCGACCAGACCGACCGCGAGGAGGATCGCCACCGCTGTCGCTCCCGTCAGCAGCGCGATCATCGCACCGCCGAGCCACGCGGACGCCAACGCACCGGTGCCCCGCGCGGCACCTGCGGGACGCATCAGCGGCGCGGGGCGGGGACTGCGGCCAGACATTCGGCGACCACCTCGGTCGCGGCGTCGCGCTCGTGGCCGGACACCACGATGCGATGGGCCAGCGCGCTCGTGGCGGCCCGCGTGACGTCGTCAGGTGCGACGTAGTCACGCCCGTCCATCAACGCGAACGCTCTGGCGAGGGAGACCATCGAGACACCGGCGCGGGTCGACGCGCCGATTCGCACCCGAGGGTGTGCGCGCGTTGCTCGAAGGATCTCGACCGCATATCGCGCGATCGGCTCGGCCAGGTGCACCGCCTGGACCACGGACTGGGACATGATCAATCCCGGCAGGGTGGCGACGCGACTGACGGCCGAGAGCTGCCCGCGGCCTCGTCGTCCCGTGAGCACGTCGAGCTCTTCGTCGGTGTCGGCGCGGCCAAGGCTGATCGCGGCCATGAATCGATCGGTGACGCCCTCGGCGAGGGGGTACGTCCCGGCCATCTCGACGGGGTTCTGCGTCGCGATGACCACGAACGGGCTCGGTACGGGGTGCGTCGCTCCGTCGACCGTGACGCACCCTTCCTCCATGACCTCGAGCAGCGCCGACTGGGTGCGCGGGTTGGTTCGATTGAGCTCGTCGAACAGCACGACGTTGGCGAACACCGGTCCGGGTCGGAAGTGCAGCCCGAGCCCCTCGGCGTTCGGCGCCAACGAGCCGACCACGTCGGCCGGGAGGAGGTCCGAGGTGCCCTGGACGCGTGAGAAGGATCCGCCGACGGCGGCAGCGGTGGATTGCGCCAGCAGTGTCTTGCCGACGCCCGGAAGGTCCTCGATCAGCAGGTGTCCGCCGCCGAGCACACAGGCCGTGAGGATCTCGATCTGGTCGCGGCGTCCTGCGAGGACCGAGGTCATCGCCTCCACCATGCGACGGGCGACGGCATGGGCCTCCGAGCGCGCGTGAACCAGATCGGAGGCAAGCACCACAGTCATACGCTTCGTTATCGGCGCGGACGGCCCCCGGCTGAAGGTGTCGTGTGTCGCACCATCGGACGCGGGCACGTTCACTGCAGTGGCGTGAGCGATTCGAGTGTCACGTCGTACGTCTCGTGGTAGACGACGTTGCCGATCAGATCGGAGTGCGAGTTCGAGACCTTGGTCGTGGACATCTCCAGGGGCAGTCCGTGTTCGTCGAGCCACCAGTCGATCACGGTGTGCTCGTAGTACTCGGAGTCGTTCTCGACCGACATCCGGACATGGATCACCGGGACCTGCGCGCCGTCGATCGTGCGTGTTCCCGAGTCCAACACCTCCCACGACGGCCGCCACACGTCCTGGGCGAGCGTGCAGTCCAGTGCGACCGCCGACCGCGGCTTCCCGTCGGCGGGGACGAGCGGCACCGCCTGGTCGCACGTCACCGGTTCGAGTTCACCGGTGCCGAAGAACTCGTGATACTGGAACGCTCCCTCGGGCCGCAACTCGATGCCGATGTCCGAGACGCACAGGACCCACTCCTCGCGCCGCTCCTTCAGCACGTCCCAGCGCAACCGAACGCCGCACCCCTCCTGGGTCACCGTCAGGAGGGTCTGCGCCGGATAGGAGTGCGAGGCGCCACCGAGCACGTCGATCGATTCGCTGCCGGTCGTCGCCAATCGGTACACGCCGGGAGCGGGCAGGGTGAGCGCGGCGGGCGCCGTGGTCGTCGGCCGGGATGACGGCGGGGGCGCCGTTGCCGGCACGGTGGACGGGCCGGTGGACGGCACGGTGGAGTCGACGGTCGTCGTCGTCGCTCGGTAGCGATCGATCGCCTCGTCCGTGCCGACGACGCGGGCGGCGTCGTGGAGGATGTACCGCCGCACGAGCACCGCTGTCGTACCCAGGACGCCGATGATGACCACCGCGACCAGGACCCGCCGGCGAACTCGGCTTGTCACCACGAGACCGACGTTACTGCGGTGCCCGGGCCCGATGTGTCGTCAGCGTGCGGCGCGTGCCAACTTGATGGCGTCGACCACGGTGATACGACCGCGAGCGACCTCGATCGCGCCGTCGGCGACGAGCGCCTTGAGGACCTCGTTGGCCGTCTGACGGGTGGTGCCGCTGAGTCCCGCGATGTCGTCCTGAGTCAGCGGGATGACACCGTTGTCGAAGATGGCGAGCAACCGCTCGACGTTTCGCGCCAGCCGACGCGGCACCGGAAGGTACAGGGCTTCGGTGAGCGCATTGGTGAGACGGCGAACCTCACCGAGCGCCGCGAACATCACGGTGTGATCGATGGCCGGGAACTGCACGCGCAGGCGGTTGAACCCGTCGCGGGTGTAGCTGAGCGTCTCGACCGGGTTGAGTGCCACGACGGT
This sequence comes from Acidimicrobiales bacterium, assembly GCA_038234785.1. Taxonomy (GTDB): domain Bacteria; phylum Actinomycetota; class Acidimicrobiia; order Acidimicrobiales; family Ilumatobacteraceae; genus UBA668. The sequence goes on from JBBQTC010000015.1 coordinate 6,265, forward strand.
GGCCGAGCGGTAGGAGCTCTCGAACACGGCGATCTCGCCGAAGTTCCCGCCCGGGCCGAGCACCCGCATCGTCGCCGTGTCGCCGGCAGGTGTGGTGACTCTGACGGCGACGTGCCCGCGGTCGATCAAGTGCAGAGTGTCGCCCGAGTCGCCCTCGCGCATGATGGCTTCGGATCGCCGGAACTTCCGTCGGCGCCCGGCGGCGATGACGGAGCGGGCATCGGCCTCATCGAGCCGTTCGAGCATGATGAAGCTGGTCACGCGGCCGACACTACTCGGCAGCGGCGATCACGGCTTCGAAGCGGAACGGATCACGTTGACGGTCTCGATCGCAGCGAGCGCCGCATCAGCGCCCTTGTTGCCGGCCTTGCTGCCGGCGCGTTCGAGCGCCTGATCCATCGTGTCGACGGTGATGATCCCGTTCGTGACGACCACGCCGGTGTCGTGCGCGACCCGGGCGAGACCGGCGGCACTCTGGTTGGCGATCACCTCGAAGTGATACGTGGCGCCGCGCATCACGGCGCCCAGGCCGACGATCGCGTCGTAGCGGCCTCCGGCGGCGAGTGCGTGCGCGGCCATCGGGATCTCCCATGCGCCGGGCACCCACACGGTGTCGATCGCGTCGGCATCGGTGCCATGACGGACGAGCGCGCTGCGGGCGCCGGCCTCCAGGCGCTCGACGATGAGGTCGTTGAATCGGCTGCACACGAGTGCGACCCGCAGGCCGCTCCCGTCCATCTGTCCTTCGTACGTGGTCATGGTGGTTCCCTTCAGTTCGTGTTCGTCAGGTTGCGTTCGCCGTCGGCACGGAGCCGATGAGTTCGGTGTGCCGGCGATGTTCGATGAGGTCGGCAATGGACACCAGCGGAAGCCCGTGCTCATCGGCGAAACGGCGAAGGTCGGGGAGACGTGCCATACGGCCGTCGTCGAGCACCACCTCGCTCAACACCCCCGCCAGTTGGCGACCGGCGAGACGGGCCAGGTCGACGGCGGCCTCCGTGTGCCCCGGGCGTTCGATCACGCCGCCAGCCCGCGCGCGCAGCGGGAAGATGTGGCCCGGTCGGTGGAATGCGGTCGCGTCGACCGATGGATCGGCCAACGATCTCAACGTTGCCGCACGGTCGGACGCAGAGATCCCGGTGGTCGTTCCATCGGCGAGGTCGACCGTCACCGTGAACGCAGTGCGGAACTGATCGGCGTTCGCGGCCGGCGGGACCATCAGGGGGAGCGCGAGTTCGTCGCATCGCGCGCCGGGCAGCGCGGCGCAGATCACGCCCGACGTATGTCGGACGAAGAAGGCGATCGCGGTCGGTGTCGCTGCATCGCCCGCCATGATCAGGTCGCCCTCGTTCTCGCGGTGCTCGTCGTCGGCGACGACCACGATGCCGCCGGCGGCGATCGCGGCGATGGCGTCGCTGATCGGGTCGAACGGCATCACCGGCCCCCCTCTTGCAAGAGACGCTCCACGTACTTGGCCATCACGTCGACCTCGATGTTGACGAGGTCTCGCGGGCCCTTGGTGCCCAACGACGTGACGGCCGCCGTGTGAGGAATGACGGCGACCGTGAAGCCGTCCTCGAGCGGCTGGACCACGGTGAGGCTGACACCGTCCACGGTGATCGAGCCCTTCTCGACGACGTACCGAAGCAGGTGTTCGGGAATCCGGACCCGCAGGTCGGGTACCGGATCGACGATCTCCCCGACGCCGTCGACATGGCCCTGGACCAGATGCCCCCCGAGCCGATCCTGGAGCTTCACCGATCGTTCGAGGTTCAACGGTGCCCCCGCAGCGATGCCGCGCAGACTGGTGCGGTCGAGCGTTTCCTGGCTGACGTCCGCCTCCCACCACCCGTCGCCGACGGCCACCACCGTCAGGCAGCAACCGTTGACAGCGATCGAGTCGCCGACTCCCGCGTCGGAGAGCACCAGCGTGGCGCCGATGCGCAGCCGCTGCCCGTCGAACGAGTCGACGTGGCCGAGTTCTTCCACGATGCCGGTGAACATTCGCGTGGTCCGTTCTGTCGTTGTTGCGTGAGTCCGAACGGGGTCGGAGCATGGCAACGCAGACGAAACGGGCACGCCGGAACGGCGCGACCGCATCGCGAGTGTCACCCTGCTCCCATCCGGACTGTCACCGTCGGCCCCGGGATTCCACCGAGTCGGCCCCACGCCGCTCGCGAGCGAGACGATGTGGGGTTCGCGGGCTTTCACCGCCGGTCGGGAATTGCACCCAACCCCGCAGGGGGTATTCAGTTGTCGGTCAGGACGCTACCAAGGGTCAGCCGCGTGGCGCCGGTCGGGCGCCCCGGGACGTGATCGCCTCGAACTCCGCGTCGGTGAGTGGCATCACCGAGAGCCGATTCCCGCGAGCGAGCAGCCGGCAGTCGACGAGCTCGGGGATGGTGCGCAGTTCGTCGAGGGGGATGAAGCGCAGTCGCTTCACGGGAGCCACCGTGACCCAGTCCCACCTCGGGTCGGCAGGGTTCGATGCCTCGTCGAAGTACTTCGTGGTGGGGTCGAACTGGGTGGGATCCGGCTCGGCCTCCTTGACGATCTTGGCGATCCCCGCGGCACCGGGAGGGGTGGCGTTCGAGTGGTAGAAGATCATCTGGTCGCCCTTGCGCATCTCGCGCAGGAAGTTGCGCGCCTGGTAGTTGCGGATGCCGTCCCAGCCCTCCCGCTTGACTCTGACCAGATCGTCGTAGCCGAACACGTCGGGCTCGCTCTTCATCAACCAGTACGCCATGGCCTGCGACGCTATCCGGTCGGTGACGATGGAACTTTGCCGGCGAGCGAGAGGTAGAGCTCGACGTACTTTGCTGCGGCGAGATCCCACCCGACGTCGCGCGTCATCGCCCGCTTCTGTGTTCGCTGCCATGCGGGCGTGTCGCGATGGAGCGCGACGGCGCGCTCGATCGCGACGGCCAACGCATCGGTGTCGATGGGGCTGAACTGGAAGCCGGTGGCCACTCCGTCGCGCAGCGCCGCCTCGTTCGCGTCGATGACCGTGTCGGCGAGCCCACCCACGCGCGCCACCACGGGCAGCGTGCCATAGCGAAGGCCGTACAGCTGTGTCAGTCCGCACGGCTCGAAGCGTGAGGGCACGAGGATGGCATCGGCGCCGGCCTGCACGCGGTGCGACAGTGCCTCGTCGAACCCGATCATCGCCCCGACCTGCGTCGGGTGGTGAGTCGTGGCGCGCCGGAGGCCCTCCTCGAGCGCCGGTTCGCCCGTTCCGAGCACGACGAGCTGGGCGCCCGTCGCCACGAGCCGCGGGATCGCTCCGAGCAGCAGGTCCATGCCCTTCTGGTTGGTGAGCCGACTGACGACGCAGAACACCGGAACGTCGCTGCGCTCGGGGAGACCGAACTCTCGCTGGAGGTGTGCGGTGTTGATGGCCTTCGCCGCGAGCCGGCGGGTGGAGTACGTCGACGCGATGAGCGGATCGGTGGCGGGATTCCAGATCGCATCGTCGATGCCGTTGACGATGCCGGTGAGCTCGTGGGCGCGGACTCGCAGTAGGCCGTCGAACCCCATCCCGTGGTCGGGCGTGAGGATCTCGCGTGCGTAGGTCGGGCTGACCGTGCTCAGGTGGGTGGCCCACTGCACCCCTGCCTTCAGGAAGCTCAGGTTGCCCCAGTACTCCATGCCGTCGACGCGCATCACGTCGGCGGGAAGTTTCAGGGGGCGGCGTGTCTCGGCCCCGAAGACACCCTGGAACGCGAGGTTGTGGATCGTCAACAGCGTCGGGGGTGCGAGCGCCCGTTCGCGGTCGACATGGAGGTAGGCCGCGGTGAGGGCGGCCTGCCAGTCGTGGAGGTGGACGACGTCGGGTCGCCAGTTCGTGAAGCGCCCCATGGCGATCTGCGCACCGACCCACGAGAGTGCTGCGAAGCGGAGATGGTTGTCGGGCCAGTCGCGCCCGTCGGGACCGAGATACGGCCCGCCGGAGGCTCGATCGAACAAGTGCGGTGCATCCAGCAGCCACACGTCCAGGCCGTCCACGGTCGTACCGCTGATGAGCGAGCCGGTGCCGCCGAAGAGTCCCTGAATGGTGGCGACCTTGCGTCCGGCGGTGAGGTGGTCGCGGGTGCCGGGGTAGGCAGGCATGAGGACGCGGGCCGCGATGTCGACGCGTTGAAGTGCCAGTGGAAGGGCACCCGTCACGTCGGCCAGGCCACCCGTCTTCACCAGCGGATAGCACTCCGGGGTGACGAACAGCACCCGCACCAACTCACGCACGCTGCGACCGTAACCCATGACGTGGCCTCCGTCACGAGGTACATTCCGCCCATGGCCGAACCGAAGGTGCTCGTGATCGTGCTCGCAGGTGGTGAAGGCAAGCGGATGCTGCCGCTCACCCAGGACCGTGCGAAGCCGGCCGTACCGTTCGGTGGCGGGTACCGGATCATCGACTTCGCGCTGTCGAACTTCGCCAACGGCCGGTACCTCAAGATCGTGGTGCTCACTCAGTACAAGAGCCACAGCCTCGACCGCCACATCAGCCAGACGTGGCGGTTCAGCACGCTGCTCGGCAGCTACGTCACCCCCGTGCCCGCGCAGATGCGTCGCGGGCCGCACTGGTTCGCCGGCTCGGCGGACGCGATCTACCAGAACATCAACCTCATCACCGACGAGGACCCCGATGTGGTGTGCGTCTTCGGGGCCGATCACATCTACCGCATGGACCCGCGCCAGATGGTGGCCGAGCACGTCGCATCCGGCGCGGGCGTCACGGTCGCAGCGATCCCCGTGGGCTACGAGGACGCCAAGTCGTTCGGCGTCATCGAATCCGATGCCTCGGGGAAGATCAAGGCCTTCCACGAGAAGTCCCAGACACCTCCGACGATGCCGGGCGACGACACTCGCTGCCTGGCGAGCATGGGCAACTACGCGTTCAACACCAAGACGCTCATCGACATCGTCTCGCCCACGGGCGACGACGACCAGTACACCGACATCGGTGGCCACATCATTCCTGCGCTCACCGAGGCAGGCGTCGCCCACGTGTACGACTTCTCCAAGAACGTCGTGCCGGGTCAGGACGATCGGGAGAAGGGCTACTGGCGCGACGTCGGCACCATCGATTCGTACTACGACGCCAACATGGACCTGATCGCGCCCGTGCCCGTGTTCAACCTGTACAACGGTCAGTGGCCGGTCTACACCAGTCACGAATCGTTGCCGCCGGCAAAGATCTCGCGTGGCGCAGGCGGCGAGCCCTCGTACGTCGATGGCAGCCTGCTGTGCGCCGGATCGATCATCTCCGGTGGCCACGTCGAGCGGTCGATCGTGTCGCCCGACGTCATCGTGCACCACGACGCACACGTCACCGACAGCATTCTGTTCCCGGGCGTCTCGATCAGTCCCGGCGCTCGGGTGAACCGGTGCATCATCGACAAGAACGTCACCGTGCCGCCCGGTGAGCGGATCGGCTTCGACCGTGTCGCCGATGCCGAGCGGTTCACGATCAGCGATCACGGGATCGTCGTCATCCCCAAGGGCTACACCTTCTGACCGTTGCTACGACTCCGTCGCGGTCGTCTCGATCGCGCCGCGGAAGTCGGGCGGCATCGAATCCGGTGTGCGGCTGAGCGTGGTGGCCACCTTCTGCGCGAGGTTGCGGTCGTTCATGATCGTGCGCGCCACCCGGCCTCCGAGTGCTCCACCGAGCGGGATCTGACCGGATGCCACTGCCGCGATGAGCGCACTCGACACTTGCGCGGCCACCGGTGTCACCTTCTCCCAGTCCACCTGACTGGCCATGGCTTTCATGCTCTGCGAGGCCTCGGCCGTGCGGTTGCCCGTCGCCGCCTTCACCTTCGCCCAATCGACCTTGTGCATCACCCCCGCGACCTCGTCGGCCGTGGCGGCTTCCTCGGCAGGGGCGGGATCCGGCTCGTCGCGCTTGCCCGCCTCGTATTCGCCCTGGAGGAGTCGGCCGAACTCGACGGCTCGCTCGCGCACGGCGGACGGTTTCGCCGATTGCAAGAGCTTGGCGGTCACCCGACCGAGTTGACGTCCTGCCACGTGGCCACGCTACCCACGCCGTCACGAGGAGGCGGACACGACAAATCGCGTCGACGATCACGCGGCGGCGCCGAATCTGGCGGACAATGGGTGGATGGAACCTGTTCGCACCCATCCGAACTCGACGCGGTGACGAATGAAGCTCGTGCGGGTGCATCGAGGTCGTGAGTCATTGGAGACGCAATGGGCGTGCTGAGGACCATTCGCGCCCGTCCCGCGGATCCGCCGCTCGACGACGGCGATCGCGCCGGCGCGTTGCTCCGTCGCGCCGGGCGGGGTGATCAGGCGGCGTTCGCTCAACTCTTCGATGAGCTCTCGCCGGTCGTGTACGGCGTGGTGCTCAAGGTGGTGCGCGACCCGTCGCAGGCGGAGGAAGTCGCCCAAGAGGTGTTCGTCGAGCTCTGGCGACTTGCCGCCCGATTCGACGGTACGAAGGGCACGGCTCGTTCGTGGGCGGCGACCCTGGCGCACCGGCGGGCGATCGACCGGGTGCGCAGCGAGCAAGCGTCTCGCGATCGGCAGGACCGCGATGCGGCTCAGACGGTGCGCGACCACGACGTGGTGGTCGCCGAGGTGGAGTCGTCCATCGATCAAGCACGAGTGCGTCGGGCGCTGACCCAACTGAGCGACCTGCAGCGGGAGGCCGTCGAACTCGCCTACTTCGGTGGGCACACGTATCGGGAGGTGGCGGTGTTGCTCGACGTGGCGGAGGGCACCGTGAAGAGTCGCATTCGCGACGGCTTGATCCGGCTGCGAGACGAACTGGGAGGTGAGTCGTGAGCGACATCGATGTGCATCACCTCGCGGCGGCTTATGCATTGGACGCCTTGGACCATCACGAACGCCAGGCGTTCGAGGCCCACTACGAGGCGTGCGAGGTCTGCCGAGCGGACGTGTTGGAGTTCCGGGACACGATGATGCACGTGGCCGCCTCGCTGGCCACTCCTGCGCCCGCATCGCTGAAGTCGAAGGTGATGGCGGAGATCGCGACCACCCGTCAGCTGTCGCCGTCGGTGTCACCGATCGACATGTCGCGGCGCCGCCAGATGCGGTCACTCACCGGGGTCCTCGCCCTCGCTGCGGCAATGGTGGCGATCGTCGTTGGCGTGGTCGTGTTCACCGGACGGGACACCACGACGTACTCCGACGAACTCGCCCGTGTGCTCGAGCAATCCGACGCGCGAGTGGTGGACCTGGAGAACAAGAGCGGTACCTCCGGTTCGTTCAAGGTGGCCTGGTCGGGAACGCTCGGCGAAGCGGTGCTCATCGGCGAGAACCTGCCGCCCGCACCCCAGGACAAGGCGTACGAGCTGTGGCTCATCACGCCTGACGAGACGAAGGCGATGTACGTGCTCGACCCTGCCACCGATGGCAACGTGCACCGCACGATGAAGGCCACCGCGGATCCCACGGCGTGGGCGATCACCGTCGAGCCCAGGGCCGGGACCCCCGTGGCCACCGGTGACATCATCTACGTGGCCACCGTCTGACGCCGTCGTTCGGGGCCTCCGAGTCGCATTGGCGGGCGCCGGCGCGTGAAGCTGGACCGATGAGCGAACTCCTCGACGAACTCGACGCGTGGCTGACCGAGAACTGGGACCCCGACCTCACGGTCGCCGAGTGGTGGCAGCGGTTGGGCGCCTCAGGGTGGGCCGCGCCGGCGCTGCCGGCGCATGCGTACGGCAAGGGCATCTCCCGAAATGAAGCGATCGGGGTCGGTCAGCGGATCGTCGCCCATGGTGCCGTGCCGGCCCCGGGCGGACTCGGGATGCTGCTCGCGGCACCGACGATCGCCGTGCACGGGACGCAGGAGCAGATCGATCGCTACGTCCTCCCGATCGTCACCGGTCAGCAGGCATGGTGCCAGCTGTTCAGCGAGCCCGGTGCGGGGAGTGACCTGGCCGGGCTCGGTTCCCGCGCCATCAAGGACGGCGAGGAGTGGGTGGTCAACGGCCAGAAGGTGTGGACCAGCGGCGGCCAGATCGCCGACATGGGCATGCTCATCGCCCGGACGAATCCGGAAGTGCCCAAGCACCAGGGCATCACCTGGTTCGCGTTCGACATGCACCAGCCGGCCGCCGTCGACGTGCGACCGCTGCGGGAGATGACCGGTCGGGCGCTGTTCAACGAGGTCTTCCTCAGCGATGCCCGTGTCGCCGACGACGCGATCATCGGTGGCACGAACAATGGCTGGGCGGTCGCCAACACGACGCTGATGTTCGAGCGCGCCGGCTTGGGTGCTGGCGGACACAGTGCTGCCGCACTCGCCAACGCCGGCACGATCGCTGGTGACCTGCCCAAGCGGGTCGGCGACTTCGTGCGCCCCGCCAGTCCGGGTGGCGCCGGCGGGGCGATGGCCGCCGGCATGGAGAAGATGCTCATCCAGATGGCGACCGCCAACGGGATGATCTCCGAGCCGACGTTCCGTCAGGGACTGATGAAGCTGCACACGCTGCACGAGGTGGGCAGGATGATGGCGCTGCGGGTGAAGGCCGAGAAGGCTGCGGGTCGCGACATCCTGGCTGCGCCGAACATCGCCAAGCTGTCGATGAGCGAGATCATGCGCCAGAGCCGCGACCTCGGTCTGCGTGTCGCCGGTGCATCGGGCACGCTGCACGCCTACGACGTGGAGCACCGCAAGGCCAACGAAGCCGCAGGCGTGAACCCGGCGATGCCGTTCGTGACCGAGCTCGCCCTGTTCGCCCAGGGCCCGCCGATCTACGGCGGGACCGACCAGGTGCAACGGAACATCCTCGGCGAGCGCGCGCTCGGCCTGCCGAAGGAGCCGAACAACGACCGGACCCACACCTGGGCACAGCTCCCCAAGAACGGATAGCCGGCCCGCGAGACTGGGGGCATGGAACAACGCAACTGGCCCCGCTCGCACGAGGAGTTGCAGGACAGTCCCATCCAGGTGCGCGTCGCCACGGTGGAGCAGATCTTCAACCCCATGGATCCGACCCCGCTCGAGGAGCGGTCGCTCAATCCGGAGGTGGCCGACTGGATCGAGGAATGGGCGGAGGACCTCGACAAGGATCAGCCGATCACGCTCGAGGTCTACGTCGCCGACAGCCGTCTCGCCGGGCGCGAGTCAGCGATCACGTCGGGCATCCACAACCACTTCGAGTATCGCGAGTGGCAGTCGTCCCGTCAGCTCAGCAAGCTCTGGCGCGAGGGTCGCATCAGCCTGGTCATCGGCATCTTCGCCATCGCCGTGCTGAACGGCGCGGCGCATGTGATCGGCGAGAGTAGGAACCCCTTCCTGGAGGTGCTGCACGAGGGCTTGCTCGTCGTCGGCTGGGTCAGCATGTGGAAGCCGATGGAGACGTTCCTCTACGAGTGGTGGCCGATTCGTCGCGAGGTACGCGCGTGTCGCCGTCTCTCCGAGTCCACCGTGACGTTCCCGGCCACCGCACCGCGGTGAGTGGCCAGGTGCCCGATCGACCACCACCCCGTCGACGAGCTCGCTCGATCGAGCCAGTCGTGTCCATCGCCTATTCTCGACCGAGTGGACCCGACGTTCTTCGAGATGGTGCGCGACGCGTTCGAGGGCTTCGTCGCCGGTGTCGAAGGTCGACGGTCCGTGTCGGTGCACAGCCGCGGGATCAAGGTGTGGTTCGACGACTCGGTCCGCGAGCACTACGAGTCACAGCTGATCCGGATCGACGGCGATGTCCAACTCGAGATCGGCTTCCATTCCGAGCATCCCAAGGCGCCGATGAACGACGACGTGATGCGCCGGTTGCTCGACAAGGAGTCCGTGTGGCGCACGGCACTGGGCAAGGACGCCGTTGCCGGAGACTTCATCGGACGCTCCGGCTGGCAACGAATCTCCGAGGTGTGGCCGGTCCCCGACGGTGCCGAGGTCGACGAGGCCATCGAGGCCGCAGCGCGCCTCGCCGACTACGTCCTCGTGCTCGAGCCCCTCCGTCGCACCACCTCGAACTGACCCGTCCACCCCCGATTTCTTCGCAGTTCTGGTCCGGATGCTTCCCGGATTCCGGGAAGCATCCTCCCCAGAAGCCGATGTGGGGAGATCGCTGACCAGAAGCCGAGGGTCAGTCCGGGCGGCCGAGGCGGCGGCGCAACTCGACGTAGACCTCACCGCCGGTCACCGCGGCGAGTTCCTCGCCGAGTGAATCGATCACCTGGTCGTCGCCAATGTAGGCGTCGGTGCCCTCGGTGCAGCACCACGCCATCGTGGTGCCTTCGTCGCCCCAGTCGGCACGGCTCCAGCGGCGAACCGTCGCGTGTTCGATGCCGTCGGGCTGCATTTCCCAGTCGACCCGGATCGGGAGCTGCCAGCAGACGGACGGCTTCCAGTCGATGGGTGACTCGCCGAGCCGGTCGGCCGTCAGGTGCAGCGCGCATCCGTCGCCACCCTCGAAACCGGGCCGGTTGAGGAAGATGCACGCGCCGTCGACCACCTTGGTGTTGGTGCGCGTCGCATCGCTGAACACGTCGTGCTCGTCGACGCGGTCGTGGTGCTGCCACAGATCGACCGGCACCGTGGCCGCAAGGGCACTCACGTTCATCGCTTCGTCGAGATCGGTCAACTCCGCGCCGACCGAGCAGCACCCCTGCTGCAGCTCTGCGGCCGGGTGGTCGAGGATGCCCTGACAGCCGCGACCCCAGATGCAGGTCCAGTTCGACCTCAGGAAGTCCGGCTCGAACCTCCACAGGGTGTCGCCGTCGAGGATCTCCTCGTAGCCGTCGGACTCCATGCGCGGCAGGGTAGCCGACGTGTCCGCGCTCAGATGGTGGACGGTGCCAGGCGGGCAGCGGCGAACCGCTCCGCCACGTCGGGCCAGTTGACGATGTTCCAGAACGCCTTCACGAAGTCGGCCTTCACGTTCTTGTACTGAAGGTAGTAAGCGTGTTCCCACGAGTCGATGACGAGCAACGGCACCGACCCGGCACCCACGTTGCCCTGATGGTCGTGCACCTGTTCGACGACGAGGCGACCGGCGGCGGGCTCCCACGCCAACACACCCCAACCGATGCCCTGCACGTTGACGGTGGCCGCGGTGAGCTGCGATTGAAAGGCCTCGAAGTTGCCGAAGTACTCGTCGACCGCGCTGGCCAGTTCGCCCTCGGGTCGCCCGCCGCCATCGGGGCTCATGTTGGTCCAGAAGATGCTGTGGAGCACATGGCCGCTGAGGTGGAACGCGTAGCTGCGCGAGAGCATGTTGATCGAGCTGAAGTCGCCCGCCTCGCGCGCTGCGCCGAGCTGCTCGAGCGTGTCGTTGGCGCCCTTGACGTACGCGGCATGGTGCTTGTCGTGGTGCAGGGCCACGATCTCACCGCTGTAGTGCGGCTCGAGCGCACCGGGGGAATAGGGAAGGTCGGGCAGGGTGTAGGGGGTCATCACCGACTCCTTTCGCGTCTGGGAATGCACCGTACCCGTGTGTGTCGGCGAGCGCCACGTGGCACCCTGTGACGTGTGAGCACCGAGCACTACGACCTCATCATCATCGGAGCGGGTTCCGGAAACTCCATCATCGGTCCGGAGATGGACGGGTGGCGGATCGCCATGGTGGAGCGAGGCCTGTTCGGCGGCACCTGCCTCAACCGGGGCTGCATCCCGTCGAAGATGTTCATCTACCCAGCGGATCTCGCCGACCACGCCAAGCATGGTGACCGCCTCGGCGTCCACACCGAGTTCCACAGCGCCGACTGGCCGGCCATCGTCCACCGCGTCTTCGGTCGGATCGACCCGATCGCCGAGGGCGGTCGTCGCTACCGCCAGGGACTTCCCAACGTCGACGTGTACGAGCACTCGGCCCACTTCGTGGGGGACCGCGAACTGGTCGTGGGCGATGCACGCATCCATGGCGAGCGGGTCGTCATCGCCGCCGGCGCCCGTTCGTACGTTCCGGATCTGCCGGGCATCGACGAGGTGCCGTTCCACACCAGCGACAGCATCATGCGGATCGCGCATCTCCCGAAGCACCTCATCGTCCTCGGCGGTGGCTTCATCGCGTCGGAGATGGGGCACGTGTTCCAGTCGTTCGGGTCGAAGGTGACGATCGTCAACCGCAGCCATCGGCTGCTGCAGGCAGAGGACCACGACGTGTCCGAGCGGTTCACGCAACGGATGAGTGAGCGTTTCGACCTCGCGCTCGGCGCGACCATCGAGAAGGTGTACATGACCCCCGACGGTGTCGGCATGAGGCTGCAGTGCGTCGAGGGACCGCGCACGGTCGAGGGCGACGTCCTGCTGGTGGCGACGGGTCGCATTCCCAACAGCGACCAGTTGAGGGTCGCCGACGGCGGGATCGAGGTCGACCAACGCGGCAATGTGAAGGTCGACGAGTACGGGCGCACCACCGCTCCAGGAGTATGGGCGCTGGGCGACATCAACGGCCGGCACCAGCTCAAGCACATGGCCAACGGTGAGGCACGGGTGGTCAAGCACAACCTGCTGCACCCCGAGTCGCTGCATCGGTACGACCAGCGGCCGGCACCTCACGCCGTGTTCGGCAACCCGCAGATCGGATCGGTCGGACTCACCGAGCACGAGGCGGCAGCCACCGGCGAACCGTTCTGCGTCATCTCCCACGATTACGGCGGCGCGGCGTACGGATGGGCGATGGAGGACACGTCGAGCTTCTGCAAGCTCATCGGCGATCCGCGCACCCGGCTGGTGACGGGCGCGCACATCATCGGCCACGAGGCGTCGATCCTCGTCCAGCTCCTCGTCCAGGGCATGCACCTGGGCACCACCGCCGACGACATGGCCGTCGGACAGGTGTGGATCCACCCCGCCCTCAGCGAGGTCGTGGAGCAGGCGCTGCTCAAGCTGATGGACGCGTTCGACGCCTGGTCGGCGACCGACTCGCACTGACGGCGCTGGTCGCCGGGCTTCTCACCCCGTTCTCACGAACCGCCTGCGGACGCCTTACCTCGTCGGCGCAGCATGTCCGTTGCCACCCCCATTCGAAAGGCAACACCCCGATGAACAAGCGAGTCACCGCAATCGGCCTCACTGCAGGCCTCCTGGCTGGAGCTGGCGCCGGTCTCATCCTGGAGATGGCCGGCACCGCCGGCGCCTCCGCCAACGTCGTCTCGGTCGTCAGCGCCGACACCTCGAACACGGCCACCGACCCGGCCACGAACACGGCCTCCGACCCCGCCGCCGACGCGGATCACACGGCCCGCTTGCAGTCGGTGCTGCAGCCGCTCGTCGACGACGCCACCCTCACCCAGGCACAGGCCGATGCCGTGATCGCCGCACTCGAGGCCGCCGGCCCGATGGACGGTGGACGTGGTGGACGCGGCGGTCCCGGGATGAACGGTCCCGGTGCCAACCTGGACACCGTCGCCGCAGTGCTCGGCATCACCGCCGACGAGGTGCGCACCGGGATCCAGGGTGGCCAGACCATCGCCCAACTCGCCGAGGCCAACGGCACGACCGCTCAGGCCGTGATCGACGCCCTGGTCGCGCAGGCCACGACGCACGTCGACGAAGAGGTCGCCGCCGGCAAGCACACCCAGGCCGAAGGTGATGCGGAACTGGCCGATGCCACCACCCGCATCACCGACTTCGTCAACAACACCCAGACCGCGGGTCCGGGACCCGGTGGCCCCGGCCACCACGGTCACGGACCTGGGGACCAGGACGGTGACGCCAACGGCGCCGGCACCGACACCGGTACAGGTACCGGCCCGATCGATGGTGGTCCGAGCGACAGCTCGACCACCGTCAGCGGCTGATACCACCACGCTCTACGATCGGTCGGGGTTTCCTCCCCGTCACCCCGGCCGATCGGGGGCGAAAACTCTCCGAAGGCAGCATCACCATGAGCGCACGAATACTGATCGCCGACGATGATCGAGCGATTCGCGAGGCGCTCTCGCGCGCGCTCACCCTCGAGGGGTACGACGTCGTCCAGGCGTCCGACGGCGCGGCGGCGCTCAGCATGATCGAGACGAGTCAACCCGACGTCGCCGTCCTCGACGTGATGATGCCCAACGTCGACGGGCTCACCGTCTGTCGAGTGCTGCGGGCCGAGCGCAACAGGTTGCCGGTCCTGATGCTCACCGCTCGCACCGAGACGCCCGATCGCGTGGCCGGCCTCGACGCAGGTGCCGACGACTACCTGCCCAAGCCGTTCGACCTCGATGAGCTGCTCGCCCGGCTGCGGGCGCTGCTGCGTCGAGCCAAGCCCGACGACGGCGACGCCGGCGCCGACCCGGTGCAGATCGCGGACCTCCGCCTCGATCCCACCTCGCGCCGCGTGTGGCGTGGTCAGCGCGAGGTCGAGCTGTCCAAGACCGAGTTCGACCTGCTCGAACTGCTGGTGCGCAACCAGGGCATCGTGCTCGAGCACTCGACGATCTACGACCGCATCTGGGGCTACGACTTCGGCCCCGATTCGAAGAACCTCGCGGTGTACATCTCCTATCTTCGACGCAAGCTCGAAGGCCCCGGCGACAGCAAGCTCATCCACACCGTGCGCGGAGTGGGATACACGGTGCGTGTCGGTTGAGCCTTCGGGTCAAGATCGTGCTGGCGCTCACCGCGCTGGCCGTGGCCGCCACGCTCGCGATCGGGGTGGCGTCGTACACGACCACCAAGCACGAGTTGGAAGAAACGGTCGAGACCTCGCTCGATGCAGCGGCGCAGCAGTTGCGCGAACAGCCCTCCATCGGCGACGCCGACCACGACGGCGACAACATCGGTGCGCCTGGCGTCGTGCACCCTGATCGGCCTCGCAGCTTCGAGCAGGTGCTCGTGCAGGTCGTCGACCGGTCCGGCAAGGTGCTCCTCGCGCCGTACTCCGGTGAGATGCCCGTCGGCGATCTCGACCGCGAGGTGGCGGCGTCCTCGGACCCGAACATCCAGGCTCGGCACGACATCGAGATCGACGGTGAGCCGTATCGGATGCTGACCGTGAAGTCGGGAAAAGGGGCGGTGCAGTTCGCACGCTCCGTGAAGGAGAGCCAACGGGCGTTGCAGCGCATCCTGCACAGCATGCTGCTGGCGGTCCTGATGGTGACCGGCGCATCGCTGATCCTCGGTTGGCTCATCGCATTGCAGGTCACCCGACGATTGGAACGACTCACCGACGTCGCCGGCGAGGTCGCCGACACCGGTCGCCTCGATGTCGAAGTGCCCGTCGACGGCAAGGACGAGACGGGCCAACTCGGTCGAGCCCTGCGCGGCATGCTCGACGCCCTGCAGCGCAGCAAGCAGGAGCAGCAACAGTTGGTGCAGGACGCCGGCCACGAGCTGCGAACGCCGTTGACGAGCCTGCGCACGAACGTGTCGGTGCTGCGTCGTCGGTTCGACAACCTCACTCCGGAGGCCCGCGACCAGTTGCTCGGCGATCTCGACAGCGAGACGCGCGAGCTCACCGATCTGGTCAACGAGCTCGTCGAGCTGGCCACCGACCGCCGCGACGACGAGCTCGTCCAGCCGGTGGTGCTCGCCGACGTCGCCGAGCGCGCTGCCACCCGGGCACGCCGCCGGTTCGGCCGCGATGTGGTGGTGACGGCCGACGCCTCGCTGCTCGACGGTCGTCCGAGCGCGCTCGAACGTGCCGTCCAGAACCTCGTCGACAATGCGTGCAAGTTTGCGCCGTCAGGTGCCGTCGAGGTCGCGATCGCGAACGGCACGGTGTCGGTGCGCGATCACGGTTCGGGGCTGGTCGACTCCGACATCCCGCACCTGTTCGATCGGTTCTTCCGCTCGGTCGACATGCGCAGCAAGCCCGGCTCCGGGCTCGGGTTGTCGATCGTCAAGTCGATCGTCGAGAGCCACGGTGGCACCGTGTTCGCTCGAAACGCCCCCGACGGCGGCGCGGTGCTCGGCTTCACTGTGCCACTCCCCGACGACGACTGATCGCTTGCGTGCGCGGCGCACGGCGTGTACCGTCCACTGTAACAGTGTTATCGGAACAGGCGACGAGGGGACCCCATGACCGACACGACCGAGACCGCAACGCGCTATCTGGTGGACAACTACGCTCCGGTGACCGAGGAGGTCACCGCGCTCGACCTCCAGGTGATCGGGCAGATCCCCGCCGACCTCGAGGGTCGCTACCTCCGCAACGGGCCGAACCCGATCACTCCGCCGGATGCTGCCACCCACCACTGGTTCATGGGTGACGGAATGGTCCACGGTGTCCGCCTGCGCGGTGGCAAGGCCGAGTGGTATCGGAACCGGTACGTCGGCTCGACTGCGCTCAGCGCGCACCGTGGGACACCCGACATCGCCGGGCGGAACTGGAACGACAGCGGTGGTGGACCGAACACGAACGTGGGCGGGTTCGCCGGCACGACGTGGGCGATGGTGGAAGCGGGTGGTTGCCCGGTCGAGTTGACCTACGAACTCGAGACCGTCGGCCGCAACGACTTCTTCGGCACGCTGCCCGGTGCGTTCACTGCGCACCCGAAGGTCGACGCCGACACCGGCGAGATGCATGCGATGGTCTACGCCTGGCCGCAGTGGATGGACCACGTCCAATACGTCGTCGTCGGCACCGACGGCCGTGTGCGACGGACCGTCGACATCCCACTTCCGGGAATGACCATGCTCCACGACATGTCCCTGACGCAGCGCTACGCGGTGGTCTACGACATGGCCGTCACGGTCGACTTCGACCTCGCCTTCTCCGGTCGCTTCCCGTTCCGTTGGAACCCGGACTACGGCTCACGTCTGGGTCTGCTCCCGCGCGAGGGCGACGCCGCCGACATCGTCTGGATCGACGTGCCCCTCAGCTACTCGTTCCACCCGATGAACGCATACGACGCTCCCGACGGCACGGTGGTCATCGATCTCTGCGTGTACGACCGCATGTTCGACAGCGACATCTTCGGACCGTTCGGTGACAACTTCGCTCGGCTCGAGCGGTGGGTGCTGAGCCCCACGACGCGCACGTGCAGCACCACCGTGATCGATGCGGACCGGGTCGAGTTCCCGCGCCACCGTGGCGCGCTGACGGCCAAGCCGTACCGCTACGGGTACTGCGCGAGCCCGTCCGACGACGGCACGTGGCCGACGTTCAAGTACGACCTGCAGACCGGGCAGCGCACGGAGCACCACTACGGCCCTGGCCGTGGTGCGGGCGAGCCCGTGTTCGTGAGCCGACCGGACGCGACCACCGAAGATGACGGGTGGCTGATCACGTTCGTGCACGACGTGCCGAAGAACAGCGCCGAACTCGTGATCCTCGACGCACAGGATCTCGCCCGTGGCGAGGTCGCCCGGGTGCTGCTGCCACAGCGCGTGCCGTACGGGTTCCACGGCAACTGGGTGAGCGACCGATCCGTTCCGCCGCCCACCGGTTGATCCGGGCTTCTGTGTCCCACGCTGACCACCAAGGCTCGACGTCGCCGCGGGACACAGAATGGGAGAAGGGCACGGCGGGGGATCTTGCTCCAGCCGCGGCGAACGAGCGGCGAATCTGCAAACCTGGCGGCATGACGATCGATGTCGACGCAGTCCTGGATGCCCTGACCCTGGAACAGAAGGTCTCGCTTCTGGCCGGACACGACAACTGGCACACCGTCGAGCTTCCGGCTGTGCCGGTGATGCGATGCTCCGACGGCCCGGCGGGGGTACGGGGCACCTCGTGGACCGGACCCGCGTCGGCGTCGTTCCCGTGTGCCACCGCCCTCGGCGCCAGCTTCGACCCGGCGCTGGTGCAGGAGATCGGCGATGCGATCGGCTGTGAGGCGCGCTCGAAGAACGCGCACGTGCTGCTTGCGCCGACGGTGAACCTGCAGCGCACGCCCATCGGCGGCCGCAACTTCGAATGCATGAGCGAGGATCCGCTGCTCACCACTCGGATCGCGCTCGGCTACGTGCGCGGGGTTCAGGGTCAGCACGTGGCCTGCTGCATCAAGCACTTCGTCGCCAACGACACCGAGTTCGAGCGGCACACCATCTCCAGTGAAGTCGACGACGTGACATTGCGCGAGCTGTACCTCGCGCCGTTCGAGTTCGCGGTCAAGCCGGTCGAGGACGGCGGGGCCGATGTGAAGTCCTTGATGAGCTCGTACAACCGGATCAACGGGGTGTACGCCAGTGAACACCGCGAACTGCTCCGCTCGGTGCTGCGTGACGAGTGGGGTTTCGAGGGGGTCGTGATCAGTGACTGGTTCGGCACGCACACGGCTGCGGAGTCGCTCGAGGCGAGTCTCGATCTGGAGATGCCCGGACCGCCGCGCGAGCGCGGGGAAGCGTTGCTGCGCGCCGTCCACAACGGCGAGACCACGGAGACTCGTGTCGACGAGTCGGTTCGCCGACTCCTCGAACTGTTCGACTGGGCCGGTGTCGGTGACACGGGGACCGACGAGATCACCGAGGATTCGGCGAACACTCGGGCGGTCATCCGTCGGGCTGCGATCGCCGGCTCGGTGTTGTTGAAGAACGAGGGCGCCGTGCTGCCCCTCGCGTCGGGCGCGGCGATCGCCCTCGTCGGCCCGAACGCCGAGCGCGGCCAGGTGCAGGGGGGCGGCAGCGCACGGGTTCGTGTCAACCGGCCGTCGATGCCGCTCGCTGCGCTGCAGGGCCGTGGCGTCGCCCTGGTGCACGAGCCGGGTTGTCGCATCGAGAAGCGGCTGCCGGCGATGCGGGGCCAGTTCCACGTGCACTACCACGACGCGGCCGGCGAGACCGCCGACGCCGACACGGACCGCATCAACTTCATCTGGATGGATCCGCCGGCGGAGAACATCGATCTCGCGTCCTTCGGTGCCGACATCACCGGCACGTTCACCCCGCAGGTCGACGGCGACTGGACCGTCAGTCTCACTGCAGTCGGATCCTCGGTGCTGCGCGTCGACGGTGAGATCGTGGTCGACCTCTCGACGCCGCAGGTGGGTGGCGCGTTCTTCGGTCTCGGCAGTCAGGAGATCCGGGCGACGCTGCCCTGCGCGGCAGGCATCAGCCGCACGATCGAGGTGTCGGTCGACGTGGCCGAACGTGCGCAGCTGCGAGGACTCGTCGTCGGTGCAGAGGCGCCCGTGGTCGATGACGCGATCGGGCGCGCGGTTGCTGCTGCCGCGTCGGCAGAGACCGCCGTGGTGATCGTGGGCACCAACGCCGACTGGGAGACCGAGGGCGAGGATCGGGTCAGCATGGACCTGCCCGGCGAACAGGACGAACTGGTCCGCCGTGTCGCCGCGGTCAACCCGCGTACGGTCGTGGTGATCAATGCCGGTTCGCCCGTCTCGATGCCGTGGCTCGACGACGTGGCAGCGGTCCTGCAGGTCTGGTTCCCCGGTGAGGAGTTCGGCGAGGCGCTGGCCGACATCCTGCTCGGCGTCGCCGAGCCCGGTGGGCGTCTGCCCATCACCATCCCCAAGCGCCTGAGCGACACGCCCGCCCACCCGTACTACCCGGGAGAGCACGGCAAGGCGATGTACGGCGAGGGCCTGCTCATCGGCCACCGGTGGTACGACGCGCAGCACATCACTCCCGCGTTCCCGTTCGGCCACGGCCTCGGCTACACCACGTGGACCTGGGGCGAATCATCGGTCACCGGGACGCCCGAGGGGGGAGTCACGGTCTCGGTGGCGGCCACCAACACCGGTGCACGCGCTGGCACGACGGTGGTCCAGTGCTACGTCGAGCCCGTCGATGTCCGTACCGCGAGGCCCGTACGAACGCTCCAAGGGTTCGCCAAGATCGGTGCGGCCGCGGGAGCCTCGACGTCTGCGATCATCGAACTGCCGCCGCGAGCGTTCAGCCGGTGGGACCCGACCGCGAACGGCTGGGTCATCGACCCGGGCGACTACCGGATCGTGCTCGGTTGGTCGTCGGCCGATCTCACGCCGGTGGGCGTGAGTCGTGCAGGCGCACCGGGCTGACCGGCACGAAACGCAGGTCGCCGGTGGGCGAGAACGTGCCCACCAGATCCACGACGAGATGCATGGTGCTCGACAGTGTCACGCAGAACATCCCATCGGTATCGACGGGCACGACCGCGATGTTGGCGGTCGTCCCACCGACCAGTGCCTGCACGGACGGGCTGGCCACCCCTCCCGTGGCGACGACGGCGCACGACGACGGTGTCACCAGACCCGGTGCCCTGGTGTCGACAGCGGCGAGATTGACCACCACCGCCGACGCTCCGGCCGGTGCCCGAATTCGGACGATCGCTCCCGGGCCGTTGATCGCACCGCACCGCTGGACGCCGTTCACCGGGTCGGTCCAGCACTCACGGGTGTCCACGAGTCGCGTCGGTGCGAGCGCGGTGTACCCGAGACCACCTTGGTCGGCGGAGGCGAAGAACCCGGTCACGTCGACTCGCTCGTCGACCTGACGCGACGAGTACGTGCAGAACTGGACGCCCTGTTCGGTGGTGCTCGACGGCACCACGCCGAGGTTGGTGACGGCGATGTCGCCGGCGGAGTAGTTGCCGTTGCTGCGGGTCTGCGGGCCGGGTAGGAGGTCGGCGCACGAGTCGGCGGTGATGTAGCCAGGGAGCGTCGGACCGACCACGGTGATGTTGGCCACGCTCGCCACCGCGATCAACGACGACGCCGCCGTACTGACCACCTCGGCGCCGGCCGCGACCGGACCCCACCCGAAGCAGGTGCTGTCGGATGCGCAGAACGGAGAGCTCTTGGTGTCGAGCGCGCGAATCGGCGTGACCGGAGTGAACAGGTTCCCGCTCGGCGCGATGGCGGACGGCAGGAAGTAGCCCTGCACGTCGACGACCGTGTGGAACGCCGCGGACTGGAACAGACAGAACCTGCCGGTCTCGTCGAGTGCGACGATGGCGGTGGCCGATCCCGTTCGACCCACCCGCACGTTCCCGTTCGCCCACTGGCGAGGCCCGGTGGGCCGAGCGGCGCAGTTCTCTGCGGTGATGTACCCGTTGTGCAGCGCTCCCGTGGTCGCGATGTTGACGAGTGCCGCGGTCGCGCCGGCAGGTGCTCTGGTGTCGATCGCGATCCGAGTGTTCGCCGCCGGAGTGTCGGTGCGCACCATGCAGCGTTCGGTCTGCACGCCGTTCTCGTCGACGACCTGGATGCATGCGCCGGGCCCCACGTTGTGACGGAGGATGGCGCGGGCCTGGTCGACGGTGCCGTCGTACTCGAAGTGCATCGCGTCGCGGGTCACGGAGGCCTTCACCTGCGACGGTGAGCTGCATCCGCTGCTCCAGCCGTAGCCACCCCAGTACAGGCCCCACTTCTCGGCGGTCTGGACCACCCACCGCGGAAGGTCGGTGACCACCGGGGTCTGGCACGCACTGGCGCCGTTGATGCCGTAGTACGTCTTCTGCGGGTTCTTGGCCACGTTGATGTCGCTGGCGAGCCCGTAGGCGTGGTTCGAGAGGGCGGCGCGGGTCAACCCGGCGCAGTCCTTGCGAGTACTCGATGTGCAACGGAAGACGTACGTGCCACCGTCGGTGATCTTGTAGCCGTTCGCCTGGATCTCGGCGTAGAACCCCTCGAACAGGGGAAGCGCGTCGGCGAAGGCCCGCAGGCTGCCCGGGCGCATCGACCCGATCTGTGCCGCGTTCGAGGTCAGCAACGCCTCCCAATCGAGGAGGGCCGGGCTGGCGTTGTACCCCCATCCGAGCCACTTCCAACCCGTGGGCGGAAACGTGCCACCGGTCGTCTTCTGGACGCCGAGCGCGGCCGCCGTCGCCGTGTCGACGACCCCCGTCGCCGGCAGCGCGTGGGACGTCTGGAACGCCATCACCGCGGCCTGGGTCTGCAGTCCGAACTGGCCATCGACCGAGACCACCGCGCCGGCCGCAACGAGCGCTGACTGGACCTCGCTGACGGCGGCACCGCTCGCCCCAAGGGCGAGGTCGACCCACGGGACGACGGTCGGATTCTCGGGATCGGGGAACGGCGGCTTGGGCCAACCGCGGGTCTCGGGCAGGCCCGGACCGAGTGTGATCACACACCCGGCGACGTCGCCGCTGGTGGTCTGAGCGGTGGTGCACTTGGGCGGCACCGTGGGCAGCGTCCATGCCGGATCTGCAGCCTGCACGAGGGCTGCCGGGGCAGCGGCCGGGGCGACGCCGGCGACCATGACGGTGGCGAGGCAGAGCGAAAGAAGGCGACGCGGGACTCTGACCATCACCCTCTGTATCGGCCGCTCCAGCCGATTTCTTGATGATCAGGGAATTGCACCTGGTCACACCCGGTTACAGGCGCCGTGCCCGATACCCCTCAGTCCTCGCCCGAATCGACCTCTTCCTCGAAGGACGTGGCCACCGTCGAACGGTTCATCCCGGCCTCGGCGGAGACGATCTTCGCCGTCCTCGCCGACCCCGGTCGGCATCAGGAGATCGATGGCTCCGGGACCGTCAAGGGCACCCAGGCGGCCGCCCCGCAGCGGCTGGAACTCGGGTCCACCTTCGGGATGTCGATGAAGGCCGGACTCTCCTACTCGATGGTCAACACCGTGGTGGAGTTCGAGGAGAACCGTCTCATCGCCTGGCAACCGCGGCCATCGGTGTCATTCATGCGGTGGTTCGTCGGCGGCCGAATCTGGCGCTACGAGCTCGTCCCCCAGGACAGCGGCACGCTCGTGCGCGAGAGCTGGGACATCAGCAAGGAGGTCTTCAAGCCTGCGGTGCGCCCGTTGCGCTCGCGGACGGTGGACGCGATGACCAAGACGCTCGAGCGGCTCGAGCAGGTCGTGGCCTGACAGCAGGTCGATCCTCACTCCGGAGCGGGCGGCACCTCGATGCGCTTGATCGGGAGGACGCCGTTGAGCTCCGCGCCGATCAGCGCGATCATCGAATGCAGGCTCAGCCACGTGATGAGCCCGATGACGGACGCGAACGTGCCGTACACGGGCGTCGCTCGCACGATGGCTCGTGCGACGAGGGTGGTGCCGAGGATCTGGAGCAGCGAGAAGGCGATGCCGCCCGCGACCGCGCCGGGCAGCACCGATCGCCATTCGGGTCGGCGGGAGCACAGGAAGTGGTACGTGGCGGCGAGCACCGCTGCGTTCAGAGCGACGGCGCTGGCGGCCAGCAGGATGCGGTTGATGGTCGCGACGTCGGAGATGCCGGCGAAGCTGGTGAGCACCGCCGCGCCGACCTGGCTGCCGCCGATGATCAGGATGCCCCACAATGACTGCACCCTCACTCGCACCAGGCTCGGTCGAGATGCCCACGGCACTTCGGCGATGTCGTCGAGTGCGAGCTGCAGCACGTTGAACGCCTTCAGGCCCGCCCACAGCGCGGCGAGGAGACCGAGCACGAGCACGAGCAGGCTGCCTTGCAAGGTCGTGGGGTCGGCGGCCACCTGCGGACCGATGATCGGGATACGGCTGATGGCGGAGTCGATGATCTCCTCGCGCAGGGTGCGATTGTTCTGCAGCACGAAGCCGAGCACCGTGGTGAACACGAGCATCAGGGGGAACACCGACAGGAAGCCGTAGTGGGCGACCAGCGCGCTGTTGCGACCGGTGCGATGCACCCGGAATCGATCCATCGCGTGGACCATCGTGTTGACGGCCGGCCAGCGTCGCCGCGCGAGCACGACGCGCCGATGGGTGGTCCAGGGGGTTCGAGCCATCAGTGGCCCACTCTGGGCGTCGTCACCCGGGCATGGCTGCCAGCGCCGTGCCGGCCCGGTCGTGGCCGAGCATCACGAGCACCGTCGCGTCGCCCAGGCCTTCGGTCCCGCCGGTGATCCACGCGGGTGTCGTCATCGGTCGAACCTCGATGCCACCCATCAGGCGGCTGATCGACTGGGCGACCGCCTCGCTTCCCGGGATGACGAAGATCAGGCTCGTGTCGAGATTCTGATAGATGCCGGCCGCGTTGGTGGCCTTGCGAGTGTCGAACCCGAGGGCTGCGAACTCGTCGGAGAGGACACCGGCCGCCCCGTTGATCCCCGACGAATTCGCGACACGCACGATGCCCGGAGTGGTGACGATGGGCTCGGTCGTGGTGGTGGGGGGCAGGGTCGTGGTCGAAGTGGTGGACGTGCTGGTCGAAGCGGCCGAGGTGGTGCTCTGCGCGACGGTGTCGGTGGTCGCGGCACCGGTGGTCGGCCCGGAGGTGTCGACGTTGCTGCTGCACGCCGAGACGACAAGAAGGCCGAGGAGTGCACAGGTCGCGGTGCAGCGGCGCGCGATGGCTCGAGAAGCGACGGGGGGAGTGCTCATGACCCCTCCAGCCTGCCGACTCGATCGTCCGATGACAAGCCAGGCACGCGAAAGCATGTACCTTCACCCCGTGCGTCGCTTGGGGGCTTCACGCATCGCTGCTACTTCCGTGGTTGCCTGGGCGACGGTGGTTGGGTTGTTGATGCTGCAACTGGTCCACTACGGCATGCCCATGGGTGTGTGGGTGGAGAGCCTGGTGAAGGGCGCTCTCGCGGCCATGTTGGCGATCGGGCTCGCGCTCATCTATCGAGCCAATCGAGTGGTGAACTTCGCCCAGGCCGACCTCGGCACGGTGCCGACAGGGTTCGCCGCATCGTTCGTGTTGTTCTGGGGGTGGCCGTACTTCCTCGGGATGGGCGCCGGCCTCGTGATGGCGCTGATGCTCGGTGCGATCGTCGAGCTCGCGTTCATCCGCCGCTTCCGGAGCGCACCGCGCATGGTCGTCACGGTCGCCACGCTCGGTATCAGCCAGTTGCTGGTGGTCCTCGGCATCCTCATCCCGCGCTGGTGGGGGAAGAACCTCGCCAGCCAGCGGCTGGTCCCGCCGGTGGACTGGAAGTTCACGCCCACCTGGCAGCTCCGCTTCTGGCAGGCGGAGCCAGGGGGCTACATCCTCAACGCGAACCATCTGATCGCGATCGTCGTTGCGCCGCTCTCGATCGCGTTCGTCGCCTGGTTCCTCAACCGCAGTCGGCTGGGCACGGCGATCCGCGCCAGTGCCGAACGCAGCGACCGCGCGGCGATGCTGGGCATTCCGGTGGCCCGGCTCAACACGGTGGTGTGGGCCATCGCCGGCACGCTCGCCTACCTCGCCCTGTTCCTTCGCAGCGGCATCAGCGGCGTCCCGCTCGGGTATGCGGCCGGTCTTCCGGCTCTGTTGGTGGCGCTGGCCGCGCTGGTCATCGGGCGGCTCGAGCGTCTGCCGACCATCGCCTGCGCAGCGATCGCTCTCACGCTGCTCGAGTCGGGAGTGAACTGGAACTCGGAGTCGCCGTTCCTCGCCTATCCGATCATGGCCGGGGCGATGTTCCTGGCCTTGATCGCTCAGCGCTCCAGCAGCCTTCGTCGCGACAACGAGGCGACGAGCACGTGGCGGGGGGCCGAAGAGGTCCGCCCGCTCCCTGGCTACCTCGCGACGTGGGGTTGGGTGCCGACCGTCAAGTGGACGTTGATCGCGCTCGCGGTCCTCGGTGTCGTGGCGCTGCCGTCCCTGGTGGAGATCGACAACCTGATCAAGGCCACTGCGTTGATCTCGTTCGTGGTGATCGGCTGTTCGCTGGTGGTGCTCACCGGGTGGGCGGGTCAGATCTCCTTCGGGCAGATGGCGCTCGCCGGGATCGGCGCCGCGGTCAGTGCCACGCTGACATCGCGTTGGCACGTCGACCTCACACTGGCGCTCGCCGCGGGCGGTGTCGCGGGCGGCCTGGCAGCGTTCCTGGTCGGTGTCCCCGCGCTTCGATTGCGCGGCCTGTACCTGGCCGTCACGACCTTCGCCCTTGCCCTGGCCACTGAGTACTGGCTGCTGAGCGATCGGTTCTTCGGATGGTTCCCGCGGGCAGAGGCCGGCTTCGAGCGAGCGCCGCTGTTCGGACGGGTCAAGGTCGACACGCCGACCCGCTTCTACGCGTTCTCCGTCGTCGTGCTCGCGCTCGTGTGGATGGCGCTGCGCGGGATTCGCCGGTCCCGAACCGGGCGGGTCATCGTTGCAATCCGCGAGAACGAGCGCGCTGCGCAGAGCTTCTCGGTCGGGGTGGTGCGGGCCAAGCTCACCGCGTTCGTGATCTCGGGCATCGTGGCCGGCATCGGCGGCGCGCTGCTCGCACAGGCGAACAAGGGGTTCAGCGTCAACAGCTTCACGACCGGCGAGAGCTTCAACGTGTTCATCAGCGCCGTCATCGGTGGACTGGGGTCGCTGGGCGGGGCGTTCCTGGGCGCGCTCTACCTGCGCGGCACACGATGGTTCATCAACGACCAGGCCTGGCAGCTGCTGTCGACCGGCATGGGAGTGTTGATCGTGTTGCTCATCCTCCCCGGCGGCCTGGGCAGCCTGTGGGTGAAGCTGCGCGACGTCGCGGTTCGCCTGCTCACCGGCCACCGCGTCGACGATCCGATCCCCGAGGCGGTGGTCGTGTCCGTCGACGGCGACGGCGCACTGGAGGGTGACGCAGCGTGAACCCCCTCCGGCGGTTCCTCGCCCAGGCTGCTCATCCGATGACCTGGCTTCGTGGCGTGTGCGGGGGCGAGGCTGCGTTCCCGTTGATCGTGCTCTTCGGGCTCAATGCCGTCGACGAACTCGACCGGACGGCGTTCGGCATCCTCCTGCCGAACATCCGCGACGAGTTCAACCTCGACAACACCAAGGTGCTCGGACTCGTCGCGCTGTCGTCGATCGCCGCACTTGCACTGCAGGTACCGATCGCCCAGTACGCGGACCGTTCCAAGCGGGTGCCGCTCGCGGTGATGGGTGCCCTCGTGTGGGCCGTGTTCAGCGGAATGACCGGACTGGCCACAGGCGTGATCATGCTCACCATCGCCCGCAGCGGCAGCAGCCTCGGCAAGGCCGTCATCGACCCGACGCACAACTCGTTGCTTGCCGACTACTACCCGATCGACAGTCGGAGCAAGGTGTTCAGCACGCACCGCGCGGCGAACGCCGTCGGCTCCTTCGTCGGGCCGCTCTCGGCGGGCATGCTCGCGTACGCATTCGGGTGGCGCGTGCCCTTCCTGGTGTTCGTGATCCCGACGGTGATCTTCGCCGTGCTCGCGCTCCGGCTGCGCGAGCCGGTGCGCGGCAAGTGGGAACGCCAGGCGATGGGGGCGAGCGACGAGGTCGCCAACACCGAGGAGACCGTGCCGTCGTTCGCCGAGAGTTGGCGCACCGTGCAGAAGATCCGCACGCTCCAGCGGCTCTGGTGGAGCCTGCCGTTCCTCGCCACCGCGCTGATCGGCTTCGTCGTGCTGGCATCGCTGTTGTACGAGCAGCAGTTCGGACTCGACGAACGGGCACGCGGTGTCGCCGCCGCCGTGGCGGAGCCGTTGCAGCTCGTCGGCCTCGTGATCGGCACTCGGATCGTCACCAAGCGGTTCATGGCCGACATGGCCGGGCTGATCCGATTCCTGTCTCGTGTCGCCATCGGCACGTCGCTGATGTCCATCGGCTTCGCCGTCTCGCCCAACATCGTCGTCGCTGTCGCGTTCAACTGCGTGATCTCGGCCTCGCTGGCGATTCTCGGTCCGGGAATCCTGGTCGCCCTGTCACTCGCCATCCCTGCCCGAGCACGGGCCACCGGGTTCAGCGTCGCATCGCTGTGGGTGATCCCTGGGCTGCTGATCCTGCCCATCATCGGCTGGATCAGCGGTCACGTCGGCATCCGATGGGGCATGCTCACGCTGGTTCCGCTGTTCATCATCGGCAGCCTGATCCTGGGGTCTGCGCAGAGCACCATCGACGCCGACATCGCCCAGGTCTGGCAGGCATCCGCCGCGCGCAGTGAGGCGCTCTACCAACGTCGACGCGGCGAAGCCGACCTTCTGCTCGTCCGAAATCTCGATGCGGGGTACGCCGGTCGGCAAGTTCTGTTCGGGGTCGACCTCGACGTGAAAGAAGGTGAGATCGTCGCGTTGCTCGGCACCAACGGCGCCGGCAAGAGCACGCTGCTGAAATCGATCAGTGGGGTGGTCGAGGCCGACCGCGGTGCGGTGGTGCTCGACGGCCGCGACATCACACACGCGCCGCCGAACGAGATCGCGTCGATGGGCATCAGCCAGATGCCCGGGGGACAGGGCGTGTTCGGCGCGCTCACGGTCGACGAGAACCTGCAGATGGCGGGCTGGACGCGCCGACACGAGAGCGCGGCATGTGCGGCCGACGTCGAGGAAGTGCTCGGTTGGTTCCCGGTGCTGCGCGAGCGTCTGCACCGACCGGCGGGAGATCTGAGCGGTGGCCAGCAACAGATGCTGGCACTCGGCATGGCGTTCGTCGCCAAGCCTCGGGTGCTGCTCATCGACGAGTTGTCGCTCGGGTTGGCGCCGGTCGTGGTGGGTCAATTGCTCCCGATCGTCCAGCGCGTCGCGGCGTCCGGCACGGCCGTCGTGCTCGTCGAGCAGAGCGTGAACGTGGCGCTCGCCGTCGCCGAGCGTGCGTACTTCATGGAGCGGGGCACCATCCGGTTCAGCGGGCCGACCTCCGAGCTGCTCGGGCGCAAGGACCTGTTGCGGTCGGTGTTCCTGTCGGGTGCTGCGGAGCCGACGCGAATGGTCACCCCCGTCGTCGTGGACGCCGACGCGGTGCCGGTGCTGCAGGTGTTCGACGTGGTTCGGTCCTTCGGTGGCAACCGCGCGGTGAACAGTGCCACCTTCGAAGTGTGTCCGCGAGAGATCGTGGGCATGATCGGTCCGAACGGCGCGGGCAAGACCACGGTGTTCGATCTCATCAGCGGATTCGTGTCGCTCGATGCGGGGCGCGTGGTGCTCAACGGCCGGGAGATCGGCGAGCTCAGCGCCAGCACACGCGCGGCCGCCGGTCTCGGCCGGAGCTTCCAGGACGCTCGGCTGTTCCCCGACATGACCGTCACCGAGACGCTCGCAGTGGCCCTCGAACGATGGGTGCGCAATCGCAGCGCGTTGGCCGCGGCGGTCCGCTGGCCGTCGGTGTTCGACGACGAGGAGCGCACCGCATTGCGAGTCGACGAGCTCATCGACCTCATGCACCTCGGGGACTACCGCAACTCGTTCGTGCGCGAACTGTCGACCGGTACGCGTCGGGTCGTCGACCTCGCGTGCATCGCCGCGCACCGTCCACTGATGGTGCTGCTCGACGAGCCGTCGAGCGGCATCGCCCAGCGAGAGGTGGAAGCGCTCGCCCCGGTCCTGCGGCGACTGCGCGACGAGATGGGTGCGAGCCTGCTGGTCATCGAGCACGACATTCCGCTGATCTCCTCGATCAGCGATCGGTTGATCGCGCTCGACCAGGGGGCGGTGCTCACCTCGGGTATTCCGTCCGACGTCCTGAATCATCCGGACGTGATAGAGAGCTATTTGGGGAACAACACAGCGGCGCAAGAGCGCAGCGGCAACAGGGGGTAACGCCATGCAGTCAGCAAGTGCATCAGGTGCGTCCGGCGACGGGGGCAGCGGCGGCAAGCAGCAGATGAAACGGTGGGGGCCGATCATCGGGATCGTCGCCGTGCTGGCCATCGGCGGCGGGATACTGCTCGCCACCCGAGACGACAACTCGTCGTCGACGGCGGGCGACACCACTGAGGCCGCGACCAGCGTGCCCGACACGACACCCGTCACCGATCCTGCGGTCACCGACACGACCGAGGGCTCGACGCCCGGTGCCGACATCACCTTCCCGCTCAGCTACTCGCAAGCCGTCGACCAGGGAGTCGCCGACCAGGTCGACTGGGGCGCACGGTGCGACACCACGAAGGGCCGGCTCGCGGTGCCCGACTACTTCGCGCCCGAGTGCTACGCGCCCTTCACCGGCGACAACGGCGGCGCCACCTCGACGGGTGTCACGGCCGACGAGATCACCGTCGTGTACTACGAAGGTCCGAACGCCGATCCGATCATCTCCTACATCACCGACGCGATCGCCGTGGACGACACGAACCAGCAGCAGTTCGACACGATGAAGGAGCTCGTCCGCTACTACGAGACCTACTACGAGATGTACGGCCGCAAGGTCAACCTCGTCACCTACGAGGGCACCGGCATCGCCTCGGACGAGGTGGCCGCTCGCGCTGATGCGGCCGCGATCGTGGAGAAGTACCACCCGTTCGTGGTGCTCGGCGGACCCGCGTTGACGAGTGCGTTCGCCGACGAGCTCGCCAACAACGAGACGATGTGCGTCGGTTGCACACCCGGTCAGCCGGCGGACTTCTACACCCAGCGCGACCCGTACGTGTGGGGTCTCGACGGCAGCGCCGTCCAGAAGCAGATACACGTGCTCGAGTTCATCCAGAAGCAGTTGCTCGGCAAGAACGCCGAGCACGGCGGCGACGCAGTGAAGAACTCGCCGCGCTCGTTCGGTCTGTTGTACCTCGAGAGCAGTGGCGCCTCGAAGGACCTCGCCGACAGCTTCGCCGCCGGTATGGACGCCATGGGTTCCCCGCTTGCAGCGACCGTGGCGTACCAGCTCGATCCGCAGACGATCCAGCAGACGGCGTCGCAGGTGATCACCAAGTTGAAGGCGGCCGGGGTGACCACCGTCGTTTTCAGCGGTGACCCCGTGGCGCCTCGCGAATTCACGAAGGAAGCGACTGCGCAGGAGTACTTCCCCGAGTGGGTCGTCGCAGCCAGCACGCTCGTCGACGTCACCGCCTTCGCCCGGACCTACGACCAGCAGCAGTGGCAGCACGCGTTCGGTGTGACACAGCTCGCGGCACGCACCGACCCGACGCTGAGCGGCGCCTACGCCAACTACGTGTGGTTCACCGGTCAGGAGCCGCCGGCAAACGACACGATCGGCGTCATCGCTCCGAACCCGGCGCTGTTCTTCGCGGTGCTGCAGTACGTCGGACCGAACCTGACCCCGCAGACGTTCAAGGATGCGTTGTTCGCATCACCGGGCACGCTGCCCGGGATCAGTCAGCCGTATCTCAGCTACGGGGACAAGGGCTACTGGGGCGGCGTCCCGGACTACCAGGGCGTCGACGATGCCACGGTCTTCTGGTGGGATCCGGCAGCGACCGGACCCGACGAGATCCGCAAGGACGGCGTGGGCATGTACCAGTACGTCGATGGCGGCAAGCGGTACCTCCCGGGCCAGTGGCCCTCCGAGGACAAGCTCTTCAACCCGGACGGCGCGGTCTCGATCTATCTCACCCCGCCGCCCGGGGAGGAACCCGGCAACTATCCGAGTCCTGCGGGCTGACCGAAGGGCCGGCGTGGGGTTCGTCGCACCGGGCGGGTGCGACGAACCTCAGTCCGTGGGGAGCGCCCAGTCGATGGGGGCGAGCCCCGCGGCCGCGAGCGCGTCGTTCGTGCGGGTGAACGGGCGGCTGCCGAAGAAGCCATTGTGTGCGCTGAGCGGTGACGGGTGGGCGGACTCGATCACGGTGTGGCGGGTGAGATCGAGCAGCGACTTCTTGCGTCGTGCGGACGCGCCCCACAGCAGGAACACCACGCGATGGGGGAGGGCGTCGACCGCTCGGAGCACCTGGTCGGTGAACGTCTCCCACCCCTTGCCCTGATGGGAGGCGGCCTGACCGGCGCGGACCGTGAGCGTGGTGTTCAACAGCAGGACGCCCTGACGCGCCCACGCTTCGAGGTTGCCGTGACCAGGCGGCGCGAGGCCCAGGTCGGCGGTCATCTCCTTGTGGATGTTCGCCAGTGATGGCGGCACGGGCACCCCATGGCGCACCGAGAAGCACAGCCCGTGGGCCTGCCGGGGGCCGTGGTACGGGTCCTGGCCGAGGATCACCACCCTCGTGTCGGCCCGGGGCGTGAGATGCAACGCCGAAAAGACCTCGGGTGCCGGCGGGTACACCGTGAACCGCGCCCGCTCGCCGGCGACGAACTGCTGCAGCGACTGCCAGTAGGGCTTGGCGAACTCGCCGCGCAGCACCGGGTTCCAGTCCGTGGTGGGCACCCTCCCAGTATGGACGAGCCGGGTGGAGGGCACCCACCGGATGGGATCAGTCGTCGTCGCCCTGGTCGTGTCCGCCGCCGTGGGAGTCGTGCGATTCGTCGCCACTGTCGTGCTGGCTGTCGTCGCCACTGTCGTGCTGGCTGTCGTGCTGGCTGTCGTCGTCCGACTCGTTGTCCATCTCTTCGCCGTCATCGTCCATCGACGGGTCGCTCATGCTGTCGTCGGTCTCGAGACTCGACATGGTGGTGTCGTCGTCCATCTCGGTCGCTTCGGTCGCTTCGGTCGCTTCGGTCGTCTCGGTGGCCTCGTCCGTGGAGGGTGCGACGGAACCCGAAGTGGTCGTGGACTCGTCGATCGAGGTCGATGTCGTCGGGTCGCTGGACGAGACCGTTGTCAGGATCTGGACGCGGCGCGGTGTGCCGCTGGTTGCGGCGGCAGCGAATCCGGCGGCGCTGAGCACGAGGACGCCGGAGATGGCACTGACGACGACGATCCGCCGATGGGGATGATGGAACATGGGTGAGTCCTCCTATGGATCTACGAACGACCAGTACGTGCCGGTCGGCCGGATGGATCGGTCTCCTACCGTTTCTTGGACGGCTCTTGGATCGCCTCTGGCCTGGGCCGTCGGCCGAATCCGGGCGCTACGGTGGGGGCATGAGCGACATCCTCGACGTGGACCTCCTGGCGTTCGAACGCGGGACGCCCGAGCAACGGCGTGCGGTGGTCGACGGGGTGCGGCGCAGTCTCGCCACCGGCTTCGTCTACACGCGACACGATCTGTCGGAGGACATGCTCGACACCGCGTACGGCATGCTGAAGGAGTTCTTCGAGCATCCCCAAGAGGTCAAGCAGGCGTTCATCGCCCCCGAGAGCCATGGCCAGACCGGCTACACCGGGCTCCTCGTCGAGACGGCGGCGAGCAGCGATGTGCCCGACTGGAAGGAGATGCTCAACTGGGGCATCTCCCTGCCCGAGGGTCACCCGCTGCGTGCTCGGTACCCCCATCGCTACGGGCCTCAGGTGCTGCCCGAAGCGGCGGTGCCGGGGATCACCGAGGTGCTCGACAACTTTCACCGCAAGGTGGAAGACGTGCAGCGGCGGTTCCTGCGCATCATCGCCGAGGGCCTGGGTTGCCACGAATCGTTCTTCGACGAGATGACCACCAACGGGGCCACCCTCACCCGTGCCATCCGCTACCCGTCGATGCACTCCGCCCCCGACAACGGGCACGTCTGGGCGGGTGCCCACGGCGACATCAACCTCATCACCGCGCTCCCTCGTGCAACCGCGCCCGGGTTGCAGGTGTTGGTCGACGGCTCGTGGGTCGACGCGGTCGCGCCTGCCGGGCAGGTCATCATCAACACCGGCATGATGCTCGAGCGCCTCACCAACGGCGTCATCCCCACCGGTGTCCACCGTGTGGTCGCCGCCCCGGGTTACACCGGCGAGCGTTACAGCGTGGTGCAGTTCTCGCACCCGACGCCGTGGACACTGCTCAACCCCCTTTCGTCGTGCATCACGCCGGAGCACCCGCAGCGTTTCTCCGGCATGGTGAGCGCGGATGCGCTCGATCTGGTGCTCTACGAGATCAACCTCGTCGAGACCGCTCGGCGCGTCGGCTGACATGACATCCTCCGAACCATCGCCGCGGCGAGCGGCCACCCCTCCCGCAGGCGATGTCGTGGTCGCCATCGACATCGGCGGCACCTCGATGGGCGTCGGTCTGCTGACGCTGCAGGGTGAGCTCATCGACCGTGA
The DNA here is from genome assembly GCA_038234785.1 of Acidimicrobiales bacterium. GTDB lineage: Bacteria > Actinomycetota > Acidimicrobiia > Acidimicrobiales > Ilumatobacteraceae > UBA668. Next base: position 39,750 of record JBBQTC010000015.1, read on the forward strand.
CAGCTTCGTCGTCGACCACGACCTGCAGGGCGATGCACTGTTCGCGCGGCTCGCGGAGATGATCGACGGTCAGATGGAACGCGCTCGCGACCACCACCATCGACAGCCCGTGGCGGTCGGGGTGGGGTGCGCCGGCTCGATGTCGCCGAACGCGGAGACCGTGGCCCCGCTGAACCTGCACGCGTGGCGGAACTTCCCGCTCCGTGAGCGCCTCATGGTCCACACCTCGCTGCCGGTCCACGCCGACCTCGACGCCAAGGCGCTGGCGCTCGCCGAGGGTTGGCTGGGTGCGGCACAGGGGCGACAGAGCTTCATGGCGATGGTCGTGTCCACGGGTGTCGGTGGCGGCATCGTGCTCAACGGACAACTGCTCGACGGGGCTGACGGCAACGCGGGTCACGTCGGACACATCATCGTCGAGCCCAACGGTCGTCGATGCGTCTGCGGTGCGCGAGGTTGCCTGGAGGCGGAGGCATCGGGCACTGCGATCGAAGCCATCACCGGGCGCCCGCCCTCCTCGCCCACCTACGAGATCATGCAGCGCACCGGGCGACTCGTCGGACGCGCGGCTGCGTCGGTCTGCAACCTGCTCGACCTCGACCTGGTCGTGGTCGGCGGGTCGGTGGCTCTCGGATTCGGTGCCACGTTCTTCAACTCCGCCCAGGAAGCGCTCGACGAGCACACCAAGCTGGCGTTCTCGCGCGGGGCCCGCATCACGCCCGTGCGGCTCGGCGACCGAGGTCCGCTGATCGGTGCCGGTGCCGTCGCCGTTCGAGGTATCCATCGTGCCCGTCGGGCCGGGGCTGCCGCCGCGGCAGCAGAAGGCACCGCGTAGGCTCTTTCGACGACCACCTCGGAAGGGACCATCGAGATGACCAAGATCCGTAGCTCCGACGCCTCGAACATGGACGATGTCCGCGGTCAGGGCGGAGGCTCGTCGATGGGCATTCCCGGCCTCGGTGGTGGCGGCTTTCCGTTCCCGGGCGGAATGAAGGCCGGAGGCGGCATGCTCGGCATCATCATTCTGCTCGCCGCCCTCTTCCTCCCGAAGCTGCTCGGAGGAGCGACAGGGCCGAGCCAGGCCGCCACCTTCCCGACCACCGCCGACAGCCCGTCCGACGGAGCGTGCAACACCGATCTCGAGCAGATCGTGTGCGGAGTCACCAACGACGTGCAGGCCTACTGGACCGACGCGTTGCCGAAGTACTTCGGAGTGAAGTACCAGATGACCAAGACCCGCCTGTTCGACGCGCCCCGCTCCACCGGCTGCGGGCAGGCCAGCCCCGAGACCGGGCCGTTCTACTGTCCGGCCGACTATCTGGTGTACATCGACCTCGGCTTCATGCAGCAGATCGAGAACCAGTTCGTCGGCGGTACGAGCGACCTCGCCGAGCAGTACATCCTCGCTCACGAGTACGGCCACCACGTCCAGAACCTGCTCGGCACCAACGCTCAGGTGCAGCAGGCATCCCAGAACGATCCCGGCCGCGCCAACCAGTACTCGATCGCACTCGAACTGCAAGCCGACTGCTATGCCGGGGCCTGGGTGGGCGATGCAAACTCTCGCGGCCTGCTCGACAGCCCCAACGAGATCCAGGAAGCGATCAAGGCAGCCGAGGGTGTCGGTGACGACCGGATCCAGCAGAAGACCCAGGGCCGCATCGACCCGGAGAGCTGGACGCACGGCTCGGCCGAGCAGCGTCGTACGTGGTTCCTGAAGGGCTTCAACTCGATGGATCCGCGCCAGTGCAACACCTTCGACGAGATCAGCTGACCTCGCCTCGTCCCGTCAGCGGTTGTCGCTGAACCGTCGGTACACCCATTCCAGTGGTCCGAACGGTTGCCGGAAGCTCCACAGGTTCGCGAGCACGATCGCCAGCATCCAGAACACCAGGGCGAACGCCAACGACGTAGCGAGGCCGCCCGGCTCGATCCAGCCGAGCCAATCGACCACGAGGTTGAACACCAGCACGTGGAGTACGTACAGGCTCAAGGTCGTGCGTCCGGTGACCGCCAGCATCTGGGTGAACGCCGAGGATGCGGTGGTGTGGGCGATCCCGCCGATGACGCACACGGCGAGCACCGCCGCCCCCATCGAGGTGAGGGTGTACAGCAGGCCGTAGTCGAACGGGTGCGTCGAACGCAGTACGGGGTGCCAGGGCAGTGTCTCGCGGAGGCCGTAGCCGAGCGCAAGGCACAGCACGGCGCCGAAGGCGAGGCGTACTCGGAGCTGAGGCCGGAACGGCAGCATCCGCCCCAGGACCATGCCGGCGCAGATGAATGCCAGCCAGGGCAACAGCGGGTGCGTGCCGCGGACGAACGTGTCGAGCACGAGGTCGCGCGGAGAGGTGTGTTGGCCTGCGCTGCCGCTGGTGAACCAGGTGGGTGGGTGACCCGACGCGGTGCGATCCACGACCCACCACTGCAACGCAGCTGCGGCCAGTGCCGCAGCGGCACCAACGGCCACCAACCATCGACTGCGCAGTGTGAACAGCAACGCGCCGACCACGAAGAACGCGCCGTAGTAGAAGAGGATCGTTCCCGGCCACACCCAGTTGAGGAAGTAGCCGAACGCATACAGCAGCACCCCGCGACGCACGAGCGTCCAGCGGGCGTCGCTGATGAGTTGCGGGTCCCCACTGCTCATGCCGCGGCGAGTCAGCAGTGAGATGCCCATGCCGGCGACCACCACGAACGTGGACGCGAAGCGTGTCGACAGCGGTCCCGTCCACGGATTGAGGGTGCGCGCGAGGAACCCGTCGCCGGGGTTCGCACCGCGGATGATGAGGTAGCCGTGGTAGTTCATCACGCACACGCCGATGAGCGCGACGGCGCGAGTGACGTCGAGATCGATGATGCGACGGTGGGTCGGCACCGACCGCACTTCAGTGTCCATCAACGCCAGACCACCTCGTCGACGAACGTGGAGATGAGAGGACGCTGCACGTCGACGCGGTCTCCGACCTTCGGGCACGGCTGCCCACTCGGTACCACGGCCAACGAGGTGTGCATGTGGGGCGGTTCGAGCAGCGTCAGGCGGTGGCGAGCGAAGTGGAACGGACTTCGTCGCGCCGGATCTGCGTCGTCGAGCGGGGCGACACCGGTTGCGGCGCCGGCACCGATGGCGATCAGCGTGCCGTCGTGGGGGACCACGGCATGGTGATAGCCGGCGGTCTCGCCGGCGAGGACGGCGCGTGTCTCGAGGACGTCCGCGTCCAGATGGAGGAACGGGCCGCGGGGTACGCCGTGCCACAGCGCGGTTCCGACACGGACGAAGATCTCGCGTTCGGGATGGGCTGCGCGGAGGGCCGCGAACGTCGCCGGCGTGAGGTGACTGACCCACAGCGGCGTTCCCGAGGGCAGGAGTGGCAGCCACGCCTCGATCTCTGCGACGCGCTCGCCGTCGTCCCCCACGAGCGGGAGGTGGATCCCGAAGGCCTCGACGTCGAGCCCTGCGTCGGCGACCGAGTGCAGCAACGACGGGAGGTCGTCGGGCTCGGCGCCGTAGCGCCGCATGCTGCTGGCGAGCTTGATGATGACGCGACCCGGCCAGCCGTCGAGCGCGCCCACATGGTGCGCGTTTCCCACAGTGAGGATCGGACGGGAGTCGAGCGGTGCGATCAACGTCGGCGTCAGCACGACCGGGGTCAGCGCCGTCGGTACGTCGTGCAGTTCGTGCACGCTCCCGACGCAGACTCGATCGCCGCCGGCGGCGGCGACCATGTCGTGCAGCAGGGCCCGCCCGAAGCCGTAGCCGTTGCCTTTGACCACCGGGACCAGGCCGTGGCCGTACTGCCCCGCGACCACGTCGACGTGCGCCGCCCACTCGGCGCGTTGGACGGTGAGGCGCACGGTCATACCCGGTGCAACCTAGTTCCTCGACCTAATCCCGAGTTGTCTGATCGGAATTATCGGCCTACGATCCCGACATGCGTTCACGGTGGTTCGGATTCCCCAACCCGGTCAATGAGACCTCCGCTCGTCTCGTTGCCGCTGGCGTCGTCGCTCAGGGCCTTGCGTACCTGGTCACCGCCCAATGGTGGGTGCTGTTGCCCCTCGCCTACGGGTTCCTCGCCCGGGTGCTGGGCGGACCTCGCTACAGCCCGCTCGGTCAGTTCGTCACGCGGGTCGTCACCCCTCGGCTCCCCGGGGTCGAGCACCGCTTCGTGGCCGGTCCGCCCAAGCGGTTCGCCCAGGGGATCGGACTCACGTTCAGTTCGGGTGCACTGCTCGCCGTGGCGTTCGGTCTCGAGCCCCTGGCGATCGTGCTGATCGTCGGCCTCGTCATCGCCGCCACGCTCGAATCGGTGTTCGCCCTGTGCCTGGGCTGCATGGCCTTCGGTCAGTTGATGCGTTGGGGTCTCGTCCCGTCCGCGGTGTGCGAGGAGTGCGGCGACATCAGCCGCCGCCTCGCCGCGGCCACGTCGTGAAGCGGGGGAGCAGCGGCCCCGGCTCGCGCTCGGCCATCACTCCCGCCCACACGCCTGCCCCGTAGGCCATCTCGTCGACCCACTGGGTCGGGGCGTCGCGCACGGGCGTCGCACTTCGCTGCCGGACGGCGTCTGCCAATGCGGGCGCGATGAACGCAGCAGCGACGGGCACTCGCGCCCTGGGCACCACCAGCGCGATCGCCGCGGCGATCGGCCACCACACGCGTGTGACGGCCTTGGACAACTGCCGACCCGCGGCGAGGTGACCGAGTACGACGAGGCGCGCCGACTCCTCCTTCGGGAGGTCGGTGAGCTTGCGTTGCAACGCGACCGCGGTGCCGGCGGCAACGGCGATGGCCGACCACGGGCGGCGAACCAGGAACAGCGCCCACACGGCCGCGCTCCAGCCGCTCATCCGCACGGGCGCCAACGCACCTGGGTGCCGGCGAGCGAGGGGTGCGGCGGAGCGGCCATAGCCGGCGCGCTGGCAGACCAGCGCGCCCATCGTGGGACGCGGTCGGTGGAGGACGACCGTCGCGGGCTCGTATCGGCATCGGTGCCCGAGCTCGGCGAGGCGCCACACGAGATCGACGTCCTCGCCGAGTCGGAGTGACTCGTCGAACCCACCGACATCGCGCAGGATGTCCACACGGCACACGATCACGGCGGCGGGGACGTAACTGACTCGCGTGCCGGCGGCGACGCGGGCAGGTTCGTCGCCGAGGTCGAGCGGGCTGTGTCGCTCCTCGTAGGCGGCGATCGCTCCGGTCGTCGGTGCACCGGCCACACGCGGTGCGACCAGCACGACGCGCGGGTCGGCGAAGGCGGCGAGCAGTGGCGCCAGCCACCCGTCGGGAAGCGTCACGTCGCTGTCGACGAACGCCACCAGTGAGCTGGACACGGACGCGAGGCCGGCGTTGCGGGCGGCGCCGGGTCCGACGTTTCGGTCGAGTCGGAGCAGCGTCGTCCCGGCCGAGTCGCCGGCGGTGGTGTCGATCGTCAACGGAGGTGCGCTGGCGTCGTCGACCACGATCACGCGCAGGCCGCCGGGGATCGACGGGACCTCACCGAACGCCGGCATCACGACTGTGACGTCGTCGACCGAATACGGCCCCGAGTCGTACTCGGGGTGCAGCGCCCCCGCATCCACGAAACGATCGAGCATCTGCTCCACCGCCGCCGTCTGCGGTTGGTCGCCCGTTTCCACCATGGCGGCGACCTGCGCGCCGCCGGTCGACAACCGGAACAACCGCAGCGGAGAGCCGGCCACGACCACTGTGCCGGCGCCGGGGCGGCGCCAGGACCGGTCGAGCCGGTAACGGGTCATCGTCCGATCACTCCCACCATTCGTCGACGGCCGCGACGAGGTCGATCGACAACCGCGTGAGGATCGTGCGGCCGTGCGACGCCGTCGCCCGCAACGGGTCACCGAGCACGCCATTGCGACTCACCGCCCGCACGCCGCCCTCGCGGATCTCGTCGATGAGGTCGACGAGCGGCGCGGTGACGCCGATCTCGGCTCGGTCCATGTGGACGAGATCCGGGGCAATGGCCAGCATCATGGAGGTCTCCGTCTCGCCCGCGTGCGCGTCGCCGCCCTTCACCCGCGGCCACCACGGCAGCACGCGCCGTTGCTCGTGGTGCAGCAGGCGGACCGCCCGTTCCACCGCGACCCGGTTGCCTCCGTGCCCGTTGATCAGCACCACCCCGGCGCTCCAGTCGGCGCTGCGGACCAGCTCCACGATCACGTGCTCGAACACCTCGAGCCCGATCGAGAGCGTGCCCGGAAAGCTGGCGTGCTCGCCGCTGGCCGTGATCGTGAGCGGTGGCGCGACCAGCACATCGCCCTCGTCGTACTTGTCGGCCAGTCCCTCGGCCAGCGCCATCGCGATGCGGATGTCGGTGTCGAGCGGGAGGTGGGGTCCGTGCTGCTCGCAGGAACCGACGGGCACCACGATCAGCGGTCGTCGAACGGGTCGCCAATGCTCGGTCCACGTGGTGTGTCCGAGATGCCTGGTCATGAGGGGACGCCGAGACCCTTCACCACGCTGTCGGTCGCGTCGTGGAACACCGACTCCCAGTCGATCGGGTGCGGGCCCATGTGTTGGAGTTCGAGGCTCATCACTCCGTGGCACGTGCTCCAAACGATCGCCGCGAGATGCATCGGTTCGGCGGGAAGGATGTAGCCGGCACGCATGACGCGCTCGAGGCGGTCCGCCAGGAGTTGCAACGTCTGTGCGGCGGCGGTGAGGGCCCGCTCGCTGGGCTCGAAGTCGGGCACTGCCTTGTCGAACATCACCGAGTAGAGGGTCGAGTGATCGAGCGCGAACTGCCGGTAGGCGCGCCCGCAGCTCATCAGGTCCGCCCGGGGGTCGGCGGAGGGCTCGATGGCGTTCATTCCCTCGGCGAGCAGTTCGAAGCCACGGAGGAACAGATGCTCGACGACGCCGTCCTTGCCGCCGAAGCGCGAGTACACGTTCATCGTGCTCATGCCGGCATCGGCGGCGATGCGGCGCACCGTGAGCGCCCCCGGGCCCTCGGCCGCCAGCAGGTTCGACGCCGCCGCCAGCAACGTGGTGCCCACGTCGTCGAGGGCCGCCACCTGCATGTTGCTCACCTCGTCCACGCTAGTCGCGCCGGTGTGTCGAACGTCATGACGCTCCCTCTGGCCAACGGTTGTCGCGGCGTGATAACACTGTAATCACTTTGTCAGACCCGAAAGGAATCCCCCCGATGCACCAGGAGAAGTCGGCCGCAGGGCCCCCCGTCTCGCCCCTACGCTCCGGCCCCCACGGGGGCCGCTCGCCGTGGCTGATCCTCGCCGTGCTCTGCACGAGCGTGTTCATCATCGTCGTCGACGGCACCATCGTGAACGTGGCGCTGCCGACCTTCGTGCGTGAGCTCGGAGCGACCACGAGCCAACTGCAATGGATCGTGGACTCCTACGTCCTCGTGTTCGCCGGCTTGCTGATGGCAGCCGGGAGCATTGGGGACCGCTACGGCCGCAAGGGTGTGCTGCTGATCGGTCTCGCACTGTTCGGGCTGACATCGATCATGGCGGCCATCTCCGACTCGGCCGGTTCCCTCATCGCGTGGCGTGCGGCGATGGGCGTCGGTGGCGCGCTGATCTTCCCGGCAACGCTGGCCATTCTCGTCAACGTCTTCACCGTGCCCAAGCAGCGGGCGGCGGCCATCGCGGTCTGGGCGGCAACGAGCGGGCTCGCCGTCGCATTGGGACCGGTCAGCGGCGGCCTGTTGCTGCGTCACTTCTGGTGGGGTTCGGTCTTCCTCGTGAACGTGCCGGTCATCATCGTCGCGATGCTGCTGGTCGCGGCGATGGTGCCGACCTCGCGTGACACCGCGGTCCACCGCTTCGATCCCGTCGGCATCGTGCTGTCGATCGCCGGCATCACGGTGCTCGTGTGGGCAGTGATCGAGGGACCCAAGCACGGATGGCTGAGCACCGAGTCGGGTGTCGCGTTCCTGGTCGCAGCGGCGCTGCTCGTGGGCTTCGTCGCCTGGGAACGTCGGTGCGATCACCCGATGCTCGACGTTCGCATCTTCACCAACATGCGATTCACCGCCGGCAGCCTGTCGGTCAGCTTCGCCTTCTTCGCGCTGTTCGGCTTCATCTTCATGGTCACCCAGTACTTCCAGTTCGTGCGCGGCTACGACACGCTCGAGGCAGGTCTGCGGACGGTGCCCTTCGCGCTGTTCACCGGCATCGCAGCGCCGCTGTCGGCCACGCTCGCCCATCGCTTCGGGACCAAGTCGATCGTCGCCGCTGGATTGCTGTCGATGGCGGTCGGGTTCGCCTGGACGACCTTCGACCAAGTCGACTCGTCGTACTGGCTGATCGTGGGTCAGATGATGTTCATGGGTGGAGGTCTGGGCCTGGTGAACGCACCCGCGACGGAGTCCATCATGGGCTCGCTGCCGCCGGAGAAGGCCGGCGTCGGTTCGGCCGTCAACGACACGGCCCGCGAACTCGGGGGCACACTTGGTGTCGCGATCGTCGGCAGCCTGTTCGCTTCGGTGTACGCGAGCAAGCTCGGCGAGTTGCTGGCGGGTTCGCCCGTTCCGCCCGAGGCACTGGCGACGGCGAAGGAGTCGGTCGGTGCCGGCGCGGCGGTCGCCAAGATCGCCGCCGAGCAGTTCGGTCCACAGGCCGGCGATCTCGTGCAGGGCGCGGTCAACACGTCGTTCATCGACGGCTTCCACGCCGGCTCGTGGGTGTCGGCCGTGGTCACGCTCGTCGGTGCACTGATCGCGATGCGCTGGCTGCCCAGTCGGGCCGAGAGCGTCAATCAGTTCGTCGATACGTCGGTCACCGACCGAGCATCACTCGACTTCGAGGTATCCCCACTCGCGTAGTGCCCGCATGATGCGTACCGCGGCGTCGGCCGGTTCGAGGTGCACTGTTTCGCCCCGAGCCGCCGACGTCACGGTCGCGTCGGTGAGGACGCGCACCCGATCCAGGGCCTGCTCGCCCTGTGGGGCGGCCAATTGCCGAGCGCGTGGCCGGTAGGCGCGCACCATGAACTCGGCACGGTGGATGGGTGTCGTGGCGGGGACGACTTCGATGGGCGTCGTCGCTGCGTCGCGAACGGCCCGCAGGCCGGCGCGACGCAGGCGAGCGGTGGCTCCCTCGACCGACACCACCGCGGGCGCGTGCACGTCGAGCAGCTCGCGTCGTCCGCCGTCGAGACGGCGAGTGGCGCGAACCGTGCCCTCGTGCAACTCGATCGCGATGACGCCGAGCGCTTGCTCCGCGCCGAGGTGGGCGGCGATGAAGGCAGGCACGCTGCCCGCACCGCGATCGAGGGAGTAGTCACCGCACCACACCCACTGTGCGTCGAGGATGTGGTCGGCGATCGCGGTGGCCACGTCGGTTCCGGCCGCAGTGGTCGGGGCGTCGATGCGGATCGCCCGCGTCGCGCCACACGCAAGTGCGTCGCGCAACACGCGGTCGGCCCCGTCGGGGCCGACGGTGATCGCGGTGACTCCTACTCCGAGGATCGCGGCGTGCCGGAGCGCGAACTCGAGCGCCGATTCGTCGGCAGCGGACATGCCGGAGAACCGTTCGTCGTGCGGCTCGCCCGGCACGCTCGCCCATTTGAGGCAGACGACGACGCTCATCGAGGGCTCACGTCCGACGGAAGACGACGCCGTGGCCGCCTTCGGGGTAGTGCCAACTGATGGCGCCCTCTCGGTTGCACACCATGTAGCAGGTGCCGCATTCGAAGCACTGCTCGTAGTTGAAGACCAGACCGCCGTCGCTGGTGGGGATGAACAGATTGGCCGGGCACGCGACCACGCACTCGCGTGTGCTGCAGTCGGCGCACACCGCGCCATCGACGACGATGTGGGCATCGGGATGCACGCGGAACTCGACGGTGTCCATGCGCTCCTGGAACGAGATCACCGGATCGCTCATCCGAAGCTCCTGAAGCCGGTCCACGCATCGCGCACCAGATCGCGCCGGCGCACGCCCGCCCGCTTTCGCTCCTGGTTCAGGATGCGCCGCAGGCCGGGCTTTGGCTCGGGGTTGTCGACGCGGAACATGCGCTCCACGACGTTCGCGACCATGCCCGGGTACAGGTGCTGGACGCGATCGCTGAGCACCAACTCGGGTGCCTTGCGCAGCTTGCGGTGGTCCTTCAGGACGAACGTGTCGCTGAGGCGCCGCTGATACCCGGCGAGGCCGGTGGCGCCGGTGTCGCCGGCACGGATCGCCTCCACCGCGGTCTCTCCGGCGTACATGCCGCTGGCCATCGCGAAGTTGACACCTTCCAGCCAGATGCCCGCGGCGAGGCAGAGGGCCGCAGCGTCGCCGGCGACGAGCATCCCGGGCATCGTCATCTTCGGCATCATCGTCAGGCCTGCCTCGGGGATGAGGTGCGCGCTGTACTCCTTGAGCTCCGCGCCCTGCACCAACGGCGCGATCGCCGGGTGACGCTTGAGGCCGGCGATGATCGCCTCCGGTCGTTGCTGCTGGGCGGCGAGCTTGGGGAGCTTGAGCACGACGCCGACGGCGAGTGTGTCGAGCCCCGTGTAGAGGAAGCCGCCGCCGTTGACCTTGCCGGTGCAGCCGACGATCTCGATGTCGACCCCGTGGCGATCGCGTACGGCGAAGCGTTCGTCGATGACGTCCTTGGGGAGCGCGAGCGTCTCCTTCACACCGAGCGTGTAGTGGCGCGCGTCGGTGTGCTCGTACAGCCCGGCCTCCTTGGCCAGGAAACTGTTGACCCCGTCACACGCGATCACGATGCGGGCGCGCAGGTCGCCGTCGGGTCGATCGGTGCGCACGCCGACCACCGTCCCGTCGATGTCGCGGATCAGACCGATGACCGTCGTGTCGGTGAGCAGGTGCGCGCCGGCCGCTTCGGCGTGGCTCGCGAGCCAGTGGTCCCAATCGGGTCGGAACGCCGTGGCCCCGTTGTACGGCGGCTCGCCCCACGCACCGCTGCGGAAGTCGACCGTGAGTGCCTGGGTGTCGGTGAGCAGCATCGTGCTGCGCCTGGTCACCCACCGCTGGATCGGCGCTTCCTCCCACCAGTTCGGGATGAGCCCGTCGAGGATGCGGGGGTAGACCACGCCGCCGTACATGTTCTTGCTGCCCGCGAAGGGGCCCCGTTCCAACAACACCACGTCGAGCCCGGCCCGCGCGGCGACGATCGCCGCGCACGCGCCGGCGGGACCCGCACCGACCACGATGACGTCGACGTCGGGCGTGCTCATCGAGGCGCGCTCCGCGGCGCCGCGTGCTCGTCGCGCAGGAGGGCCTCGAGATGGTCGAGTGTCTCGTTGGCATCGGCGACGATGGCGAGGTCCGCCAACTGCATCATCGGGCAGTGGGCATCGGTGTTGACGCTGATGATGTGGTCGGGAGCGCCGAGACCGCTGGTGTGCTGTACGGCACCGCTCACCCCGAAGGCGACGTACAGGTCGGGGTCGACGACGACGCCGGTCGTGCCGATCTGACGCTGGTGCGGCACCCAGCCGCGGTCGGTGACGACTCGTGTGGCACCCATGCTGGCGCCGAGCAACAGACCGATCCCCTCCAGCTGCTGCATGCGCGCCTCCCGGTCGAGTCCCGCGCCGCCGGCGATGATCCGCGGCGCCTCGGCGAGATCGATCGTGGCCGGGTCGGGCGGGAGCACCGCCACGACCGTGGGGTCGCGGTACTCGTGGCGGGGGAGCAGGGTCGGTGTGGCGTCGCTGACCGTCGGAGGCGCCAGCGCACCGTCGACCGCGACCCCACGGACACCCGGTTGCAGGGTGGCGACGAACTCGGGCCCGGGGTGCGTCTGATGGATCTCCGTCCCGCCCTTGCGAGCGAGCTCCACCCGTTGCGGGGTGATCGACATCGCGCCGGCGTACAGCGGGCGATGCAGCAGGGCAGCGATCCGGGGAGCCAGGTCGCGTCCGTCGGGGGAGCCGGGAAGCACCACCGCCGGTTCGTCGGCGAGGAGTGCGCTCAGTGCCGCCGCCCATCCGGCCGGCCGGAAGTGTTCGAGCTCCACCGTGGTGAGCTCGGTCGCGATGCCGGTGAGCGACCGGGCCGCAACGGCCGTGCCGGAGCCGACGAGGACCGCGCGACCACCGCATTCGGCGATCGCCTCATCGCCTCCGGAGGGGAGCTCGCCCCCGCGCACCACCACCACTGCGATCATCGGCGTCAGATTAGGGCCTGACCTCGCACCGCGCCCCAGCCGCCCCGATTCCTCAACCCCATGGGCGCGAAACCGTGTCATAAGTGCCCCATTTCGCGCCCAAGGGCGCCGACGGCGGCGGATCTGGCACTGAATCGCACCCTTGGTGTTGGAAAGTGCACATGGTGTGACCAAGGGCCGTAGCGCGGGATCGATCACAGGCGGATGATTTTTCCGAAACCCGAGGACCCGATGTGCCCAGTGTGGTCGACACGTCGAGTCCCCTCGTGTCGATCCGTGGAGGCCTTCATGCTGCGACACCGGAACCTGCCCGCCCTCGCGACTCTGGTGTGCCTCGCGGTCGCATCGTGTGGTGGAGGTGGAACCGCACCGCCGGCGACGATCGCACCGACGTCGTCGCCCGAACCCGTGCCCACGCTCGCTGCGACGACGGTGACGGTCGCAACGAGCGTCGTTGCGACGGATCCACCGACGACCCTGCCCGATGCCATCGGCCTGTCACCGGGTGGACCCTGGACCCGAGTCGACTCGGCGCCGGGGGTCAGCACGCCGGGGTTGTTCTACGAGCTGATGCCCGAGCTCTGGGTGTACCTGCCCGTGGAGGAGGACATCGCCCACGGCATCACCTGGACCTTCACCGAAGCCGACCGTCCCGTGATCGAGGCCTACCTCCAAGCCCGCCTCGTGTACTTCCGCGCGGTGACCTCTGATCCGATCGACCTCGGCCTCGATGGCTGGACGCAGTGGTACGCGGATGGCGGCGCGGTGTACTTCGACTCGCTGACCGCCCGCCGGGCGCAAGGGCAAACGGCGGACTTGGACGTGGGTGTGGTGCTCCGGCCGGAGGTCATCGGTGACGAGCGGACCGACACCGAGGCCATCGTCTTCGACTGCGTTCTCGATGGTGGTGTCTTCAGGATGGCCGATGGCTCGCTCGCTCCCGGATCGACCCCTGGAGTCTTGGCCGATGGCGTCGGCTTCAGAATTTCTGAGACCAGCGGACGGTGGCGAGTTACTCAGGTGGGCAGCCAGCCGGATGCGTGCCAGTGAAGATCCTGGCAGCTCTTCTTGCCCTGACCGCGGCGCTGTCTCCAGGCATTGTTGAAGCGGGCGGCGCCAACTCGCCAGCGGACCCGCCGCCGGTGGTGGTGCCGGGGGCTCGGGCGGTGGACATCCGGAACACGTCTGGTGGGTTGAGCCGCTTCACCACCATCCCGTCGTCGTCGATGTTCCGCAGCTACGGCGGCAAGGGTGCGCCGTGCACGTTCACCTCGCCGTTCGGGGGCACGACCTCGAACGGCGACAACTATCTCCCGAACCAGATCGTCGAGAGCTATCGATGGATCTTCATCGAAGGTCTGCCCGAGGCGCTCGGCGAGCCCACTCCGTCCGATCCGACGACCAGTCGTGGTCCGTTGGCGACAGCGGTCCGGCACTTCACGGTCTTCTGCGACTCGGTGTACCACTTCGTCGCGATCGTCGATGTGCCGGTCAGCGATCCGATGCTGAACCCGCGCAGTCGGCTCACCTCGCTGTACAACGGCCTCCAACTCGAACGTCCGGTCGTGTTCCGCAACCCGGTCGTCGATCGCTGGGGTGGGCTCATCACTCGCTATCCCGCCTGGCTGGCGATCGTGCCCTCGGCCTGGCGGGCACAGCGGTCGAACCCGGCGTTCTGGCGCGGCTGGACGATGTACCTGCTGACCGACCCTGCCGCGATGGAGTTCGAGGTGCACTTCGTGCCCGACCCGTCGCAGCCGTCGACGCCGTTCGACGGGGTGGTGTCCTGCATCTCGATGGACTCGAAACCCGTGGCCGATGCGGCGGCCATGCCCGCCATGCCCGATCTTCCCGTCCAGACCGCTCCCGGAGTGAACGGTCCCTGCATGTGGACACCGGCCGGACCGGGCACGGTCACGGTCCAGGCGCGGATCACCTACCACGTCACGTTCTGGGCGAACGGGTACACCGAGACCCTCACCGACTACGTGTGGACCAGCATGCCCGTGACGTTCCGCACCGGAGAACTGGCGGCCGTCAACACCAACGGATGACCACTTCGTCGAACGCACCCTTGCCGAGTGCGCCGACAGCGACTAGACCCGCGGCATGACGGTCTCGGACACGCACGTCGTCCACACGGCGTGCACACTCGACTGCCCCGACGCGTGCTCACTGGCGGTCACGGTCTCCGACGGACGCATCACCCACATCGATGCCGCACCGGAGAACCCACTCACCGACGGATGGATCTGCGCGAAGGTCCGACGCCACGCCCAGCGCGTCTACGCGCCCGAGCGGGTACAGACCCCGATGGTCAGGACCGGGCCGAAGGGCTCGGGTGAGTTCCGCTCGACATCGTGGGAGGAAGCCGTCGGCCTGATCGCCGACCGCATGCGCACTGCGATCGGACACCGCGGCGCGGACGCGGTCGTGGCGTTCACGTACAACTCATCCTCGGCGGTCCTCGAACGCGCCAGCCTCACCGAGGCCTTCTTCGCCGCGCTCGGCGCCACCCACGTCGAGCACACGATCTGCGCACACACGATGGGTGCCTCGTGGGAGAGCGTCTACGGCGACATGGCCTCGGCGGACCCGGCCGACGTCGTGCACAGCAAGCTGATCGTCATCTGGGGAGCGAACCCGACGGTCAGCAACACCCACTTCCCGCCGCTCGTCCAACGGGCCGTCGATCAGGGTGCGCGGGTCGTGGTTGTCGACCCTCGTCGCACCGCCATGGCGACCAGGGCTGACCTCCACCTCGCCATCCGCCCCGGCACCGACACCGCCCTCGCCTATGCGGTCGCGAATCTGTGGGCCGCCGACGGACGTCTTGCTCGTCCCTTCATCGACGCCCACGCCGACGGTGCAGCCGAGTTCCTCGTCACGTCCCGCGAATGGTCGCTGACCCGCGCCGCGGAGGTCACCGGACTCGCTGCCGACGACATCCGCACGTTCGCCGAGTGGTGGGGCACCACGCGCCCGTCGATGCTGCGCATCGGATGGGGTCAGGAACGCAATGCCAACGGTGGTGCCAGTTGCCGCGCGGTGCTCTCTCTGCCGGTGCTGGGCGGACACTTCGGGGTGCCCGGGAGTGGCGTCATCGGCAGCACGTCGGCCGGAGCCGCGAAACCGCGCCGCCGTTGGCCCGAGGATGCGCTCGATGCACCGCAACGGCGGTCCTTGCCGCTGCACCAAGTTGGCCAGTGGATGGCCCCGGGAACCGACGACCCGTGCGAGGTGCTGTTCGTGCAGGGTGCGAACCCGGTGGTCATGTGCCCCGACTCGGCGAGTGTCGTGGCCGCGTTCGCGCGTGACGACGTCTTCACCGTCGTCCACGAACAGGTGCTGACCGACACGACTCGCTATGCGGACGTCATCCTTCCGGCGACGACCAGCTTCGAGATCGACGATGTCGGATCCAGCTACGGCTCGTTGATGGTGATGCCGGTCCGGCGGGTGATCGCTCCGGTGGGGGAGTCGCGATCCAACGACCAGGTGGGGCTCGCGCTCGCCCGGGCAATGGGGTACCAGTGGGATGCTCTGCCGCTGTCGACGGCTGTGGACGATCCTGGGCCGCGGGCCGTGCCCGTGCCGAGCCGACAATTCGTCGACACCTTTCCCGAGGACGACAGGGCCGTCCTTGTCGACCCCGATCAGGGCGTTCCCCGTCATCGACCCGTCGAGCGCGATGCGGAGCGCTTTCCACTCACGTTGATCTCGCCGGCGACGTCGAAGCTCGTCAACTCGATGTTCGGTGAGTTCCAGAGTCCCGCCCCGTCCATCGCCCTGCATCCCGACGACGCCGGTGCGCGCGGCCTTGCGAGCGGCGACATCGTGCGCGTGACGAGCCCGACCGGCAGCATCGAAGTGCCGCTCGAGGTGCGCGACGACACGCGACCGGGTGTCGCGGTGATGAGCAAGGGTGTCTGGCTGCGGCACCACGCTGACCGGCGCGGCGTCAACACCCTCACCCCGGCGACGGGTGACGCGTTGGTCAACGGCGCTTGCTTCAACGACACCTTCGTCGAGGTCACCCCGGCCTGAGCCGCGTCAGACGACGCCCAGCACCCATCCTTCCTCGCGGCACACGGTCGTGCGCTCGGCCTCGTCCAGCGCGGGTGCGAAGTACGCGCCGAGTCCCTGGCTCTGATCGAGAGCTGCGAAGTGTTCGGCCAGGGCGATCACCTGCTGTGCGTCCTTGATCGGATGCGTCACATGATCGAACCGAATCGCGCTCGGCCACACTTCGGAGAGCACGATCAGGTCGGCGCGGTCGCCGACCGGGTCCGCCGTGAGCCCGGTCTCGAACGGCCACACGAGTGTCCGCTCGGCGAGGTCGGGATGGGTGCGGAGCCGGTGTGCCACCGGAATTCCCGTCAAGGCCTGGCTCCCCACGCTGCCCGCCCCCAACAGTTGCCACACCGAGAACGGATACCGCTGCTGTTCGCGAAGCCGCCGCTCCGACGAGCGGTACACCGAGAGTTGGTCGGGTGTCGCCGGTGGGCGGCGACTGGTGAGGAACTCGCCCGCTTTCGACGGGGGAGCGCCCCAGAAGTGGAGGGTCCCGAGTCGCTCGTTCAACGCGGCGGCGACCTCCCACCGGTTGTTCCGGTTGCGGTCGTCGTCCTTCAGGTGTGTGGCGAGATGGCGCCACACCGACGACCACGGCGCCTCGTCGTCGAACTCGCTCACGAGTCCGGCGGCCGCGGCGAAACCGACAGGGTGGCCCAGCGGAAAGTCGAAGCCGATCAGTGTTCGGCCCGGGCGCCTCGCCAACTCGATGAGCGCATCGCTCGCGGCCTGGCGGGTGCGATGATTGACCGGCTCGTCGTAGCGGGCCGTCCGGGTGTGGAAGGTGCAGGCCCAGATCGAATCGGCACCGCGCTTCGGCGTGGCCTGCGCACTCCAGTCGACCATCACGATCCGGTCGAACACGATGCGCCGTCAGTCGCGAGTGAGCGTCAGTGCGATGCCGCCGTCGCCGCGCCACAGGGTGAGCTTGCGTCCCTCGATCCGGTAACCGACGGACGCCTCGAGAGCACGGATGAGCGCTTGCTCCTGCTCCATGATCGTGGGACCTGCGTCGGCATCGCTCTCGCAGAACTCCCCGGTGGCCACGAGCGGCCCGATCGACATCGCCGTCTCGACGACGGTGACGGGTCCGTGGAAGCGGTTGCAGCCGCCATGACCACTGACCTGGTTGGGCCCGAAGGTGACGTTGACCATGCCCCTGGTCGAGATGATCGCTTGCCGCTCGGGGTAATGGATCGACGTGACGAGCCAGTCGCCTCCGAGCCCGTCGGACAGCTGCGTTCCGAACCGCAGCAGCAGTGCTCCTTGGGCGTCGAACAGGTGCAGCTCGGCCGGCTCGATCGCCGCGGTGACGACCTGCGCGAGTCGACCGAGCACGTCGTCCTCCATGCGCATCGCGTCGGGTGGGCAGGCCATGCGGGTGGTGGCGAGGGGACCGAATTCGAGCGTGTCGACGGTGAGCCGGTAGGAGCCGCTGAACCGATTGCACCCCGAGAATCCGCTGACGGTGCCGTCGCCGAAGGCCATCACGACCTCGACGCCCTCGGCGGCCAAGGGCGAACCGACAAGGGTCCAGGTGGTGTTGCGCAGCGCGTCGGTCATGTGGGCGCCGGACTCGTCAGACGACATCGGTGGCCGCCCCTGCGAACTGGGCGTTGTACAGCTCGAAGTACGCGCCGCGCTGCACGAGCAGATCGTGGTGCGAGCCCTGCTCCACGATTCTTCCGGCGTCCATGACGAGGATGATGTCGGCGTCGCGAATCGTCGACAGCCGGTGGGCGATGACGAAGCTCGTGCGCCCGCCGCGAAGCTTGTTCATCGCGCGTTGGATCAGCACTTCGGTACGAGTGTCGACCGAGCTCGTGGCCTCGTCGAGGATGAGGATGGTGGGCTGTGAGAGAAAGGCGCGAGCGATGGTGAGCAGCTGCTTCTCGCCGGCGCTGATGGAGGTGCCCTCGTCATCGAGCACGGTGTCGTACCCGAGCGGCAGCGAGTGCACGAAGCGGTCGACGTAGCAAGCCTACTCAGCGGAGAGGATCTCATCGACGGTGGCGTCGACGTTGCCGTACTTGATGTTCTCGCGGATGGTGCCACCGAACAGCC